>DATKCK010000114.1:0-31323 GCA_035513215.1 Gammaproteobacteria bacterium | reverse complement strand
GAGCTCGCGTCCGAGTGGTCGGGTTATGGCTGGCGTACCAACGTCGGCTACGGCACCGACGAGCACTACCTGGGTCTGCTTCGCCACGGGCCGAACGAGCATCACAGGCAAAGCTTCGCGCCGCTGACGACCGTGTTCGCGTCACCGGCGCAGCCCTGGACGAGATTCAGCTTCCGGCCGGTCGAGACGCGTCCCGATCTCGAGAAGCTCGAATGTCTCGAGCTGCGCCGGGATCTTCACGCCGTCTTCGACGCCAACGGCTGTCACATCGGGCAGATCAAGAATCTGCGCGGGCGCTGGACGTTCCAGGCGATGGGCTACGGCGACGACTGCGCACCGCTCGCAGGCGCCGGGCCGTGCGCGGAGCTTCACGGACGGGGCCTGTCGGCACCCGATCGCCGCGAACTCAGCCGCCTGCTCTCGGCGTCAGTCGTCTAGCGTTGGTGCTCATCGCGCTGCCTCAGGCGAGGGCCGGCGATCGCCGAGCGATTCGAGCGCTTCTGCCAGACTCGTTGTGATCGCGCCAGCTGGATCGCCGTCACCGTTCGCTTCGATGATACTACTCGGATCGAGTGGCACGCCGAACGTGATCGAGATCCGGTACAGGCGCGGCAACGCCCGGTCCCGCGGCCAGGCTTCGAAGCTACCGGCAATCCAGGCCGGAACGATGGCAACCCTGTCGAAGTGCGCCGTCAGCAGGCCCACACCGGGCTTGAGCTCGAGGAGCTCTCCGGTACCCGAGCGCTCGCCTTCGGGAAACATGACGAGATTGCTCCCTTTCTCGAGCACCATCGCGGCAAATGCGAGACTCGAGCTCGCGGCGCGCTCGGGATCGATCGGAACGACCTGGGCTAGCCGACTGATGCTGCGAACCAGAGCGTTGCGAAACGCATAGCCGGTCCACCCGGTCCAATACGTCGACGGGAGCAAGCGTCTCGGCAAGGCTGCCGCAACGACCGACGGGTCGAGAAAGCTCGCGTGATTGGGCGCGAGAATCCACTGGCGATCGGGCGGCAGATGCTCGAGTCCTTCGACGCGCAGGCGAAACAGCATCCGTGTGCCGGCGCCGTGGATCGCGTAGAGCAGATTCGCCGTCCGCCGCGCCATCGGTGACAGCGGTTCGAGCCAGCGCTGCTGGCTTTCGGTTAGATAGGCCTCGGGCTGTTCGACCGGCGTTGCGCGCCGATCGGCGTCGGCACCGCTGCCGGCAGCGAGGTCGAGCAGGTCCCGCACCGTATCGATCGAGGCAACCTGCTCCTCGTCGAGACCGATGCCGAGTCGCTGACTGAGCTCCGTGCCGAGATCGAGCCATCCGAGCGAATCGATGCCGAGATCCGTCTGCAGGCTCGTGTCCGGCGTCAGGCCGTGCTCGCCGTACCGCTCCCCGAGGAGCTCCCAGGTCTGCCGCGCACGTTCGTTTTCCAGACGCTTCCGGTCCGAACGGCTCATGTCCTCGATCGGCATCGGTGCCGCGCGCGGGACCTGGCGGTCCGGATCGGCGCGAAGGGCCTCGAAACGCTCGGCGAGCTTGTGTCGCTGGATCTTTCCGAGCTGGGTCCGCGGCAGCGGATCTCGGCTCAGCACGTGACTGACGACGCGTTTGTAGCTCGGCAGCTCACGCCCACGCTGAGACAGTGCCATGCGGACGGCGTTCTCGGCGGACAGGCTTCGCTCCCGAATCTTCGGCATGGCCGGTACGACGACGGCCGCGAGCTGCTGATCGTTCATCAGCAGCCCGATCTCCTCGATCAGCTCATGCTCGGCATAGCTCTCCTCGAGCGCATCGGGCTCGATGTTCTTGCCGGAGCCTGTCACGAGCAAGGTGTTGCGCCTTCCTGTGATCCGGAGAAAGCCATCCTCGTCGATTCGTCCGAGGTCCTTGGTACGAAACCAGCCGCCGGGCGTAAACGACTCCTCGTCCCTTTCGTGGTTGAGGTAGCCGTCGAATACACCGTCGCCGCGCGCGAGGACTTCGCCTTCGTCCTTGCCCTCGGTCGTCTCCGTGCTCGCAACACTCTCGTCGATGCGAAGCTCGATGCCCGGCACGGCCTTGCCGACGCTATCGAGACGCCCCCCGCCGGGCGGATTGATCGTCAGTAACGGCGAGGTTTCCGTAAGGCCGTACCCGGTAGCGACCCGCCAGCCGAGTGCCTCGATTTTGAGCGCGGTTACCGGGCTCAACGCTGCGCCGCCCGAGGCGAGGACCTTAAGGCTCGGAGCCATGCGCCGGCGCACCGGATACAGAAGGACGCGGCCGAGACTTAAGCCGAAGCGCCGCCGCAGTCGGAGGCAGAGCGCATACGCAAAGCGCAGATACATTCCCGCGAGCCCCTTTTCCTTGCCGATGCGCGACTCGATCGCCGTGATCAGCGCCTCGTAGAGCCGCGGCACGCCGACGATGAAGCTGACTTTCTCGGAGCGAAGCGCGGCGACGATCTCGGGTCCGAGCGTTGCTTCCGGAATCACGATAGTGAGTCCGAGAGAAAGCGGGGCCAGCGTGCCGACGATCAGCGGGTAGACGTGATGCGAGGGCAGTGGTTGCAGGATCCGGTCGTCGGGACCGACGAGGCCGGCTTCGAAGATCGCGCGAAGCTGAAACGCCACGTTGCGCTGCGTCAACGGGACGCCCTTGGGCGGACCGGTCGTACCAGACGTATAGAAGAGCACGGCGGTGTCGTCGGGAGAGAACGCGGGCTCGATGCTCCCGGGCGCTTCGGCCTTGATCTCGAGCCAGCTCGTGCCGTCCTCGACATTGTCGAGCCTGAGCTCGTTGCCCTTGAAGCCGGCATCGGCGAGCAGCTCCGCGTGCTTCGAGTCGGTAACGGCCCAGCGGGCCTGGCAGTCCCTGACGATGTGGCGCAGCGTTTCCGCCTCGGTCTGGGTATCCAGCGGCACAGGAACGGCGCGGGCTGCGATGGCGGCAAGAAAGGCCGTGATCCAGTCCGTGCCGCCACGCGCTAGCAGAATCACGTGGTCGCCAGTGGCGAGTCCGGCCTTCGTCATGCCTTCGCTGTAGCGTGCGACATCGGTCGAGAGGGTGTCGTAGGTCAAAAGCCGCGCGCCATCGGCTTGCACCTGCACGATGGCCGGCTTGTCGCCGCGCGTTCCGAGCATGCCGAAGAAGTCGATGAGCGTGGCGGAATCGGTGCTCATATGGCTGGCGTTTCCTCTCGACAGGCCCAGATGTCGCGGCTAATGCTCGCAGCGCCGCTCGAGCCTGTCTGCAGTGCAAGTTCCGTTCCACGCGGCACGGTCCATGTAGCGAATCGATGAACGAGACTCGAGCAGGAGACGGCAATGGTACCCAGAAAGGGGCTCCTCGGTCCTCTGCCTGACCGGTATTCCGTGTGACTTGCTAGTATTGGGCAAGACTGATTTTCCCTATGTGTGACTGGTGCCATGCGCCTGAAGAGCGTTAACCCGAAGAACGGCGAGCTCGTTCGGGAATTCGACCCGGCCACCGATCAATCCATCGAGCAGGCGCTCGAAGCCGCCGAGCACGCATTCAGAGCTCACAAGCGCGCAAGCTTCAACGAGAGGGCTTCGCGCTTACGCGCACTGGCGGACCGACTGGAAGAAGATTGCCAGGCGCATGCCCGCCTGCTGACGGACGAAATGGGCAAGACGCTCGCGGCGGCGCGGGCCGAGGTCGAGAAATGCGCCTGGGTGTGTCGCCACTATGCCGACAACGCCGAGGCCATGCTTGCCGATGTCGAGCTCGAGAGCGATGCAGAGCTAAGTGCCGTCATGCATCTTCCGATCGGTCCCGTGCTGGCCGTCATGCCGTGGAATTTTCCGTTCTGGCAGGTCTTCAGGGCTGCGGCGCCGGCAGTCATGGCGGGGAATGTCGTCCTGCTCAAGCATGCCTCGAACGTGCCCCGGACGGCGCTGGCCTTGCAGTCCTTGTTCGAGTCGGCGTTTGCTCCCGGGGTGTTCCAGAGTCTCCTGATCGGGCCGGATCGCGTCGAGCGATTGCTCGCGGATCGTCGCGTGAAGGCGGCCACGGTAACCGGCTCGACACGCGCCGGTTCCTCGGTGGCCGAGATTGCCGGCAAGCACCTCAAGAAGACCGTGCTCGAGCTCGGCGGAAGCGATCCCTTCATCGTCATGCCGTCCGCGGATCTCGAGCAGGCGCTCGACACGGCTGTGACGGCGAGAATGCTCAATAACGGACAATCCTGCATCGCGGCCAAGCGCTTTATCGTCCATGCCGACGTCTTCGACCGGTTCGTGGGCGGCTTCGTCGAGCGTTTCGAGGCGCTGAAGGTCGGTGATCCCCTGGAAGAAAGCACCGACATGGGTCCGATGGCCATGGATCGTCTTCGCCGGCGCCTTGAGAGCCAGGTCGATAGATTGCTCGAACTCGGCGCCGAGCGGCTCGCCGGTGCCGTTCCCATGGATGGTGAGGGGTACTTCTTCCGTCCGGGCATCCTGTCCGGCATCGATCCCAATGCGCCCGCGTTCGATGAGGAGCTGTTCGGCCCGGTTGCGTGGGTCCTCAGGGCGGAGAGCTTCGACCGGGCGCTCGCGCTTGCCAACCAGACGCAATACGGACTCGGGTCATCCTTGTGGACGCAAGACGCAAACGAGATCAATCGCGCCTTTCGCGAGGTCGAATCGGGCGCGACCTTCGTCAACTCCCTCGTCAAGTCGGATCCTCGCTTACCCTTCGGCGGAATCAAGCAGTCGGGTTACGGCAGGGAGCTCGCGCGCGACGGAATCATCGAGTTCGTCAACCGCAAGACGGTCGTCGTCGGATGAGGCGTCACTACCACGAGTCGGCGCGAGGCCGTGGCCCCATGGGCCGCCCGTCCTCCGTGAGGTCGAGCGCCGCAATCAGAAGACGACGGTAGAGCCGGTCGCGCACCGTTGCTGGCCGATCGAGCCGCATCCGCTCGAGCAATGGTCGGGCCCGGTCCGATGCGCGGGAGCGCCTCAACACGAGTCCGGCCGCTGCGAGCGAGGAACCGGCGTGCGCTTTCAGGTACGTGAGCGCTACCGCCAGACGCGCCTCATCGTCGTCGAAGTCCGTCCCGATCGGATAGTGGGCAAGACCGGCCGTGCCCGCCACGGTTGCGAGCCGTGCCTCAAGAGACTCGGGCGTGTTGCGCGCGAAGCGGCTCGGAATGCGATAGCCTGCCTCGATCTTGCCGGCAGCCTTCGCTTCCGCGAGCAGCTCTTCCTGAAATCGGAAATCGCTGAGGCTGAGCATCGCCGCGATCACCTCGCGATCCGTCTTGCCTCTCAGATCGGCGGCACCGTACTCGGTCACGACGATATCGCGCAGATGCCGGGGAATGGTCGTATGGCCATAGTTGAAGACGACGTTCGATTGTGCCTTGCCGGCTCGCTGTCGGGTGCTCGGAAGGACGATGATGGAGCGCGCGTCCGGCAGCGAGTGCGCCATAACCACGAAATCATGTTGCCCGCCGACGCCGCTGACGACGCGCCCGTCGTCGACACCGTCCGATACGACGGCGCCGTTCAGAGTGACCATCATCGCCGAGTTCACGAATCGCGCAAGGGCTCGTTGTCTCGACTTGAGCTCGTTATCGCCGTTCAGTGTGTTGACGAAGTCGACGCCCGTCATCTCGATTCCCTGCAACACGTTCTCGGGAAGCTCGCGCAGCTCTCGGTAGAGTGCCGAGGAGCCGAGAAAGAACGCCGAATGCAAAAAGATCTCCGGCGGTCCACCGGGAGCAGCTCGCCTTTCCACCCGGCGTTTGAGAACGTCGGCTCGGGCCAGATGCAGAAAGCCCTCCACCAGCATCTCGCTGCAGCCGTATAGTCCCTGGTTGAATGGCTCGACTTCGACCGGAAGGCCGCTGCGTAGCTCCTTTCCCTGGTCATCGATGAGGCAGTCGACGAAAGAACGATACAGCGGGTTGTCCTGCTGCCGCATCCGAATCAGGTGAACAACGGCGTCGGCCAGAGATCCGATGCCGATCTGCAGCGTTCCTCCGTCTCTGATCAGGCTTGCCACGTGAATCGCGATCGCGTAGTGCGCCAAGATCACCGGCTCGTTCGGCACGGCGAACAGCGTTTGCTCGTAGCGGGGGTGGTCGAGCACGAGATCCCAGACGCTTGCCGGGGTATCGGCGTCATGTGGCATGAACGGCATTGCCCGGCATGTCTGAGCGACGATGACGGGGCGCTGCGCGGCGCCGCTCAGGAGGTCGAGCGTCAGGTCGGCATTGCTGCCGAGGCTGAAACGAGCCTCCGGGCCAGATGCGCGCTGTGCCACGAGCTGGGCAATGGCATTGATGCCGCGGTCCCGCAGGGCGCGCACGGCGCCGCTGTAGTTGGCGGAAAGGTAACGTTGCTGCGCGTAGGCCGTGCGCATGTATGCGCCCGGCCGAAAGTAGAACTCGGACACGTTGATATTCGGCGGCAGCGTGCCCGCGCGCACCGCTCCGGCATATGCGAGGGGCTCGTAACCGTCGTATAGCCGCGCGCACAGGGGCTCGAGGAAACGGCGTTCGAGCGGTGTCTTGCCGGCGGGTACCTCGAGCGTCAGAGCCGTCAGGATCTCGAGCTCAAGGCTCCGGTCCCCCTCGACGCGCCGGTACAACGCATTGAGGAAATGCGCCGGTTTGCCGAGACCGAGCGGCACTCCGATCACGATTCGCTTGCCGACGCGCTTCAGCAAGGCCTCGACGCAGGCGTCGGCGTCGTCGTGTCTTTGCGGCTCGCCTCGAACACTCACGGTTGTGTGTATCGCGTGTCGCCGCTCGTGCCTTCACCCACCTTTCGATTGTACCGGGAAACACCCGGCGGGGGCCGCTTCGTTGTGGCTGACACAATCGTTTCAGAGTGGAACATCGACGGTTCTCGAGTTCGCGAATTCGGGACGAGGTTCTCGACTCCGGGATCGTGTCGATGCAGGCCCCGGCGCGCCACTACTGCAGATCGGAGTCCTGGCACGATGATTGCTTGACGCGACGCATCACGGTCAGCGAGTCGGGATCGATGGAACGTCTGGTGATACAGGCTCAGCGGGGTAGCGCGGTTGCCCTGGAGCAGCTACTGCGGCTCTGGTATCCGAAGCTGCTCGGTTCGGCAAGACGTGTCGTCCGAAGCGAGGACGCCGCCAAGGATGTGGTTCAGGAGGCGCTGCTGAAGCTCGCGCAGAATCTTGCGAGTCTCAGGAATCCCGAAGCCTTCGGCAAGTGGTCGCGTCAGATCCTGTACCGATGCTGCTTCGCGCATTTGCGGCGGGAAAAGAAGGATCGAGAGCGGGCCGGAGAAATCGACGGTCTCGCGATGGTTGCACCCGATGCAGATCCCGAGTTGCTGGCGATGCGCGGCGAGAGCGAGCTAGTCGAGGCGGTCGACTCGCTCGGAAGGACAAGCCGGGAAATCGTACGAATGCACTATTTTATCGGCTTGAGCCTCAGAGAAATCGCGAGTCGCGTTCGTATCTCGGAGGGCGCCGTCAAGGCCCGCCTGCACAGGGCACGCAATCAGCTCAGGGAGCGGCTGATTCCCGGTCCCCTCATTACGATTCGCCGGGAACCGTCAGGAAATGCACGCTGAAGAGCCGGTCGTCGTCAACCCATAGGGAGTCGCTCGACCATCCCGCCTCGCTTGCGAGCGATCGAAACATATCGACCGAGTATTTGTGAGAGTACTCCGTGACGATGTGCTCGCCTTCCTCGAAGGGGATCGTCTCGCCGTCGATCGCGACCGACTGCGGCTTGAGCGATACGAGGCGCATCTCGATGCGATGCTTCTCGGCATCGTAGATCGCCTCGTGCTCGAAGCTTTCGATCGCGAAATCCGTGCCGACGGTTTCGTTCAGGTGCTTCAGGGCATTCAGATTGAAGGCCGCCGTAACGCCCTGACTGTCGTTGTACGCGGCGAGCACGACGTCGATATCCTTGATCAGGTCGACGCCGATCAGCAGCGAGCCGCCCGGCTTTGCCTCGCAGCGCATGACCTCCAGAAGCTCGCGGGCATCCGGGCGGGTGAAATTGCCGATAGTCGAGCCCGGGAAGAACACGAGATTCCGCGCCGGGTCCTCGGAATGCTCGGGCAGATCGAACGGTTTGGTGAAATCGGCAACGACGGGTTGGACGCTGAGCTCGGGAAACTCGGTCTGCAACTCGGCCGCCTGGCCGGCCAGGTATTTTCCGGATATCTCGACCGGCACATAGGCGATGGGCCGGTCGAGATGATGCAGTAACTGCCTTGCCTTGGCATTGGATCCCGCGCCGAGCTCGATCACGGCCGCCTCGGGCCCGACGAGCTCGGCGATCTCGGGAAGATGAGCCTGCATGATCTCGTACTCGGTTCGCGTCGGATAGTATTCGGGCAGGTTGCAGATCTCGTCGAACAGCCTCGAGCCGAGCTCATCGTAGAAGTACTTCGGCGATATCCGTTTCTGCGGCGCCGTCAGGCCTTCGAGGATCTCGGCTACGGATTCTGCGCGCCATTCGTCGGCATCCAGCGCGTTTCCGATCCTTGCCGCTTCGAGGTTCACAGCGCTCATGCTTTCGTCAGACAGTCCTTGCCAGCCGAAATCCGAGGAACTGCCAGCGATCGTGCGGATAAAAGAAGCTCCTGTAGGTGGCACGCAGATGCTCGGCCCAGGTGACGCAAGACCCGCCGCGAACGACGACCTGATTCGCCATGAACTTGCCGTTGTACTCACCGAGCGAGCCCCCCAGCGACTCGAACCCCGGATATGCCATATACGGCGACGCGGTCCATTCCCATACGTCACCCCAAAGCTGACGGATGGGCTTCGTCTCCGTGGATTGCGGGCTCGCCGGATGCAGCAGGCCGCGGTCGAGCGTGTTGCCCTCGACCGCGCTGTCGGCGGCCGCAAGCTCCCACTCCGATTCCGAGGGCAGGCGGGCATCGGCCCAGCGCGCGAACGCATCGGCCTCGTACTGGCTGACGTGGCAGACGGGGGCGGCGGGATCGATCGGTCGCCAGCCGTTCAGCGTGAACTCGGTCTCGAGATCCTCCGACCAGTAGAGCGGCCGGTTCCAGTCATCGCTCTCGGCGCGCGAGAAGCCGTCCGACATCCAGAGCCGGGGATCACGGTAGCCGGCGCCGATTATGAATTCCCGGTACTCGGCGTTGCTGACGAGGCGATCGGCGAGCTCATGCTCGTCGACAAGAACGTCGTGACGCGGTGTTTCGTTATCGAAGCCAAAGCCCGGGCCGTCGTGCCCGATCCGGAACCGTCCGCCGGCCCGGCGGACGTAGCGCATCGGCTCCGATTGCGCGGACAGGGCGGCGGGCCCGGTCGCGTAGGCCGGCTGCAGCGGATTCGTGAAGAAAACGTGCTTGATGTCCGTGAGCATCAGCTCCTGATGCTGCTGCTCGTGATGCAGTCCCAGTGTAACGACGAACGCGAGCTCGTCGTTGTCGCCGTTGTCGGCGATCAGCGCGAGCATCGCCTCGTCGATCCGGCGCCGGTAATCGAGCACCTGACGCAGCAGCGGCCGATTGAGCAATCCGCGCTTCGGCCGCGCGTGCATTTTGCCGACCGAGTGGTAATAGGAGTTGAACAGGTAGAGGAAACGCTCGTCATAGGGCCGATACGACGCGATACGTTCGAGCAGGCAGAACTGCTCGAAGAACCACGACGTATGCGCGAGGTGCCACTTCGTCGGGCTCACCTCGGAGATGGTCTGGATGACGCAGTCTTCAGGGTCGAGTTCTGCGGTCAGGTCGATCGATATCTGACGAACGCGAAGATAGGCCGACCCGAGATCGTGGCCGGGAATGTTCTGATCCGGCAGCGGCGACGTTGACGAAAACATTCGTCACGAGAATGCATCTTTCGGGTTGCTTTGTCCATCGCGCGACCGGATCGCATCCGCGAATCGGTCGATCTCGTCTTCGGTGTTGAAAAAGGCCGTCGAGATGCGAAGCAAATCGAGCTCGGGCCGATGTCGCACGATCAAATTCCAAAATTTGAGATGGTCTGCGAGTTGCTGGCTGCCATTCTTTTTGCATCGAATCGCGACGAGACCCGCGTGTGCGTCCGGAGTCACGAGACTCAGCCCGTCGATGTCGCCGAGGGCGCTGCGGGCATGGGTGCCGAGGCGCCTCGTGCGCTCATGAATCCAGTTCCATCCGAGGGTCTCGCGCATCCAGGCGAGATGCTCGGCGCAGGCTTGCAGGACCGGCCATCCCTGCGCCGTGCCCTCGCTATCCGGCGCGCCGAGCGCGCCTGCTCTCAGATAGAGCGCGCCGAGCCCTTCCGGCCCCAGGAGCCATTTTTGCAGTGGCATCGCAAGAAAATCGATGTGTGTGCGGCCGAGGCCCAGGTCTGCGGCACCTGCGAGCTG
The DNA here is from genome assembly GCA_035513215.1 of Gammaproteobacteria bacterium. Lineage (GTDB taxonomy): Bacteria > Pseudomonadota > Gammaproteobacteria > Steroidobacterales > Rariloculaceae > DATCZB01. Next base: position 21,016 of record DATKCK010000114.1, on the reverse strand, counting down.
GGCCCCGTCGACGAGCGTGCGCACATCGCGAGCGGCGGCGAGCTCCGCGATACGGTCGAGCGGCAGCCTCTGCCCGGTCGCATACGCGACGCCGGAAAAGGCGATCAGCCGTGTTCGCGGCGTCAGGCACCGCTCGAGCCAGTCGACATCCTCACCGCCGTCCTCGGGCACCTCGGCGGTCCGCACGACAACAGCGGCGGTGCGCGTTAGCGCATGGATCGTATCCGCGCACGCGGGAAACTCGAGCTGCGTGGTGACGACCTCGTCGCCCGGCGACCAACGCATTCGACCGAGCAGTCTTCCGATGCCGTCCCTCGTGCCCCGCGTCAGCTCGATCTCGGCGGGATCGGCGCCGACCAGGGACGCGACCTCCGACCGGATCCTCCCCTTCGCCTCGTCGATGCGCTCGAAGCGTCGTGCCAGCGCGCGCCCCATGGCGAGATCTTCGGTCGTGCAGCGCGCCAGCGCTTCCGAATAGATCGCGGATATCGGACCGAGGCTCCCCGTGTCGAGATAGGCGTATTCATCCGTTACCGGCAGACACTCGCGCGCGAGCTTTACTTTTGCATCGGCTTGCATGATGGTTTGTGACATGATCGAGCTCGAAGGCGTTACGAAATATTACGCCAATGCGTCGACGCCTGCCGTTGCCGAGATCAGCCTGTCGGTCGAGTCCGGATCCCTGCACGTCGTGCTCGGCGAGTCCGGATCCGGCAAGACGACCGTGCTCAAGATGATCAATCGTCTCGTCGAGATGTCGTCCGGCCGGATCAGGCTCGACGGCGAGGACATTCGCGCGATCGATCCGATCGCGCTTCGGCGCCGCATCGGCTACGCATTTCAGGGTGTCGGGCTCTTTCCGCATATGACGGTGGCCGAGAATATCGCGGTCGTTCCGCGTCTGCTCGGCTGGCCGGGACGGGCCGTCTCGGATCGAATCGATGAGCTGCTCGAGACGATGGGCCTCCCGCCCGCGAGCTTCAGGGGGCGGTATCCGCGTGAGCTTTCGGGAGGACAGCGGCAGCGCGTCGGCGTCGCGCGCGCCCTGGCCGCGCGATCGCATGTCCTTCTGATGGACGAGCCTTTCGGTGCGCTCGACCCGATCACGCGCGACGAGCTTCAGGAAGAGCTGAAGAAGCTCCAGCGATCGCTCGGGCTCACCGTCGTGCTCGTGACGCATGACGTCAACGAGGCTTTGCTGCTCGCGGACCGGATCGCGGTCATGAAGGACGGCCGCCTGCTCGGTCACGATACGCCCGATCGCCTCCTCAACGCGCCGCCGCACCCTTACGTCGAGACACTGATGGCGATGCCGAAGCGTCAGGCAGCCAAGCTCGCTGAGCTCGCTTCGAGTCGAGCGACAGGTGTCTCATGAGCGAGGTCTGGCTCGAGCAGTTTGCGCTGCTGCCCGGCTATCTGAGCCGGCACCTCCTGCTCAGCGTGACGGCGCTCGCCGTCGGCATTGGCCTCAGCATGCCGCTCGCCTTCGCGGCGATTCGCCATCGATGGCTACAGGGCCCGATACTGACGATCGCGAGCACGATTCAAACGGTGCCGGGGCTTGCATTGCTCGCACTGATGGTGCCGCTGCTGGGTCAAATCGGCTTCGTCCCGGCCGTGATCGCGCTGATCCTCTACAGCATGCTGCCCGTGCTTCGAAATACGGTGACGGGCATCGAGCAGGTCGACAGGGACTTCATCGAAGCCGGCCGCGGTCTCGGTATGACGCCCAATCAGCTGCTGCTGCGCGTGCAACTTCCGCTCGCCTTTCCCGTCATCGTCGCTGGCATCCGCACGGCGACGGTCTGGGTCGTCGGTATCGCGACGCTGTCGACGCCCGTCGGGGCGACGAGCCTCGGTAATTTCATCTTCAGCGGCCTGCAGACGCAAAATTACGCCGCCGTTCTCGTCGGCTGCGCGGCGGCAGCGGCTCTCGCGCTGATACTGGACCGATTGATCCGCCTCCTCGAGATCGCGCTCGCGCGCAGGGATCGCGCGATGCTCGGCGGAGCGGTGCTGCTGACGGTTGCCGCATTGACGGCCGGCCTCTGGCCGATCCTGCGGTCGGCCGCGCTCGTCGACGGTCGTCCCGATGTCGTCATCGGGACCAAGACGTTCACCGAGCAGTACATTCTCGGCGAGCTGATCGCGGACGTGCTCGAGGTTGCCGGCTTCGACACGAACACGCGGGACAGCCTCGGGTCGACGGTCGCGTTCGATGCGCTGGCCGCCGAGCGAATCGATGTCTACGTCGACTACACGGGAACGATCTGGGCGAACTACATGCAGCGTGACGATAATCCGGGCCGGGAGACGATCCGCAGCGAAGTCGCGCGCTGGCTCATCGACGAGCACGGCATCGAGGTCGCCGCGACACTCGGATTCGAGAACGCTTATGTGCTCGCGATGACGCGGGCGGGCGCCGAGAGCCTCGGCGTCGGCACGATCGATGGTCTCGTCGCGCACGCGCCCTCGATGAAAATGGGAGGCGACTACGAGTTTTTCGGCCGTCCCGAGTGGGCCTCGCTCTCGAGCCGATACGGCTTGCAGTTCGACGAGCTCGTGACGATGGACAGCACGCTGATGTATGCGGCCGTCGCCGCCGGCGAGGTCGACGTCATCACGGCGTTTTCGACGGACGGCAGGATTCATGCATTCGACCTGGCAATACTCGACGATACGCGGGGCGCGCTGCCGCCCTACGATGCTGTGCTGCTGGTCGCGCCGAACGCGTCATCTCGAGTGCCGGGCTTGCTGCGCGCTCTCGGCGCGCTCGATAATGCCATCGACGTCGATCTCATGCGTTCTGCGAACCGCCACGTCGACCTCGACGGCGGTTCCGTTTCGCGGGCGGCCGAGATGATCACCGCGCAACTGATGTTCGAAGCAGAGGGGAGACCATGAGGCTCGAAGGTTCCTGTCACTGTGGAGCGGTCAGATTCGCCCTGTCCTCGGCCGCGCCCGTGCCGTTCATGCGGTGCTATTGCTCGATTTGCCGCAAGACGAACGGCGGTGGCGGATACGCCATCAATCTCGGAGGCGACTTCACCACGCTCGAGGTCGAGGGCGCGGAGAGCATCAGCGTCTATCGGGCCCGAATCGCCGACGATTCCGGGGAATCGCGGGAAAGCAGCTGCGAGCGGCGTTTCTGCAAGATCTGCGGAAGCGGGCTCTGGGTCTACACGCCGGACTGGCCCGATCTCGTCCACCCGTTCGCATCGGCGATCGATACCGGGCTCCCGGCGGCGCCGGAGCATACGCATATCATGCTTTCGTCGAAGGCGGGCTGGGTTCCGGTCGAGGCCGGTCCCGACGACAAGCGATTCGATGCGTATCCGGACGAGTCGCTGGCGGATTGGCACGAGCGTTTGGGGCTCGGGGAGGCCTGACGTCCCGTTCCGAGCGAGGGACGTTCGAGCTCAGATGACCCCGACGACTGTGGCCTCTCAGTCGTGCGCGGCTTTCATTTCTGCCTGTTCCCGTGCCGGGGCGCGCGGCCAGGCGCGCAAGGCCGCGTTGACGAGCGTGGCGAGCGGAATGGCGAAGAACACGCCCCAGAATCCCCAGATGCCGCCGAAGACGAGCACCGCCAGGATGATGGCCACGGGATGCAGGCTCACGACTTCCGAGAACAGAATGGGCACGAGCACGTTGCCGTCGAGAGCCTGGATGATGGCGTAGGCGATCAGGACCCAGGCGAACTCGGCGCTCACCCCGAACTGAAACAATGCGACGAGAGCGACGGGGATCGTGACCACGGCCGCGCCGATGTACGGAATCACCACCGAGAACCCTACGATCATCGAAAGCAGCATCGCGAACTGCAGGCCGAGCAGGGAGAAAACGATGTATGTGACGATCCAGACGATCAGGATCTCGAGCACTTTGCCCCGGATGTAGTTGCCGATCTGCGCATCGACCTCATGCCATACCGACGTCGCCAGATGCCGGTCGCGCGGCAGGTAGCTCGTTATCCACCCCATGATGACGCCTTTGTCCTTCAGAAAGAAGAACACGAGGATCGGCATCAGCACGAGGAAGATCAGCAGGGCCACGAGGTTCATGACCCCGGAGACCGAAACGAGCTGGCTGCCGTAGCTGAGCAGCTCGGCGCCCAGGTTGTCCACCACGCGCTGGACCTGCTCTTCGCTGACGACCTGCGGATACCGGTCCGGCAGCTGGACCAGCATGTCCTGAATCCCGCGAATATACGCCGGCAGGGCCTGAACGACCTGGGCGAGCTGACGCGTGATCATCGGCGTGATGCCGAAAAGCACCAACATCAGGGCCGCCAGAAAAACGACGAATACGAAAAGGACGCTCGGCAGCCGCGGAAGACCCAGACGCTCGAGGCGCTGAACGACAGCCTCGAGCAGGTAGGCGATGATCACGCTGGCCAGCACGGGCGCCAGCATTCGCCCGAACAGCAGCACGACGAGCGAACCGACGATGAGCAGGATGGCGAGGATCACAACCTGCGGATCGGAGAAGTTCCGTTCGTACCATCCTCTGATCTGGGCGAGCATGCCGCGATTATAGCGGCGTCCGACGACTGTGCCCTCCCGTACGTGCAAACCGCAGCTTGCATTCGGTTTGCGAGCGACTAGCATTCGTCCGACCGGTCAGAGAGTTGGGCGAGATGAACATTGGCTTCTCGGCAAACATAAGGGAGCCGTTCGACGCGGCCGTCGAGCGCGTCACGGAGGAGCTCAGGAAGGAAGGCTTCGGCGTGCTCACCGAGATAGACGTCAAGAAGACGCTGAAGGAAAAGCTCGGGATCGAGCTCAGGCCCTACAAGATTCTCGGCGCGTGTAATCCCTCGCTGGCGCATCGCGCGCTCGAGATGAATCCGGATATCGGATTGCTCCTGCCGTGCAACGTGGTCGCGAGGGAAGACGAGAACGGCTCCGTCACGCTGGCCTTCATGGACCCCGAGGTGATCCTTAAGCTCGTCGACGACGCAGGGATCGCCGAGATCGCTCGGGAAGCGCGTACCCGCCTCGCGCGCGTGCATGACGCGCTTCGAAACGGCTGATGGAGGACTGGCTGGATCTGATAGGATCGTTCGAAGCGAGCTTCATGCTCAAGCGCAGCACGGCGAGCTGAGAACGAAGCGATGAGCGTGACAGGCGATCCCGGTTTGCTCGAGCGCATGGACCAGTGGTGGCGCGCGGCGAACTATCTGTCGGTCGGGCAGATCTATCTGATGACGAATCCACTGCTTCGCGAGCCCTTGAAGGTCGAGCATGTCAAGCCACGATTGCTCGGCCATTGGGGCACGACGCCCGGGCTCAACTTTATCTATGTTCACCTGAACCGCGCCATCGTCGAGCGCGATCTCGACATGATCTATGTCACGGGTCCGGGACATGGTGGGCCGGCTCTGGTTGCATGCACCTGGCTCGAGGGATCCTACAGCGACATCTATCCCGAAGTGACGCAGGATCTCGAAGGGATGCAGAAGCTCTTCAAGCAGTTCTCCTTTCCGGGCGGCATCCCCAGTCACTGCGCCCCCGAGACACCGGGCTCGATCCATGAGGGCGGCGAGCTCGGCTATGCGCTTGCGCATGCCTACGGTGCCGTGTTCGATAACGCGAGCCTGATTGCGGTCTGCGTGATCGGCGACGGCGAGGCCGAAACCGGACCGCTGGCTGCGAGCTGGCACTCGAACAAGTTTCTGAATCCGGCGCGCGACGGCGCTGTCCTGCCCATCCTTCACCTGAATGGCTGGAAGATCGCCAATCCGACCCTGCTCGCGCGCCTGCCGGGATCCGAGCTCGAGCAGCTCCTGGCCGGTTACGGTTACCGCCCGTTCTTCGTCGAGGGCGACGAGCCTGCGGCGATGCATCGACAGATGGCAGAGACGCTCGATCGCGTCCTCGACGAGATCGACGCCATTCAGCGCAGCGCGTGCGGGGGGGGCTCGGCAGCCCGGCCGATCTGGCCGATGATCGTCCTGCGCACGCCCAAAGGCTGGACGGGTCCGGAATCCGTCGACGGCGTGCAGGTCGAGGGTACCTGGCGTTCGCATCAGGTCCCTTTCAGCGCGCTCCGCGAGCACCCGGAGCATCTGGTGATGCTCGAACAATGGCTCAGGAGCTACGAGCCCGAGCGCCTGTTCGACGCCGAAGGCCGGCCGGTTCTCAGGATTGCGGACCTCGCACCGAAAGGCGCTCGCCGCATGGGAGCGAATCCGCACGCCAACGGCGGCCTCCTGCTCAAGGACTTGCGGCTGCCGGACTTCCGTCGTTATGCCGTCGAGGTATCGCGCCCCGCGGCCGTATTCGGTGAGGCGACGCGCGTGCTCGGCGGTTATCTGCGCGACGTCATGCAGCGTAACCTCGCGGGCGCCAACTTCCGTGTCTTCGCGCCCGACGAGAACGCCTCGAACCGGCTCGATGCGCTATACGAGGTAACGGGCAAAGCTTGGATGGCCCCGCTCGAGGCCTGCGACGAGCATCTGTCGCCGGACGGCCGCGTCATGGAAGTGCTCTCCGAGCATCTGTGCCAGGGCTGGCTCGAAGGCTACCTCCTGACCGGCCGGCATGGCTTTTTCTCCTGCTACGAGGCGTTCATTCACATCGTCGACTCGATGTTCAACCAGCATGCCAAATGGCTCAAAGTCTCCGGTGAGATCCCGTGGCGCCGGCCGATTGCCTCCCTCAACTATCTCCTGACGTCGCACGTCTGGCGGCAGGACCATAACGGGTTCAGCCATCAGGATCCGGGTTTCATCGACCACGCCATGAACAAAAAGGCGGACATCATTCGCGTCTATCTGCCGCCGGACGCGAATTGTCTGCTCTGCGTGACCGACAAATGCCTACGGTCGCGCAACCTCATCAATGTCATCGTCGCGGGCAAACAGAAGCAGCTCCAGTTCCTCGACATGAACGCGGCGATCAAGCACTGCGATGCCGGGGTCGGCATCTGGGAATGGGCCAGCAACGATCGCGGCGGTGAGCCGGACGTCGTCATGGCGGCGGCTGGCGATGTGCCCACGCTCGAGGTGCTGGCCGCCATCTCCTTGCTGCGCGTGTATTTTCCCGAGCTCAGGATTCGCATGGTCAACGTCGTCGATCTCATGACCTTGCAGCCCGCCACCGAGCATCCGCACGGGCTGCCGGACCGGGACTTCGACGCGATCTTCACGGCCGACAAGCCCATCATCTTCAACTATCACGGCTACCCGTGGCTGATCCACCGCCTGACCTATCGCCGCACGAATCACGGCAATCTGCACGTGCGCGGCTACAAGGAAGAGGGCACGACCACGACGCCGTTCGACATGGCCGTCCTGAACGACATCGACCGGTTCAACCTGGTCGCCGACGTCATCGACCGCGTGCCGTCGCTCGAGTCATGGGCCGGTTACGGCAAGCAGGCGATACGCGACAAGCTCGTGGAGCACAGGCAATACATCCACGAGCACGGAGAGGACATGCCCGAGGTCCGCGAGTGGCGCTGGCCGTCGGAGGAGCCGACGGACACCTGAGCGCCGGGGCTGATGATCGAGAATCCCGTCAGGCGCTTGAACGCTTTTGGGCAGAGCCCGTGGCTCGATTACCTGAGCCGCGACCTCGTGCGCTCGGGCGAGCTCGGACGGCTTATCGAGCGCTGGCGACTCGGTGGGGCGACCACGAACCCGGCGATCTTCGAGAAAGCCATCGCGCATACGGGCGATCGCTTGCTCGCCGAAGGCATCGAGAAGTTCGTCCGCCCTTTCGACGCAACCATCAGGGCCATCGAGAAGCTGTGTACCGAATAGCCGTGCTTAACGCCGGGACCGCCACGCTCAAGGCGGCTGTCATGCAGGTCGACGATGGGCGCATCGCGGAGGAGCGGCGAGAGCAATACGACTGGATGCAAGCGAGCGAGGATCAAGCCGTGGCGGCCGTGCTCGCCGGGATCGACGCGCCGATCGACGCGGTCGCTCACCGCGTTGTGCATGGAGGATCGTCCTTCACGAAACCCGAGCGGCTCGACAGTGCGGTCCTCGAGGAGATCGAGCGGCTGATACCGCTCGCGCCGCTGCATAATGCACGCGCGCTCGAGCTGATCCGGGCCGCGAACGCAGCGTTTCCCGATGTGCCCGCCTTCGCGCTCTTCGACACGACCTTCCACGCGCAAAGACCGCCCGAGTCGGCGCAATACGCGCTATCGGTCGAGCTTGCCGACCGCTTCGAGCTGCGACGCTATGGCTTTCATGGGCTTGCACATGCATCGCTGGTCGACGCCTTGGCCGAGTCGACGGGACAGGAGACAGCCGATATCACGGCCGTAACGCTGCAGCTCGGCTCCGGTTGCTCCGCATGTGCCGTCTCGAATGGCCGCTCGATCGAGACCTCCATGGGCTACACGCCGCTCGAAGGTCTCGCGATGCCGCGCCGCTCGGGCGACATCGATCCTGCGATCGTGCTCAGGCTCATTCGCGCCGGCCTGGCGCCTGATGCGATCGAGCGGGAGCTGACCGAGCGTTCGGGCTTGCTCGGCATGGCGGGCTCGGCCGACGTTCGCGAGCTGCTCAGAGCCGAGGCGCGCGGCGATGAGCGCGCCCGGCTCGCGCTCGCTATCTTCGTGCGCCGAATCGTCATGACCGCCGGCGCCTATCTGACCTTGCTCGACGGCCGCGGCATGCTTGCTTTCGGTGGCGGGATCGGCACGCATTCGCCGGAGATACGCCGGCGCATCTCGACGGGCCTCGCCACCTGGAACGTCGAGCTCGACGAAGCGCGCAACGAGGCAAATGTGCCAGGCCCGATATCGAAGGCCGGCAGTCGCGATGTCTATGTGCTGCGAACCGACGAGGAAAGCATCATGGCTCTAGCGATCGCGCGTGTGTTGCGGGACGGCGCGACTGCGGCCGCGCCGGAGTGTGGGTCGTGAATCGAGCGGATAGCGGAGATCGAGGCTATAGTAAACGCGAGACATCCCGAGAGAGGTCGAGACGTTCGAGCCCAGAACGAGAATGTTCGCCCGGCGATGAGCGCGCGTCGGACGAAGGCTACTAACTAAAAGGAAGCATGATGAAGCCTGAGCGCATCGAATTCTGGAGTGATGGGCTGAGGCTCACGGGGCACTTCTATCGGCCCGATACCGCGCCGCCGTATCCCGTCGTCGTTATGGCCGGCGGATGGTGTTACGTCAAGGAATCGATACAGCCTGAATACGCGCAATTTTTCGTCGACGCCGGCGTCGCCGCGCTCACGTTTGACTACCGCAATCTCGGCGAAAGCGAAGGCGAGCCCCGCCAGCATATCAATCCCTGGGAGCAGATCTACGACATCATCAACGGCGTGACCTACGTCTCGACACGGGACGATCGCGCACTCGGCGCATCCGCACGAAGGGCCGTCGACGTTTCCGGCGCCCGAGACCTGGCCCGTGTTCAAGAAATTCAAGGAGACCGTGGCTCCGAATCACGAGCACTGGACTACGATACAAAGCTGCGAGTACGTCCTGAGCTACGATGTTACGCCTTATATGAAGCGAATCATCCATCAACCCACGCTGATGGTCACCTCGTGGTATGACGACATCACGATGACCGAGTTCGAGGTGCCGGCATTTCACACGATTCCGAGTCCCAGGAAGGAGCTCGTTCAGGTCGGCGAGGGCGCTTCGCACATGTCGCTCTACGACAACCCCGATCACCTGCGCATCGTCGGCGAGGCCTGTGCCGCGTTTGCGCGGGAGTACCTGTAGATTCGCCTCACTTGACGGGCCGCGAGCGGTGATGCAGTTTGACTGAGTGATAGTGAACAATTGAGGATCACATGGCAGCCAAAATCGATATCGGCATCAAGGCAAGCGACAGAGCCGCGATCGCGGACAACCTCTCACGCGTGCTGGCCGACAGTTACACGCTGTATCTGAAAACCCACAACTTCCATTGGAACGTGACTGGTCCGATGTTCAATACGCTGCACCTGATGTTCGAGGGGCAGTACACCGAGCTCTGGCAGGCCGTCGATCTGATCGCCGAGCGCATCCGGGCGCTGGGCTATCCGGCGCCCGGAAGCTACTCGCAGTACGCGAAGCTCGGCACCATCAAGGAGGAGACCGGCGTGCCCGAGGCAAACGACATGATCCGGCAGCTCGTCCATGGCCAGGAGGCCGTGGTCAAGACCGCGCGCAAGGCGTTCTCGGTCGCCGAGAAGGCCAACGATCAGCCGACGGCGGATCTGCTGACGCAACGTATGGAGGTCCACGAGAAGAACGCCTGGATGCTGCGCAGCCTGCTCGAATAGCATCCGGCCGCGACCTCTTTTGCCCGATCATCCCGCTTGGGTATGATTGCCCGGGTGAATGATCCACGGAACGGCCGGCTGGGCACCTATGAGCCCGGCGACTTCTATTGCGAGATGCTCGGCGGTCGCGATGCGCCGGCCTCGCATGCGTGCCCGATCGAGAAACGGCTCGCGCGGCTTCGGCCTGGCGCCCTGAAACGCCGCGCGCTCGCGGCCGATCAGGAGCTCTTCAACCTCGGTATCACTTTTACCGTCTACTCCGACAAGAACGCAATCGATCGCGTCCTGCCGTTCGATGTCATCCCGCGCGTGCTCTCTGCCGAAGACTGGCGGCATATCAATGCTGGCTGCATCCAGCGCGTGACTGCGATCAACCGGTTCATCGAGGATGTCTATCACGAGCAGCGAATACTCGAGGAAGGTGTAGTCCCGCGCGAGCTCGTGGAAACGAACAGCAATTACCACCGCGAGATGCGCGGCCACGATCTTCGCTTCGGCGCCTATGTCAACATTTGCGGGATAGATCTCGTTCGCGACGGCGAAGGCACGTTTCGCGTGCTCGAGGACAATGCCAGAACGCCGTCCGGCGTGTCCTACGTTGTCGAGAACCGGCATTTGATGCTGCGCGCGTTTCCCGATCTGGCGAAGGGCATTCGCCTGCGCTCGGTATCGAACTACGGCATGAAGCTGCGCGAGGCTCTGGCCGAGATCGCCCCGGAAGGCGTTGACGATCCGCGGGTCGTGCTGTTGTCACCGGGCGTATTCAACTCGGCCTACTTCGAGCACGTCTTTCTCGCACGTGAGATGGGTGTGCCTCTCGTCGAAGGGCGCGATCTTCTCGTCGAGAACGGCCACGTGTACATGAAGACGACCGGCGGTCTGCGCAGGGTCGATGTCATCTATCGCCGGATCGATGACGACTTTCTCGACCCCAGGCAGTTCGAGCCCCAAAGCGTGCTCGGCGTAAGGGGGTTGTTCGAAGTCTATCGTGCGGGCCGCGTGGCCCTCGCGAACGCGGTCGGTACGGGTGTTGCGGACGACAAGGCAATCTACGCCTATATGCCGAGAATCATCCGCTTCTATTTCGACGAGGAGCCGATTCTCGAGAACGTCGAGACGCATCTCTGCCGCGAGCGCGAAGGGCTCGAATACACGCTCGCGAACCTCGAGCGACTCGTCGTCAAGCCCGTTGGCGAGTCGGGCGGTTACGGCGTCGTCGTCGGGCCAAAAGCCTCACGCGAGGAGATCGAGGAATGCCGGGCCATGCTCAGGAAGGCGCCGCAGAACTACATCAGTCAGCCGGTGGTCGACCTTTCGGTCTGTCCGACGCTGATTGATTCGAAGATCGCGCCGCGCCATGTGGATTTGAGGCCTTACATCATTACGGGCAGGGAAAGCTGGGTCCTGCCCGGCGGGCTCACGCGCGTTGCGCTCAGGGAGGGCTCGCTGGTCGTCAATTCCTCGCAAGGCGGCGGGACGAAAGACACGTGGGTGCTCGAGTGAACAGCTTGTTATCGCGCTTCGCCGAGAACAGCTTCTGGATGGCGCGCTATATGCAGCGCGCCGAGAACCTCGCGCGCCTCATCGACGTCAACGAGACCTTCGCGCGCAACGCCGACGGAGAGAACGAGTGGCTCCCCATGCTCAGGTTGCACCGCGACGAGGAGCGATTCGCCAAGCGCTACAGGCAAATCGACGCCGCCCGCGTCGTGCACTTCTATATCATCGACGACAGCAATCCCAATTCGATTCGCCAGTGCGCGCATTGGGCACGCGAGAACGCTCGCAGCATTCGCCATCTGATCAGCCTCGAGACCTGGGTGCAGATCAACGTGTTCCACAACTGGATGCGCAGGCTCACTTCGAGAAGCCTGCGGCTCGTCGAGCTATCGCGGCTTTGCCACAAGATCAAGGACAATTCCGCGCTGCACGTCGGCATCGTGCAGAGCACGCTCTATCGCGATCAGATCTATCTCTTCTACGAGCTCGGGCGCCTGATCGAGCTCTGCGATCAGACGACCAGGCTCGTCGACATCAAGTACCACTCTCTGCTGCCGGCCGTGCAGGACATCGGCACGCCAATCGATGTTGCGCAGTGGAATGCGCTGTTACGATCCGCTTCGGCCTACCACGGCTACCGGCGTGTCTACCCGCACGAAATGACATCGACGACCGTCGCTGGATTCATTCTTCTCGATCCCGATTTCCCACGCTCGGTCCGGCATTGCGTCGGCCGAATCGAAGCGACGATAGATTCCCTGCTCACCCGTGACGAGCTCGCCGAGACGAATTTCGCTCCCGACCGCATCGCCGAGCTCAAGACCCTGACGGCCCAGACCCCGGACGAGATCATTGCCGCGGGCCTCAACGCCTATCTCGACCGCGTCCAGATCGCCCTCAACGCCCTCGGCGACCAGATCGCCCAGCAATTCTTCCTCGCCCAATACGCTGACGTCTGACGTAGCTAGCTACTTGCGTCTTCGGACCTGACGTCGACCGCAACCTCGATGGCGTGATCGCCTCCGCCAACGATGAATCCGTTGATGGGACTAACGTCGCCGTAATCCCGCCCCCACCCGATCGTGATGTGCTCGACGCTCGGCAGCACATCGTTCGTTGGATCGAAATCGACCCAGCCCCCCGCCCCGCACCAGACCGAAACCCACGCATGCGAGGCGTCCGCCCCGACGAGCCTCTCGCGCCCCTCGGGCGGCCGCGTCAGCAGATAGCCGCTGACGTACCTTGCCGGCAGCCCGAGTGCGCGCAGGCAGGCGATTTGCAGATGCGCGAAGTCCTGGCAGACACCCTTCTGCATCGCCAGGACCTCGCCGACGGGCGTCGAGACGTCCGATACGCCGCCCTGGTACTCGAAATCATGGTGGATGCGGGTCGTCAGATCCGTAGCAGCCTCGAGTATGTTGCGCTCCGGGGCGAACGAGGACTCGGCATAGCGCAGCACGTCGACGGAGCCCTCCGCGTAGGGCGAGTCGAAGGTGAACTCGGCGACGTCGGCGAATCGCGGATCCTGCGTCGCCGCGAGCACGTCCTCCCAGGGAGACGTCGCAGGTAGATTCTGAGACGGGTCTACCACTTCCACGCGCGACCGGGCGTCGATCGTGAGCTTGTCGTGACCTCTCTCGAACGCCGCGTGGTGCCTCCAGTTGCCGAAATAGTCCTGGCCGAGCGACGCGACGCTCGCCTGGGGAGTGCAACTCAGGTCGAAGGCGAGCCGGCGCTGCCGCTCCGTGTCGCGCGGCATCAGATGCAGCACGTGCTGCGACACCGAAACGCTCTGCTCGTAGCGAAAGGTCGTGCGATGCTGAACCTGGTAGATCATCATGGGCTCAGGACTCGAGATCTCGGAGCACGTCGCTCGTTCGAAGCCGCCTGGCTTCGGTATGACTGAAGTACCGGTGCGACACGTAGTCCGACATCTCTGTGATCCCCTGGTCGAGCTGCCGGCAAAGGCGATGCAGATGCGTTCGCGCGCCGAAGCGGCCGACCGTCTCCGCCAGCGCGAATGCGTCGGCGAGCCTCAAGTCGCTGATCAGCCGGATTGCGATTTGCTGGTCGCGGCCCAGCACCTCTCCCTCCTGGGGGCGCGCCAGATGCTCGAGATGATCCGAAACGGCCTTGAGCTGAAACACGACCGAGCGGGGGTTCGACTCGTCGGCGAGCAGGAGGTCCGCGAGTTGCGGCAGATGCGGCCGCGAGTGATAACGGCTGAGATAGGTCATCGTGATGTCCGCGAGCTCGAGCAAGAGCTCGAGCGAACCGTCTTCCTCGGGATCGCCGCGCACGGTCAGATGCCGGATCGACTGCGTCGTCGTGCGGACGCGCTCGAGTCGCCGCCCCATGTCGAGAAACCGCCAGCCGAAGTTGCGGGTCATGTTTTCCAGGACGAGTCCGCCGAAGGCGGCGACGTGCTGAATCGATCGATTCAGCAGGCTCAGCGCCTCCTCGATGTCGGGCTGAAGCGTCCTGACGCGTTTACGCGGCAGCTCCGTCAGCTCGGTCAGAGCGCGATAGGCATCGACCGAGAGGCGCTCACGGACGGCTTCGGCGTTTCTGCGCACGTGATTCAGCACCGTGGCCAGGCCGTCGCGGGACTCCGGGTCGAAGATGACAGCCCAGAGCTCGCGCTTGACGCCATCGCGCCCCTCGTCGATGGCGCGTCTGCCGCGCCTGGGCGCGAGATGCCGCTGGGCGATCAGCAACGAGATGATTCTCTCCGGCGTCACGAGATGACGCGAGCTCGCCATCTCGCCGCCGAGCCTCATGACGAGGCTGCGCAGAAGCCTGAGCGCCGCGTCGGCGCGTTCTATGTAACGGCCGAGCCAGAACAGGCTGTCCGCCGCGCGCGACGGCAGGTTTGCGCGGCTGCGACGCAGGTGGTTCGGGTCGAGCCGGTCGGCCAGCGTCACGTAGTCGTCGACGGGCTGGTCGGCGAGTACCCAGACGTCCTTGCTGATGTCGTCCGCGGCAAGCCACGCCGTGTGCGGCACGGCGTCGATCGATGCCCTGGCGAGGCCGCCCGGCAGGACGCGATAACCGTCGTCCGTCACGGCGACGAAGAGGCGAAGCACGGTCGGCACCGGACACAGTGTGCCGTCGCCCCTCCAGACGGGAGCCGTCGACAGCGTGACCGTCTCCTGCGCGATGAAGTCGTGGCCGGTGAACCTGAGCTGCTCGACGAGTCGATCGCGATCGGATCCCTTGCCGTTGCCGGGCACGCGGCCGTCCTGCCCCTGCGCCAGCAGGCTTCGCGTCGTCGAGATCTGGCGAACGACGAGCTTGTCGAGGTTGTCGAGGACATAGTCGCGCGGCTCGGCCTGCCCGCACCACCAGGTCGCGACACTCGGGAGCGTAAGCTTCTCACCGAGGTAGAACTGGCAAAGGACAGGCAGAAAGCTCGAAAACGCGGCGCTCTCGACGACGCCGCTGCCGAGCGAGTTGCCGACGACGACGTTGCCGGCGCGCGCCGCCTGGAGCAGGCCCGGAACGCCGTAGGTCGAGTCCGCCCGCAGCTCGAGCGGGTCGCACATTTCCGACCGGACCGTGCGCATGACGAGGTCGACGGGGCGCAATCCTTCGACGGTCTTCAGGAACAGCCGGTCGTCGCGAACGGCGAGATCGGAGCCTTCGACGACCGGGAAGCCGAGATAGCGGGCGAGATAGCTGTGCTCGAAGTACGTGTGCTTGTGAGGGCCGCGGGACAGGAAAACCGCCAGCGGCTCGTCGCGGGCCGCGAGACTCAGAAAATGATCGCTGAATGCGCGGAAGAACCCGGCATGGCGCTGCACATTGTGCTCGTCGAAGAGGTCCGGGAAGCTGCGCGAGGTCACGATCCGGTTTTCGAGCGCATAGCCCGCGCCGGACGGTGCTTCGGTCCGGTCGCTCAGAACCCACCAGCGGCCGTCCGGAGAGCGGCCGACATCGAACGCGACGAAGTGGACGTGATGATTGTCGCGCAGCTCGATTCGCGAGCAGGGCCTCAGGAACTGAGGCGTTCCGAACAGCGCGCCCGCAGGCAGCCGGCCTTCGTTGAGGACGCGCCGATCGCCGTAGACGTCGACCAGCATTTCGTTCAGGAGCCTCGCGCGCTGCGCGAGACCCTTCTCGAGGAGTTGCCATTCGGCAGGCGAGATCACGAAAGGAAAGAAGTCGAGCGGCCAGGGCCGGTGCGCGCGTCCCGAATCATCCGGAGTGATAAACGTCACGTGATGGTCGCGCAGAGCGCGCGCGAGCCGATCCGCCGCGGCGCCTCGCTCCTCTGGCGACTGGGAGGCGAAGAAGCGCAGCAGCGGTTCCCATGCGGGCCTGATCGAGCCGTCCGAATTCAGGAGCTCGTCGAAGCGACCGGGATCGGGCGTGTACGTCCGAAGCAGTTCGTTGATGGGTGTGTCGATGGTAAAGCCCGATTCTGCCGACGTCGCTAACCTGAGTATTGCGACGCGCTAGTGTAACTTAAGCGCACGTGGCGCTAATGGCTCCAACGGAGGTCGAGTGTCAGCGGAAACTCGGGATTGGCGGCAGGCCCGGGCGCTGGTTTCGGACCGATGCTGTGACCTACGGGAAAGAAGCGCGCGAGCCGGCGGCTCTCCGCCTCGTACGAATTGACCGGAAAGGTTTCGAAGCTCCGCCCGCCGGGATGCGCCACATGGTAGGTGCATCCGGCGACGGCGCGTCCGGTCCAGCGGTCGTACAGGTCGACGATGAGCGGTGAATCGACCGGTATTGTCGGATGCAGCGCCGATGCCGGCTTCCAGGCGCGAAAGCGCACGCCGCCGACGTATTCGCCGGCGATGCCGGTGGCCGTCATCGGCACTTGCCGGCCGTTGCAACCAATGGCGTAGCGCTCGGCGTTGAGCCCGGTTGCCCTTACCTGGATGCGTTCGACCGAGGAATCGACAAAGCGCACGGTGCCGCCGATCGCGCCTTCCTCGCCGAGGACGTGCCAAGGCTCGAGCGCCTGGCGCAGCTCGAGCTCGACGTCGCCGTAGCGAACCGACCCGTAGAGCGGAAATCGGAACTCGAAGTGCGGCGCAAACCATTCGAGCTCGACCGGAAATCCGGCCGCGTTCATGTCATCGGCCACATCGGCGAGGTCCGACCAGACGAACCAGGGCAGCATGAACTTATCGTGCAGACGCGTGCCCCAGCGCACGAGATCCTGCGCGTAGGGCGATTCCCAGAATCTGGCGACGAGCGCGAGCAGCAGCAGTTGCTGTGTCAGGCACATGCGCGCATGCGGCGGCATCTCGAAGGCGCGAAACTCGACGAGACCGAGGCGGCCGGTCGGCCCGTCGGGCGAGAACAGCTTGTCGATGCAGATCTCGGCGCGATGCGTGTTGCCCGTGACGTCGATCAGAAGGTTCCGAAACAGACGGTCGACGATCCATGGCGGCGGCGTTTCTTGCGCGCTGTCGGCCTGGCGGAATGCGAGCTCGAGCTCGTAGAGGGAGTCGTGACGCGCCTCGTCGATGCGCGGCGCCTGACTCGTCGGGCCGATGAAGAGTCCGGAGAAGAGATAGGACAGCGCCGGATGATGCTGCCAGTAGGTCAGCAGGCTCCGCAGCAGATGCGGGCGTCGGAGGAACGGGCTGTCCGACGGCTTCGAGCCGCCGAGCACGATGTGGCAGCCGCCGCCTGTCCCGGTGTGGCGCCCGTCGAGCATGAATTTCTCCGTGACGAGGCGGCTGAAGTGAGCATCCTCGTAGAGGCCTTCGGTGATCACGACGAGCTCGTCCCAGCTTCGCGCCGGGTGAATGTTGACCTCGAGCACGCCCGGATCGGGTGTGACCTTGATGACGTTGAGCCGTGGGTCCTTTGGCGGTTCGTAGCCTTCAAGGCTCACGGGTATCTCGACCTCGGCGCTCGCATCCTCGATTGCGGCGATGAGATCGAGATAGTCCTCGAGCGCCGGGACCGGTGGTAGAAAGACGCAAAGGTGACCGTCGCGCGGCTCGACGGTGAGCGCCGCCCGAACGTCGCCTCCCGCAGCGCCGAGGTGCTGTGGGACGAGTGTTTGCGGCGCGGCGCCCGACGCGCCGCCCGTGCGCCGCCGTTGCCGGAACGGTTGCCGATGGGCATACGCATCCGGCAGCTCGCCGCTCTCGGCCATCGGATCGGTCGGGATGACGTACGGGTACTCTGACGGGGCAAGGTGGGGCAGGGACGGAATCGGCAGGCGAAACCCGACCGGCGAGTCGCCGGGGACGAGATAGAGCTTGCCCGCTCGCGTGCTCCAGCTTTGCGTCGTCCAGCGGCGGCTGCCGTCCTTCGCCTGCCAGACCTGAAGCGGCAGCACGTGCCCGACGGCGGCGCCCAAGCCCCGCTCGAAAACGCGTGCGAGGCGCGACCGGGCCATCGGGTCGTCGAGCTCGTTCGTCTCGGGCGTCAGGTTCTCGGGGAGCCTGCGTTCCCCATCGAGGAAATGCCAGGGATCCTCGTAGACGGGTGCGATGCACGTGGCGTCGACGTCGAGACGGGCGGCGACGGCCTCGAGCAGCTTCGCGGACTGCTCGGTGCTCGCCCGGTAATCGTGGCCTTCGGCCGCGACGAGGCCGTGCTCGGACCAGAGCGTCTTGCCGTCGCGCCGCCAGTAGAGCGAGAAGGCCCAGCGCGGCAGTTGCTCGCCCGGATACCATTTGCCCTGGCCGAACTGAAGCAGGCCCTCGGGCGCGAATCGCTCGCGCAGCCGCCGGATCATTTCATACGCATACCTGCGCTTGGTCGGTCCGGTCGCGGCCGTGTTCCACTCGGCGGCATCCGGATGATCGCGCGAAACGAAGGTCGGCTCGCCGCCGATCGTGAGCCTGACGTCCTGTCGCTTCAGGCGCGAATCGATCTCGCGTCCGAACGCGTCGATGGCGGCCCATTGCTCCTCGCTGTACGGCTTTGTGACACGCGGCGTTTCCCGGATGCGCGTGACCGACATCTCGTGCGCGAAGCGCGTCTCGCAGGGATCGACGCTGCCGGTGATCGGTGCCGCCGAGATCGGATGCGGCGTCGCGGCGAGCGGAATATGGCCTTCGCCGGCCATAAGCCCCGAGGTCGGATCGAGGCCGACCCACCCCGCGCCCGGCAGGTAGACCTCGGTCCAGGCATGCAGGTCCGTGAAATCGGCTTCCGTGCCCGACGGCCCGTCGAGCGATTTGACATCGGCAACGAGCTGGATCAGGTAGCCCGAAACGAACCGGCTCGCGAACCCGAGGTGACGCAGCGTTTGCACGAGCAGCCAGCCGGTGTCCCGGCATGAGCCGGAGCCTTGCGTCAGCGTTTCCTCCGGCGTCTGCACGCCGGGCTCCATGCGGATCAGGTAGCGGATCGAGGTATGAATGCGCCGGTTGAGCTCGATGATGAAATCCACAGTCCGCTGATCGGCCTGCTTCGGCAGCGAGTCGAGCCATTCGCGGAATCGGGGCGTCGCCGCCTCGGCCTCGAGGTAGGGATCGAGGTCGCCGAGCAGCTCGGGCTCGTAAGCGAACGGCACGGTCTCGGCGTCCGGCTCGAGAAAGAAGTCGAATGGGTTGAAGACCTGCATTTCGGCAACGAGATCGACGCTGACGTGAAAGTGATCGACCGGGTCCGGAAAAACGAGGCGCGCGAGGTAATTGCCGTGCGGATCCTGCTGCCAGTTCAGGAAATAGTCTTGCGGGGAGATCTTGAGCGAATAGCTCAGGATCGGCGTGCGGCTGTGGGGTGCGGGCCGGAGACGAATGACCTGCGGTCCCATCTGGACGCGGCGGTCGTAGTCGTATGTCGTCGAGTGCGAGAGAGCGACGTGTATGGGCATGCCGAAGAGTATAGCCCCCTGATCGCGGTGAGCGCCTCTCTGGTACACTCCCGGGATCGCGGTCGTCGTGGAGGGTCTTGCATGACACATCGGGCTCGCGCGCTTTCAGCTTGTCTCGTCATCGCAGGCGCTTTGGCCGGCGCGGGCGTTTCGTTCGCGCATCACGGCGCCGGCACTTTCGATCGCGACAGCAATGTCGACTACCGGGCAACGATCACGGGCGTTGATTTCGTAAACCCGCATGCCTGGGTCTATTTCGACGTCGTCAACGAGGCCGGTGAGGCCGAGCATCATCGCTGTGAGATGCGCGCGGCGACGGTTCTCAAGCGCTCGGGCTGGTCCGAGGCGATGTTCGCGCCCGGCGATGCCGTCCGGATCGAAGGCCGCGGTGACCGCTTCGACCCGTACTCGTGCTATCTGACGACGATCACCTTTGCCGACGGCTCGAGCGCGGACCGTTACGGCCAGATCGAGAAGCTCGATCTCTCAGGCGCGGCGAGGCCCGTGCGGCTTGCGAGCGACGAGCCCAACATCTCCGGGGACTGGGCGCCGGAGCAGCTCGTGATGACGGATCCGGCCGGGCGCGGCGGTGCGCTCGTGCCGCTCAGCAGCGTCGAGGAGTTCGAGCCGGGGGAAGGCAGCATCGGCGATCCAACCCAGGCCGGTGGGGGCGGGGCACGCCAGTACGCGACCCGGCAGGTGACCCTGACGGAAGCCGGCCAGGCCGCGGCCAATGCCTTCGGCACCTACGATCCCGAGGACAACCCGCGCATGCGCTGCGAGACGACGAGCATCATTTTCGACTGGACGTTCGACGGGCCCGTCAATCGAATCACTCAGGCCGGCGATACGATCCGACTGCAATACGGGCAGCTCGGCCTTGACCGGACTATCCGCATGAATCTCGACTCGCATCCTGCGAACATCGAGCCGAGCCGGGTCGGGCATTCGATCGGTCGCTGGGACAACGATGTGCTCGTCGTCGACACGATCGGGTTCGCGCCTGGCGTCCTGTCGCCGCCGATTCTCAACAGCGATCAGTTGCACGTGATCGAGCGCTTTTCGCTCGACCCTGGGACGATGACCTTGATGCGCAGCTACGTGGCGACCGATCCCGTCTATTACGCCGACGAATACGTCGGCGAGGACTCGCTTCAGGTTGCCGACATTCCCTACGGCCCGGATGAGTGCCGGGAGCTGACCTTCGTCGACTACTCCGAGGTCCAGGACTAGAGCGATCGATAGAGTGCCGGGGCAGTCAATCGGCCGATGGATCGGGCGGTTCGTCCCGACCGTCGCCCTGGCCTTGCTGGCCACGCTCGCCGGCGCAGCGGCTCTCGAGCGCGGCGTGCCCGAGGCACTCGGAGTATCGAGCGAGCGTCTCGATCGCCTGAGCCAAGCGCTGTCGGGCTACGTCGAGAACGAGCAACTCGCGGGCTCGGTCACGCTCGTGGCCCGGCACGGTGAG
>DATKCK010000113.1:0-37613 GCA_035513215.1 Gammaproteobacteria bacterium | reverse complement strand
TGAAACGTGGCCGCGACGCCATCGATTGACGGTCGACGAGTACTACCGGATGGCGGAGGTGGGTCTCTTGTCGCCGGACGCGCGCGTGGAGCTGATCGACGGAGAGATCATCGACATGGCGCCGATAGGAAGTCGGCATGCCTCGGCCGTGAGCTTGCTGACCCAGAGGCTGATTCGGGCCGTGGGTGATTCCGCGATTGTCTGGAGTCAATCGCCCGTCAGGCTCGACGTGCGTTCCGAGCCTCAGCCCGATCTGGCACTGCTTCGTCCCCGAGCCGACCACTATGCCGGCGGGCACCCGGCTCCGCCCGATGTGCTGCTGATCGTCGAAGTCAGCGACACGACGCTCGATTACGATCGCAACGTCAAGGCGGGACTGTATGCGCGCTACGGTATCCCGGCGCTCTGGATCGTCGATCTGGCGCACGGACGGCTGCACACTTGCCAACGGCCGGCGGATGGCGGATACCGTGATCGGTCAATCGTCGACCAGACCTCTGTCGGGATTCCCGGTTTGTCGATCGACCTGGATCTCACGGGACTCCTCTGACTTCGATGATCGTTCCGGTCATCCTTTGCGGCGGCTCCGGCACGCGCCTGTGGCCGCTGTCCACGCCCGAGATGCCGAAGCAGTTCCTGTCCCTGGTCTCGGAGCGGTCGCTGTTTCAGGAGACGCTGCTGCGGCTCGATGGGCTCGCGGGGCTTGGGAATCCGATCGTCGTCTGTAACGCGCTGCATCGGGGACTGGTGGCCGATCAGCTCGCGGAGATTGGCGCGAAGGCGCGCGCGATTGTGCTCGAGCCTGCGGGGCGGAACACGGCGCCGGCGATAGGGGTCGCGGCTGGGATCGCGAGTATCGGGCCTGTCGCGGGTAGTGGGTCCGCGGGTAGTGGGTCAGACCCCGGGGGGTCTGACCCTGGGCCGGTCCCTGGGCCCGTGCTGCTTGTTCTGCCGGCCGACCATGTCATCGCCGATGCGGAGGCGTTCCGAGCGGCCGTCAGGCACGCCGTGCGCGCGGCCGGGGCCGGTAAGCTGGTCACGTTCGGCATCGTGCCGACGCGGCCTGAGACCGGCTATGGCTATATCGAGCAGAGGGCGGACGAGGGTGGCTGGTCGATCGTCACGCGGTTCGTCGAGAAGCCCGACCTGAAGACCGCTCGGGAGTATCTCGAGTCGGGCCGCTTTCTCTGGAACAGCGGCATGTTCGTCTTCGGCGCCGATATGTACCTCGACGAGCTGGCCCGCTATGCGCCGGCGATCCACGCGGCCAGCGAGAAGGCCGTCGCCGGCATGCGCAAGAACGGGGACGTCTACGAGCTCGGGTCCGAGTTTCTCGCGAGCCCATCCGACTCGATCGACTACGCCGTCATGGAGAAAACCGAGCGCGCGGCCGTGGTCCCGCTCGATGCCGGCTGGAACGACGTCGGGTCGTGGGAGGCCCTGCACGATGTTCTCGAAAAGAACGCCGACGGCAATGTGCTGCGCGGCGACATCATCGCTCTCGATGCAGGCAACAACTTCGTCATCGCCGCGTCGCGCAAAGTCGCGCTGCTCGGTCTCGATAACGTCATCGTGATCGAAAGCGAGAACGAGCTGCTGATCATGAAGAAAGATCGCTCACAAGATCTCAAACGTTTGCTCGAAATCCTCGCCGAAAAATCTCGTTGATCTGTCGCTGAACCGAGACATTCTCGACTCGTCGCACGTCTCGGTACGGCGACACGTTGCTCATTGCAACTTTCGTCGGCAACATCGCGTCAGCGTCGAAAGCGCGGTCCTTGCACAACGGACGCCCAAGCTTTCGATGGGGGAATTCGCATTGAACATCGAGGTTGCTTTTGACGGGCGACGCAGAGTTCTTTTGCCTGAAAATCGGCAAGCGCATGATCTTGCTCTTCGCGCTCGTCGGCCTGGCGGCGGGCTGCGGTGGAGGCGGAGGCGGCGGGGGCGCGCCGTCGCCGGTCGTCGCGCCCGGTGAATCGACGGGGCAGGGCGGCTCGGGTGGCGTCGGTCTTCGAATATCAGGCTCGCCGCCGGCCGAGGTTCTCGCGGGCACGCGGCTCAGTTTCACGCCGACCGTACACAATCCCGAGCAACACGCTCTGCGCTTCGCGGCGGTCAATCTGCCCCGGTGGGCGCGCGTCACCGCATCGACGGGCGAGCTCTCGGGCATCCCGGTCGCAGCCGATGTCGGAACCTACACCGGAATCCGGATCACGGTAGCGGGTGGTGGCGAGTCGCAAACGTCGCTGCCGTACGCGATCGAGGTCGTCGATGGGGCGGCAGGTTCCGTGACGCTGACCTGGAATCCGCCCACGCAGAACGCCGACGGCACGCCGTTGACGGATCTGGCCGGCTACCGCATCCGCTACGGCCAGTTCCCGAACGCGCTGACGCGTTCCGTCACGATCGACAATCCGGGCGTCACTTCCGTTGTGATCGAGAACCTGACGGCGGCCGTCTGGTACTTCGCGGCGACGGCGCACAACGCCGAGGACGTGGAGAGCGCAATCTCGAACATCGTCAGGATCAAGATTATGTAAGGTTTTTCGGTCCCGCGAAGAGGCGCCGACCCGCATTCCTGCTGGCCCGGGCGCCAGGGCCATTGCGTAAATTCTATAAACCTATAGAATTTGCTCGCACCGGATCGGCAAGACCAATGCCTCGGCGCACAGCGAAGAAATACGAGGAACACCGCCAGGCCGCGATACGCGCCGCGGCGGCCGTCTTCGTCGAGAAGGGTTTTCACGGTTCGAGCACTAAAGACATCGCCGAGAAGCTCGGCATCAGGCAAGGGAGTCTGTACTACTACTTCGACTCGAAAGAGCAAGCGCTGAGCGAGGTCTGCCTCTTCGGGATCCGGGACTATGTGAACCACATGACCGAGATCGCGGCGAGCGACGAGCCGTTCGAGGCGAAGCTCGAAGCGACGGTTGCATCGCACCTGAACGCCTACCGCGAAAGGAGCGAGGCGCTGAAGGTCTACAACGACGAGCGGCTCTACCTGCCGGCGGCGAAGCGCAGAAGGCTCAAGGCGCTCGGGACGAAGTACCGGCGGGAGCTCGAGAGCATATTCGCCGTGGCGATGGAGCAGGGCGTCGTCAGGGATTCGGTCGACCCGCACTTCGCGGCTCAGGCCGTGATCGGGCTCTGCAACGCGTTTGGCGATCTGATCGTCCGTAATCGCGAGCCGGACCTCGACGAAACGATTCGACGGTGCGCGGATTTACTGATCAATGGATTCATCGGAAACGAAAAGGAAGAAAGCTGTGACTGAACAAAAGGCAACCAACGTCACCTGGCACGAGGGCAACGTAACCCGGGTCGACCGGCAGACGATCCTGCGCCAGCGGGGCGCGACGATCTGGTTTACCGGCCTTTCGGGCAGCGGCAAGAGCACGATCGCCGTCGCGCTCGAGAATGCGCTGCACGAGCTCGGCAAGCTGTCGTATCGCCTGGACGGCGACAACGTCCGCCATGGCATCAA
The DNA here is from genome assembly GCA_035513215.1 of Gammaproteobacteria bacterium. Taxonomy (GTDB): domain Bacteria; phylum Pseudomonadota; class Gammaproteobacteria; order Steroidobacterales; family Rariloculaceae; genus DATCZB01. Next base: position 34,126 of record DATKCK010000113.1, on the reverse strand, counting down.
CAAGAATCTCGGCTTCTCGGAAGCGGACCGCACGGAGAACATCCGCCGCATCGGCGAGGTCGCGAAGCTCTTCGGCGACGCGGGCGTGATTGCGCTGTCGAGCTTCATCAGCCCGTACAAGTCCGACCGGGACGAGGTTCGCGCGCTGCACGATGCGGCGGGCTTGAGCTTCGTCGAGGTTTTCGTCGATTGCCCGCTCGAGGAAGCCGAGAAGCGCGATCCGAAGGGCTTATACAAGAAGGCGAGAGCCGGCGAGATCAAGAATTTCACCGGGATCGACGCTCCGTACGAGTCGCCGGCGAATCCTGAGCTGCACCTGCGCACGGATCGACTCACGCTCGAGCAGGAGGTCGAGGCCATCCTCGATTATCTGCAGGCCAACGAGATCATCTCGAAGCGTTATTTCACTCGGGCCGACGACAAGACCGCAGCCTGATTTCCACGGAAGGAGTCTATAAATATGATTAAGCCGCATGGGGCGGAAGCCCTTCGGCCGCTTCTGGTCGACGATCCGGCCGAGCTCGCCTCGCTAAAGCAGGAGGCCGAGTCCCTGCCGTCCCTCATTCTGAACTCCGCGGCAGCGGCCAATGCCGTGATGCTCGGCGGCGGCTACTTCACGCCGCTCGCGGGCTACATGAACCTCGCGGATGCGCTCGGCGTTGCGACCGGCATGCGGACCGAAGACGGGCTGTTCTGGCCCGTTCCGATCCTGAACCTGACCGACGACGTCTCCGGTATCGAAGGCGCGACGCGCATCGCGCTGCGGGATCCGAACCTCGAAGGCAGCCCTGTCATCGCGATCATGGACGTCGAGGCGATCGAGACGGTGTCGGACGAGGACATGAAGACGCTGACGCTCGGCACCTTCGGCACGCTCGATGCGTCCCATCCGGGCGTGGCCGTGTTCGGCGGCCTCGGCCGGCACGTCGTTTCCGGGCCGATCCAGGTGCTGAACCTCAGCTACTTCGCATCGGAGTTTGCCGACACGTTCAGAACGGCCGTCGATATCCGGCGGGAGATCGAGGCACGCGGGTGGAACAAGGTCGTCGCGTTTCAGACGCGAAACCCGATGCACCTCGCGCACGAGGAGCTCTGCCGCATGGCCAAGGACCGCCTCGGCGCGGATGGCATCGTCATCCACATGCTGCTCGGCAAGCTCAAGCAAGGCGATATTCCAGCTTCGGTGCGGGACGCGTGCATTCGCCGGATGGTCGACGTCTACTTCCCCGAGAATACCGTAATGGTCACGGGCTACGGGTTCGACATGCTCTACGCGGGACCCCGTGAGGCCGTGCTGCACGCCGTTTTCCGGCAGAACATGGGCGCGACTCACCTGATCGTCGGGCGCGATCATGCCGGCGTCGGCGATTTCTACGGGCCGTTCGATGCGCAGGCGATATTCGACGAGCAGGTGCCGGCCGGCGCGCTCCAGATCGAGATCTTCAAGGCCGACAACACCGCCTGGTCGAAGAAGCTCGGCCGCGTCGTGATGATGCGGGAGGCGCCCGGTCACACGCCCGAGGATTTCGTGATGCTTTCGGGGACGAAGGTGCGCGAGATGCTGAGCAGCGGCATTGCGCCGCCGCCCGAGTTCTCGCGGCCGGAGGTCGCGCAGATATTGATGGAGCATTATCGGGCGCAGGTCTGATGCAGTAGCTGCATTCGTGACGTTACGCACGGGCAGCGTGCGACGAAAGACGCTAGAATCCCGCCCGTTCGGACAACGCAACATCAGATCGAGTCATCAAGAGGGCACTGCATGACAAGCGGGCGCCCCGTGCTGTTTATCGGCATGGACGGCGTAGAGCCGGAGCTCATCCGTTGCTGGATGCGGGATGGTTCGCTGCCGTCGCTGGCGCGACTCTGCCGCGAAGGCGTCTCCGGCGATGTGGAGACGTTGCCGGGCATGGGAGACGGTGCGGTGTGGCCGACCCTGGTCACCGGCGTCACGCCGGCTCGCCATGGCCGCTATTTCAGGCGCCAGTTGCACGAGAGGAGTTACCGCAAGCAGGTGTTCGACGTCGATACCGATTTGCGTTACCCGGCATTCTGGCAGACGCTTAGCGACGCCGGGCGTCGGGTCGCAGTGCTCGACTTGCCCTACTCGCCATCCACGGACAGCTTGAACGGCCCTTGTCTGATCGACTGGTACATCCACGATCGCTATGGCCCGATGCGAGGGCATCCGAAGGAGTTCGTCGACGATGTCCGCGAGCGCTTCGGTGACGACCCCATTGGCGGAAACAGCGACCGCGTGGGCAAGGACGGCGACTCGATCAGCTGGCTGCTGGACAAGCTCATCGAGCGCATACGCCAGAAGCAGGAGCTCGTCGCCGAAGTTATCTCCGGAAATTCCTGGGACTTTGCGGCAACCGCGTTCACAGAGGCGCACGACATCGGCCACGTGGCCTGGCACTTGCACGATCCCCGCCATCGCAGATTCGACGCGGCGTGGCTTGAAAAGCACGGTGATCCGCTGAAGGCCGTATACGCGGCAAAAGACGCCGCTATCGGCAAACTGGTCGCCTGTGCCGATCCGGAGGCCGCGGTCATCGTTTTCATTGGGCTCGGCATGGGACCGAACTACACGGCCAACCAGATACTTCCGGCTATCCTGGACCGCCTTGACGGAAACCGCGCGCCTGTTTCGAGCGGCATCGCGAAGCGGCTGCGCTCGCGTCGGTTCCCGGCGGCCGTGATCAGGGCAGCGGGCCTGGCAGACCGGTGTCTTCTCGCGTACAAGCGAAGCCGCAGACGGTACTTTGCGCTCGGCCACAATGAGAATAGCGGCGCGATCCGGATCAATCTGAAAGGGCGTGAACCTTCCGGCCAGGTTGCTCCGAGCGAATACGATGCCGTCTGCGACGAACTGAGCGAAGCGATGATGGAGCTCGTGAACCCGGCGACCGGGATCCCCGTCGTCAGCCGCGTCGTTCGCGTCGCCAGGGAGCTCCAGGGGGAACGCCTCGATGCGATGCCGGATTTGTTCGTGGTCTGGAATCGCCAGTCGCCGTTCGAGGCTGTCGAATCCCCGCGCGTGGGGCGGATCGAGCATGCGCTCCCGTGGGGCCGTACCGGCGATCACAGCCCGAATGCGATGCTGATCGCCCGGTGCGCAGGCGTCACGGCAGGCGAGCTCAGAACGAAGCCGCGCGTGGTCGATGTCGCACCGACGATCGCTGCATTGCTGGGCGTGCCGTTACCCGGGCTCGATGGCCGACCGATAAAGGAAATCGCGTCGACGGGAAGTTGATGGTGCCCGGTCGTACGGATGCGTCGCCGCCTGCAAAGGAGCCGCAGTGATACGATGACCGATAGAACCGGGATCGTGATTCTCAGCCATTTCGACGATCGGTCGCTGATGCGGCACTGCGCCGACATGCTTCGCGACTGCGGTGCCGCTTACGACGTGTTCCTGTTGTCGGACCGCACGCAGCCGAGCCTGACTTTGGCGCGCCGCCCGCGTGGATTGCGCGAGATCCGCTTCGTCATCGACGACCTCATCGGGCTCGGTTATCCACAGCGACAGGGGCTCGCGATCGGTCGATCCGGCCGCCGCAATCTGAAACTCGGGAATGCCGATCTGCCGCTGCTGTTGTTTTATCTCAGCCATCCCGGCTATCGATACTACTGGCTCGTTGAATACGACGTGCGCTTCACCGGAAGCTGGCGAGAGTTGTTCGCGGCATTCGACGATAACGACGCCGACTTGCTCGGAACTTCGCTGAGGCGCTTCGAAGATTCTCCCGGCTGGGACCACTGGGGCGGGGTGCACGTACCGATACTGGCTCCCGACTCATACGAACGGCTTCGCGGGTTTTTCCCGATCTACAGAGTTTCCCACCGAGCGCTCGCCGTCCTTCATGACGCCGGTTTACGAGGTTGCAGCGGTCATATGGAAGGCGTGATGCCGACGCTGTTGTACAACCTGGGCTTGCGGATCGAGGACATCGGCGGTGACGGAGAATTCGTCCGCCCGGGCCATACGAATCGCTATTACCGCAATACCCTGGCCGGTGACTCGCTCTCGCCCGGGACTTTCGTGTATCGACCGGTGATCGCGAAAGCGGGCGATGAGCCGAACAAGCTCTGGCATCCGGTCAAGGCCGCGCGCAGCCCTCTCGTTCGATTGTCGCGAGGCGCATACAGCGCCGCCGCGGGCGCGTTGCTTGCATATAAACGACGGCTGTGGCAGCGCGGCTCGAGGCGACGACCGGCGCGACCTCGCGATCAATGATCGAGCTTGCCCTGTCGCCGCGCAGCGACAGGGCCGTGCGCGCCAAAAATTCGACATAAGGCCGATCGGACACGCTTCCCGCCCGTAAATCGATCGCGTCGTGCCGATCGGCTCGAGCACATCGAATCGTCGCCGACGCCGTGTTGGCGCTCCTTCCTGTGACGACGCTCGCAGTTCGTCGAATCCGAACTTCGACTCGCGTCACGGATTCCCGTTTCGCTTCATGCTTCGGTCGCGCAGCTCGATTCATTCGTGCATCGCGCGCTTGACGACGCGTTTGAGCGCGGGCGTTTCGTCTGAGATAGTCGACTCGACTGTAAAGGGCAAACTCATCGCAAGGTGAGGACGCAAAACTACCGGTCCGGAACTTTATCTGAGACAGCGGGGTCGCCAGTGAAAGAAACTCAAGTGCTCTTGGCACCGATGTCGCGTTGTCAGCGGTCACGATGACAACCAGGACGTCGGCTAAATTCGAAGCTGTTCCGGCATTGCGCCGCTCGTGCGCGATAGCCCTCATCGTGTCTGCGGCCATGGCAATGGCTGGCTGCGGCGACGATTCGGAACCGGAGGAGGATTCCGCAGAGCCGCAGACGATCACGTCGGGCGGCTCCGGGGGCTCCAACCCGCCGGTGATCCAGAATCTGGCGCCGTGGATCAGCGGCACGCCGCCGCGAAAGGCGATGGCGGGCGAGCAGTACGCCTTCAGGCCGGGAGCCGGAGATCCCGAAGGCGATCCGCTTTCGTTCCGGGCGATCAATCTGCCTCGCTGGGCTGTCTTCAATGCGACGAACGGACGCCTGGCCGGAATGCCGTCGGCAGCGGACGCCGGCAGCTATGCCAACGTCGACATAGAAGTGTCGGACGGGGAGAAGACGTCTCGCCTAGGCTCGTTCACGATCGAAGTCGTGGTGACGGCCTCGGGCTCGGTCGTAATTTCGTGGATGCCGGCGACAGAGCGAACCGACGGAAGCCCGCTGACGAATATTCACGGACACAGGATTCATTGGGGCACGTCGCCGGAGACCTATACCAACTCGGTCCTCGTTCAGGGCGGAGGAATCACCGCGTACGTCATCGACAACCTGCTGCCGGCTTCGTATCACATCGCCGCCTCGACGGTCGATACGAACGGGTTGGAAAGCGACCTCTCAGATCCCGTAACGATCAGCGTGCAATAGCCCAGTCAGAAGATCCGGCAGAAGCGCGCCACGAAGTTCTTCGTTTCAGGCCCGTCACGGTTCGTACAGGCCACATCCTGCCGTTGCAACGACAGCGTCGAGGTCGGGTAGCTCGCGGCGCCGCCGCTCTTCTGAATCTCGGCAAAGCTCGGCTGCGACATCGCCAGCATTGCCGGCGGCGTATAGACCGCGATCCTGCCGGCTGCCTCGAGGAATTTCCGCCTGGAAGTTCCCATCCGATCACCGGTTTCCAGTTGTTCTTTTTCGCGTGACATTCGACGGCTCCGTGGACCCTTCTTATCGTCTCGACCAGTAGCTTAACACTGTGACGCAAGTCGTCAATTTTTCAGGATTATGTCGCCTCGGAATCCCGCTTCAGCAGGCCGCTGACGGCAGCGACGGCTTCTTTGAGCGCCGAATAGCTGAGCTCGTAGCAGTCGAGCGATCGCACCCAGGTCAGCATCGCTTCGAATGTTTCCGCGTCGAGGCCGCCCAGCAGGTGATAGCCCCCTTCGGCGATGCGCAGCAGGGCCGCGCTTCGCGGCAGCGGATCGAGGCGGCAGGGCTGGTTCTCGACGATACGGGGAAACACGATGGCAGCCGCGCGGAAGCGTTCCTCGGGGCTTGCGATACGCTCTGCGACGGGGGCGAGATAACGCACCTGTTGGCCGTCTTCGCGCAGGCGTATCGGCAGCGTAGTCAGGGAAGGTATCGACGCCCGAAGCAATGGCCAGGACCCTTCCTTGAGGCCGATGCAAAGCGGTATGCCCCGCAGCATCAGAGGATCGCCGTCGAGCATCGCGAAGTCGTCGGTGCAGTAACCGAGGCCCGACGCCACCAGCGCCGCGGTAAGCGTCGACTTCCCGGCCCCGGGCTTGCCCGGAAGCAAGGCGCACCGGTCTCCGGCAAAGACGGCGGCGCCGTGAATCGACAGACGGCTTCGTGAGACCGCGTAGCTCAAGTGAAGCACTGTCGCGTGGATCATCGGCGCGAGCTTCGCATCGTCGTTGCAGCCGGTAAGCGGTACGCCCTCGAGCAGCAGCACCCAGTCGCCGTCTCGCTTTTCCAGCCCGAGCGCGACCGGGGCTTCGGCCGGAATCGTGGCCTCGGACAAGTGATCCAGCACGCCGTCGAACAGATCGAACGCGTCGCGCGGGGCGCTCAAGGCCAGCCTGAGGTCGGCGATGCGAAAAAGCCGCTGCTCGTGGCCAGCGGCGCGCAACGGATGATGGCGCGCGGATCCGAGAAGGATCGACATGCCCGACGGCAGATCGGGCTCGTGCCCGGTATCGGCGTCCGGCGCGGGGTAACCAGCTTCCAGTCCGGCTTCTCTCCACTGGCCGGCGAGGGCGGCGCAGTCGGCGACGACCTGAGCGCGGTCCACGCCGGCCTGTTCGGCGACGCGATCGGCAATGTCGCCGTAGTCGAGCCCGTGCTTCAGCGCATCCCAGATGAATGCCGCCGTTTCGTTGAGGACGAAAATTCGCCCGTTCTCGCGATTGAACAGGACCGTGTCGGAGTCGAGCTCGTGGCTCTCCACGGTCGGGGCCGGGCTGAAGGTTGCGTTCTCCGGCATTGCGGACAGGTTATCTGTAAAGAACTTCGACGGCAATTTCGAGCGAAAAAGGGCGCCTGAGGTCGCGCCGAGGGCTGGAAATGCGCAAACAAAAACACCCGCGACGATGCGCTCGGCGCGGGTGTCGGCAGGCGTAAACGGTTGAGTCGGCCCGGATCGCGCGGCCGACCTACCCGGTCATCAATGGAACCAGCTCGCGATACTGCGGAACAAACGGGAGAAGAACCCGCTGTAGCTGCTGGACGTATGCGTATACGTATCCTGGCCGCCGGTCTTGTTGAATGTCGCGTAGCTGGGCCGCGACATGATCAGCATCGCGGGCGGCGTGTAGACCGCAACCTGGGCCGCTTTCTTGAGGAAGTCGCGGCGTGAATCTTCCACCTGCTCCATCGTGTCTTGTGATTTTTCACTAGCCATAATCAGCCGCTCCTACGGTCAAAGATCATCAGTCGCGATGCAGAATAGCAACGCGATCGGAGCAGTCAATCGAGCTGAATTATGTAATTGCAGGAATCTGTAAGAATTTTCGACGTTCGGCGAGACGGCATGGCAGGTGTGCCCACAGAGGTGCCGAACGAGGATGGTGGGCGATACTGGGATTGAACCAGTGACCTCTGCTGTGTGAAAGCAGCGCTCTCCCGCTGAGCTAATCGCCCCCGCCCGCGAATCGAACGCGGCCATCATAAACGACTCAGGGTCCATTTGCCCGGCGACCAGCCATTCGCGGCAGCGAGGTATCCCGGGCCTCCCGGGGAGTGCAGACGGAGTCTCGGAATCATGCCCTGCGATGTAATAAGCTTGTAATTCCGCCAGGTTCGAGGTCGTCATGCGCGTAACAATCTTCGGTTCCGGATACGTAGGTCTGGTTACGGGCGCTTGCCTGGCCGAAGCCGGCAATCACGTTCTGTGCATCGACATCGACGCGGACAAGATCGAGCGGCTTGCGCGTGGCGAAGTCCCGATCTTCGAGCCGGGCCTCGAACGTTTGATCGAGAGCTCGATCGAGGCCGGACGGCTAAGCTTCAGCACCGACGTGGCGGCCGGTGTTGCCCACGGTCTGTTCCAGTTCGTCTGCGTCGGCACGCCGCCGGAGGAGGACGGTTCCGCCGACCTCGCTCATGTGCTGACCGTGGCGCGCTCGATCGGCGAGCATCTGGATGACTACAGGATCGTCGTCAACAAGTCCACGGTTCCGGTCGGCACGGGCGATGCGGTCAAGGCCGAGATCGCGAAGGCACTGCGCGCGCGGCAGGCCGATGTCGAGTTCGATGTCGTTTCCAATCCGGAGTTCCTGAAGGAAGGCGCGGCGGTCGGGGATTTCATGAAGCCCGACCGCATCGTGATCGGCACGGACAACCCAAGAACGGCCGAGCTACTGCGCACGCTCTATGAGCCGTTCAACCGCAGCCATGACAGGACCATCGTCATGGATGTGCGTTCAGCCGAGCTGACGAAGTACGCCGCGAATGCCCTGCTCGCGACGAAAATCAGCTTCATGAACGAGATCGCGAACCTCGCCGAGCTTACCGGAGCCGACATAGAGCAGGTTCGTGTCGGCATCGGCTCGGATCCGCGGATCGGCTACGAGTTCATCTATCCGGGCTGCGGCTACGGCGGCTCCTGCTTTCCGAAGGACATCAAGGCGCTGGTGGCAGCAGCACGCGTCGTCGGCTATCCGGAGCAATTACTGAGTGCCGTCGAAGGCGTCAATCAGCGCCAGAAGCAGAGTCTGTTCAGGAAGATCGAGGCGCACTTCGACGGCAGGCTCGACGACAAGACCGTCGCCGTATGGGGGCTCGCGTTCAAGCCCAACACGGACGACATGCGCGAAGCGTCGAGCCGCGTGCTGATCGAGGCCCTCTGGGCCGCGGGCACGCGCGTGCGGGCCTACGACCCCGTCGCTGCCGACGTCGCGAGGGAAATCTACGGCGACCGGCCCGATCTCGAGATCTGCACGAGCGCCGAAAGCGCGGTCGAGGGCGCGGATGTGCTTGCCATCGTCACGGAATGGCGCGAATTCCGGAGCCCCGACTTCGATACGCTCAGGCGAAAGCTCGCATCACCGGTCATTTTCGATGGGCGGAACCTGTACGATCCGAAGCTGATGCGCCAGCTCGGCTTCAAGTACTTCGCGATCGGACGCGGCGACTCGGTAACGATAGGATCGCAGGCATCGCTTTCGCGCGCCGCGCGAGAAGCCGGCTAGTCCGGCAGACATCACCAGGGATCGAAGATGAAGGTCGTCATTCTGGCAGGCGGATTCGGCACGCGGCTATCCGAGGAAACGGCGATCAGGCCGAAGCCGATGGTCGAGATCGGCGGCAAGCCGATTCTCTGGCACATCATGAGATGCTATCTCGCGCATGGCCTCGACGAGTTCATAATCTGCTGCGGCTACAAGGGGTTCATGATCAAGCAGTACTTCGCCGAGTACGCGCTGCATGTATCCGACATTACCTTCGACATGAAAAACGACGTGACGGAGGTCCATCACAGGGCGTCCGAGCCGTGGCGCGTGACGCTGATCGACACGGGCAACGCGACGATGACCGGGGGGCGCCTCAGGCGCGTGCGGGACTATATCGGAGACGAGTCGTTTTGCTTCACTTATGGCGATGGCGTCTCCAACGTCGATATCACGCGCCTGATCGAGTTTCACAGATCCGAGAACTCTCTGGTTACTCTGACGGCAGTAAAGCCACCCGGCCGATTCGGCGGACTCTCGCTGAGGAAGGAGCAGTCCCGCGTCGAAGCGTTCCGGGAGAAGCCCGACGGGGACGGGTCGTGGATCAACGGAGGCTTCTTCGTCGTCGAGCCCCCGGCGATCGATGAGATCGAGGGCGACCAGACGAGCTGGGAGCGCGAACCCCTGGAAAGAATCGCTAATAGAGGCCAGCTGTCCGCCTACAAGCACGAAGGCTTCTGGCAGCCGATGGATACGCTGCGCGACATGAATTACTTGCAGGAGCTATGGGACTCCGGGGCGGCGCCCTGGAAGGTCTGGGACTGAGAGGGAAACGGCAATCGTGAAGGCATTCGTCACTGGAACCGACGGCTACATTGGAATCATGCTGGCCGAACACCTGCGCCGGCACGGCCACCAGGTATTGGGCTGCGATACGGGGTTCTATCGGAACGGGTGGCTGTACAACGGCAGTCACTATATTCCCGAGACGCTGTCGAAGGATATTCGTCAGGTGACCGAGGAAGACATGCAAGGATGCGATGCCGTGATCCATCTGGCGGAGCTGTCGAACGACCCTCTCGGTCAGCTCGCTCCGAATATTACCTTTGATATCAATCACAAAGGCTCGGTTCACCTGGCCCGCGTTGCCGAGCAATGCGGCGTCAGGCGGTTCATCTATTTCTCGTCGTGCAGCGTCTACGGGGCATCCGACGACGTCATCGACGAGAGCGGAAGCCTCAACCCGCAGACTGCGTACGCGCAATGCAAGGTCAAGGTCGAGGAGGATCTCGGAAAGATGGCAAGCCCGAGCTTCGTGCCGACCTTTCTGCGCAACGCAACGGCCTACGGCGCGTCGCCCCGCCAGAGATTCGATCTCGTCGTCAACAACCTGGCGGGCTTCGCCTGGTGCACGAAGGAAATCAAGATGACGAGCGACGGCACGCCCTGGCGGCCGCTCGTGCACATTCTCGACATCTGCAAGGCGGCCAGATGCGCCCTCGAGGCCGACGAGGCCGTCGTTCACAACGAGACGTTCAACGTCGGCGACAGCAACGAGAACTACCAGGTCAGGCAGGTCGCGGAAATCGTCGGCCAGACGTTTCCCGGCTGCGAGGTCACGATCGGCGACCGGGCCGGGGACAAGCGCGACTACAAGGTGAGCTTCGACAAGATCGCCGGGAAGCTGCCCGGCTTCCGCTGCGAATGGAACGTCAAGCGCGGGGCGGAGCAGCTGCTGTCCGTGTTCGAGCAGATCCAACTGACGACGGAGCTCTTCGAATCGGCGCCGCACACGCGGATCAAGCAGATCACGCATCTGCTGGATACCGGCCAGATCGATTCGGATTTCTTCTGGCGGGAGCCGGAGTCCGGGGCGGCCTGAACGCCGTGAGATTCGTCGCAACGCCGCTGAACGATGCCTGGATAGTCGAGCTCGAGCCCGTGGAAGACTCCCGGGGCTTCTTCGCGCGCAGCTTCTCCTCGCGCGAGTTCGAGTCTCGCGGGCTGAATCCGGTCGTGGCCCAGTGCAACATCAGCATGAATCATAAGAAGGGCACGCTGCGGGGCATGCACTATCAGGTGCCGCCCGCCGCAGAAACCAAGTTCGTAAGATGCACGGCAGGCGCGATTTACGATGTCATCATCGACCTGCGCCCCGATTCCTCGACTTACCTCCGGCATTTCGGAGTCGAGTTGAGCGCCGAGAATCACAGGTCACTCTATTTGCCGAGGATGTTTGCGCACGGCTATATGACGCTGACCGACAACGCCGTATTTACCTATCAGGTCAGCGAATTCTATGCGCCGGGCTTCGAACGCGGCATCCGCTACGACGATCCGGCGTTCGGGATCGAGTGGCCGCTCGAAGTGGCCGTCATCAGCGACAAGGACGCGAGCTGGCCCCCGTTCGATGCGCGAGAGCACCGAGAGTGATCATCGTCGATAGCGCCCTTAAGGCACGCGAAGCCGAGGGCAGGCCGATACGGGTCGGATTGATCGGCGCGGGCTTCATGGGGCGCGGGCTCGCGAACCAGATCGTGAACTCGGTGCCGGGAATGTCCCTTTGCGCAATCTCGAACCGGACCCTGAGCAACGCGCAGCGGGCATTTGCCGATGCCGACGTGAAGGACGTTCGAACCGTGACGCGTCCGTCCGACCTCGAGAGCGCGATCGAGCGGGGACGGGCGGTCGTTTGCGAGGATCCGGATCTGCTCTGTGGCGCCGGCAACCTCGATGCGCTGGTCGACGCAACGGGCGCCGTCGAGTTCGGCGCTCGAGTGGCGTTGAAGGCGATCGAGAGCGGCAAGCATCTGATCTCGATGAACGCGGAGCTCGATGGCACCGTCGGTCCGATTCTCCAGCAGTACGCCCGCCGTCAGGGCGTCATATTCACGGGTTGTGACGGCGATCAGCCGGGCGTCCAGTTGAATCTGTTCCGGTTCGTCAAGGGCATGGGTCTGACGCCGCTCGTATGCGGGAACATCAAAGGGCTTCACGACGTGCACCGAAATCCGACGACACAGCGCGGATTCGCCGAGAGATGGGGGCAGAACGTCCACATGGTCACGAGCTTTGCGGACGGCACCAAGATTTCGTTCGAGCAGGCAATCGTCGCGAACGCGACGGGCATGACCGTCACGCAACGCGGAATGAAGGGCAGGGACTTCGAAGGCCATGTCGACGAGCTGACAACGTTCTATGACGTGGAGGAGCTCGTCGAGATCGGCGGCGTGGTCGACTACGTCGTTAAGACCAGACCACCCGGCGGCGTCTTCGTTCTGGCTGCTCACGATGATCCGAAGCAAAGGCACTACCTCGATCTCTACAAGCGCGGTGAGGGGCCTTTGTACGCTTTCTATACTCCTTATCACCTGTGCCATTTCGAGGTTCCGGCATCGATCGCCCGGGCCGTGCTGTTCAGCGACCCGGTCATCGTTGCGCTCGACGGCCCTCGCGTGGACGTGGTTGCCACCGCCAAGGTCGATCTGACCGTGGGCGACGAGATCGATTGCCTGGGCGGCTACAAGACGTACGGCGTCGCCGAAAAGTACGAGATTAGCCGGAAGGAGAACCTGCTTCCGATGGGGCTTGCGGAGGGCTGCAAGCTCGCGAGAGCCGTCGAGCGAGATCGCGTTCTAACCTACGACGATGTGATCGTGCCGCAGGACCGGGTTTGCGACAGGCTTAGAAGTGAGCAGGACGAGCGCTTTGCAATCAGCCGCTAGATTGCCGTATGGGTTGCTTTTGCGCCTCGCTCGCCCTCGCTGATAACAAGATCTCCGTACGGGCGCGGGTCGGGTGGCGGCTCAGGCCCGGCCGAAACGGTCCAGATACCAGTGGACGGTGGTCTCGAGGCTGTCCTGGAAGGTCATGCGCGGGCTCCACCCGAGCATCGAGCGCGCCTTCTCACTCGACAGCAGCATGTCCGGGATCTCATGAGTCGCAGTATCCTGAATTTCGGGAGTCAGCCGTACGCCCGCTATGTCGAGGATCTCGTTGACGATCTGAAGCACCGTGCGGCCTTCGCCATAAGAGTAGTTGAAAGCCTCGCCTCGAACGCTTTCGTCTTTCGCAACGCGTTCTGCGAGATCGAGATGCGCCCAGGCGGATTCCTGCACATGAATGAAATCGCGGATGAACTGGCCGTTCGATCGCAGGACGGGAGCGGACTTCTCGGCCGCGCAGCGCGCCACGTAAGGCACTATCCGTGAGAAATTGAAATCGAACGGGCCGTAGTAGTTTGCGCATCGGGTGACGGCGGTCTTGACCCCGTACACTTTTCCGAAGCTTTGCGCCAAAAGGTCCTGCGCAGCCTTGGCGACTTCCTGGGGATGCCGCGGGGCCAGCGGCTGCTCCTCCCGGTATGGAATTTTCTGGCGACCGTAGGCTTTGTCCGAAGACGAAACGATCAGTGTCGTATCGCTGTAGGTCGTGCGCAGCGCTTCGAGCATCCAGAGAGTGCTCTCGGCCGTCGACCGGAAGCAATCGGCCGGCGCTCCCAACGTTCCCGTCACGTCGCCGCCCGTCATTGTCGTATGGAAGATGATGTCGATCTGATGGTCTTCGATACAGGATTCGAGCAGACCGCGATCCCAGACGGTTCCCTCGACGATTGTGACCCTCTGGTGTTGCCGCTCCAGCTGGAACTGCGAGTCCGGGCGCTCGCGCCGGACGAGCGCGATGACCCGAGCGTCGCGCTCCAGTAGCTCACGAATCAGCCAGCCGCCCAGGAAGCCGGTGGCCCCTGTGACGAATACGGACTTGTTCTTCCAGAAATGTGCTGCTGGAGCCAGGGGCGCCTTTTGCATGTTCGTCTCAATCGGCGACATATCCGGCCCGTGCCATCACGCCGCCCAGAGCGTGGCGAATTCGTTCGGCCGATCTTGGCGTAAGCTCGTCGCGCCAGCCGTCGACGCGCCCCTTGCGGACGAAGTATCCACGTGCACCCTTCTCGCCGGGATACGATTCGGCGCCGTGAGTCTCCTCCTGCCGGCGCATGGATTTGAAGGCGCCGCGTTCGTCGACGAGCGCCAGCAGCTCCGGGTCTGCATCGACACCGATGAACTCGAGCACGCGCCGAAGTACGGTGGCTCGGTCCGCTATCAGCTCTTCGTATTTGACGAAGTGCACCGGCTGGCTCGCGGTGCGATTCATCCAGTCGGCGACCTGAATGTCCCAGCGGATGAGGTGGGGCTCGAGCCTGCGGATGCATCCGTGCTCGATCATCTCGTCGACGAAGTCATCGAGCGACCAGTCCGATTCCTCCGTGTCGTGCACGCAATGGTGGTAGTACGACACCCATGCCGCGCGAGGGTCGCGCATCAGGTAGATCGTGCGGGGATACTCGTTCGGAAAGACCGGGCCTTCGTTGCGGAACGCTCTCGGTGCGGCAAGGTCGGCAAACTCGGAGATCCTGAAATCCTGTGCATGAATCGTCGGAATGTGCGTGCCGATGTTTGCGAGAGTGATTCCATCGGCGGGAGCTTTTCCAGCCGCGATAGCCAGCATGTATGCCAGCCAGGTATTGCCGGATTTCGGATGTCCGACAAGAAAGGTGTCGTCGGGCCGCAGCATCTCGCGGAACGCCTTGAGACGCCGCGCCGCCTGACGCTTCGCGCGGTAGGATTTCGGCAGCAGTGCGCGGGCGCGGGATCGAGCAAAGTTTATCAGTGTTTTCATGAACTTACGCAATCCGTTCCGGCTTCCTTCAGAAGATCCTTGGCCGCCAGAACTCGAGCGATACCGAGAACACGGGCGAAAGGAATCCCCGCCCGTGTCGCGATGTCGAGCAAGGTATGCTCTCCGTCACACAGATTCAGCACCCAGAGCATATCGAGCTGCCGCTCGGCGGACCGACTATCGCCTCCAATGACGTCATAGAGCCCCCGGCGGCCGAGCTGTGGTTCGCCGAAAGGCTCCCGATTAGTGTAGATGGCGTTGTGCTCGAGCACCTCGAAGACGTCGATGCAGACATTCAGAGACTCCTGCAGGCTTTCGGGCCTGACGAAGCCGAGATCGTCCGCGGATGTGTGGTATTCGGGAAACTCGCCATGCGGGCTTCGCATGACGCATCCTACTGGAAGATTGAATCCCGGCGAGCAGAACTGCCGCTCGTCGTAGCCGTACGGGAAAAAATCCTGAATCGCAGACGTCGCATCGAGATGAGCAAGGACATGCTCAAAGGCCCGGTCGATCTCGGCGTTGCCGCGTCTGCTGCGCTTGTAGGTGAATCCTCCCGGGTCGCCGACACACGTCAGCACGAGGCCGTTGCGAATCCGTCCTGTCGCTTCCCTGTTGCGCGCGAGCCAGGTGATCGAGCCGATCGTCCCGGGGATGAACAGGAACCGGTAGCTCCAGCGGCGCCTCGGCGCGGCTGCCAGGTGCCGGGCGAGCTGCACGGCGAGGCTGATTCCGGAAAGATTGTCGTTGCAGAGCGACGGATGACAGATGTGGCAGGAGATCAGCACCTCCTCTTCCGAGTCTCCCGGAACGACGTGCTCGGCATACTCGAGAACGCCGTCGGTCAATGACGAGTCGATGCAGACTTCGTAGCTGTCATCCGTCATCGCTTGCCGCGCCCGGTGGCTCAGGCAGAAGCCCCAGGTCTCGTTGTAGTACGAGGTTCGATACGGAATCCAGTCCGGGTGGTCGGGCAGGCTGAAGAGATGCCGGTCGAGCTCGACACGGGATACGCGCGTGCGCACGGGTACGCTGTAGCTCACGACGTGAAGATTCGAGGTCTGGAAGTCGACGACGCGCCGGCCGTTGCGATCCTTGATCCAGGCATCCCGGATGTCCCACTGCTTCGGTACCGTCCAGTCGAGGACCCTGGTTCCGGTCGGCACGGCGGATCGCTGAAGCGCGATCTCGTCACCGATGATATCCAGCGTCTCGCTGAGCCCCGCGCCGGTGATGCTGCGGCAGATCGGATAGAGCTTCTCGATCAGCGAGTACATGGCGGCGCCGGGTGACGTCGTCATTCCGAATGGCTCCACGATTTGAGACGCCGCTTGGCCCGCCGCAGGCGTCTTCTCCACGTCACGGACCAGGGTGGCGGCGCACGGTCCTCCACCTTGATGAAATTGAGAGGCAGCGTCGATCCCAGATCTGCTTTCGCGTCGGCGGGCCTGTCGGGAATGAAGTACTCCTGCGGGAAGTACCGATAGTCATCGAAGGACCAGGTCCAGCAGTCGTTGCGGCGATACAGGGACTCGATAGGTTCGGCAGCCGCCGGCTGCGTCGCGAAAGCCTCGGCGTTGGACCGGAACCCGCTCAATGACTCGAGCATCAGTCGATACGACCGGTTACTACAGTAATTCGAGTACCAGACGTCGAAAGACATCGTTCGCGACAAGCTCGAAACGGCCCTGTAAACCTGCACGTGTTCCTCGTGACCGTACTCGCCCCAGGGATTGTGCGTGATTACGGTCGAGTAGCCGATCAGGTGATTCTCCAGCAACGCGTGCAAGCGATGGTAGTTTTCCCTGTACAGGCCGGCATCGAACCCCTCTAGAGTTCCGGTACGCGGGCTGACGTCGAGTCCCTCGTCGACTACACTGGGATTGTTCCAGTCGGCGCCGTAAATCGCGACCGATTCCGTCAATCCGAGAAACACCACGTTGTCCATGGGATAAGCGGCCGCGACGGCCCGGCGGCCGGCCGTCCATGTGCTCTGGCCGGGCACGTCCAGGTAACAGACGAAGATCCCCTTCACGGCCGCGAAGATTGAGCTGAACCAGAGTATCTCGTCATCCGGATGCGCGACAACGAGCGCTGCTTCACCGATTCGCTCGGACAACGGCCTGGCATCGACGGCAGCTACGCGCGGGTCACTGGAGAGGGATCTACGCACGGTTTCGCAGCCAGCTCAATAGCACTCGGGCAAATCGACGAGCGCACCGACCTTGATGAGCCCCAGCAGCTCGCCGGGTAGCGGGCCGGATCGGAGAGCCTGCAATTGTTCCGTTGAGATTTCGAGCTCCTCCGGCAGATAGCTCACGATTTCCGGATTGTCCGCAAGATACTGCTCGCCAGGCCACTGCAACTTCCAATGCAAGCCGCCATCCGTCCGGGGGGATTCGACATAGAGTGGATTCGCTCTGTACCGGGCCCGGCTCGGCGCTTGTCTCTCGAAGGCAAGATCCATCCGTTCCGAGGGCTGATCTGTCAATAACAAATCGATCAGCGGCTCCCGGCTGAGGTCATCATCGCTCGGCGACGATTGCAATGGCGCGTGGCGCAAGACGGTGTCCAATATCGCTGACTCTGACAGGATGTGGTGCGGACGCCCACAGTCCGTTGCGAGCATCCGATAACCGGAAAGGCTCAATGCGACGTTAGGCACGGGTGCAGCAACGGCGCGATGCCTGAGAGACGTAATGGCAGCGGTGGATCGGGAGCGCGAGACACGATCGACCTCCCGGAGCAAGTATCGCTTCCCGAAAATGAAATGAAAGAAATTCGACAGGAGGGCAAAGTCGAACGAGTCATCCTGAAACGGCAGGCCGAGCTCGACGTCGCAACAGACGAAAACTGAATCCGGTGATGTGCGTGTCTTGGCGACCCAGAGCAGGAAAAAATCGCTGTCGACGCCGAATGCCTTTCCAGGGCCATGCTTGCTGCTCTGCAGCCGCGTGAAATGGCCCGCTCCGCAGCCAATGTCGAGGCTGGCGGTCGTGGTGGCGGGTGCCAGAGCGGCGAGTGCCGCGGTGACCAGATATTTCGGTTGGCCCGCCCGGTATGCGAAGTAACTGGCGGCCTCGGTTCGATCCTGAAAGTAATGCCGGATGAGGCGAACTCCCGAGCCGCTGCTGAAGTCGGCTGCCAGCGCGAGAAATCGATCGCGCCATTCTCTGCGCCTGCGAGCGTCGCGCCGATTGGCGAAGCGTCTTCCGATCATGCGCGGGGCCAGCCGCTCGACAGCGCTGCCGGCCGAACGTCTCGCTGGGGGACTGACGAGATCGAGGAGGGCCTGTCCGAAATTGCCGTTCCGAATGAGCTTGCAGATCCGGGTTGCGCTCGCTGTCGTATCCAGAATCCTGCCCCGAAAGATTACGGGGATTCCAGCGACAACAGGATAGGTCGAGCAATCGCAATTGAGGATTCCGAAATCCTCGGCATCGAACGATGGCTGGTACGGAGGCTCGGCGCTCAAGCGGGAGCCGCAGCCGGGACAAGCCAGGAGCGAAAGCGGCGGGCTCACGACCGAATCGGGCAATTCACGCGGTATGAGGCGGTGTCGCGACGGCAGACAATCCGCTCCCCGTGTCGGCGCTCGACCACAGAATCTCGTCGGGCGGACCCTGCTCGACGAGTCTGCCGGCATCGAGCTTGAACAGCCAGTCGCAGCTCTCGACCGTGCTGAGCCGATGCGCGACGATCACGATCGTCTTCTGGGTGTGCAGGGCGTTGACGGCGCGCATGACTTCCCGCTCCGTTCCGGTATCGAGCGCGCTGGTCGCCTCGTCGAGCACCAGCACGGACGGATCGTGATAGAGGGCGCGCGCGATCCCGATGCGCTGGCGCTGACCGCCGGAAAGCCGCACGCCGCGCTCCCCGACCACGGTTTCGGTTCCTTCGGGCAGCGTCGCGACGAACTCGTCGAGCTGGGCAGCCTCGATAGCCCGGCGCACGGCGCCTTCGTCGATCTCCTTCTCCGGAATTCCAAACGCGACGTTTCGCCGCAGAGAGTCGTCGGTCAGGAAAATGGACTGCGCCACGTAACCGATCTGATTCTGCCACGAGCGCAGATGGTCCCTGACATCGCTGCCGTCGACGGTGATCGTTCCGGAATCGGGCGGCAGGATGCCCAGAATGATGTCGATCAGCGTGCTCTTGCCCGAGCCGCTCGGGCCGATGAGGCCGACTGTGTGTCCGCGCCGGATGACCAGGGAAATCTCGGAAACGGCCTGCCGGTCGGCTCCGGGATACTCGAAGCTGACATGGTCCAGCACGATCTTCCGGTCGAATGTGGGCATCGATGGTTTTGTTTCGGTCGCGGGGAGCTCCGGTACCTCGAGCTTGAACTCGTCGTAGAGATTTTCGACGACGGGTTGCGTGAACTTGAGCCGCTGCAAGGTCCCCAGGACCTTGGTAGTTGCCGGCAGCAGCTTCAGGGCCGCGGCACCAAAAAGGGCGAGCGTGGGTGCCAGGGCGACCAATTCCCGGCCCTGCCAGACCATCGCGATCACGAGCATGGCAAGTCCGGAAACCGCGAGCACCTCGATCCAGATTCCAGGAAGGCGACTCAAGATAGTCGCGTTTTGGCTGGCTTTAGCACTGAGTTTCGTATGCTTGTGGAAGAGTTTGAGGAATTCCCGTTCGCGGCCCAGCACCTTCATTTCCTTGACACCGCCGAGGCTTTGTTGTGTGTGCTGCAATCGCTGCTGGTCGTGGTACCGGCGCCGCTCGCCCCAGAGCCGAACCCGGCCGCGTGTGCCGAGCTGATAAGCGAGGCCGGCGACGCCGAGAACGGCAATGACGGACAGTGCCCCGAGCGGTTCGAAGGCGAGCAGCAAGCCGCCGATCGCCAGAATGAGCAGAACTTCAGTGCAGAGCGTCGTCGTTGCCTGGAGCGCGCCCGCGAACTGTGCCACTTCCGAGAACGTGTTTCTGATGAGCCGGGAGGAATTTTGCTGGAGGTGGAACGTGTACGGCTGGGCCAGATAGAGCGAGAAGAGTTGCTGGGACATTCTCACGGTGACGCCGACGGAAAATCGCGTCTGGATCCACATCAGGAAGCCCAGAAACACCGATTTGATCACGTACAGGGCAACGAGGGCCCCCATCACGCCGATGACGAGCTCCGATCGAGGCGGGTTGCCGAGCGCGTCCAGTATCGGCTGGGCGGCCGGATAGCTCGCCGCAATGTCCTCCTGTGTCACAACGACGACCATCGGCACGACGGCGCCGACGCCGAGCGTCGAGATCACGACGCCTATGACCGTCATGCAGAACACGAAGACGGCGCGCCAGCGCTCCCGCCGGTTCAGCAGATACCATATCTTGACGAAGGTCGATGAGCGGTCTTTTGTCATAAGGATCGGTGCGGCGGGCAGCCTGAAGGGCTCGGTCGAAATGTACCATATCCCACCATTGGCCTGCCGTGCGCCATGCCGCAGAGAGCGCAGTGATTCTCGGCGGGTCGCGCCTACGTCGCAGCGCCGATGCCGGCCGACGGCATTCGTTCCGGATCCGGGCGATAGCCGATCACGCGCGCGGGAACGCCGGCGGCGATGCTGTTGGGCGGTATGGCGGAGTTGACGACCGAGCCGGCCACGACGACGGCCCCGCGACCGACGCTGGCTCCGTCTAGCAGCGTTACGCCGAAACCCACCCAGGCGCCGTCTTCGATGACGACGCCTCCGGTCGAGACGATCGGCTGATCGCGGATCGGAGTTCCGGCCGCGATGCCGTGATTGTACGAGTAGATGGCACAGTTGGGAGCGAGATCGACGCCGTTGCCGATCCGAACCTCGCCGCAGTATGCCGAGATCTGACAGCGCGGCTGGATCATCGACTGGTCGCCGATCACGGCGGTGCCGCCGTGGCCGGTTTGGATGTTGCAGTTCTCGTGAATGTGGACCCCGTTGCCGAGCGACAGGCCGCGGCCCCCGACGTCCTGGAACAGCAATGCCCCGTCCCCGATATAGCACTGTTGCCCGAGCGACAGCTCCCCGTGCCTGAGCAGCGCACTCGGCGATATGTAACCGCGGGGGTTCAATCGCGCGAGCGGAACCTTGCCGTAGAGCGGCGGCATGCCGAGCGCCGCCATGCGCCTCGCCAGCCGGCCGAGGCCCGGCAGATAGGCCAGCTTCATCCAGTTCCGGCGCCAGTATCTCTCCCATTTTTTCATCGCCGGTATTCTAGCGGCGCGGCGACCGTTTCACACACAATCGCGCGCCGTTGCCCGCGGGGGCCGCAGACCGGGAGGCGGGCTTGCCGCTGGCATAGGCGTACTGCACTATGACCAAGGCGCAGAAAAGCGCAGAGTTGTGACAGCGAGCCGGTCTCCATGACCCCCGTTCGCTAAGATAAGGTGCGACTGAAGTCGCGGATCACGTCGCGATCGACAGTGGACGTCGGAATGAAACGCACAGGGAAAGGGTGACGTGTAGCTATGGATTTCTCCGGAAGCCCCGCATGCAACTGACGAAGCCATCATCGAGCCCTGTTCCTTCGCAGGAGCTCTATGGCCGCGCGCTGCTGATTCGCAGCGTCGAGCAGCGTCTGTTGAAGCTGTTCTCGGAAGGCAAGCTCTTCGGCACCGTGCACACCTGCATCGGCCAGGAGTGGGTAGCGGTTGCCGTTGCCGAGGCGCTCGAGCCGGGCGATCTGATCTTCAGCAACCATCGCTGCCACGGGCATTTCCTCGCGCGCACCGACGACGCCGAGGGGCTCATCGCCGAGATCATGGGGCGCACGACGGGAGTGTGCGGCGGGCGCGGCGGCAGTCAGCATCTTTGCTCCCAGGGCGTTTTCAGCAACGGCATTCAGGGCAGCATCGCGCCGGTGGCGGCCGGCCTCGCGTTTGGCCAGAAGATCGAAGGCTCGCGCAAAATCACGACGGTGTTTCTTGGCGACGGCACGCTCGGCGAGGGGGCCGTCTACGAGGCGCTCAACATCGCCTCGAAGTGGGAACTGCCGCTTTTGATCGTGCTCGAGAACAACGCCTACGCGCAAAGCACGCCGTCGAGGCAAACGCTCGCCGGCGACCTCTGCGCGCGCGCGCGGGCGTTCGGGATCGAGACGGGGCACGCTGACGTCTGGCACCCGAACGAGCTGCTCGGCACATGCGCCGACGCGGCATCCTACGTGCGCACGGGCACGCGTCCGTTCTTCCTGCGCGTGGATACCTACCGTCTGATGGCGCACTCGAAGGGCGACGACGACCGCAACGAGAGTGAGGTCGAGGAATACTGGAAGCGCGACGATCTGGCGAAGTTTCTGTCGTCCAATCGGGATATCGCGGCCAGGCTCGAGCGCGAGATCGATGCGCGCATCGACCGCGCCGTGGCGCTTGCGGACGAAGCGCCGTATGCACGGCCCGTCGAGCCGGCGCCGGCGGCACCCGTCCACGAGTGGCAGCCGACGGTGATCGATTCGTCGGATCGTGTGGTCCAGCGTATCAACCATGCGCTCGAGCAGGCGCTTGCCGGCGACGACCGCGTGATCCTGATCGGCGAGGATCTCGAAGCGCCCTACGGCGGCGCATTCAAGGCAACCAGGAATCTGAGCGAGCGTCATCCGGGGCGCGTGGTCAATACCCCGATCAGCGAGTCTGCCATCGTCGGCGTGGGCAACGGGCTCGCGCTCGGCGGACGGCGCCCGGTTTGCGAGATCATGTTCGGCGATTTTCTCGGGCTCGCGTTCGACCAGATCGTCAACTCGGCGGCCAAGTTCCAGTACATGTACAACGATCAGGTCTCGACGCCCGTGATCGTTCGCACGCCAATGGGCGGCAAGCGCGGTTACGGCCCGACGCACAGCCAGTCACTGGAGAAACACTTCCTCGGTATCCCCGGCACGCAGGTGATCGCGCTGCACCATCGATACGATCCCGCGGTCGTGTATGCGAGCCTGTTCGCGACGATAGACCGGCCGACGATCGTCGTCGAGAACAAGCTGCTCTACGGCAAGCGGCTGTCCGATGCCGTCCCCGAGGGATTCCATCTCGAGAATACGGAAGGTCCGTTTCCGACCACGCGAATAAGGCCCGATGCCCGGCCCGATCTGACCATTCTCTGTTACGGCGGCATGCTGAGCGATGTCGAGGAGGTGGTGGATGCGCTTTTCGAAGAGCACGACGTCATCGCCGAGGTCATCGTGCCGACGAGGCTCTATCCACTCGATTTGGGCCCCGTTCTCGAATCCGTGGCGAAGAGCGGGAGACTTCTGACGGTGGAGGAGGGCATCGACTTCTGCGCATTCGGCGCGGAGGTGGCTGCGCAGATCGGCGAACGGCGTCCCGGCGCGATTCGCTCGCTCAAGAGGCTTGCCGCGCCGCACCATCCGATTCCGAGCGCCGGTCCCCTCGAGAAGGAGCTGCTGCCCGGAGCCGCCCACGTTCTCGACGCCGCCCTGGCGCTGGTCGACGATGAGTGATCTCGTAGAAGTCCCCGTTCCGCGGGAAAACAACAACGACGAGTTCGTCACGCTGATCAAGTGGCACTTCGAGGACGGTGACGAGGTCGGCGCCGATCAGCCCATCGTCGACGTCGAAGGCAGCAAGGCCGTGTTCGAGGTCTTCGCGCCCGCGGCAGGGTTCATCCGTCTGGCGGTCCGGGAGGGCGACGAGATCGCCGTCGGCGGCACGCTGTGCCGGCTGTTCCCGACATCCGAGGCTGCGGCGGGCTGGATCGAGGCCGCGGAGCAGCGTGAACCGGTCGAGGCAGCCGGGGAGGGCGTCTCCCGATTCGTCCGGTTCAGCCGGAGCGCGCGGGCACTGATCGAGCAGCGCGACCTCGATCCCGGCGCGTTCGACGGGAAGGGGCTCGTCCGCGCGGCGGACGTGCTCGATTTTCTCGGCGAAGGCCGGCGCCGATCCCGTGACGTGTCCGAGCGGCCGGTCGAAGCGCCCGCCGCCGAATCGGGCACGGTCCTCGCATTGCCGGGCCGGCGCCAGGCCCTGAGTCCCAGCAAACGGACCGAGCGGCGCTATATCGGCGCAAGCTACCGGAACAGCCTGCAGTCGTCGGTCACGGTCTGCGTGCCGACGCGGGGCCTGAAGGCCGCGCTCGAGCACGCCACGATCGGCGGCAACACGACGGCGCTGATCATTTACGAGACCGCGCGGCTGCTCCGAAAGTATCCGCTGTTCAACGCCTGCCACGACGATGGCCATGCATACCTTTATTCGGACATCAACATCGGTTTCGCGGTAGACGCCGGCGGCGGGCTCAAGGTCCCGGTCGTCCGCGAGGCGGATACGAAGAGTCTCGAGGAAATCACGGCGGCGCTGCGCGACCTGCTCGTCGCCTACATGAGCGAGGAGCTGACCGCGGCGGATCAGGCGGACGGCACGTTCACGGTCACGGACCTCTCGACCGAGAATGTTTTTTCGTTTCAGCCTCTGATCAACAAGGGACAATCGGCGATCCTCGGCGTTGGCGCGGAGTTCTTTCCACCCGGCGCGCGGGAAGGTGTGTTCAATCTCACGCTGCAATTCGATCACCAGCTTGCGGAGGGACGTCTGGCGGCGGCTTTTCTCAATGAGCTCGCTGTCCGCCTGCAAGGCTACGAAGCGGCGTTCGGCAGGACCGGCGAGAATGCTGCCGACGCGCCGCATTGCGCGCGCTGCTATCGCGATCATGCGGAGCTGCGCGACGTAAAGCAGTTCCTGGTGCAGTGCGTCAACGCGGACGGCACCGTGGCCGGAATATGCACGGGTTGCCTGCAGGGCTGGTGAGCATGGATCAGGCATCAGAGCTGCGCAGCATCGTCGCGGGTTTTCTCGAGGTCGATGCCGCGTCGATCGGCCCGGCGACCGAGCTCGGCGGCCGCGCCCTTTCGACGTCGCTGGCGCGGGCCGGCCTCGATGCCGCGCTTCGGCGCCGCCTCGGCGTAAAGTCCCCGTCGGTTTACACGGCACGCCGTTACGGCGAGCTCGAGGCCGCCGTTTGCGGTGGGGACGCGGTCTCCGCCGATCCGCCGGACCAACGAACGGCGCCCGCCGCGGCCGTGCCGAGCCGGATTTCCGTGCCGGAGACCGGGGCGGGCGGCGTTCGGTGCGGTATCGACATCGAGGAAATCGAGGCTCTGCCGGAGGCCTCGGATTACTGGGAGCACGAGTTCTACCGCGCGAGCTTCACCGATGCCGAGATTGCCTATTGCTCGGCGCAGAGCTGGCCGCGCGAGCACTTCGCGGCGCGCTGGGCGGCCAAGGAAGCCGTGCGCAAGCTAGGGCCGGAGTACCTCGGCGTCGAATCGGGCGATCTGGAAGTGGGCCGGGACGACAACGGTGCGCCGCGGATGACGCTGCGCGGGTCGCCTTTGCCCGTTGCGGTGAGCCTGACGCATGCCGGCGCGATCGCGGTCGCGATCGCGGTCAGCGCGCCGCCGGCAAAGGACGTTGCGGAGAAGGCCCCGGACGGGCCAGCCGCGTCGGCGGAAGCCGATTCACGCTCCGGCAGGCGCCCGGCCCGATCGTCGCGTCTCGGGCGGCTGCTGTTGCCTCTCTCGACAACGATCGCGCTCGCCGCCGCGGTCTGGGCGCTGCTTCGAACCTTCGGCTGACGTATCGGCTCAGTCGACGACGCGGACCGTCGGAATCGGCACCACGAAGCGGCAACCCCACTCGCGAACGTGAGCCATCGAGCTCACGATCTCGCGCTCGAGGTTCCAGGGCAGAATCAGAATATAGTCGGGTTTCGTGTCATCGATGACCGCGGGATCGTAGATCGGGATTCTCGTACCCGGCGTATACGTGCCCTGCTTGCGCGGATTTCGATCGACGGTGTAATCGAGGAAGTCCTGCCGGATGGCGCAGTAATTGAGCAGCGTATTGCCCTTGCCCGGCGCGCCGTATCCGACGACCCGCTTCCGCTCGCGTTTGGCCGCGATCAGGAATTCGAGCAGGGCCCGCTTGGTCTCGCGAACCTGCTCGTCGAAGCTGGCATAAAACCGGATCGAGCCGGCGCCGAGCCGGCGCTCCCTCTCGAGCAGCTCGGCGGCACGGCTCGAGCGCGAGCGGCCGCTCGTTTTCGCCCTGGCCGCATAGATGCGAAGGGAGCCGCCGTGTGTCGGGATCTCCTCCACGTCGAAGATCAAGAGGCCGTGATGCGCGAATACGCGATCGACCGTCGAGAACGAGAAGTAGGAGAAGTGCTCGTGATAGATCGTGTCGAACTGATTCGATTCCATCAGCCTGATCAGATGCGGAAACTCCATCGTGATCAGACCGTCGTCGGCAACCAGATCGTGCAGGCCGCCGACGAAGTCGTTCAAGTCCGGCACGTGAGCCAGGACGTTGTTGCCGAGAACGAGATCGGCCTTCCCGTATTCAGCGGCCACTTCGGCCGCGGTCTGCCGGCCGAAGAACCTCGAGACGGTTTCGATGCCGTTCGCTCTCGCGGCGTCCGCGACGCCGTGAGCGGGCTCGATGCCGAGGCACGGGACTCCCGCTTTGACGAAGTGCTGCAACAGATAACCGTCGTTGCTCGCGACCTCGACTACGAAGGAATCCCGGCTGATGCCATGATCGGCTAGCATCGCTTCGACGTAGTTTTTCGCGTGCGTGACCCAACTCGACGAATACGACGAGAAATAGGGATAATCGGCGCCGAAAATCACCTCGCGGCTCACGTACTCCGCAAGCTGAACCAGAAAACACTCGCCGCAGACGAACACTCGCAGCGGATAGAACGATTCGCCGTGATCCAGGCGCTCGGGCGGGATCTGCGTCTGACACAGCGGCGACAACCCCAGATCGACGAAAAGCTGAGTGCAGTGAGCGCCGCAAAAGCGGCAGTTCGGGCCAACGGCCTCCTGGGAATCGTCGTTGACGGCGTGGGCTGTCTGTCGTGTCATCGTCGCGGCATTATCTTTCCGCGGTCGCGGAATGCAAGGCGGTGGTTCACGAACCAGGGCGCCGGCGCCGTTCCGTCATGCACCATAATCTCACGCCGATTTGCGTTTCAGAGCGGCGCGGGCCAGGCTCCGGCAGCACGTCAGTGGACTCGATGCGAACCTCGACAGGAGGCTGCCGAGCAGTCTCGTCACGGACATCGGGTGGCCGGCCTTGCGCAGTGCCTGTCGGTGGAAGCGCCAGAACTCGAGGCCCCGCCACTCGAAGGCGCTCTTCGCGAGGTTCCTGTAGTAGTCATCGAGCTGCTGCTGCGTGCGGGCGGCGAGCTCGTCTGCGCTCAGAAACTCGGGACCGTATCTCCCGAGATGATCCAGGTTGGCTGAGAGCAGCTTCTTCATCGGCTTGGCGACAACGCTCGTCGTGGAGTCCCGGTGCACGCCGATCGTCATCAGCGGCTCGTGAACGAAGCCGAAATCCCAGCGCCGCAGGATCTCGTAGCTGCTCTGGACGTCGGCATGGAGATCCTGCTCGTTCCAGAACGGCTGCCGCTCGGTCACCGCCGCGCTTCTGTGCATCAGGCAGGACGGCGACCAGAACGGATACGTTTCGCCGAGTAGCGTCCGACGGGCAACGTCTCTGCCCTCGTAGAAGGACCGGTCCCGCGGCAGGCCGGTGCCGACGAGCCGCGAACCGGCGTGAGCCAGCGCGCTGACGATTCCGATCGAGGCGTGCGCTTCCGCGACCGCGACCATCTTCTCGAGGCATTCCGGGAACAGGGAATCGTCGGCTTGAAGAATCTTGCAGTATTTGCTCGATGCCGAGATCCTGCCGACAGCGATGTTGTGGTTCTCGAGGATATTGACCGTGCGCTCGTTGCGGAAAACGCGGAACCGGGGATCGCCCGAGGCGAACCTCGAGATCACCTCGCTGGTTGTATCCGTGCTTGCGTTATCCACGATCACGAGCTCCCAGTTCGACCAGGTCTGGGAGAGCACGCTTTCGATGGATGCCTCGAGAAAGCTCGCTCCGTTGTAAACCGGAGTAACGACGCTTACGAGCGGTTGCCCGGCATTGAGGCGCACGTCCACGTTATTCGACCGTTCGGGCGTTGTCGCAGCTTACCAAACTTCGGAAACGGCAGACACCTTGGAGGCTCATCGCCGGTCCGCGTACCACTGCACGGTGCGCCTCAAGCCCTCTTCGAGCGATACGGTCGGGCGCCAGCCCATCTGTTCGGCCGTGCGCTCAACGTCGGCGGCTCGCACGCGCTCCATCGCCCGGTCCGGTAGCTGACCGAATTCGAGCGTGACCCGGGATCCGGTCAGCCGGTTCAGAAGCTCGACGACATCGCGCACGGTCGCGAGCTCGCCCGAGCCGACGTCGACAGTCTGGCCCGCGAGCCCGTCGGTTTCCGCCGCGGCCAGCAATCCATCGATCACGTCGTCGATATATATCCAGTCGACGGGTCGCTCCCCGCTCGTGACTTGCGGGGCTTCGCGCCGCAGCAGCGAAAGCGTCGAATAGGGAACGAGCTTGCGCAGGTCTCTCTGCCCCGGTCCGTAGACCATGAACAGCCGGGCGATGACAACGGGCGTGCCGTACAAGGCGTCGAACATGCGCGCATAGCTGCTGGCGGCGAATTTTGCGGCAGCGTACGGGGATCCGGGCACTGCCCCCGGATTCTGTTCCTCCAGAGAGCCTGCCAGCACGATGCGTTCGCACCGGATCTCGGTCGCGACCGTCAGCAGGTTGACGGTCGTCGTGAGATTGTCGTGAAAGGTCGGCAGGACCGCGTCGAGGTCGCGCGAGCCCGATACATGGCTTGCCAGGTGAAAGATGACGGAGGGCCTCGCGGCGCCCAGGACCTCTCTTACGGCATCGACGCTGCCGAGATCGGCATGCATCCAGTTCAGATCCTCGAGCTCGCTCGAGGTTGTCGAGCGCGAGACGGCGTAGACGTCGGCGCCGTCCCGGCGCAGTCGTCGACAAAGATGAGCGCCGATGAAACCGCTGGCGCCGGTCACGAGGGCTCGCCGATCGGGTCTCATGCGAAGCTCACTCGTCCCGTCTCGTCACGGCGTTGGTCAGCATGCCCGCCAGCGCGCGACAGCGGGCGAGGCCGATCTGAATGGCACCATCGGTCCTGTACCGTTGGCGAAGACGCCGCTCGGAGAGCTGGTCGACGCGCCGCCGCCATTCGTAAATCGACGGATGATCGATTGCCGCAAGCGCGGCGCGGTAGCTGACCGCGTCCGAGAGCGAGTGTCTCCGGTTCGCGGGCACCTTTTTACCGGAGAGCCGCTCGTAATAGTAGAGATATCGCCGCAGGCGAGCCCCACCGTCAACGGCATCGGCGCGCCCGGCGACTTCCTGCCAGTCGATCGCGTGGCCATGAGTCGTCTGTAGCGTGTGCAGGTCGTGAAACAGGCGAAGCGGAATCGTCAACAGCAGCGTTCCGAGATCGACGAGCTCGCCGTGCAGGAATGAAATCGTCGCCGCGTCCGTCGGGCTCGGCAGCGGGACATCGATCGGGTCGATGCGAACGGGATTCGCCCGGGCCCAGACGGTATCGGTCGGCAGCGCGGCGGCGAGAGCCTTCGGCACGACAGCCGTGTGCAGCTCGACCGCGGCCGGCAGGTCATCGTGGAGCAAGGCCGTCAGATGATGGTGCTCCGCGCCCGCGACCGGTGACACGGGCGCGTCGCGGTAGCCGGCCCCGATCAGCGCGTTCCGTGCCGCCTGCGCCTTGTTCGCCGGCACGAGCAGGTCGATGTCGCTGATGAATCGGCTCAGCGCGTCGCCGAGATTCTCGATCAGGTAAGCAGCGCCCTTGAGCGGCAAGGCCGCGATGCGGTCCTCGGCCAAAAGCTCGATGCACGAGAGCGCCTGGGCGCGGATCGCGCGGTTCCGCGATTGCGTCAGCTCATAGTAAGAGGACAGATAGTCGCGCTCGTCGTCCGTCAGCGCCACCGACAGCTCCGGGCGCCGCGTCAGTTCGCTCCACAGCGCGCCCGTGACGAGGCCCGCGTTGGCGAAAGAGATTGCGATCTGCCAGTTTACGTCGGCGTCTTCGGCGGCATGCCGGGAGAACAGAATACGGACGAGATGACGCCAGGCCCTGAACGCTTCGGTCACGGAGCTTCCGGTCTCGAAAGACCCTGATAGCCGACACCGATGAAGATCATGTTCGACGAACGGCTGCCGGTGCTCTGATTGACGAATTCCTGCGACAGGAAGTCATAGCCGCTCCACAGTCGCCATTTCTCGGTGAGCGCCCAGCTGAAGCTGACTTCCGCGCGTTTGTAGTCGCGGTCGTTCTGAGGCGCCGCGCCGCCGACGCTGTCGATCTCCTCGACGCGAAAGCCGATGCGCGTGAACAGCCGCTGCGTTAGCTGGTGGTCGATGTAGAAGCGGAGCTGATTCCGCTTGACGACATAGCCGCTGGCGCTCGGGTTCAGGCGGTGGCCCGCGCGAAACTCCAGTTGCGTTCTTTCGCCGCGCCTTCGGGTCCGAACGTCGAAGGAATAGTCGACTGAGGCGTTGTCCACGAGCTCGAGATCGTCGAAGTAGATGAAGTCGCTTCTGGTGAGGCCGACCGAAAAGTCGAGTCGCCAGAGATCGCTGAGCCTGCGGTCGATCCTGCCGACGACTCCAACGGTGTCCGTCGAATTCCCGTTGAGCTCCGAGTCGTAGTCGTCGACGACGAGCGTTGCCGTTACCCGATTGCGTTCGTTCGCGCGGCGGATGACGCCCACGCGAAACGAGTTGTCCTGGAAGCCCGTGCGGCCGGGAACGTTGAAGTCGGAGTACGATACCTCGGTGGTCAAAGCTTCGAAGCGAAACGTGCTTCTCTCTGAGAGCTCATAGTCGAGGCGCGGCCTCAGCGTGTAGCGTATCTGATCCTGCTCGATCGCGATCAGCCTGCCGGTATCCACGTCGTCCGGATCGTCGATGTCGGAATCGTCGTCGAAGTCCGGCTCCTCGATCTCGGCGAGCTCGGCGCGTATGACGGCGCGCTTGCGATAGTCGGTCCGAAAGCCGATCGTCACGCGCTGCCATTCGTATTCGCCGCGGCCGCGCAGGAATATGTCGTTGCCGTCGAGGTCGCCGTTGAATTGGTCGGCATAGAGATTCACGGAAATTCTCGGGTCGAACGTGACGTAGCCGCGCTGGCTGAATGTCGACAGCGTGAGCTCGGCATCGACGACGGAAGACGTCGCGTCCTGGTTCGGTACATCACCCGGGGCCAGGCGGACGTTGTCCTGCGTTCTGGCGCTGATGTTGATGTTCGGCACAAACTGCCATGCCGCCTGGGCACCGGCGCCCCAGAGTCCGGCGATCACGGCTATCCAGAATCGTCGTCGTAGTATGCCCTTCACCATTGCAAGGTTCCGAAGTTGAATCGCAGGGTCAATGAGAAGGTGTCCGTCTGGCCGGATTCGAAGTCGGCGCCGAAACCGAGGTCTTCGAAAAAGTACCACAGGAAGCCTGCCCCAACCGTGATGTCATCGTCGAACGCAAGCTCGTCGAGCGAGACCTTTCCCACCGGAGAGTACCGGGAATACAGGTAGAGCTCTACCGGGCGAGCGGGGTTCCAGCGCAGCCCGAGGCTCGCGCCGGCGCCCGAGTCGTCGACATCAAAGTTCTCGCCGGCGAGGCTCCCGAAATCGAGCTCCTGCGAGTCGTAAGTGAGCGCGAACAGCAGGTCCAGCTCGTCTCCTATCGGGACGAGATAGCCCACGCTGAACGTGCTCGTCACGCGATCGTAGGTATCCGCGAGCGTGACCTCGGCCAGCGGGCTCGTGACGATGCCCTCGAAATCGACGATCGAGCTCGTAAAGCTGCCGCTCAGAAAAAAGCGGTCGCCCATGCCGAGCGACCCGGAGATTCCGATGCCGTCGCCTTTGTCACTGGCGATCGAGACGTTCTGGCCGACGGCGGGCTCCTGGCTGCCGGAAACGTCCAACGTCTGATCGTACCCCTTGAAGTCCAGGAAGGTGTAGCTCAGCTCGGACGCTACCGCTTTGCCGTAGAGCAGCATGGACAGGCCGATCAGGCCGATTGATCTCCCGCAACTGGTCATCGTTCCTGTTCCACTCGGACGGCGGTATTGCCGTCGGAATATACAACTTAAGACAAGCAGCACAAGAGCGGCCGGACCAAAGCTGCCGCCGCCGCCGCCGCCGGTGGGCTGGCTGGCTCGCACGGTAACTGTACGCGTGACCGGAATCGCATCATTGCCGGATCTGTCGGTTACCGTGTATCTCACCGTATAGGTGCCAATCACGTCCGTATCGACCGGATTGTCTACCACTATCGAGCCCGTGATCACGCCGTCGGCGTCGTCCGTCGCCGTAGCGCCGGCATCGTTATAGGCGTTTTGCACCGTCAGCGTGACGGTGGAGGCGCCCTGGAGCTGGAGCACGGGCCGAGTGACGTCGCCCGGGCCGAGATTGCCGTGCCCGTCGTTGAGGAATACGGTGATGCCCGCCGGGCCCGTGGCGGCGATATCCGTCCTGCCGTCGTTGTTGAAGTCGCCCGTTGCAGCTCCTATCGGCGATGGCGTCGAGAACTGTTCCGCGTGCAGGTTGAACGTGCCGTTGCCTGTGCCGGTGTATATCTGATGCGTCCCTGTCGCATTCAGCGAGACGATGTCGGTGATGCCGTCGAGACTCAGATCGGCGGTCACGAGCTTCAGCGTCGGCGACTGCCCGACAGTCGCGGTCGGTCCGCTGAATCGGATCGAGCCCGGGATACTCGTGTTCACATAGATCGCGTTGGTCGGCGTCGCCACGCCTCCATGGCCAAACACGAGGTCGGGCAGCCCGTCGCCGTTGAAATCGCTGGTGCGCACCGAAACGGCGGGATCCGAAGCTACCTCGACCGGCTCATCGAAGTTACCTCCGCCGAGGTTCCGGTACACGAGGCTCGGCCCGTTACTCGATGCGAACACAATATCCGGCAGCAGATCGCCGTCGAAATCCGCGATCGCGACGGCAACATCGTCGCTATCGCCGAGCACGGCCGCGGCAGTGAACATGCCAAAGCCCTGGCTCAGGAAGATCTCGTTCGGGCTGCTGTTGGCGAACACCAGATCCGGCAACCCGTCGCCGTCGAGATCGGCCGAGGCCACCGCGTTACTCGACTGTCCACCGAGCGGGGTATTGACCGCGACCAGGTTTGCCTGTCCTTCTACAAGGTCATTGAGAAACACGGTGTTGGCCTGGCCGGCGCCGTTGGCGACCACCAGATCGAGATCGCCGTCGCCGTCCAGATCGACGAGCAGCACGTCTCGGCCATCGTTGGCTGCGTCGCCGAGCGACACGGCCTGCGTCGAGAGCCGGCGAAATTCCTGACCGTTCGGATCGTCTGGATCCAGCGGGACGCTGAAGTAGATCCGTGTGCTCGTGCCTTGATTGCCCGCCACCACCAGATCCATATAGCCGTCGCCGTCGATGTCCCCCGCTGCCGCGGCCCGCAGCGTGCCGCTCGCCGTAATGGTCTGCGCGGGCCCGCTGCTGAACGATTGGCCGACGTTGAGCGTGACCGCATCCGTATTGTTGTCGAGATTCGGGTCTTCCTGCGCAATGCCGCCGATCAAGGGGGCGCCGACCTCGCCCGTGACGAGCACGTCGCCGGACTGGGCGGCCTGGCCCGTGACCGTGACCACCCGCGTCTCGTTGGGCGGAATGGGGCCGACGTTGCAGCTCAGGTTCGTGCCATCGAGCGTGCATCCGCCCGTGTCGATGAACGTGAACGGCTGGCCGGAGAAGACGGCGCTGAGCGAGACCGTATCGACTTGCGACTGTCCGTGTGTGTTCGTGATGGCGAAGTCCCAATCCACCGCGGCGCCGGTCGGTGCAGGACTCGGAGTGGCGCTGATCGCGAGGCTCAAGTCGATACGGTCGAGTGCAAGGACCCTGATTTCGAAGACTTCCCTGGCGGCAGACGCCGAGTCCGAATCGAATCCCGGGTCGGTGACGCACGGCCGCAAATCGAGAAGTGGATCATCGGTAACGCACAGAGTCACGAGCCGGGGGTCGTCGTGTGTATCGTCGAAATTGATTGGGAAAGCGTCATACAAAAGGCCCGTGACGCCCGTCGCCGAGCCGTCCCTGTCTATCCGAAGACTGCCGCTCTCGGGCAAGCCGTTCGGATGCGGCCCGAGGTTGACCGCGAAAAACATGTCGTCCTGCTCCTCATCGAAGAAGAACTGTCCGAGATCGAACTCGTACGGCTGGGACTCGACGGCATTGGGTGCGACGATCAGATCCGGGGCATCGTGTTTTTTCCTGGGCGGATCGTTGACGGCATTCACCGTGATCGTGACTGTGGCCAAGTTGCTCAGGGCCGTGCCATCGTCGGCCCGATACGTGAAGCTGTCGGTACCGTTGAAGTTCTCGTCCGGCGTGTACTGGAACGAGCC
>DATKCK010000112.1:0-55387 GCA_035513215.1 Gammaproteobacteria bacterium | reverse complement strand
CTTTTCGCAGACCATGCATCAGGATTTCGACGCCTTCGACCTTCGGCTGCACCGCGGCTCGAGCACTTTGAGCTGGGACTTCAGCCGCGTCGATTTCGGCGTCATGCTGCAACACGCCGACGCCGAGCTCGATGGCCAGAGCTTCATGACGCTGACCCAGGTCTCGCCCTATCTGACGAAGCTCGCCGGCAGCAAGCTGTTCCTGCGATTCGCCTATGTCGACACCGACAAGGACTTCGCGGGCAACTCGCAGCGCGCGGCCGACGCAGAATCCTGGACGTCGGACGTCTATATCTTTCTCGACGGGCTCACAACTTATCTCCTGCTCGGAGCGCGCATCGACGACGAAGACGCGCTCGATGACCAGTTCGATTACGAAGCCCAGAGGTTTCGTATCCAGATCTCGCACCGTTTCCCATTGAGCTCGCG
Source organism: Gammaproteobacteria bacterium (assembly GCA_035513215.1). Lineage (GTDB taxonomy): Bacteria > Pseudomonadota > Gammaproteobacteria > Steroidobacterales > Rariloculaceae > DATCZB01. The sequence continues at coordinate 54,958 of DATKCK010000112.1, read as the reverse complement.
CACGCTGACGTTCAGGGCGGGGCTGCGCACGGAGTCACGCGATTACTCGAACGTGACTCCATCCATCGGCACGATTCGCAGCGACGACAGGCTCGAGCTGGAAGCGTCCGCCGAGCTGCCGCTCGGCGAGCGCGTCACTGCGAGCTTCGACTACACGCGGGCCAATAACGAATCGAATCTGCAATCCGTCGATTTCGACGAGGACGTCATTTCGTTCGGCTTCACGGCGACGTTTTAGTCAACGCTTCAGGAATGCGTCGCGCGGACCGTGCCCGTCACTTCATCCGCCGGACCAGCCCGTAACCGTAGATTTCGTCGTAGGCACGCTCCCCGAGATCGAGCGCCGTTTCCTGGAACCTTTGCAGAGCCTCGGCGGACGAGAAGGGTCCGGCGGCCATCGATTCGGCGATCAGAGCGGCGACCAGCGGCGCCGCGAGCGACGTGCCCGACTGCGTGCTGAACCCGCCGGACGGGGAAGCCACCGGGATCCGTACGCCCGGCGCCGAGAACATGACCTGACGCCCGCGATTGGCGTAGCGATAGACGCGATGGCTCGAATCCACGGCCGTCACGCCGACAACCGTGTCATAGGCGGCAGGATAGAGCGGCGCGCCGATCGGGCCGTTGTTGCCGACCGCCGCCACCACCACGATATCCCGCATCGCGAGGTCCGCTAGTGCGACCTCGAGAAGCTCGTTTGGCGGTCCGGCCAGGCTCATATTGATGACGTCGAGATCGGGCGCGCCCGCGAGCCAGTCGATGGCGGCAACGAGTCCGGCCGTCGTCGCACGGACGTTGCCGCCATCATCCTTGAAGAACACCGATGCGGCGCGCAGCTTTTCGAGGCGGGCGGACTCCATCGATCCGCCGGCGGCGCCGACGATGATCGATGCAACGGCCGTGCCGTGCGCCACTGTCCTTTCATTGGCGAAAGGCACGAAATCCCGCTGCTCGATCACGAAACCCTCGAGCGCCGGGTGGGACGGGTCGACGATCGAGTCGACCATGCCGATCGTAAACGGGGCCCCGGACGATCCGGCGCTCGAGGCCGGCCGGCCCGGCGAGCCCGCCGGCTCGTCAACCGCATTACCGTCGATGGCCGACTCATAGACGTGGTTGTAATCGACCACGGTGCCCGGCGCGTCGAGCGCGAACTCGAGCGCCGCCTCGGCGATTTCCCTGTCCTCGGGGGCCTCGACGCGCAAAAGGACACGATCCAGCGCTTCGAGATCGCGCCGTTCGAGCAGCGTGAAGCCCCAGGTTTCGATGCGATCGGCGTACTGCACCGGGACGAGGACGACCCAGACCTCGGCCTCGATGGCCCGATTGTCGGGATCGACGCCGGCAGCTAACCGGGCCGAATCCTGGCTTTCGGCAGTCAGCGATCCGATCAGGTCATCGAGCGCCTCGCTGAGCCCGCCTGCGATGCCGGCATCGGCGTCGATGCCGATTCCGATCGTTTCACCGACCTCGACTTCTATGCCGAGCTCGATGCTCTCCGCCACCGTTGACTCGACCTGCCGCTCGATAGCGGTTTGGACGGCGGACTCGATCTGCGCCTCGATCTGGACCTCGATCTCGGCCTCGACCTGCGCCTCGATCTCGTCTTCGAGAAGATAGTCGAGCGCGTCATCGAGGCCTTGGGCGCCGGCCGGGGCCGCGCACGCAATCAGCGCCAGCGACGCATTCCGCGCGAATCGGAAGCTCCGTATTATGTCGTATTCAATCGCACCGGCTGCCAGTCTCTGCATGCGCACATCCTGCCCAAAAGTTGAAGCGCTCGATGTGACAACGGTCCAGCATCTCTCACTATTCCCGGCCGGGAATAAAACCACGGACCCAATCGTTGAATAAATATAGCAGCTCGAGTCGGGACCGCCTGAGGGCGGAAATGCTCGACGGCCTGCCCCGATTGCGGCGCTTCGCGCGCGGCCTGACGGGCAATGCGGCCGACGCCGACGACCTGATGCAGGCGACGGCCGAAAAGGTTTTGACGGCCGGCGTGCCGGACCATGTGGACGTTTTGAGATGGATGTTCAAAGTGTGCAAGAACCTGTTCATCGACCAACTCCGGTCGCGGGAGGTGCGGCGTCGCGCCGCAGAGCGGCCCGAGCTCGTTCCCGAGACCTCGGTCAGCGGCGAGGACGTCGCGCTGGGCGAGCTGTCGCTGCGCGAGGTCGACCGCGCGATGGCGGCGCTGAGCGAGGATCAGCGCGCCGTGATCATGCTGGTCGCTGTCGAAGGCCTGACCTACAGGGAAGCGGCGGAAGCGCTCGATGTGCGCATCGGCACGGTCATGAGCCGGCTCGCGCGCGCCCGGGCGGCCCTCGCGAAGCGGCTCGGCGGCAATGCCGGCGAGGAGGAGCCCGATCGTGACTGACAGATACGAAGACCGATTTGCGAACGACGACGAGCGCCTGTCGGCGCTGATCGACGGCGAGCTCGACTCAGCCGAGGCGGCCGAGCTCGCAAAGAGACTTGCTGCGGAGCCCGCGCTAGCGCGGCGGCTTTCGACCCTGCATCAGGCGGATCGGGCGCTGCGCGAGGCTTACGGGCCCATTGTCCGGGAGCCCGTCGGCGGCGAGCTAGCGGCACTGCTCGAACGTCATGGCGCAGCTGTCGACGCGACAGCAGACGGGACCGATAGTGCGGCGAATGTCGTGCCCTTGCGGCGGCGCGGCGGTGCGCCGCGCTTCCGGATACCGGCGTCGATCGCCGCCGGCCTAGCGCTTGCGATCGGCGTTTGGCTCGGCGTCTCGCTCGGCGTGCGCGACGGCCTGACCGATACCGAGCGGCTGCTCGCGTCAGGCGCCTTGATCGGCACGGACCGCGAGCTCTACGAGGTGATCGAGTCGATGCCGAGCGGCGAGACGGCAACGCTCGCCGGAAATCTCTCGGCGACCCCCAGACTGACGTTTCGCACCGCGGACGGCGGTTTTTGCCGCGAAATCGCGCTGTCGTCGGAATCGCGGCAGATGACGGTCGTTGGCTGCCGCGAAAGCGGCGGCTGGATGCCAGAGGCCGTGATCCAGTTCTCGGGAATTACGGACGCGAGCGGCAACAATGGTTTCGTGCCCGCGAGCGGACCGACCACTGAGCTCGATGCGTTCGTAAGCGCCCTGATGAGCGGCGTTCCGCTCGGCGCAGCCGCCGAACGCGAGGCCATCGCAGCCGGCTGGCGATGAGCTTCCGGCGGGGCGGGAATAGATGAAGCCGGTCAGCCGTTATACGGTGGAAGGCAATATGGAGGTGAAGCCATGAAAATCGGAGTTTCCTTGTTTGTGGCGGCAATGGGATTGGCGGCAACGGGCATCGCCCAGAGCCAATCTGCGGTCGAAGGATCGGCGCGCGGCCAGTCGAATACCGAGGCCCAGGCAAACGGCGCGCGCGGCGCCGCCGCATCGCAGACGAGCGAGAGCGCAGGCTCTGTGGCAACGGACCAGGGCGTCATGACATTCGAGGAGGGCACGGAGCTCAATGCCGAGCTGACGCGCGGCGTCGATGCGCGCCGTGCCAGGCCCGGCGATGAAGTTCGCGCGAGGGTCACCGAAGACGTCGAGTCGAACGGCGAGATCGCGCTCGAGAGGGGCACCCGCCTCGTCGGCCGCGTGACCGAAGCCAGACCGCACGGCAATACCAGTGCCGATGCCGCCGCAACGGCCGAGTCGCAGCTCGGTATCGTCTTCGAAAAGGCCATCATCGGCCGCGGCCAGGAGCTGCCAATCCACGCGACGATACAGGCGCTCGCGGCGGCCGAAGGCGAGATGCAGACCGCGGGTCAGCTCGTGGGATCCAGGGCCGATACCCGGACGTCGCAATCCGGAAGCGGCTTCGGCTCCGTTTCCGGCGGCGCCGGTCGTACCTCCGGCGGCGTCATCGGCGGCGCGGGCGGCGTTGTCGGCGGCGGTGCCGGAGCGGCGGGCTCGATCGGCGGCGCGGTTGGCGGTCGAGTCGGCGGAGCGGCCGGCGCGGCCAGCGGCGGTGCCGGTAATGCGGGATCGCAGGTTGGCGGCAGCGCGCGCGGCGCGGCCGGAGCGACGGGCACGATCTATCGATCGACCAACGCCGTCGGCGGACTCGACACGGCGGGCCGGCTCGGCGCCGGCAGCCGGGGCGTCTTCGGCATCGACGGCCTCAGTATCGCTTCGCGCGGCGCGGCCGGCGCGGGAGCGGCGGCGCGCACGGGCGCGGGACAAACGAATGCCGTGGCCCGGGCGGCCGGAAGCGCCAATGCGGGAAGCAACGTCAATGCCGCCGGCGCGACCGCGACGGTCATTACCTCGGCCAGCGGCAACGTTCGGCTCGACAGCGGGACGCGCATGCTGCTCGTCGCAAGCGGGAGCGCGTCGGGCTCAGCATCGGTAAAGCGTTGATTCGAGGCTAAAGACCAGCGCCTTCGCACAGGCGCATCGGCGGCCCGCCCGCTATCCACGGTGCGGAGCAGCCTGTCAGGAGCCGGCGTCGCGAGACGCCGGCTTTTTTCTGGCGCCGAGAGCGATCCTTGAGATCGATGGAAGAATCAACCCCAGAGCGAGTCGAACATCGATTTCGAATCTTCGTCAGCGCGATCGTTCACGATCTCGCGCAACCGCCCGGCCAGCTTCTCGTTATGCCGGTAGATCGCGAGCACATCGACGATCTCGCTCGCGATCGCTGCGCTGCTTTCGGCCGCCAGTCCGAGCAGCCAGTCGAAAGCCTCGTCGCTTCGATGCAGGGCCGCGGCCCGAACCAGCAGACGCCTGCGCTCGGCGGGCACCAGGACACCTTCCCAGGCGGCCTGCAAGAAGGCGAGCGCGGCCGGCAGCCGCGATTCGCCGAGCGCAAGCGCCGCAGCCTCGACGACGGCGTCGTTCCCGTCCTCGAGAAAGCGCGCGACGAAGGCAGGCGACTCGTCCGGCTCGACGGACAAAAGCCCCGTGAAGCACTCGCCGAGGACGAGCGCATCCTCGTCCCCGGACAGTGCTTTCAGCCGCAGCAGCAGCTCGGCCTCGCGCGGACTGCCGCAGGCGACGGCGCGCGCGGCCCCGGTGCGCACCGGCGGTTCTGCGTCCGCCAGGAGTCCGGCGAGCTCGATGAGCGCGCGCGAGTAGCCCGAGCTCACGAGTCCCACTGCGGCTGAGCATCGGACATCGATCGCCGTGTCGACCGAGCCGCCCCAGACCGGTTCCATCTGACGGTAGCGAATCGCGGTGAGATAGAAGTCGACGTCGTCGCAGTCGAGATCGTAGAGCGCGCGCACGATTGCCTTCTTCGCAAGACAGTTCGGATCGCGCTTTGCCGGTTTCTCGAGAAACTGCGGCCAGGCGGCGAGAAGCTGCGGCACGCATTCGTAGACGCGCCTTTGGCCCGCGAAATGCGCCGCGAGCGCAACGACGCGATAGCTGCGCTCGCCGAGCGCCAGCGCGAGCACGGCCGGCAGCGCGTCGGCGCCCGCCCTTTCGACGGCCGCCTCGAGCTCGTCGAGCTTGTCGTCGACGGACTTGCGCGCCGCCATGCCGACGCCGCGTATCAGTTACGCGGCATCGGCCGGAGGTAATAGTTGAAAGGCTGGCTGCCAAGCGAATTGGCCCACATGACGAGCATCTCCTCGAGCACGTGGGCATACTCGAGACCGCCGACATCGACGGCATCGAGGCCCATGCCGCGCACGAGCCCGGCGACCGCGGCCTTCGCCTCGGCGTTTTCGCCGGCAAGCATGATCGTAATCGGCCCGCCCGCCGTCTCCGGATTCACCATCTGCTGCCAGTTCAGCGTGTTGAAAGCCTTGACGACGACAGCATCGGGCGCCGCTTCCTGAATCATTGCGGCGTTAGAGCCCTTGCCCGGCACGCCGTGAGACATCCGACCGCCCTCGCGCGAAACGACATTGGTCGGATCGATGATGATCTTGCCCGAAAGATCGCCGAGACTTTCGGTGATCTCGACGGCGGAGGTGCCGGGCACGGCGAGCAAAACCATGTCGGCGCCGATCACGGCTTCGGCCGGCAGCTTGACCGAGGCGTTGCCCGGCGTGCGCGCGACCAGCGCCTGCACGTCCTCGCGATTCGGCTCGCGATGACCGTAGACGATCGTATGACCCTGGGCCGCGAACTCGGGACCGAGCCCCGCGCCGACATTGCCCGTGCCGATAACCGCAATTGTCTCCGCCGAAGCGGGCGCCTGCATCACGGCGCCGACCAGGAGTGCCGAGAGTCCGCCGATCCAACGAATGCGTGATTTCATCGCCGTCTCCTTATTTTCTCGGCGCTTTGCGCCGATTCATCGCTCGCTGTTCAATGTCTACCGAACAGTATGGGTGCATGAAGGTGCGCGAGCTGATCAAGATTCTCGAACGGGATGGATGGTATCAGTCGAGACACAGGGGTAGCCATAGGCAGTTCCGGCACGCGGAGAAGCCCGGGACGGTTACGGTTTCCGGCCAGCTCGGCGCGGATGTGCCAAAAGGGGACGCTCGGTGCCATACTTAAGCAGGCGGGGCTCAGCCCATGAGGGGAACTCCGATGCGCTATGCAGTGGTGATTGAGCGTGGCAAAAAGGGTTTCGGCGCCTACGTTCCGGATCTCCCGGGGTGCGTGGCCGCCGGCCAGACGCGAGAAGAGGTCGTCGGGCTGATTCAGGAGGCGATCGAGTTTCACATCGAAGGCCTGAGGGCCGACGGTGAACCGGTCCCGGAATCGACTTCGAGCATCGAGTTCGTCGACGTCGCGGCCTAGGGGGTGATCACGATGAGAACGAGCGTCATTCTATTGACCGGATTGTGTGGATTCGCGACCGCGGCCTTGAGCCAGACGCTGCGCTCGGTCCCGGCTGAAAGCACGGCAGCCGCATACCAGAACCCGAGCTGGGAGCCGCCTCGCACCTCATGGGGCGATCCGAGTCTCGCCGGCGTCTGGAGCACCGACGACCTTCGCAGCGTTCCAGTCAGCCGGCCGCCGCGTTTCGGCGAGCGTGTGTCGCTGACGGCCGAAGAGTTCACCGAGCGCGCGGCGGGCGATCAGGCCGGCCGCGAAGTGGCCCTGGCAGGCGACTTTCTCCAGCACGAGTACGGCGTCAGGACTTTCGGCTACACCTCGCTCGTCGTCGATCCACCGGACGGGCGCATCCCGGCGCTCACGGCCGCCGGAGAAGCGCTGGCGGCGACGCGCAGCCGCGGCACTTTCGGTCCCGGGCCGTTCCACGCCTTCGAGGATTTCTCGCTCTACGATCGCTGCATCTCGCGCGGCGCCGTCGGCTCGATCATGCCGGTCATCTACGGCAACGGCGTGCGCATCGCGCAGAGCCCGAATGCCGTCGCGATCAACTACGAGATGATTCACGACACGAGAATCATCCGCCTCGACGACCGCCCGCCGCTGGCCGACGAGATCCGGCAGTGGGTCGGCGCTTCGCGCGGCTACTGGGAAGGCGACACGCTCGTCGTCGAATCGAGCAATTTCAACGACCGCACGAACCTTGCGGGCGGAACGCCGAACAGCGAAGCGCTGAAGCTCACCGAGCGCTTCCGCCGCGTCGACCCCGAGATGATCGAGTACGTCGTGACGATCGAGGACCCGGTCGCGCTGACGGCGCCGTTCACGATTCGCCTCATGCTGACAACGCAGCCGGGCTATCTCTTCCTCGAGTACTCGTGCCACGAAGGCAACGGCGCCGTGCCGAACTCGCTGAGCGGCGAGCGCGTCTACGAATCCCAGGTCGCCGAGGCGGCAGCGCAGGGGTTGCCTGCACCGAGGCGTGCCGTCAATCACAACGAGATCCGCAACGGCGACGGCGTCGATATCAGCAACCCCTTCGACATCAACGCCGGCGAGTAATCGGGTCAGACCCCTTTTTCAGTAATGGGGTCAGACACCTTTTTCCCGAATAATCGGGGTCTGACCCCGTTATTCGGACGCCGTTATTCGCAGCGGAAGCTCGCAGCGTCGTTGGTGTCACCACCCTCGTAGACGGCGACCTGCGGATGCGGGCAGAGCGGGCGCGTCAGCGAGCCGTCGGGATTGCTCGCGATGATGCGCTCGGGCGCCTCGCCGTTCTCGACCCAGTCGACGAGCGCGCTGATGAAGTCGGCCTGATCGGGGCCGGCACCACCGCGGCAGTGACCCATGCCCGGCATCATGTAGAGCCTCGCGTACTCGTCGGTGAAGGCCGCGCCGTTGCCGCCCGTCGCGCGATCGGCGAACGCGACGATCTCGTCGTAGTAGTCGATCGTCCGCTGCGGCATGACGCCCGGATCGTTCCAGCCGTGATAGATGATCAGCTTGCCGCCCTGCGACTCGAAGTCTCTGAGGTCGGGATCGACCGCGTTCAGCACATGCGCAAGCTTCGCGTCGAGCAGAGCAACGTCCCGGTCGAAGTCGAAGGTCCGCCAATCCCAGTCGTCGTTCTCGAAGGCCATGCCGCCGATCAGCGAGATGTCGATCGCGAACGGCGTTCGCCCGTTCATGATCAGGCGCCAGCCGGGATTGCCTGCCCCGCCCGCTTCGCTGCCGGGCTCGAGCCCCGGATAGATCGGGACACCGGTGCGCGGATTCACGGCGCCACCGTAGATCATCTCGAGCGCCTCGACCTTGGGCTCGGCGAGGCACGAGCCGCCCGAGCGGCTGCCGCATACGAGATCGCGCGGATTGAAATCGCAAGCCGGCGGATCGGTCAGGAAGCCGTCCTCGACACCGTCGTCGGCGTCGCACTGCGCGAGCACGGCGTCGCTGACGAGCGTAAGGTCCTCCGGCGTCAGCGTGGCCGCCGGGTCCTTCAGCGTCGCATGGGCCGTCCAGAGCTGGCCGACGTGCAGGCTCGTGAACGTGTTGACGGGCGCGCCAGACACGATCCCGTCGTAATCGTTCGGATAGCGCTGCGCTTCCATCAGCCCCTGACGCCTGCCCGTCGAGCAGCCGTTGAAATAGGAATACTCGGGTCCGGAGCCGTAGTACGCGTCGATGATGGCCTTGGCCTTGACGGTCATCTCGTGAATCGCGCGATGACCGTAGTCCTCGCGCCGCTGCGGATCGCCGAGCCAATAGGAATCGTTGGCGCGATGGCCCGTGTCGGTCGAGGCCGAGGCGAAACCGTCGTCGACGGCCGTCAGCATCGCGCCGTAGCTGATGCTGCCGGCAAGCCCGCCGCCGCCGACGGCCTGAAAGCGTCCGTTGTAGTCGTCCGGCAGCCAGACCTCGAAGCGGATGGCGGGATTGATCGTGCCCGCGACGCGGCAGAGCGCCGGCAGGTGCAGCGGCGCGCCGGTCCCGGGCGAGAACGGACCGCTGCGCTCCTCGGCCGTTGTAATCAGAGTGCCGGGCAGGCGCAGCAGCGCGAGATCGCGGCATTCCGCCGCGGCACTCGCGCCCGGCGATGCGCCGAGAAACGCAACCGTCAAGGTTGCCGGGATAATGCCGATCGAAAGCCTACTCATTGTCCGTCGCTTCCTCGTCCGTGCTGTTGAGACCTTGTGTGAGAATCACGCCGTTGTCTCGTTCGTACTGATCCCAGAGCCCCTGCATCGCAGCGAACCGCTCGGGCTCCGCGGCGCTTAGGTCGAATTGCTCGGCCGAATCCTCGGCCAGGTTATAGAGCGCCCAGCCGCGCTCGCCGTCGGGCACGTTGGCGTCCCAGACGATTTTCCAGTCGCCCTGACGAATCGCCCGGTTGCCGTTGAGCTCCCAACCGATGAAGTATTCGTCGTCGTCGACCTCGCCCGTGCCCGTGAGCTCGGGCAACAGCGAACGGCCACGCAGCGGATGGATCGGCTCTCCGCGATAGCTCGTGCCCGGGTGCTCGGAGCCTGCGAGCTCGAGAAACGTCGGCAGCACGTCCATGACCGACCCGACGACGTCGCTGCGCGTGCCGGCCGGCACCCGGCCCGGGAGATTGGCGAAGGCCGGCACGCGAATGCCGCCCTCGTACGAAGTGAACTTGTAGCGGCGGAACAGCGCCGAGCCGGCCCAGGCCCAGTTCGGCCCGTACAGGACGTAGGAATCGCCGGCGCCCATGTTCTCGTAAGAGGTGTCGCAGCACTGGTCGATCCAGTTCTGGAACCGGCTCGGCTTCCAGTCCTCGGGGCCGTTGTCCGACATGAACAGGATGAACGTGTTGTCACGCTCGCCGATCGACTCGAGATAGTCGACGAATTCCCCGACATAGGTATCGAGGTCGCTGACCATCGCCGCATAGATTTCCATCGAGCGCGCGCTGACTCGGCGCTCCTCGTCGGTCATCTCGTCCCAGCGCGGCTCGTCGGCATAGAGCCCCTCCTCGTACGGACCCTCGGCGACGAAATCCTCGGAAATGAAACCGAGCTCCTTCGCTCGCGCGATGCGCCGCGCATGAATCACGTCGTAGCCTTCGTCGTACTCGCCTTCGAATCTCGCGATCGACTCGGGCGGCGCCTGCAGCGGCCAGTGCGGCGCCGTGTAGGCGAGCCAGGCAAAGAACGGCTGGCCGTCGCCGCGATTGCTCTCGACGAACTCGACCATGCGTTCGGTATAGACACGAGTCGAATAGAAGTCATCGCCGACATTGATGATGTCGCCGTCGTCCTCGCGATACGGCGCGAGCCCGGGACCGCCCCAGGACAGCGCCCCGAGATGGGCGGCACCATCGATGGAAACGAACGAGCGCTCGAAACCGCGCGCCCACGGGCTCGTCTCGATCGTCCGGCCGAGGTGCCACTTGCCGGCCATATAGGTGTGATAGCCGGCGTCCTTGAGCAGGTCCGCCATGCTCGCGACGCGGAAATTGAGATACGCCTCGTAGCCCGGTGCGCCGGCAGCCGGACCCTCGCGCGGGGCGGCCATGGTGCCGAGGCCCGCGAGGTGCGAGTCCGTACCCGACATCAGCATCGCGCGTGTGGGCGAGCAGCTCTGATTCGCGTAGAAGTCCGTCAACAACATTCCGTCGGCGGCGAGCGCGTCGAGATTCGGCGTTGGAATCTCGCCGCCGAAGGCGCCGATCTCCGACCAGCCGAGATCGTCGGCGACGATCAGGACGAGATTCGGGCGACGGGCGGCAGGGACGGCTTCGTCCGGTGTGATCCCGGGCGCAGCCGCATCGGCGGCAGCCTCGCCGACCTGACCCGCCGCCGTCGAATCGCCGCCGCCGCAGGCCGAGAGACCCGCGCCGAGCAGCAGCGACAGCGCCATGCAGCCGAGGCGCGCCCCTGGCGCCATGACGTGATCAGTTCGTGCCATCGTTCCTCTTTCCCCCGCGAATGCACGCTGACGACGCTTTCGATTATAGACCGACGCGCAAGCCGAGGGCCTTCTCGGATTCGACGGCCGCTACCAGCTCGGGTCCGATTCGGCACGACAGGATTGAACGAGCTGGGGCGCGGCGGGCACTCATGGCATTGCTCGCTGCGGCCGGCATCGGCTCGCCCAGGGCCCTTGCCCGGTCGGTAGCCCCCGCTGCCGGCCCACGATTCGATTCGGACCCGGCCGCGTGAACAACCCCACTCGTGGCAATTCACACCGGCGCCGCCGCGGCGCCGCGGCCCGAACTTCGAGAGGGCCAGGGCGCATGCCCCCTGGCCGGCCGCCGCGAGCTCTTTTCTCAGCGCACCGTGTGATAGAAGCGGATCAGCCTGTTCTGCACGTCGGTGTCGTCCGTTCCGAGGCTCAACACGTGGGAAACATGGTTGTGCCCTTCGATCTGCTCGAACCAGGGACACCCGTCGTACTTGCGACAAAGCAGCTCATGGAGGTCGGCGATTCCGCTCGACACCTCCGCCGTGTCGTATCCGGCGCTCCAGAGCGCGAGCGGCACGCGCTCGCCGTCATAGGCGCGCACGAGCTCTTCGATCCCGGGCGCCAGCGATCCGAACAGACCCGAGCTCAGGATTGCCGCCGCGATGCCGGGACCCGATGCCATTTGCAGGTCCTCGTCGAAAAGATAGGCCGCGGTTCTGGTCGCGCCTTCTGAGTTGCCGAGCACGACTATCGTGCCCGGATCGCCGCCGTAAGGCGCGATGTGCTCGACGATCCACCCGATCACGAGCCGCAGATCCTCGGCGCCGGACTCGACCGCTGTGCCCGCGCCGTTGCGGTAGCTCATCGAGACTCCGATGCCGCCGAACGTGGCAGCGAGCTTGCCGAGGTGATCGTAAATGAACCCGTCACTGCCGGGCGCGCTGCGATCGCTGTTGCCGAGACCGTTGCCGTGCAGGAAAACGAAAACGGGTCCCGGCTCGCTGAATCCCTGCTCCGGACGGAACAGCTCGAACGTCTGTTGCTCGTGGTCGCCGTAGCGAACCGTCTCCGGCTCGAGCACGCCGGGCCATTCGAGCTCGCGGTGCACGGCCGTATAGAGCGCAACGGTCGCGGCGAAGGCCTCGGCATCCCAGCGCGAGCCGATCGCGGCGACGCCCTCGCGGGCCCGGGACATCGCGGCGACGCCCTCGCGCGCCCGGGACTCGGCGCCGGCCTCGCTGCCCGGCAGAGCGCCGTGGCCGGTGCCACGATGAACGGCGTCATGCAGGCGTTCCAGCAGCGGTTGCGGCGCGTGCAGGTGGACGAGGACCGCGGCGCCGACGAGCACGGAGAGCACCACGATCAACCCGAGAACGATTCCACCTTTCGCTTTCATTGCGGGACCTCGTTGATTCAGAGCGGGAGCCTATTCTCGACAGTCTGATCCGATTGTCAAGTATATTAGACTTACAGACCTACATTCTTGACACTATATCCAGTATTTCATACTTTACGTCAACGAATCCTGCCACACGGTCGAAAACAATGTCATTCCGCGAGAAGCGCGCCTGGGTCACTCTGATCACACTGATCGTCCTGCTGATTCTGTTCCTCGGGCATTTTCCCCCGCCTCGCACGCTGACGCCCGACTCGAGCATGTTCGTGCTGCATGTGATGATGCTGATGCTCGTCACGTTCGTCGTCGTTGAAATCGTTGCCCACGTCGTGTTCATGATCAGGTCGCCGCGCGACGCGCGAACGCCGAAAGACGAGCGCGAACGGCTCATCGAGCTCAAGAGCATCGCGATCGCCTGGTATGTCTACGCAATTCTGAGCATTGGCGGGGTATTCGTGACGATTCACCTCGGCGCCAACGTCATCGGTCTCGGCTTCGTCGTTCTGATGGCGTTCGTGATCGCCGAGATCGTCAACTATGCGCTGCGCATCTTTTACTACCGGCGCGGATTCTGAGCATGGGCAAGACGCGTATCGAGAACTGCATCCGCAAGCTGCGCTTCGAGCACGACGAGATGACGCAGCAGGATCTGGCCGAGCGCGTGGGCGTGACCCGCCAGACCATCAACGCAATCGAGCTCGGCAAATATTCGCCATCGCTCGAGGTGGCGTTCAGGATCGCGCGGGTTTTCGGAAAGCCACTCGAGGAGGTCTTCACCTACCCCCACGACACGGGCTCGGCCCGCTAGCGCCAAGGACGCTCGGCGGGCTCGCCGTGCCAAATCTCGGATCCTGCCCTACCGCACCCCTGAAAGGGGTCTGACCCCATAAGGGGTCTGACCCCATTTCCAGGCGCATTTCAGGCCCTTTCAGGCCGTCTCGTCGCGGATGCGCTCGAGCAGCGACTGCGTCAGGCGGATGCCATCTATGTCGCCGGGCTCCTGCCCCTCCCACTCGACGCCGATATGACCGCGATACCCGGCATCGAGGACGATCCCGAGCATGCGGCGATAATCGATCGTCGTCTCGTTGCCGTCGGCATCGAAGCCGTAGCTCTTGGCGCTGACGCCTTTCGCAAACGGCATCAGCTCCTCTACGCCACGGTAGCGATCGTACTCGTCGGGCGGCTCGCGCGTGATGAAGAAGTTGCCGAAGTCGGGTAGTGTGCCGCAGTTCGGCAGGCCGACGCCCGAAATGACCTCGGCGAGCCACTGCCCGTTGCTCGAGAGCCCGCCGTGATTCTCGACGATCACGTTGACGCCGTGGTCGGCCCCAAACTCGCTGAGCCGGCGCAGTCCGTCGACAGCGAGCGCGCGCTGCTCGTCCCAGGTGCCCGAGGATCCGGCATTGACGCGGATGGAGTGACAGCCGAGAAACTCGGCCGCCTCGACCCATTTGTAGTGGTTTTCGACGGCCTGCGCGCGGGCGGCGTCGTCCGGGTCGCCGAGATTGCCCTCGCGATCGCACATGATCAAGAGGCTCCGCACCCCTTCGGTGTCGCAACGGAGCTTCAGCTCCGTCAGCCACTGCCTGTCCTCGGCCTTGTCCATGAAAAACTGATTGACGTACTCGACGGCAGTGATGCCGAAGGTGCTCTTCGTGAAAATGGGGAAGTCGAGCGCGTCGAGGCCGCCGCTGAAGTGCCGCCGATTGAGGGACCATTGCGCGAGCGAGACGGAGAACAACGACTCCTGCGCTCGACCGCAGGCGCCGAGCCACGGCAGCGTGCCGGCCGCGATGCCGGCGGCGGTCGTCGAGCGGATGAACTGGCGTCGATTCTGCAACTCGCTGCCCCCGTTGTCTTTTGCCTGCGGCCCTATCGGTTGCAGCCTCATTCCCTGCGGCGCATCTCATAGACGCCCGGCGACTTGATCTTGAGATCCCAATCGTCCGGGTGAAACGAGACGCCGGGCCGCGGCCCGCCGACCCGCTCGCAGGTCTGGCCGACGACGATACGCGTCCCCGGTTTGCGCTCGAGGTCGCAGCTGATCCTGACTTCGGGTCCCGCGAGCTCGTCCGCGATAAGCTCGATCCGGACGACTTCGACGTCGTCCGCCGCAACAAGTCCGGCGAGGCTCCCCGTCGGCTGGCCGGCTTCGACAGGCGGCGGCCCGCCGGCGGCGGGCTCCGGCGCCTCGGGTCCGCTCGCCGCGCAGGCGCCGAGCGCGAGGCCCGAGACGGCGAAACTCACGGCGCCGATGGCATGAACGCGTGACATCATTCGGTCCTCCTTCCCGGCTGGGTCGAAGCCGGCACGGGCAGCCCTTGCTCGGCCATCAGTCGCCGCAGCAGCGCCGCCGCTTCCGGGTAGCGTTTCAGCACGGCCGGCGTGTACTCGAGCCCGTCGGCGGCCGTGACGGGCATCCACCCGAACTCGTTGACGGCATCGAGCTTCGCGCCGCGCCCGACGAGAAACTCGATGACCGGAATCGCGCCGCCGCGATAGACGGCACCATGCAATGCGGTATCGCCTTGCGAATTGACGGCGTTGACGTCGCCGCCGCCGACCTCGTACGCGAGCCTGACGGCTGCGAGCGCTTCCTCGTGAGTGCCGGGATTCTCGCCGGGCGCCCAGATGCCGACGCCGGCCGCGGCCATCAGCGCCGTCGTGTCGTTCTCGGTCGTGATCGACGGATCGGCGCCTTCGTCGAGCAGCACGCGCATCAGCGGCAGGTCGCAGGACTTGGCCGCGAGCAGAAATGCCGTCGCGCCGATCCTGTCGAGCTTGTTGCGGTTGCCGTCCCTCGGCTCCTCTTTCTGCCGGGCGTCGATGTCGGCGCCGTATGCCACGAGCCTGCGCACGAGCTCGAGACTGTCGAGACCGCCCGTCTGCGCCGGGCCCGGCAGATTGAAGCCCATGTTCCAGCGCCTCGACCAGGCGATCTGATGCAGGGCCGTCCAGCCCTGCGCGTCGGCGTTCGGATCAGCGCCGCGCTCGAGCAGAACGCCCGCGAGCTCGTAATGCGCGTTGGTGACGGCGAGCACGAGCAGGCTCGTGCCGTTGGTCATCGTCGCGTCGACGTCGGCGCCGGCGTCGAGCAGGGCGCGCGTCGCGTCGATCGCGCCGGCACGCACGGCGAACTTGATCGCAGTGAACTCGCCGTCCGCGCTCGTTGCATCGCGGTCGGCCCCGGCTTCGAGCAGACGGCGAATCGCCGGCGCGTTGTTCTCGGCGGCGGCCCACATCAGCGCCGTCTGCCCCTTCCAGTCTTCGCGCGCATCGGGATCGGCTCCGGCGCGCGCGAGAACGTCGATCGTCGCTACGTCGCCCGAGCGGGCGGCGGTCATCAATACCGTCTCGCCTTCGGGCAAGGCCGTGTTCGGATCGACGCCGTGATCGAGCAGGATCGAGACGATCCCGGCATTGCCGTTGAGCGCCGCGATATAGAGCGGACTCACGCCGTAACGATTGCGCGCATCGGCGTTGGCCCCGGCGTCGAGCAGACGGTCAACGAGCTCGGCATCGTTTCTCTCGACGGCGTAGTGCAGGACGCTGGTGCCGTCGGCTTCTGCGACGTTCGCATCGAATGCGGCGTCCTCGAGCAGGCGGCGGACGGCTACCGAATCACCGGCTCTGACCGCTTCGAGCAGCGGTTCGCACCAGGCGGGCGAAACGGCGGCCGCGAACAGCGCGGCGAGAATCGTGGCTTGAACGAACGGGCGCGGAGCCTGCATCGCCTGTCCCTCGGCGGTCTAACGACGGATGCGTTGCGGGAGATACTAACCCAGAAACGTCCGGGTCCGCCTCCGCGCCGGAGGTCGGCGAGCAGCCGCGCGGCGGAGGGATGACGCGCGGCCCACGCAAAACCGCCAGGTGCCGGCGCGAGCCGCCGCGATCCCGCGACTCAGGCCGTCATTGCCGCGGCCGGCTCCGGGGCATCGTCTGGGCTTCGATATCGTTCGAACAACGCATCGGCCGGCATCGGGCGGCCGAACCAGTAGCCCTGACCGATGCTGTAGCCGACTTGCGCGAGATAAGAGCTCACCCACTCCGTTTCGACGCCCTCGGCAACGACCTCGAGACCGAGCGCCGCCGTCATGTGCGCCGTCGATTCGACGATTGCGCGATTGTGCTCGTGGCGCTCGAGATCGATGACGAACGACTTGTCGAGCTTCAGTGCATGCGCCTTCAGATCGCGAATGTAGCCGAGCGACGAGTACCCCGTTCCGAAGTCGTCGATCGTGACGCGAACGCCGAGCGCCTGAACGTCCCGGATGACTTCGAGCGCCCGCCGCGGATCGAGCATCATCGCCGTCTCGGTGATCTCGAGCTCGAGCCAGCGACCCTGCACGCCGAAACGCGACAACAGGTGCTCGAGCTGATGCGGGAACTCGACGTCCTGGAGCGAGCGCGCCGACAGATTGACCGCGACTCGCGTTGCGAATCCGTTCTGCTCCCAGAGAACGAACCGCCGCAGCGCCTCGCAGATCGTCCACTCCGTCAACGGTTGAATGAGGTCGGTGGACTCCGCTATAGCCACAAACTCCAGAGGGCTGACCGGTCCGTGCACGGGATGCTCCCAGCGCAACAGCGCTTCGGCACCCGCAAGCGCTCCCGTGCGCAAATCGATCTGGGGCTGGAACAAGAGCTCGATGTCATTGAGCGCGATGGCGGATCTCAGGTCGCTGACCATGCTCAGCCGTCGAACGGAATGGCAGTCGTCGTCGCGCGAGTAGTACTCGCAAGGGGAGTTGCGACGCTTCGCAGCATACATCGCGACGTCGGAATGCCGCAGCAGTTCCTGGGCGTTCGCCGCATGCTCGGGATAGAACGCAATGCCGATGCTCAAGCCCACCTCCACCGCGATGCCGCGTACCGGGATCGGCTCTTTCAGGCTCTCGGCGAGATTCTGCGCGAGCGTCTCGATCGCGGACCGGCGGGAAACCTCCGGAACGATGGCGCAAAACTCGTCCCCGCCGATGCGGCCGATGAACGGACCTTCGCCGAGCGCCATGGCGAAGCGGCGACCGACGACCTGGAGCACCTCGTCGCCGACGTCGTGGCCGAGCGTATCGTTGATCTCCTTGAAGCGGCAAAGATCGAGCATCAGCACCGCGACGCGAAAGTCGCGGCCGGGGGTGCCGAGAATCGTCTCGAGGTAGCTCATGACCGCGGCTCTGTTGGGCAATGCGGTCAAAGAGTCGTGACGGGCCTGATACTCGAGCTCCCGCTGCTGTGCCTTTCGCTCGCTGATGTCGCGCACGATCATCGTGAACAGCGTACCGTCGTCGAACGCGACGCGGCTCAGCGTGGCTTCGACCGGAAACTCGCGTCCCGACGAGTCGGCGCCGATCAGCTCGCTCGTCGATGCCCTTTGCGCGAGACCGGCGAGGTCCCCCTCGAGGTTGCGTATGAAGCGCGAGACCTCGGCACCGAGGAGATCGCGCAGCGGCAGTGAGAACAGGGACGCCGCCGCCGGGTTCGCCGTACGGATGACGCCGTTCGAATCGACGCAGACGATGGCGTCCATCGATGTCTCGATCACGCTCTTGAGCAGGGCGTCGCGGCGGCGCACGCCGATCGCGAAAGCCATCGCGCGCCAGGTCTGGCGATCGAGCGATCGCAGCGCGGAAACGACGAATACGAGAGCGGACGCAAGGAAGAACGGCACGATATCGAGCTCGATCCTGAGCCGGCCGTACACGAGGATCGTCGCCGCCACCAGCAATACGAGGCTCGCGGCGCCGACGATCGAATTGCGGCGCCAGGTGCCGAGAGAGAAGGCAACCGAAAGCAGGACGGCCCACAGAGCAAGCGCGCCCGAGAAGAGCCATGCCGGCGGCGCGCGCAGGGTCCCGAGCGTAATCGACTCGAACACCATGGCCTGAACGACAACGCCCGGGAGGCGTTGAAATCGCGGCACGGGCACCGAGTCGCCGAGCTCGGATGAGGTAGCGCCGACGAAGACCTTCTTTCCGTCGAGCGCCGCCAGGTCGATCTCGGCATTGAGGAGATCGCTGTACGAGACATAGTCGAACGAGCCGGGATCGATCGAGAAGTCGATGCTCACGACGGCGTCCTCGGGCAGCCCGCCGCTCAACGCGAAGGCGCTCGGAATGCGCGTGCCCGCGATGTCGGTCGAAGCCCGCATCTTTCGCACCAGCCCGTCGGAGTCGGTCTCGAGCACGACCGAAACTTCCCGGGTAGACCCGCGAAATCGCGGCAGTGGCCGCCGCGCCGTCACGCCCGTGCTGCTCCCCTGCGAGGCCTGAACATGCGAAGCGAGCAGCACGGGGCTCCGGTCGAAGGCCACGAGCTCGCGCTCGAGCCGATCGTCGTCATCCGCATTCGGGGAGAGGGAGCTGAAGTCGATGTCGAAGAAGACCAGCTCCGGCGTCGTGCGTTTGAGATGCTGGAGCAATCGCGCGTGGTAGCCGCGCGGCCAGGGCCAGACGCCGAGCTCCTCGAGGCTGTGCGCGTCGATTCCGACGATGACGATGTCCGAATCGACGGTCCGGCTCAGAACCTCGGCGCGAGTCTCGGCGACCGCGTGTTCGAGGCGATCCAGCAATCCGCCGCGGTAGAGCGCGAGAACGAGCGCAAGCACGGCGGCGGCCGTCGCCAGTGCGATGAGAAGCTCGCGGCGAGTCACAACGGCGCTCCGGCAGCTCTAGAACAGCGGCAGCGGCAGATCCGGCAGCAGGCTGTCGTCTTCCTCGGCTTCGATGTCGTCGGCATAGCCCGGATCGAGCAGATCCTCGAGCGTGTCGTCGACATCGAGCTCGCCGAGGCCGAGATCCGCGTCCAGGCCGGCTCCGATCTCGACGTCGCCGAGACCGAGATCGGCTTCGACCTCGACGCCCGAATCGAGACCCGCGTCGAGACCGACGTCGACGCTGCCGCCGCCGAGGTCCGCGCCGGCGTCGAGGCCGCCGCCGACACTCAAGCTCGCCTCTGCGTCGATGCCGGTGCCGGTGCCGGTGCTGGCGATCGATAAGCTCGCGACGCTACCGATCGAGGCGTCCTGACCGAGCGCCGCCGCTTCGGGCAGCAGGTCGGCATCCATCGGCAGGACCTGGATGCCGCCGCCGAGCGTCCCGACGGCGATCTGCCCGGCAGCGAGATCGACGACCTCGGCGTCGTCGATCGAACGCAGCTCGAGCAGCCCTTCGAGTAGCGAGACCGTCGTTCGGCCGTCCTGGACGAGCACGCTGAACTGGGTGCCCTTGACGACCGCGACGAGATAGGGCGTCTCGATCCTGAGCTTCTCGACCGGGCGCGGCTCGACGTCGTAGAAGGCCGTTCCGCGATGCTGGATCATGCGCGCGATCAACTGCCCGTCGCGCGCCGCTGCCGGGATTTCCACGTCGGAGTCGGGAGCGATCGCGACACCTGTTCGGCTTTGCCGGATCGCGATGTTGCCGTCGCTTCCGGTGACGATCCGGGCCGGCAGCCCGAGCGACGAGCCGACCCTGGCGTTGAACGCAACATCGGCCACCGTCACCTCGACGGCGCCGCCGAGCTGCTCGACGACGATGTCCTTGCTACCCTGCTGCGATGCATCCGATTCGGTCCAGGCCGGCACGGCTGCCCCAAGGCCGGATGCAAGGACCACGAGCGGCAGCGCAATCTTGCTGACGGGTCGCATGTCTCTAGACTCCCTGTCGTTGTATGGCGACAGGTTATTGCGCTGCCCGGCGCGCGTGCGTGACGCTCATCACACATTCTGTGATCGGGTTCACACATGCGTTCTGTTGAATTGTCGATAATCCGCCGTTCGCTTCCGAGAGCGCCGGAGCCTTATGCGTCTTGAGGGTCATGCCCGCCGGTTTCCGCGACCGGCCCGCCCCGCAACCCGGTCGACGCTCACGAAGATTCTCCTGGTTGTCATAACGTCGCTTGCCGGCGCGTCTGCGCCCGCTCAGGGCGCGCCGACTCTCGTCTCGGTTGTCATCCGCGGGTCGTCGGTCTTTTCCGCGTCCGAGCTCTTTACCGTCTACGGCGACCACCTCGGAAAGCCGATCACGACGGAATCCGCGCGCTCGATCGCGAACCGAGTCGCGGACAAGTACGTCAACGACGGATTCTCGAAGCCGGGCATTCGGATCGACGACCGAATGGTCACGGTCGGCGTGCTCGCGATCGACGTGACCGAGACGAGAATCTCCGCCGTCGACATCACCGGCGATCCGGGTCCCTACGGCGCGCAGTTGCGCTCGCTCGGACAACGCCTCGGCGACGACCCGCTGCTTCGCAGCGCCGATCTGCAATCGACGATGCGCCTGATGCGCGGCCTGCCGGGGCTCAGGCTGACCGCATCGACGGAAGCCGACAGCGGTGAGCCCGGAGCCTACCGTCTCAACGTCGACACCGAGTTTCGACCGATCAGCGGCACGATTCGATTGACGAATCGCGGAACCGATCAGATCGGACCTCAGTTCCTGCTCGGGCAGGTCACGGCGAACGGCTTGTTCGCCGGCCGCGCGGACATCGGCATGATGTTCGGCTCCGCCAGCAGTTACGGCGAATACCACGGCCTCGGATCGAGCGCACGCCTTGCCGTGCATGACGAGCTTTCGCTGGCCGTCTCCGGGTTTCGCTCACGATCGGATCCGACCGAGTTTCCCCTCGACAGGGACGATCGCTACCTGCGCGACAGATTGACGCTCGGCATCGTCAAGCGTCCCTTCAGCGAGTCGAACCGGCAATTGACGCTGACCGCGGGTCTTCGCGCCGAGGATCTCGAAATTGCGCGCTCCGGCACCCGGATTCGCGACGAGCGGCTGCGGCTGATCGATTTCGGCATGCGCTTCACCGTGCGGCCGCGATCGACGGCCCAGTTCGCGGCGGGATTCGAATTGACGAAAGGCATCAACGGAATGGGCAGCGGGCTGCGCGCCGACGATCTCGCCGACGATCCCCGAACGGTCGATTTCTCGTTGCTCGTCATCGATTTCGTCAGGGTCGCGCGGCTCACGGACTTCTGGAGCTGGCGGTTGAATGGCCTCGGTCAGTACAGCAGCGATGCGATCCCGTACTCCCAGCGATTCAAGATCGGCGGCGACCGGCTCGGACGCGGCTTCGAGGTGGCCGAGATCGCCGGAGACCGCGGCATCGGCGCAAAGATCGAGCTCACACGCCGTCTCAACGGCATTCCCGATGTCGCGGGGCCGGTGTCGGTCTACTCGTTCTACGACCTCGGCGCCGCGTGGAAGAACGACGAGGCGGGGCGCGAATCGGCCGCATCGGCCGGCTTCGGCCTCGCGCTGAGCGGAGCGAGGACGAACGGCCGCCTCGAGATCGCGAAACCGCTGACGCACGCCGACGTCGAAGGCCGCCAGGACCTCAGAGTCTTCGTCGAGTTCGCCGTTAGCTGGTAGTCGGCCCGCGTCCCGGGTCAGACCCGGAGGGTCTGACCCTCCTCTGACCCTCCTCTGACCGTCCTCAGACCGGAAGCCGCCCGGTCGAGTCGCCGAGCGATTCGGCCTCGACACCGACCTTGTCGAGCATCGAAAGCAGGAGGTTCGTCATCGGCGTATCCTCCGGGAAGACGAGATGACGCCCGCCCTCGTGGATCGCCCGGTCGCCGCCGACCATCGTCAGCGGCAGGTTGTAGTGCGCGTGCAGGTTCGGATTCGACAGGCTCGCGCCATACAGGAACAGCGAGTTGTCGAGCATCGTGCCGCCGTCCTCGCGCGTCGAGTCGAGCTTGTCGAGATACGACTTGAAGAGATCGGTCTGGTAAGTATTGAGCCGCGACAGCTTCTCGAGCTGCTCGGGCCGATCGCCGTGGTGCGACAGGCCGTGATGGCCCTCATTGATGCCGATCTCGGGGTACGTGCGGAAATTCAGCTCGCGTCCGAGCATGAACGTCACGACGCGCGTCATGTCGGCCTGAAACGCGAGCCACTGCAGCTCGTACATCAGCTTGACGTGATCGCCGAAAGTCTCGGGCACGCCGCGCGGCCGCTCGAGCGCCGGCAGCCCTGCATCCGCGCCTAGCGTCTCGACGGCCTGGATCCTGCGCTCGACCTCGCGCACGGCATCGAGATAGTCGCTGACCTGGCTGCGGTCGGAGGAGCCCAGGCTCGCCGACAGGCGCTCGAAGTCCTCGCTGACCGAGTCGAGGATGCTGCGGTTCTCGCGCGCCACGGCCTGGCGCTGCTCGGTCGTGCCGCCGTTGCCGAAGAGCCGCTCGAAGACGATGCGCGGATTATTCTCGGTCGGCAACGGCGTCGTCGGCGAGCTCCACGACAGCGTGTTCAGATAGACGCAGCTATAGCTGTTCTCGCACTGACCGGACAGGAAATTGAGATCGATCGCGAGCTCGAGCGATGGCAGCGGCGTATCGCGGCCGAGCACCTCGGCGGCGAGCTGATCGGCCGAGACGCCGTTCTCGACGTCGGCACCTTCGGTGCGCTTGCAGTGCACGCCCGTCAGCCACGAAGCGACCGAGCGCGTGTGATCGCCGTTCGCGCCGTCGTCGTGCGCGTCGGCCTCGTGATGCGCGAGCCCGCTGATGACGCTGAGCCGGTCCCGATACGGAGCGAGCGGCGTCAGGATCGGCGAGATCGTGAAATCAGGCCCCTCGCCTTCGGGCATCCAGTAATTGATGCCGGAGAAGTTCATCGCGACGCCGTTCGGCATATAGATGAACGTGATGCGCTTCGGCAGCGGCGCGGGCTGAGTGAGCGCCGGCGTCATCGCATCGAGCAGCGGCAGCGCGACCGCGGCGCCGGCGCCCTTGAGGAAACGGCGCCGTGGCAGGGCTTTTCTCGTCAGTATCGCGGTCATGTACTCGTTCTCCGCATCCTGAAGGGCACGCTCTCTACGACCCCTATGATAAGCGAGCTGAGCCGGTAGTCGTCATCGGCCGCGTCAACGACGATGCGGCGCACGGCCGGCATGTCGTGATACTCGACGCCGCGGCCGAGCGCGTAGGTAAGAAGCTTCTCGGTTATCGTCGTCAGGAACTGGTCCGACGAGGCGAGCTGGCGCTTGAGCCCTTCGACGCCGTCGAAAGACGCGCCGTCCGGCATGGCCCCGCTCGCGTCGATGGCTTCGCCCGTATCGCCGATCGTGCGCCATCGGCCGACGGCGTCGAAGTTCTCGAGTGCCAGGCCGAGCGGATCCATCAGCGCGTGGCAGCTCGCGCAGGTCGGGTTCTCGCGGTGGACGGCCATGCGCTCGCGCATCGAGATCTGCGTGCCGGCGCCGTCGGTCGAGACGAGCTCCGGCACGTCGGGCGGCGGATTCGGCGGCGGCGCGCCGAGCAGGTTCTCGAGAATCCATTTGCCGCGGATGACCGGCGACGTACGGTCCGGGTACGACGTCACGGCCAGAATGCTGCCGTGCCCGAGCAGACCGCGACGCGGGTGGCTTGCGGGCAAGTCGACGCGGCGGAAATGACTGCCCATGATGCCTTCCATGCCGTAGTGCCGCGCGACGCGCTCGTTGAGGAACGTGAAATCGGCGTCGAGCAGCTCGTAGGCACTCCTGTCCTCGCGCAGCATCGCGCCGAAAAAGAGCTCGGTCTCGCGCCTCAAGCCCTGGCGCAGCGAGTCGTCGAAATCGGGGAAATTGCTTTGCACGGGCACGATGGCATCGAGATTGCGCAAGTAGAGCCATTGGCCTGCGAAGTTCTCGACGAAGGCGTCGGCCCTGGGGTCGGCGATCATGCGCCTGACCTCGCCCTCGAGCACGGCCGGATCCTTCAGGCGCCCCGCTTCGGCGAGATCGAGAAGCGCCTCGTCCGGCAGCGAGCTCCAGAGGAAGAAACTGAGCCGCGATGCGAGCGCGAAATCGTCGATCTCGTATGGCGTGCCGGGCGGCAGACCCTCGGGGTCCCGCTCGATTCGGAACAGGAACTCAGGACTCACGAGCAGCCGCTTGATCGCCAGTTGCAGCCCCGCGTCGAAATCGGCCTCGGCGGCGCCTTCCTCGAAGAACGCGAGCAGCGGCTCGAGGTCGTCGTCGGTGACGCTGCGCCGGTAAGCGTGGCGCGCGAGTCCCGAGAGAATCGTCCGGGAGCAGACGAGGTCGACAGCTGCCGCGGGCTCGCAGACGAAAAGACCCTCACGGCTCGACAACGACTCACTCGGACCCGCTGCATCGTAAGGCCCGCTGATCTCGACGCTTCTGAGATAGGAGCCCGTGCGCGTCTCCGGAATGTTGACGCCCGAGGGATAGGGGCGCAGGAAAGGCAGCCTCGTCGTCTCGTCGAGCGCAGCCGTCCTGGCGAGGAACGTGACGACGACGTCACGCCGGCCGGCCTTCACCGGCACACGGACCTGCCAATCCTCGTCGTGGCGGTTGCGCGCCGCGCGGTCGGCCACGCTCAGGCGCACACGCTGTTCGATCTGGCTGATCGGCGGCATGCCGCCGTCATCGTCCTCCTCGGCCTCGTCCGTTCCGCCGGCCTCGACACCGGCATCGGCATCGTCGGCGACCACGAGCTCCGGTTCGGGCTCGGCCCCAGGCGCAGGCTCCAGATCCGGCGGCGGTTGCCGCGGACCGGGTGGCGGAACGCCGGGCAGCGTGAAGACCGCAACGCGCTCGCCGTCGATGCTGACCTCGAGCACCTGATCCTCTTCGTAGGCCGGCATGCTCTCGTTGAGATCGCGCTGAAGCCGCGGCGCGATCACGTAATCGGCATCGACCGGGAAGGTATAGCTGACGCGCATGCCCCCGCGCGTGCCGTAAGGCATGCCGGGCAGGCGTTTCTCCTGCGAGAGGTCGTCGGGCAGACGGAAATAGTCGATGTTCTCGAACGGCGCCGGGCGGCCGACGGCGAGGCGGCTGACGACGTCGGCGGTGCCGAGGTAGCGCTCGAGCAGCGTCGGCGACACTTTCGAGACGCCGGCGATGTTGTCGAAGCCGTAGCTGACGTCGTCGCCCGGCAAAAGCTCGGCGACGTCGACCTCGACGTCGAGCAGGTCGCGCACGGCATTGCGGTACTCGGCGCGGTTGAGCCGATGAAACGCGAGCTTGCGGCCGGGGTCGGGCGCCTCTGCCGCCGCGGTGTCGAGCTCGCGTTCGAGCCAGTCGACGAGATCCGCGCGCGTCTCGTTGGCAAGCTGCGGGCCGTCGGCCGGCGGCATCATGCCGGCGCGAAGCTTGCGGACGACCTTCTCCCAGATCTCGCCATCCGACGCGATGGCGTCGAATTCGACGGCCTCGAGATCGAGGCCCGCCGTCTGATCGATCCCGTTATGACAATCGATACAGGCCGCCGAGACCGTGGCGGCATGGTCGACGGCCGGGTCGCGCCCGCAGCTCGTCACAGCCGCGCCGGCGGCAAGCGTAAGAGCGCAGATTGTCAGTCGCCGGGCCATGGACCCATTATAGAATGGCCGCGCTCGATTCATTGCACAAGAACAAGAATTCGGGGGATTCATGAGCGCGAGCCATCAGTCCAGGATCTTTGCCGCAAGCTGCGTGGCCCTGATCGTCACGGCCATGACCTTCGCGATCCGTGCCGGCATCCTCGACGAGCTGAGCCTGAGCTTCGATCTCTCCGACACGCAGCTCGGCTGGATCAACAGCATGGCCTTTCTCGGCTTCCCGCTCGCGACGATGATCGGGGGCCTGATCTACAACCTGATCGGCCCGAAAAAGATGATGTACGTCGCCTTCGCGGGCCACGTCCTGGGCCTCGCCCTGACGATCACGGCCGGCGGCTTCTGGGGGCTTCTGATCTCGACGTTTTGCATCGGCTTCGCCAACGGCTCGGTCGAGGCTGCCTGCAACCCGCTGATCGTAGACATTTACCACGACAACAAGACGACGATGCTGAACCGCTTTCACGTCTGGTTCCCGGGCGGCATCGTCATCGGCGCGCTCGCCGCCGCCGCGATGGGCGCGATGGGGTTCGGCTGGCAGTTGCAGATCGCGATCATGCTCGTGCCGACGGCGATCTACGGCTTCATGATCGTCGGGCTCGAGTTCCCGCCGATGAGTCACTCGGAGATGTCGACGGCGACGAACATCCGCTCGCTGTTCTCGCCGCTCTATATCTTCATGCTGATCTGCATGTCGCTGACGGCCGTGACCGAGCTCGGCACGCAGCAGTGGGTCGAGCGCATCCTCGGCGCCTCGGGCGCGCATCCGATGCTCGTGCTCGCGATGGTCACCGGACTCATGGCGGTCGGGCGGCAGTTTGCCGGGCCCGTCATCTACCGGCTGCATCCGCCGGGCGTTCTGCTCGCCTCCGCGGTCATCGCAACGATCGGTATCTATGCGATGAGCATCGCGTCGGGACCGATGGTTTACCTCGCGGCGATACTGTTCGCCGTCGGCGTCATGTATTTCTGGCCGACCATGCTCGGCTTCATCGGCGAGTATCAGCCGAGAACGGGCGCGCTCGGCATGTCGCTGATCGGCGGCGTCGGCATGTTCGCAACGGGCATCTGGCAACCCGTGATCGGCGGCTGGCTCGACGGCGGGCGCGACGCCGCGGTCGCCGAGGGGCTCGTCGGCAATGCCGTCGAGCTCGCCGCTGGGCGCGCCACGCTCGACAACCTGGCTCTCTTTCCGCTGGCGCTGATCGTCCTGTTCGCGGCGCTGATCGTCGTGATGAAGAAGCAGGGCATCAAGCCGATCGTGTCGGAGCAGGTCGCATTGGACAAGGCTGCGGAAATGCCGCAACCCTGAGGCATCGGCCCGGGGAACCGGCGCGAGGCTGTGGCCGGATTCGGAGACTATTCCGCTTCGCGCAGCTTGCGCAGGATGCGGTCCTCGACCCACTGCTCGCTCCACCAGTCGATCGGCGTGATCGCGCGACCCGAGAGCAGCATCGTGAAGTGCAGGTGATCGCCGCCGGCGAGACCCGTGGACCCGCTGCGGCCGAGCTGCTGTCCCGTCTCGACCTCGTCGCCTTCGCCAACCTCGAGCGAAGACAGATGCGCATAGAGCGACATGAGCCCCATGCCGTGATCGATGATGACGCAGTTGCCGTAGATGCCGAGCCAGCCGGCGTGAACGACGCGGCCGCGATTGGCGGCGGTCACGGGCGCCGCGGCCGTCGACGCGAGGTCGAAGCCGAGATGGGTCTGATGATCGATGACCTCGCCGCTGTAGACGTATTCCCGCTGATCGGCGAAGCCCGACTCGACGGCTGTGTTGATCAGCTGCCGGAACGGCCCGTCCCAGAGAATCTCGGGCGCCGTTCGCTGCGCGAGCTCCGCGATATAGGCATCGTTCTCGCGGCGCATGTCGTTGTTGATCGCGAGATACGAAGCGAGGAGATCGGTCGGATCGTCGACCCTGAATTCAGGCGTGTTCTGCAGAATCGCCGGAACGACGCTTTCCAGAAACGAATCGCTGACGTTGATCGTGCTGCGGCGAAACTGCTTGTCGAAGATGCGCTTGTCGAAGGTTCCCGTGCTCTCGTTGCCGAGCTCGTCGGCGGCGTAGACGACGATCGGCGCGTTTCGGTCCTGATCCCAGCTGAGCGCGAAGAATGCGACGTAGAGCGAGTTGTCGGCGCCGGCGATGCCTGCGCCCGCGGCCGGGAAGCCCGGATACTCTCGATCGCCGACGAGGACGCCCGTCTCCGCGGCCGCGGGCGAGACGCGATAGACGACCATCTCGCTGCCGCCGTGATTGACGTAGTGAAACTGCGACTGGACGTTGATGATCGGCGGCCTGAGCCTGACGTCGAAGTCGTGCGTCGCCGTCGTCTCGGCCTCGCGATAGCCGAACAGCACCAGGCGCACGGCGTGCGCGGTCAGCGTCGCCTCGCCCTCGCGCAGCGATTCGTGCTGCTCGCGCCCCAGCGGCCGGCGAAGAATCAGCCGGTCCCCGGCCTCCTGTTCGAGCGCCGCCGGCGACGCCCCGCCCATCTCGAAGATCCGAATGCTGTCCTCGCCCTGCTCGAGCGTGACCTCGAGGCTCGAGAGCTCGCCGCCCGGCGTCTCGATTTCGAGCACGAGCTCGCCGAGCCGGCCGACGGCCGTGGGCTCGAGGAATCTGAGCGTGGGTCCGGGCGCATTGCCGGCCATGACCCAGGCGGCGGCGGCGGCAACGATGCCGCCGAGAACGAGGAGTCCAACGACGTATTTCCACATGGCCCGAATTCTAGCAGTCGAAAGGGCCCTGCCCCTATACTGAAGGCCTCGATCGAAGGGGTTTCGAATGACACGACAAGGATTCGTTCGCGGCGCCGCTCTCGCCGCGATCCCGGTGCTCGCGCTCGGCGCCGAGGACGCTCGCGCGCAGCAGGGCGTCCCGTTCAATAACGGCATTCCGGTCGCGCCGAGCGGTCTCGTGCCCGACGAGATCGGCGACGGGCCGTGGGTCATGCCGACCGGCGAGGACATGGACATCCGCGTCACCGTGATCACGAAGTCGATCGAGACGCCGTGGAGCCTCGCATTCGTCGGCGACGACGACATGCTGGTGACGACGCGCGGCGGCGAGATCCGCCGGATCGTCGACGACCGGCTGCAGCCTGCGCCCGTCGCGGGCGGTCCGGAGTCCTTCTCGGCCGGCGTCTCGGGGCTTCCGGGCGCCGTGCACGGCTACATGGATCTCGTGCCGCATCCGGATTTCGAGTCGAACCAATTGCTCTATCTCAGCTACACGAAGCCCGTCGAGGGGCAGCGCAACGCGCTCGGCATCGGCCGCGGCCGCTGGACGGGCTCTGCGCTCGCGGACTTCGAGGACCTCCATGTCGGAGCCCCGGGCACGGGCGGACCGTCGCGCCTGGCCTTCGGCCTCGACGGCACGCTCTACTTCTCGGCCTCTGGCGGCAACTCGCAAACGCTCGACAACATCGGCGGCAAGGTGCTCAGGATCAACGACGACGGCAGCATCCCGAAGGACAACCCGTTCGTCGGCGAGGAAGGCGCGCTGCCCGAGATATTCACGCTCGGCCACCGCAACACGCTCGGCCTGACCGTGCACCCGACGACGGGCGTCGTCTGGCAGAACGAGAACGGGCCGAACGGCGGCGACGAGATCAATATTCTGGAGCCCGGCGGCAACTACGGCTGGCCGATCGTGAGCCTTGGCCGCGACTATCGCGGGCCCTGGGCCGGGCGGGACAGCGGGGGCCCGACGCACGAGCGCTACATTCCGCCTGCCGTCTACTGGATGCCGGCGATCGCGGTCTCCGGCATGACCTGGTATACGGGCGACGCGCTGCCGAAATGGACGGGCGACCTTTTCGTCGGGGGTTTGCGCTACGGCGAGATCTTCGGCACGGGCCGGCTGACCCGTATCCTGATGAATCAGGATTTTCAGGAGCTGCGCCGCGAGGACCTGCTGCTCGAGCTGCATCAGCGCATCCGCGACGTCCGCCAGGGACCGGACGGCCTGCTCTACGTGATCACGGACGAGACGGCCGGCGCCGTGCTCAGGATTGCGCCCGCGAACTGAACGGAAGCGGCCGGCGACAGGCTGCGATAACGGGGAGGATCGATGGCAACACCAACGCGTTTCGCTACGAGACTCATCGGGCCGATGGCCGGCATCGCGCTGGCAGCCTGGCTGCCTTCGGCCGCGGTCGCCCATCATGCCTTCGTCACCGAGTTCGACGAGACGCTCGAGGGCGAGGTCGAAGGGATCGTGACCCGTGTCTGGTGGGCCAATCCGCACATACGCTACGACGTAGACGTCACGCTCGAGGACGGCAGTGTCGAGCAATGGTCGCTGCACCCGCCCGGCAATCTGCCGACCTATCGGCGCGAGAACTGGACGCCCCAGACGCTCGAGGCCGGCGATCATGTCGTTGCGACCGGAAATCTGGGGCGAGACGGTGCGCCGAAGCTCTACGCGACCTGCATCAACCTCGACAGCGGCCGCCAGCTCGGCCGTTGTGTGAGCCCCGGCGCGACGACCGAGGTCACGGCCGACCCCGACCGCGTGCACACCTATATGCCGGCGGCGTTTGCCGTCGACATCACGGGCTTCTGGGACAACCGCTACCAGTTCCGAACGACCGTCGACGATCTCGAACCGAAGCCGATGCCGATGACGGACGAAACCGCGGCGATCTACGCCGGCCGAACCTTCGGCGACGATCATGCGCTGCGCTGCCTGCCGGTCGGACTGCCGCGCATCTTCGGCTCGCCGTATCCGGTCGAGGTCCTGAACGCGGGCGCGCACTACGTCATGATCTTTCTTCAGGACAACACGCCGCGCCGGGTCTATATGGACGGGCGAGAGGCGCCGGCCGATCAGCCTTTGAGCTCGATGGGGTTCTCGACCGGGCGCTGGGAAGGCCGCACGCTCGTCATCGAGACGACACATCTCGCGCCCGGCTGGCTCGACGGCTCGGGCTACCCGATGACGGGCGGCGACGGCACGCGCATCGTCGAGCGCTGGGTCGTCGCCGAGGACGAATTGACGATATCCCGGTCGATGACGATTTACGACGATTACTACACCGAGCCGCTCGTCCGCACGCGCGGCTCGCAGCGCGGCAATCCGCGCGAGCTCGTCGAGAGCCCGCCCTGCGACGCGACGACGTTCTACTACGAGCTTTATGAGAACGGCGAGCTCGAGGAGCGGTTCGACAGTCTCTGACTCCGTGCATACTTCACGGCCCGGTACCGCGTCGGTGCTTCGAAATCTCTGGTGGATCGCCGCTCTTCCCGCCCTTAATGCGTGTTCGGAACCGGCTTTCGAGTTTCGCGGCTACTCGGACCGATCGAACTGCACCGGCATCATCGATGCCGAGCTGGCAAACGGTGCGCGATACGATGGCGTCTTTGCATCCGAGGATCCCGAGAATCCGGCGCAGACCGTAGAGCTTTCCGCGACGCTCTTTTCCGAGAACGTCCGGATCAACGTAACCTGTACCGCGGGACGCGTCGATTCGATTCAATACGTATCGCAGGCCAGCGACCCGGTCGAGACCGGCGCGATCTTCGCAAAATTCGCGGCCGAGCTCGAGGCTCTCTTCGGCGAGCCGACGGCGATCGCCAGTGACCGCGCCAGGAGCCTGCGATATTTCTGCCACAGCCCTGCGCCCGTATTGCTCGAGGAATGGAGACTCTTGGCGGAAGGCGACGAGGAGGGCGAGGACGAGGTCGTCGAGCACGAGGTTTATGTTGCCGTCGTGCCGGGTGCCGCGGAGTGTCTCCGCGCCAACGCTGCGACCCGAGTCGCCGGCGTTCGGAGTCGGCCAAGCGATGAACTCGCGTCCGCAGAGGGATTCGACGACCGAGGCTTATCGCCAGCCCAGGCCCGGCGCGACATGCTTCAGGATCGCCCCTAGAACGTGCACGTTGTAGTCGACGCCAAGCTGGTTCGGCACGGTCAGGAGCAGCGTGTCGGCCTCGGTGATCGCCTCGTCCTGTTTGAGCTCTTCGACGAGGACGTCCGGCTCGGCGGCATAGCTACGGCCGAAGATCGCCCGCGTCGTCTCGCCGATCAGGCCGATCTGGTCTTGGCCCTTGCCGTCACCGCCAAAATAGGCGTGATCGCGTGCATCGACGAGCGCGAAGATGCTGCGGCTGACGGAAACGCGAGGCGCACGCTCGTGGCCTGCTTCGGCCCAGGCCGCGCGGTAGGCGCGGATCTGCGCGGCCTGCTGGACGTGGAACGGCTCGCCGCTCTCGTCGTCCTGTCCTGGCGCCGACGGCCGCGAGCAGCGGGAACGGCGATCCGAGCTGGCGGGCGAAGTGATGCACGCGATAGTAGGCGCCGTCGAGGCCGAGCTCCTCGGCGGCCACGGCGAGATCGATCGATTGAAGCAAGGCATCCGACGCCGTCCTCGTCTGCGAGTACGGCGCCTGCGACCAGTGTCCGAAAGACAGAAAGCCAATTTTCTTCATGTCGCCTGAATCAGCTCACGTAGTCGGAGAGCTGCAAGATCCGCGTGCCGGGGATGCTCGGAATCCTTCGATCGTTCGTCAGAAATGTCGCGCACCCGGCCAAAAGGGCAGCAACGAGCTGCAACGCGTCTGGTGTCTTCGCACCGGTGACTGCGCGCAACTGCGCTGCAGCGCGCAGTTGCTCCATGGATAACCCGATGATCCGAATACCGCGACTGCGCGTGAGCAGCGCTTCATAGCGCTCGGCCAAGGCAAGATCGCCCGCCCGGTAGGGAACGACGAGCACCTCGAGCAGCGTCAGCGCGGAAGTCACGAGCTCCCGCGAGCCTTCATCGGCAGCCTTGAACAGCGGCTCGATGACGGGCAGGTATCGCGGTTCCTCTTCGATGAAGTAAATGAAGAGCGCCGTGTCGACGCCGACCGGCCCCCGGCCGACATCTTCGATCAATCCCACGAGGCGCGTTCTTTCTCGACGTGCTCGGCCGCATCGACCGCGCGCCAATGTTCCTTTCCGAGTCCTTTCAACGCGAGTATCGAAAGCGGCTCAGGGGTCTCGAGCGCTTCGGCCAGCAGTTGCGTGACTTCCTGAGCGACGGAACGCCGCTCGCGCTTCGCGCGTGCCTGCAGCTTTTTGTAGAGCTTGTCGGGCAGATTTTTGATGTTGAGCGTCGCCATCGTTCCTCCACGTATCCTCCATTATGGAGGCATCGGCCGGCGGCGTAAAGGTCACAGCCGTGCCAGACATGGGTTTTCGGGACCCATAAGTCCGTCCCGGATTCGAGCCGGCGGTCCCATAGGCGGGATGCCAAGCGCGGGACGCGCTACGCCCGGTTTTCTGGGAGGATTATCATCTTGGAGACTCAGCCTTGGTTCGCTGGCCAAAAGTAACGGTGCGAAACGTGAAGAAACGCTCGCTCGTGTGGTTCTTTCGCTCGCTGGTTGCGGTCGCCGTGGTGATTTGCCTGCCTCCTCGCGCGTGGGCGCAAGTGGGAGGCGGCGATGCCCGTGCGGCCTTCTCCCAAGCCTACGCCGCCTACACCGCGGCGATCGAGGCCGGCGACCACGCGTCGGCATTGACGGCGGCGAAGCGCGCCTACGAGAACGGCTCGGCACATTTCGGGCGCGTCAACGACAACACCGGCGCGCTCGCGATGAATTACGGAAACACGCTCGCGCTCTCGGGTGCCGACAACGCCGCAGCGGCAGAGGTGTTCAGGGAAGCCGATGCGATCTATGAGGAGTTGCACGGCGCCAGTTCGCTGCAGCGCCTCGAGGCATTGCTCGCCCTGGCATCGGTACAGGAAACCCTCGAGGACAGGCTGGCATCGATAAACGCCGCATTGAGCATGCACCGGGCCGTCCTTCCCGATGAGCACATCGCATACGCGAGACTTCAGTCGCATGGCGGTGAGCTGTTGGCGAGCGTCTGGAATGGAACTGACGAAGCCAGAAGAATGTTGGAGGACGCCCTGAATACGCTCGAAGAGGAGTACGGAGCAGACTCACCCGAGCTGTTTCCGACCTTGCTCGCGTTGGCGACGAATGCCCCGGCCAGCGAGGCGCCTGGCAGGCGGCAGCTGGCACTCTTTGAACGGACGGTCGAGATTGCCCGAACGACGGACTCCGACGAAGATGTCGCCGATCTCGAGCTCGAGATCGCATACCGGCTCGGCCGGCAATTTAGGGGCTACGAGGATGCGATGCCGTACGCCAGGTCTGCGCTTGGCGTCTACGAACGCCTGTTCGGCGCCGATCATCCGAAGACCGCCCTCGCAACGCTGACTCTCGGTCAGGCCTTCGTCGCCACCGGTGATAGCGAGCAAGGCGAAAGCACCGTCGCAAAGGCGACCCAGTTCTATGAAGGGAAGCCCGAATACGCTTCGAACCTGATCCGGGCGCGACAGCTACTGATGTCCGTATATGCGGCGCGAGGTGACGAAGAGCGATACACGGAGCAGCTAATGGAAGTCGGCCGCTTGTCCGAAGGCTTGCCGACGCCGGTGGAATATCTGCCGATCGTGAAAGCCGCCCCCGTCTACCCCGTAGAGGCGGCTCGCTGCGGGGCAGACGGCTATGTGATGGTGCAGTACACGGTCGACGAGCAAGGGCAAGTCCGCGATCCCGTGGTTGTGCAATCGGATAACACGTGCGGTGGGGTCGGCGTATTCGACCAGGCTGCCATCACGTCGACACTGAAATACCGCTACCTTCCGAGATTCGAAAACGGCGTGGCAGTCAGCGTGCCGGGCGTGACGACGAGGATCATCTTCGAAATTCTCTAGTGCGAATATTACCCAGTCCGGGCCCCGGCCAGCGGTACAATCAGTAGCCTACACGAGGTCTGCGAGTGTAGTTCACGCCTGGGACGCCGAGGGCGCTTGTTGCCGCGAATCGTTGACGTCAAAGCGATCCGAGGGCTATCGTGCGATCGAACCATCCGTGCACCAGAAGGAGAACGAATATGTGCACTCGGAGTCGCCTTTTTTTGCGCGCTGTTCCGACCTCGGGTTCCAGGCTGCCATATCTGACGCGTTCGGATCTCGGCGAAGCCGGCAACGCCGTCGACGAGCACCCGCCCGGTCAGACCCTGCTCGAGCCGCTGCCGTGATGCCCGGCCGAGCTCGAGTGCCGGTCTTCCGCCGATCCGTTCTGGCGCCCTGCGTGGTTGTTTTCGCGATGTTGGCCACGGCGAGTCACGCGCATCACGCGAGCAGCCTCGATTACGAGCAGGACAAGGTCGGCACGATCGAAGGCGTCGTCGACGACATCTTCTGGTCCAATCCGCACATCCACTTTTACCTCACCGTGACACGCGAGGACGGCGCGACCGAGATCTGGGACATGGAAGGGCCGAATCTCGCCTCGCTCGGGCGGCGCGGCGTCGAGCGCGATATGGTGCAGATCGGCGACGTCATCGCGATCACGGGTACGCTCGGCCGCGACGGCACGAAGCGGATCTGGGCCGAGTCGATCGTCAAGTCCGACGGCACCGTCGTCATGGGACAGCCGCAGTGAAGGGCCGCGCGTCAGGCTCCCAATCCCATCCATTCCACGCGATCGCTGCGTGCGCCACCGCCGCATGCGCGATCATGCTGGGGACGACACCGTCGCCTGCCACGGCCGACGAAGTCGACTTCATCGGCCGCTGGCTGTTTTATATCGATCACCGACCGGCAGGCTTCAGTTACGGCACGCTCGAGCTCGAACGGAGCGGCGGCGCGCTCGCGGCCTACATTGACGGCGGGCCGGTTCCTGTCTCGGTCGACGGCGACACGGTCTCGCTAGAGCTCGACTGGGACAACGGCGGCGGCGAGGTCTTCGTCAGCGATCTCGACGGGCGGCTCGCGGGCGGGGTCATCGAAGGCCAGGTCCGGCTCGACGGCGAAACGACCGGCACCTGGCGCGCAACGCCGCGCGACGGCCCGCCCGGCCTCGGCGAGCCACCGCGGCCCGTCGACCTCGGCGGCATCTGGCGCATGCGGACGGACGACGGCACGGGCAAGGACACGTTCGAAATGACGCCCGAGGCACGCGCGTATCAGGCGGCATTCGACGCCCGCTACGACGATCCCGTGCTGCGCTGCGTATCCGACGGCCTCGTTCGCGTCACCGGCGGCCCGTTCGCCAAGGAGATCATCGGGCAGGATGGCAGGATCACGATTCTCTACGAGGACATGCACGAGATCCGGCGTATCTACCTCGACGCCGAGTTCCCGCCCGACGTCGGCGATCTCGATTCCTCGCTCGGTCACTCGATCGGTCACTGGGAAGGCTCGACACTCGTCATCGAGACACGCGGGCTCAAGGAAGCGCTCTGGCATCGGGCCGGCGGCGAGCCGATCTCGCGCGAGGCGCGCGTGACCGAGTACGTCTATATCGGCGAGGACGGCAACCTGCACGTCGAGCTCGTGCTCGACGATCCCATCAACTACCCGCGCTCGCCGCAGCGCCATACGGTCTTCTCGCCCGCACGGGGTTACGAGTTCACGTATTACTCGTGCGATCCGGACGCCTTCTACCGCGGGCTCTACCTCGAGGACCAGCTCGATCGTTACTACGAGCGCTCGCGTTACCGCCGGTAGAACATGAGCACACAAGCCGAAACGATCCTCGATCTCATCGGGCACGGCGCCGACGCTGCCGAGGCCATCGGCGCGCCGGGCCGTGCCTCGCTGACCTACGCGGGGCTGCGGGCCCACGTCGAAGCGACGGTGGCCCGCCTCAACGAGCTCGGCGTCGGCCGCAACGACGCTGTCGCCATCGTTTTGCCGAACGGGCCCGAGATGGCAAGTGCCTTCGTCGCGATCGGCGCCGGCGCGACGACGGCGCCGCTGAATCCGGCATACCGGCACGACGAGTTTCGTTTCTACTTGAGCGATCTCGAGGCGAAACTCCTCGTCGTCGAGGCGGAGTCGACGTCGCCGGCGCTCGGCGTCGCCGACGAGCTCGGCATTCCGGTCGCGACGCTCCATGTCGACGAGACTGCGCCGGCCGGCATCTTCGCGATCGAAGGGGCAGCATCGTCGGCGCGAGAGACGGGATTTGCGGGCGGCGACGACACGGCGCTCGTGCTGCACACCTCGGGCACGACGTCGCGGCCGAAGATCGTGCCGCTCAGCCAGCGCAACGTCGCAGCCTCCGCCGCGAACGTCGCCGACAGCATCGCGCTGCTCCCCGGCGACCGCTGCCTGAACATCATGCCGCTCTTTCATATTCACGGCCTGATCGCGGCCGTCCTGAGCTCGCTCAATGCCGGCGCGAGTGTGCACTGCTCGCCGGGCTTCAATGCGCTCAATTTCTTCCGTTGGCTCGACGAGGTGCGCCCGACCTGGTACACGGGCGTGCCGACGATGCACCAGGCGATCCTCGCGCGCGCGTCGCGGAACCAGGAGACGATCGACAACGTGCCGCTCAGGCTGATCCGCTCGTCGTCGGCCTCGCTGCCGCCGCAGGTGATGGCCGAGCTCGAGGAGACTTTCGGCGCGCCGGTCATCGAGGCTTACGGCATGACCGAGGCCGCGCATCAGATGGCCAGCAACCCGCTGCCGCCGAAAGCGCGCAAGCCCGGCAGCGTCGGGCTGCCGGCGGGGCCGGAGGTCGCGATCATGAGCGAGGCCGGCGACCTGCTGTCCGCGGGCGAGATCGGCGAGATCGTGATCCGCGGACCGAACGTGACGGCTGGTTACAAGAACAACGACAAGGCGAATTCGGAAGCCTTCACGAACGGCTGGTTCCGCACCGGTGACCAGGGCGTCGCCGATGACGAAGGCTATTTCCGTCTCACGGGCCGGCTCAAGGAAATCATCAACCGCGGCGGCGAGAAGATCTCGCCGCGCGAGGTCGACGAGGTCCTGCTCGACCATCCGGCCGTCGCTCAGGTCGTGACCTTCGCCGTGCCGCATCCGAAGCTCGGCGAGGACGTCGCCGCCGCGATCGTGCTCGGCGAGGGCGCCGAAGCCGACGAGAAGAGCATCCGCGCGTTCGCGGCGCAACGGCTCGCCGACATGAAGGTCCCGCGCACGATCGTCTTTCTCGACGAGATCCCGAAAGGCGCGACCGGCAAGCTGCAACGCATCGGGCTCGCCGAGAAGCTCGGGCTGGCCTGAGCCGATGAGGCACGCCGCCCCCGCTCCGGAATGGCCATGAAGGTTTGCATCTACGGAGCCGGAGCGATCGGCGCCTATCTCGGCGCGGCGCTCGCCGACGGTGGCGCCAACGTCACGCTGATCGCGCGCGGGCCGCATCTCGAGGCGATGCAGAGTCACGGTCTGACGATCGAGCAGGAAGGCGAGCGCAAGACCATCACGCTCGCCTGCACCGACGATGCCGCGAGCGCCGGCCCTCAGGACTACGTGATCCTGACCGTCAAGGCGCATTCGGTCGCGCCGGCCGTCGATCAGATCAGACCCCTGCTCGGGCCCGAAACCGCCGTCGTCACGGCGCAAAACGGCATCCTCTGGTGGTATTTCCATGCGCTCGAGGGTCCGTGGCAGGACAGGCATCTCGAGACGGCCGATCCCGGTGGGATGGTCTGGAAAACGCTCGGGCCCGAGCGCGCGATCGGCTGCGTCGTCTACCCGTCCTGCGAGATCGTCGAGCCAGGCGTCGTCAGGCACCTCGAAGGCAATCGCTTTATGCTCGGCGAACCATCGGGCGAGAAGACCGAGCGCGTCAGGAGGCTCGCCGAGGCGATGACGGCCGGCGGTCTCAAGGCGCCCGTGCGCACGAAGATCCGCGACGACATCTGGTTCAAGCTGCTCGGCAACGCGACGTTCAATCCCGTCAGCGTATTGACGGGCGCGACGCTCGAAGAGATCGGCCAGCACGCCGGCGCGCGCGGCGTGATCAGGACACTGATGGAGGAAGCCGCGGCCGTCGCATCTGCGCTCGGCGTGAAGTTTCCGATGGATATCGACAAACGCATCGACGGCGGCGTTGCCGTCGGCGCGCACAAGACGTCGATGCTGCAGGATTACGAGCTCGGGCGGCCACTGGAGATCGACGCGCTCGTTGCGTCGGTCGCCGAGCTCGGGCGCCTCGCCGGCGTTCCGACGCCGGTGCTCGACGCGGTTGTGGAGCTCGTGCGGCTGAAGGCAGACTTGGGGGGATAAGCCATGGTGGAAATCGGACCGAAGCCGGGCAATGCGCCCGGCGCCGACGATCTCGAATCGCTCGAATTGCCCTCGCTCGCGCCGGGCAAGCTGATGCGCCACTTCGGGCCCGGCCTCGTGCTGATGATGACGGGCATCGGCACGAGCCACGTGGTGACGGCTCCGGTCGCCGGCGGGCGGTTCGAATACGCGTTGCTCTGGTGCATCCCGGTCGCCTACATATTCAAGTACTACGGCTTCGAGATGGCGTTTCGCTTCACGTATGCAACGGGCCGCAGCATGCTCGACGCTTACTCGACTGCCTGGAAGAAATGGCCGCTCTGGTACGTGCTGGTCACGACCGTCATTCAATCCGCGATCGGTCAGTCCGGACGACTGATCGCAGCCGCCGCCGTCGCGCTCTATTTCTTCAACCAGTATCTCGGTCTCGACATTCCGGGCTTAAGCACCGACGCCGAGCTCGGTGTCTATGCCCTCGTGATCGCCGTGATCTCGGTCATCGTGATTCTGCGCGGACGGTACAAGGCGCTCGAGCTTGCGACCAAGATCGCGGCCGGCTTTCTGATCGTCTCGACGATCGGCGTCTACATCGTCGAGCCCGCGCCCGTCAGCGGACTCGTCTACTTCTTCGAGCTCGATGCGCCGGAAGGCTCATGGCTGATCATCGCGTCTTTCCTCGGCCTCCTGCCCACCGGTATCGACGTCTCGCTACAGGCCTCGGAATGGGGCAAGGCCAAGCGCGCCGGCATGGGTCGGATACGCGAGCAGCTGGACGCCGAGGGGATCACGCGCGCGTTCGATCCGTTCAATGGCAGCCGCGCCGATCTGGCCGTCGACACGGACAAGCTGCCCGAGCATGCGCGCGAGTACTGCCGGCGCTGGTTCACGATCGGTCTCATGGACTTTCGCGTCGGGCATGTCATCTCGTTCGTGCTCGCGACCGTGTTCCTGCTGCTCGCCGCCGTATGGCTCTATCCGAGCGAGGTCGCGGGCACGGCCGTCATGGGCGAGATCGCGCGCATGTTCACCGACAGCGTCGGGCCCGGAATGATGCTCGTCTTTCTGGTTGGCGCGTTCGCGGCGACATTCTCTACGGCTTTCAACTACTTCGACGGCTGGCCGCGCGTCATTGCCGCCTGCTGCCGCAACCTGTTCAGGAGCACGTCGGGGCTTCGCGGCATCGCGCACAGCGACCTCGATGACGAGAGGCGCAGCCGCTGGTACTCCGAGTACAACATCTACCGGATCGCAATGCTGTTCTCCCTGCTCGCGTCCGTCGCGATCGTCGCCGGCGTGCCCGAGCCCATCACTCTCGTGCTGATCGCATCGGCGCTCGCATACTTCGTCGCGCCCGTGATCTACTTCCTGAACCTCTACTACTGTTTCAAGGTCATCCCGAAGCGCGACAAGGCGTTCTATCCGTCGACGTTCGCGACCTGGTTCAGCGGAATCAGTCTGGTCGTCTTCACCGGCATGTCGTTGGTTCTGATCGCCGCCGAGGTGTTCGAGATCGAGCTCTTCGGCTAGCGGCCTCCGATCAGGCACGGCCTCCGCGCCCGTTCAGGACGATGTTCAGGTGGGCCTCCGCGCCGTCGTCGGACGCGACAGCCCGCGGAAATCATGAGGCGCAGAGGGGCTGCGCCCATCATCGAGTAACGCACGGAACCGGCCGCGCATGCCGCGCCTTGAGTCATGCCGCCCCGGCGGGCATCCTACGCGACCCCATGCCGCCGATCGCCATATCGAAAACCAGACTGCTGCACTACCTCCAGTGCCCGAAACGGCTCTGGCTCGAGCAG
Organism: Gammaproteobacteria bacterium; assembly: GCA_035513215.1. Taxonomy (GTDB): domain Bacteria; phylum Pseudomonadota; class Gammaproteobacteria; order Steroidobacterales; family Rariloculaceae; genus DATCZB01. Next base: position 14,194 of record DATKCK010000112.1, on the reverse strand, counting down.
TACTCACCCGAGCTGGTCGACGAGGATGCGATCGATCAGGCCGCGATCGAGACGGGCCGCGTCGTCGGCGCCAAGGCGCGCGAGGTCTACGGCCGAAACGGAGGGCATCTCGTCAAGCACAATCGCGGCCTGCGTGCCGCCGTCGCCGAGACCGAAGCGCTGCTCGAAGCCGGTGGGCACGAGCCGATCTTCGAGGCGACGTTCGCTCATGAAGGGCTGACCGTGCTCATCGACGTCCTCGACCGCTCGGGCGAGGCGCCGCGCATCGTCGAGGTCAAATCGTCGACGCGCGTCAAGGATCATTTCCTTGACGATTGCGCGATTCAGGCCTGGACACTCGCACAGCTCGGCCTGCACCCGGCGGGCACGAGCGTCGCTCTGATCAACGTCGAATTCGAGTACGCCGGTGACGGCGACTACAAGAGCCTGTTCCGCGAGGTCGACGTTTCAGACGACGTCGCTCCGCACATAGTCAACGTGCCCGAAGCCGTCGCACGCACACGCGCGACGCTCGAATCCCTCGACGAGCCCGTGCGGGACATCGGCCTGCATTGCACGACGCCGCATGCGTGCCCGTTCCTCGACCATTGCATGCCGGCGCAGGGAGAGTTTCCGATTACCGGTCTCGGCGGGCGCAAGGAGCCGCTCTACGCGTTGATGCTCGAGGGCTACCGCGACATACGCGAGCTCGGCGCGGATCGGATCGCAGGCGATGCGCAGGAACGCATCTGGCGCCAGACGGTGGCCGGCGAAGCTTACGTCTCGACCGAGCTCGAAGGCATCGTCGCCGGGCTCGGGTATCCGCGCCATTTCCTCGACTTCGAGACGATCGCGTTCGCGATTCCGATCTGGCCCGGCACGCGGCCCTATCAGGCGCTGCCGTTTCAGTGGTCCTGCCATATCGACGATGGCTCGGGCTCCATCCGCCACGAGGAGTTTCTCGATACGAGCGGCGAACCGTCGATGCGCGAGATCGCCGAGGCGCTCGTCGCGAAGCTCGACAAGTCCGGGCCCATCATCGTTTACACCTCATATGAACGACAGGTGCTGACCGGGCTCGCCGAACGCTTTCCCGATCTCGCGCCCGCGATCGGAGCCCTCATCGAGCGGCTCATCGACCTGCATCCGATCGCGAAGCAGCATTACTACCATCCCGAGATGCGCGGATCGTGGTCCCTCAAGGCCATCCTGCCGACGATCGGCGCCGGCATCGACTATGCGGACCTCGACGAGATCCGCGACGGCGAAGCGGCGCAATCGGCCTACCTCGAAGCTATTCACGAGGAGACGACGCCCGAGCGTCGCGAGGCCCTGCGCCAGGCGTTGCTCGCGTACTGCCGGCTCGACACGCTGGCGCTCGTCCGGCTCGTCGAGTTTTTCGGCCACAAAGCCTGATAGGCTCCGCGCATGCATTCGAGGCTTGCTCGTATCCTGGTCGTTGCGTACGCAACGCGGCCGTGCGCGCCGGGCAGCATTAGCCGATTGCATCCGATCGACACGGACGCGTCACATTAGTTTCACTTAGCGAAATTAGCATGGATCCCGCTTTCCCCCCCATCCCCACCAGGAAAGCCACCGCTCGAAGCTTCGGGCCCCGGTACGCCGGGGCCCATTTCTTTCACGCCGTCAACGACGGCGGCACCGGGCCGCCCGTCGCCCAGTCGAGCAGCTCTACAGTATGCACGATCGGCCGATCGGCGCCGGTCGCAAGCTGCGTCATGCAGCCGAGATTGCCCGCCGCGATGACGTCGGCGTCGAGCCCCGCGATATGCGCGAGCTTGCGCTCGGCGAGCCTCGCCGCGAGCTCGGGCTGGAGCATGTTGTAGGTGCCGGCCGAGCCGCAGCAAAGATGCCCCTCGGGAATCTCGACGACGGTAAAGCCGGCCGCGCGCAAGAGCTCGCGCGGCGGCGCGTTGAGCTTCTGCCCGTGCTGCATCGAGCAGGCCGAGTGATAGGCAACGCGAAGACCGCCGGGCCGTGAGACTTCCGGCAGACCGAGCTCGCTGACGATCTCGGTCACGTCGCGCGCGAGCCGGGCGACCTCGCCCGCCCCGGCCGCGAGCGCCGCGTCGTCGCGAAAGATGAAACGGTAGTCCTTCAGATGCGTGCCGCAACCCGATGCGTTGACGGCGATCGCGTCGACCGGTGCCGTGCTCGCCGCGTCCTCGAGGCGATCGATGAATGTTGCGGCGAAGCTTCGTGTCGCTCTGGTTTGCCCGAGGTGGTGCGTCAGCGAGCCGCAGCAGCCTCCGATCTCGACGACTTCGCAGCACATGCGCTCGAGCAAGCGAACCGTCGCGGCGTTCGCCGACGCGCCGAGCACCGACTGCACGCAGCCGGTCATGACCGCGATGCGCGCGCGGGGTTTCGTTGCTCCGGCGCGGGATGTCGCTTGCGCGCGCCCCGGCTGCCGCGTCGACGCCCGCGCGCGCCCCGGCACGAGCACGAGCGCCGCACGGAGACGCCGCGGCAGCATGAAGGCCAGCGGCCTGACGACGCGCGCGAGCCCGAGCAGCCGCCTGAAACGCTGCGGGTAAGGCATGACGGCGGCGAGCAGGCGCCGCAACTGGCGATCGTGCCACGGCCGCCGATAGGTCGCCTCGATGCGGGCGCGCGCATGGTCGACGAGGTGCTGGTAATTGACGCCCGACGGGCAGGTCGTCATACAGGCGAGGCAGGACAGGCAGCGGTCGACGTGGCGCACGATCTCGGAGGTCGCCGGCCGGTCGTTCTCGAGCATGTCCTTGATCAGATAGATGCGTCCTCGCGGACTGTCGAGCTCGTCGCCGAGCAGGACATAGGTCGGACAGGTCGCATTGCAGAAACCGCAATGGACGCACTTGCGCAGGATCGCTTCGCTCTCGCGAATCGCCGGGTCCTGGCGCTGCCCATCGGTGAAACGAGTCTGCATGCTCTGAGCCTTGGCTCCCGGTTAGTCCATGCGGCCGGGGCTGAGACGCCCGTCGGGATCGAAGGCAGCCCGGATCCGCTCGAGCACGTCGCGCATCGCCGCGGACGGCGGATGCTGGCGGCAGGTACGGCTGTCGGACGGCGCCTTGATCAGCATCGCATGGCCGTCGCGCAGGGCGCCGCGCACGCGCGTAGCGTCGACCTTAGCGAAAGCCGCCCAGATCAGGCCGCCGCCCCAGTCGAGCAGATACCGTTCCGGGCCAATGGCGTCGACGACGCGAGGCGCATCACTCGGCGGCACCGAGATGCGCCAGACGACCGGCCACTCGGCGAGCGCCGCGGCGGCGGCCATGTACTGCCAGAATGCCCGCGAGGCTTCGGCGTCTAGCTGCTCGACCTCGGGACTTCCGAGCCCTTCGAGCAGCGCGGCCCGCCTCGCGGCGACCGATGCCGCGAGGCCCTCGAGCCTCAGAGCGCTGCCGCGCCAGGGATCGAAGGCCGCGCTCGAGACCTCGTGCGGCGAGCCGAGCGCGGCGCTCAGCGTTTCGACGGCGTCGGCAGGCTGCGCGGCCGGCACGATCAGCGTCAGCTCGGTCTCGGCTTGCGGCACGACCTTGAGCGTGACCTCGGTCATGACCGCAAGGCTGCCCCAGGAACCGGCGAGCAGCTTCGGCAAATCGTAGCCCGTCACGTTCTTGACGACCTTGCCGCCGGCCCTGAACGCCTCGCCGCGGCCGTTGACGGCCGTGACGCCGAGGAAGTGGTCGCGCGCCGCGCCCGCAGCAATTCGGCGCGAGCCCGACAGATTCGCCGCCAGCACGCCACCGATCGACTGCCGCGCCTGGGTGCTCGGCTGGGTGTCGGCTGCACCGAGCAGCGGCGAGAGATCCGGCGGCTCGAACGCGAGGCGCTGCCCGTTCTCGGCGAGCAGCGGTTCGATCTCGGCTAGCGGCGTCGCGGCGCTCGCCGTCAACACGAGCTCGGCCGGCCGATACTCGACAACTCCGGTCAGCAAAGAGAGATCGAGCGGCTCGGCCTCGACGGGCCGGCCGATCGCACGCTTCGAGCCGAGGCCAATGGGCTCGAGGTGCCGGCTGTCGGCGCCGAGCAGCTCGGCGAGCTCCGCCGCGGACGCGGGCCTGAAGCCTGCCGATGCGGAAGAGGCCGTCATCTAGAAGCGCGGCAGATCGGGGAATCGCTCGGCGCCGGCATGAACGTGCTCGCGCCCGAGCTCGGCGCAGCGATGCAGCGTCGGGTAGACCTTGCCCGGATTGAATCTGAGCTCGGGATCGAAAGCGCGCTTGACGCGATGCTGCTGCTCGAGATCGGCTGCGCTGAACTGATAGGGCATCAGGTCGCGCTTCTCGAGGCCGACGCCGTGCTCTCCGGTCAGCACGCCACCGACGTCGACGCAAAGCCTGAGTATCTCGTTGCCGAACGCCTCGGCCTTCTCGAGCTCTTCGGCCTCGTTGGCGTCGTAGAGAATCAGCGGGTGCAGGTTGCCGTCGCCGGCATGAAAGACGTTCGCGACTCTGAGGCCGTAGCGCGTCGACATTTCGCCGATCGCGCCGAGCACGCGCGGCAGCTCGCTGCGCGGGATCGTGCCGTCCATGCAGTAGTAATCGGGGCTGATGCGCCCGACGGCAGGAAACGCCGCCTTGCGGCCGGCCCAGAACTTGAGCCGCTCGTCCTCGCTCGTCGACGCGCGGCAGCTCGAGGCATCGTGCGCGTTCGCGATCGCGCTGACTCTCTCGATCAGGAGATCCACCTCGACCTCGGGCCCGTCGAGCTCGACGATCAGCAGCGCCTCGACGTCGAGCGGATAACCGGCGTTGACGAAGTCCTCGGCCGCGTGAATCGCGGGCCGGTCCATCAGCTCCATGCCGGCCGGAATGATGCCGGCGGCGATGATGCCGGCAACGGCCGCGCCGGCCGACTCGATGCGCGGGAAGCCGATCAACAGCGCGCGCGCCGTTTGCGGGCGCCTGAGAATGCGCACGGTGACCTCGGTGACGACGCCGATCAGGCCTTCGGAGCCGACCGTGAGGCCAAGCAGGTCGTATTGCGCGCTGTCGAGATAGCGGCCGCCGATTCGGAGCACCTCGCCGTCCGGCGTGACGAGCTCGACGCCGAGCACGTTGTGCGTCGTCAGGCCGTACTTGAGGCAGTGCACGCCGCCGGAGTTCTCGGCGACGTTGCCGCCGATCGTGCAGGCGATCTGGCTCGACGGATCCGGCGCATAGTAGAAGCCGCGATCGGCGACAGCGTGACTGAGCGCGAGATTCGTCACGCCGCTTTGCGCGACGACGCAGCGATTGGGGTAGTCGATATCGAGAATGCGATTGAACTTGCCCAAGCCCACGACGATCGCGTCCTCGGCCGGGATCGCGCCACCCGAGAGCGACGTCCCGGCGCCGCGCGGCACGACGTTGACACGCTCGGCGCGCGCGAAGCGCAGCACCCGCGCGACCTCGCTCGTCGTCGACGGCAACGCGACGGCGAGCGGCGTTTGCCGGTACGCCGTCAGCGCATCGGTCTCGTACGCCTTGAGACGCAAAGGCTCGGCAATGACGCTGTCATCGGGAAGGATGCGCCTCAAGCCCGCCACGATCTCGTCGCGCCTGGCGAGGATGGCGGGATCGGCTTTCGGCATGCAAATCATTAATCGGCTTGAAGATTCCAGGGTGGCTGAGACTCAGAACTATACTCGATGCAATGGGATGCAATGGGGTCAGACCCCTTTCAGGTTTGGATTCGATCCAAACCTGAAAGGGGTCTGACCCCAAACCCGCTATCCTTTCCCGATGACTGACGAGACCCTCAATGGCGATCTCGGCGTTCGTGTCGCGGTGGCGACGGCGACGATGCCGTGGTCGCCGAGCCCGAGCCCGAGCGTCTGGCGCAAGCGCGTTCATCGCGTCGGTCCGGCAGAGTCGGGCCAGGTCACGTCGGTCGTTCGCTACGATCCCGACTCGAGCTTCGATGCGCACGGCCACCCCGACGGCGAGGAGATCCTCGTGCTCGAGGGCGTCTTCACCGATGACCGCGGCGACTGGCCTGCCGGCACCTATCTCCTGAATCCCGAGGGCTACCGGCACGCGCCGTCCTCGCGCGTTGGCTGCGTGCTGTTCGTCAAGCTGCGGCAGTTTCCGGGGCTCGACCGGCAGCAGGTGGCGCTCGATACGAACGCGATGGCCTCGCAGGCCGGCGAACGCGCCGGCGTCGAGGTCAAGCCGCTTTATTCGCAACCGGGATACAGCGACACGATGGCGCTCGAGCGCTGGCGGCCGGGGCTCGAGTGGGGCGAGCGCGCCCATCCCGCCGGGGCGGAGTTCTTCGTCGTCGAAGGCGGGTTCGGCGACGAATTCGGGGACTACGAGGCCGGCACGTGGCTGCGGCTACCCGGGGGCGCGCGCCACTCGCCGCGGACCGCCGCCGGCTGCACGCTCTATGTCAAGCAGGGCGGGCACCGGTACCTGTTGGCGGGCTAAGCGACCGGAAGGAAACGCGGTCTTGCCGTGAACACCCTCGTTTCGCCGGCGCTCGTCGCGGGTTCCGGCCCTCGAGGCCGGTTATTCCGCCGTCTCGCAGACGAGCCTTCGGGATAATTCCACTGGGATATCGTTGACGCTTTTCTGTGGCGCGAATCCCAATTCTGTTGTGATCCGCGTACAATCGGATCGCATTAATCTGGTCCAGAGGGAAAACATGCGCACCAGGAATCGTAGCTATGCGGCCGTCGCCGCGATTGCCGTCGTCACACTCTTTTTCATGGATCTTGAGATCGCGAGCGCGCAGATCGTTCCGGACGAGGAAGTCATCGTCACGACGGCCCGGCGCCGCGCCGAGTCGTTCCAGGACGTGCCGATCACGATCACGGCCTTCAGCGAGGAAGACATCGCCGCCGCCGGCATCGAGCGACCGCAGGACTTCGTGTCTTTGACGCCGAACGTCACACTCGTGGAAACGCAGAATCAGGGCACGTCCTTCCTGACGATTCGCGGCATCTCGCAGGCGCGCAACAGCGAGCCTTCCGCGGCTATCCTCGTCGATGGCGTGCTGCTGACGAATCCGGCGCAGCTGACGCAGGAGCTCTTCGACGTTCAGCAGATCGAGGTGCTCAAGGGCGCGCAGGGGGCGGTCTACGGACGCAATGCGATCGGTGGCGCCATCGTGATCACGACGCGCGAGCCCGACGACGAGTTCGAGGGACGCGTGAAGCTCGGTTATGACGATGGTCCCGGATTCAATGTCGGCGCCTCGGCTGGCGGCCCTGTGGGCGACTCGGACGTCTTCAAGTATCAGGCGTCGCTGTCGTATTATGACACCGACGGCTGGATCGACAACACATTCCTCAATGAGGAAGCCGATCCGTTTCGGGACATTTCGCTGCGCGCTCGCCTGCTCTGGGAGCCGACCGACCGGCTGAGGACGGACGCGAGAGTCTACCTGTCCGAGGTCGAGACACAGGCGCTCTACTTCAACATCGATTTCGGCAACAACGTCAACAATACGAGCATCCCCGTCCGCGTGAATAATCGCGGCGTCAACGACCGCGATCTGTCGCAGCTCGCGTTCAAGGTCGACTACGACGCCGACTGGGGCACGTTCACTTCGATCACCTCTTTGGACTCGATCGAAGAGCTGCTGACGGGCGATCAATTCAACTTCCTGCCGATAGATGAATCTCTCTTCTTCGGTATCTTCGGCATCGACTGGGCACAGAGCCAGTTTTTGGACGTAGACACGATCAGCCAGGAAATCAGATTCACGTCGACGTCGGAGGATCGGCTGCGCTGGATCGGCGGCATGTACTTCACTCAGACCGATCGGTTCATCTCGACGGCGAACACCGTCGATCGCAACTCGGGCGCGACCCCCGTTTTCCGCAGCCCCGTCAGTCCTGCATCCTGGTTCGTCGACCCGAGCAACGATCAGATCACCTATCTGGCCGATGGCCAGGACAACTTCGCCTGGGCGATCTTCGGGGAGCTCGCTTACGACATCAGCGATCGCACCGAGATCGCTGTGGCGCTGCGGTACGACGAGGACGAGCGGGAGAACACGACGCTGACCCCGGGGCCGTTCCTACCTACACCCGATTCCTCAACGGGCGAGGTGCGCAAGCGGACCTGGGATGAACTGCAGCCGAGGGTGAGCTTGCGATTTCGGCCGTCCGATAGCCTGACGGTATACGGCAGCGTAGGCCGCGGATTCCGAAGCGGAGGATTCAATCAGACGGGCGTGGGTGCCGACCCGGGAGCGCAAGCGCTCGGTGTGGTCGATCTGTTCGATGCGGAGGTGGCGGACACCGTCGAGGTTGGTGTCAAGAGCCAACTCAGCGATCGGGTAGATCTGAACTTCAGCGTGTTCGACACCGAGGCCGAAGGCTCGTATTTCTTCCTGTTCCTCGCAACGAGCTCGACCCAGAACCTCGGGAGCCTGGGCCAGGTCGACTACCAAGGCTTCGAGCTCGATCTCTCGGCTAGCCTAACCGACAATCTCGATCTGATGTTCGGCTACGGCTATACAGACAGCGAGATCAAGCGCGATAGCCCCTACAAGGACCCGCTGACGCCGAGCGCTGTCGGTAATCAGGCGCCGCTCGTGACTGAAGACACGATCAATCTCACTTTGCAGTACCATGTCCCCTTCGGGAGCGGCGGCAAGGAGTTTGTTGTGCGCGGCGACTACCAGAGGATCGGAGACACGTGGTGGGACCCGGCGAACACGACCGTGCGCGACCCAGTCAATCTGCTTGACGTCCGTTTCGGCGTGCAGAGTGATGACTGGTCAGTCATGGCCTGGGGTCGTAATATCAACGATGTCGAATACAACACCGAATGGTCGCCGGGCGGGTTCCTGTTCAAGGCAAAACCGGCTCGCTATGGCGTCGACTTTACGAAGCGCTTTTGATTATGAGTAGGATCGGGGTTCTGTCGAACATGCGCGATAGCGTCGGCAGGACTCCGGTCGCACTGACGGTTGGCGCGGCTTGCCTGGCCCTGGGCGCGCCCGCCGCCGCCCACCACGGCATCGCCAACTTCGACCTCAACACCGACATCGAGCTCGAAGGCACGATCACGCGCGTCGAGTTCCTGAACCCGCATTCGTGGGTGCACTTCACGGCCGAGAACGAGAGCGGCGAGCCGGTCGAGTGGCGCTGCGAGATGCGCGGCGCGACCGTGCTGCGACGATCGGGCTGGTCGGAGGACATGTTCGTGACGGGGTCGACGATCAGCATCTCGGGATCGCCGGACCGCAACGATCCGACGACCTGCTACCTCGGCACGGCCGTCTTTGCCGACGGCTCGAGCGTCGATCGTTACGGACAGCTCCGCGAGCCGATTCGGGTCTCGGGCGACAACCGCCCGGCGCGGCTCGCCAATGGCGTGCCGAATATCTCGGGCGACTGGGCCCAGGAGCAGCGCGTCATGACCGACCCGCGTGGGCAGATGGGCACGCTGGTTCCGTTGAGCCAGGCCGATACCTTCGAGCCGGGCGAAACGCCGGGCGGCGCGCCGGGCTTTCCCGGCGCCCGCGGCACGGCGATTTCCCTCGCCGACGATCCCGTCGACGCTTACTGGAACCAGCGCCCGACGTCGATGCCGCTGACCGAGGCCGGCGAGGCCGCGATCGCGGGGCTCGATTTCGCGACGGGCGACAATCCGCGTCTGCGCTGCGCGCCGACGAACATCCTATTCGACTGGTATTTCGAAATGGATGTCAACCGCATTGTGCAACGAACGAACGACATCCAGATGCTCTACGGATCGATGGGGATCGAGCGCACGATCCACCTCGATCAGACCGAGCATCCCGCCGATATCGAGCCATCCGTCGCCGGTCATTCGATCGGCCGCTGGGAAGACGACGTCCTGATCGTCGACACGGTCGGCTTTTTGCCCGGGATTCTGAATGCCGATGGCCGCGTGCCGCACAGCAACGAGCTCCATATCGTCGAGCGCTTCAGCTTCGATCCCGAAACCGGCGCGCTCCGACGCGAGTACGTCGCCGAGGACCCGCTCTACTTCGAAGGCCAGTACCGCGGCTCCGACACCATGCTCCTCTCCGACCTGCCGTTCCACGGCACGACCGAGTGCGACGACCGCACCTACCGGTAATTGGGGTCAGACCCCATTCAGGAAGCAGGAAAGGGGTCAGAGCCCGAAGGCTCTGACCCCGACTTCGACGACCCTCAACCGGAATGGGGTCTGACCCCGATTATCCTCAACCGGAAGGGGGTCTAACCGGAATGGGGTCTGACCCACAATTTCTCAGAACTCGGGGCCCTTCTCGAAGCTCAGGCCCGCGGGAGCGGCCTGGTCCACGACGATGTCGTAGATCTGGCGGTCGAGCGAGTCTTCGGCGCCGCCCTCCTCGGCGACGCGCTCGTCAATGAACGCGGCACGCGACTCGGCCAGCGCATCGATGCGGCTTTGCAGTGCCTCGCGGCGCCCGGCCAGCTCCTCGATCCGCTTCTCCTGCTCGGCGCGATCAAGCCCCCGGATGCTCTCGGGAAGCTCCTCTTCCGGGACGTCGTCGAGCGCGACCTCGCCTTGCGTGACGTTCTCGACGAGATCCTGATCACCGAACAGGTTCGTGCGACCCGATTCGGTCGCGTTGAAGACCGCGCGGCGTACGCGCGAACCGGTCGTTGCAATCGCCTCGAGTTCCGCGGTGGCGGCGAGCTTGCCGTCGAGCTGTGCCATCTGCTCTACCGAGCCGTAGAAGAGCCGTGTTTCGTCGAGCTCGGCCGAAAGCCGCGCGATCTCATTGTCGAATGGCGTCGATACGGCAAACGCGCCGCCGGCCTGCTCGACCTTGAGATAGCCCCCGTTGCCGAGGCGCGCGATCTCGGTCCACGGCGCCACAGTCTGCGGCATCTCTCCGCACTGGATGGTATTGACGACGATGCCGCTGGCCGCCGCCGCCCGGACGATCTCCGGGTACGGCGCCTCGCCCTGATAGTCCATATGCGGCGGCGCATCGCCGACGAGGAATATCACCTGGTAGCTCGACGGATCCTGGCTCCACGAGATGCGGTGAACGGCATCGTGAAGCGCCTGATTGACGCTTTCGGGCGTGTCGCCGCCGCCATCCGCGGCGTACTGCATCAGCCGGCCGTACATCGTATCGAGATCCGAGCTCAGATCGACGACGTCGGTGACGTAGGCATCGCCGCGATCGCGATAGGCAACGAGCCCCATCCGTATCTCGGGCGACTGCTCCGCCTGCGCGAGCGTCGTTGCGATCGACCAGATCTTTTCCTTGGCGGTCGCGATGAGCCCGCCCATGCTGCCCGTCGTGTCGAGCACGAACACGACCTCGACCTTGTGCCTCGACGGCACGACCGGTTCTGCCGGCCGGCTCGTGGCCGAGGTCTCCACATACGGATAGAGCACGACGGCGCCTGCCGTCATCAGTAGCAAAGTCACAGCAATCAGTTTCGCTTTCATCATCATTACTCCTCGAGATTGAACCCGGGCCTCAGCGGCGCCCCGCGATGCGGTGCAGCGCCTCGTCGGCCGCCTTGAATGCTTCGGCGAACCCGTGGTTCGGATCGTTGGCGGGCACGTCCCGTTCGCCCGACGCCGTCATGCGCGCTGCAAGATCCGGTATCGAAGCCTGAAACGCCTGCACGAGCAGGAAGCACCAGGTCGCGAGAAAAACGCTCTCCGTGCGCACGGCGGCGAAGATCGCGAAACTGAGCGCAAGCAAGGTCAGCCCGAGATCGAGACCCGCTTCGATGAGCCGTGAGCACGAAAACAGCGAACGCGCGAGCCAGGCCAGCGCCACGTGAACCGCGACATAGGTCGGCAGACTCACTCCGACGACCCAGATACCGGCCGCCACGGCAAGCCAGACGACGACCGTGACGACGCGCCCCCTCCTTTCGCTGGAACGGCCGATGGCGCGCAGCACCAGCGTGAGTCCGAGTCCCGCTACGATCAGTCGCGCGACGATTGCCCCCGGCATAACGAAAGACAACGTCAATGCGACCGCGGCCGCGACCAGGCTGATCACGAGACCGAAAGTGGCCTCGGCGAGAAACCCCGGCTGACGGGTGCGCGCGCTCATGACGATGCCCTCGCCTGCTTCTCGCGCAGGAACGCGATTTCGACGTCGTCATCGTCGATTCCCGATGCACGCATGTCGCCGCCCCCGCCAACGGTGCAATCCTCGGCGAGCAGCGAGGCCTTCTGCTGCATGCCCTCAAGGTGATCTGCGTTCGCTTCGACGAGTGCCTCGAGCTCCTCGAGCTGCCTGACCAGCGCCTGCCGCCTGGCTTCGGTTTGCTCGGCGAGCTTCGCCGTCTCGAGCTTGCGTCGCGTCAGCCTCCGGGCCAGCGCTTCGTTATCGTTCGCAAAGGCGATATCGAGCCTGGCATCGAGATCGCGTCGGAGCGCCTCGGAGGCGTCGCGCTTCGCCGCTGCCGATTCGATTTCGGCCCGGAGCCATTTCCCGCGCTGGCGCTGGCGCGCCAGCTCCTCCTCCATTTCCCGGATCGCCTGCCGGAGCACGACCTCGGGCTCCTCGATCTGGTCGAGGACCGCATGCATATCGGCCGTAAACAATCGCGATACTCGTCTGATCAGTGCCATCGGATCGCCTCCTCGCTAGTGGTTCGACGGCATCCTGGAGCAGACCGGGTCCCGGAACGAGACACGGGCACGTAAAGAATCGGCTCGAGGATTTACGAAACATTTACGCTTGCCGGGAGGCTTATGCTGCTAGCCTTGGCACTCCCGCGGACGAGCTGACGAGGCCATGAGGCAAGCACGAGTCCTGATCATCGAAGACGAAGCGGCGATTCGGACGGGACTCGCCGATGCGCTCGTCTATCACGGCTTCGGCGTCGAGTGCGAGGCCGACGGCCACCTCGGGCTCAAGCGGGCGCTGAGCGGCCGGTTCGACCTGATCTTTCTCGACATCATGCTGCCGGGCGTCGACGGCTTCACGATATGCGACGAGATTCGGAAGGTGGACCGGCGCCAGCCGATCATCATGCTGACGGCCAAGACCAGTGACGACGACATCATCACGGGCCTTGCCTCTGGCGCCGATGATTATGTCGGGAAGCCCTTCTCGGTCGCGCAACTCGTGCTTCGCATCAAGGCCGTGCTCAGACGCGCGAGCATCGGCATCGATTCCGATCGAATCATCGAGCTCGACGGCCGGATCCGGATCGATCTCGAAAACTTAAGCGGCGAGAATGGCGGGCAAGAGGTTGCGTTCACGCGCCGCGAAGCCGACATACTTCGGTACCTGCACGCCAACGGCGATCGCCCCGTCTCACGCGACGAGCTTCTGAACAAGGTCTGGGGCTACGACAGGAACGCCGCGATCGAAACCAGAACCGTCGACATTCATATCGCCAAACTCAGGCGCAAGATCGAGCCCGATCCTGCTGTGCCGCGATTCCTCGTGACGGTTCGCGGCGCGGGCTACCGTCTCGTCGCAGAGACCGCCGATGCGTAAGCGCACAGATCCGGGCTACAGAGAGCGGCGTCTGCGCTGGATGCTATGGCTGCTCTTCGTTGGGCTCGCGCTGCCCGCCGCGTTGTTGATTCGTCAAGGTTTCGCTCAGATCGAGCTGGCCGAGTTTCGCCGCCAGCAGCTCGTCGCCGAGGACCTCGTTCGCAGCATCGATACGCGGCTGGCCGCCGCGATCGCGGTCGAGAACGCGCGCCCCGTCACGGACTTCGACTATGCCGTCGCGACGTCGGGCGGCGCGGCCAACGTCGTGCAGCTCTCGCCGCTTTCGTCGCTCGCGGCGGCGGGCACGTTCCCGGGAACGATCGGCTACTTTCAGGTCGATGCGGCCGGGCAGCTCTCGACGCCGCTGCTGCCGGAATCGGACCGCGACAGCGTGCCTGCCGCCGAGCGCGTGGCGAAGACGACCGTCGAGACGAGGCTCGCCGACGTGCTCGAGGCGAACCGACTGGTTCGGGCCGGCGGGATCGAGCTCGAGGCGCGGCAGGAGATAGCGGAACCGGCCCGGGCCCGGCCGGCCGCGCCCGATGCGGAGAGCGATTTCGCCAACAACGCGGCTCGTGGTCAGGCGGCGTTCGATGAGCTCGCCGGTAGCGACGATGCGTCGGCCGAGATTTCCGCCGCCGAGGAAGCGATCGTGGTGACGGGCAGCCGCGTCGACCGGGCGGCCTTCGCCGTATCGACCTTCGCCGGCGATGTCGAGCCGCTCCGGTTCGGCCTGCTCGAGACGGGCCACTTCGTCCTGTTTCGCAATGCCTGGCGTGACGGCGAGCGGTTCGTTCAGGGC
>DATKCK010000111.1:0-36156 GCA_035513215.1 Gammaproteobacteria bacterium | reverse complement strand
GCCGATACGGCGCAGGCACCCGATCGCATCGTCGTCATCAAATCCGAGCGCAAGCTGATGCTGATGAACGGCGAAACCGTGCTGCGCAGCATGAACATTGCGCTCGGCCTGATGCCGCGCGGCCCGAAGCGCGAGGAGGGCGATTTCAGAACGCCCGAGGGCCGTTACTTCATAGAGGCCAAGAATCCGGACAGCGATTTCTTTCTCTCGCTGAAGGTTTCCTATCCAAACGCCGCCGATCGCGAGACCGCACGCCGTCTCGGCGTCGATCCCGGCGGGCAGATCATGATCCATGGTCTGCCGAACGACCCCAAGTTCGACGAGGCGAGCTACAAGGAACTGGACTGGACCGACGGCTGTATCGCCGTGTCGAACTCCGATATGGTCGATCTATGGCGCCTGATCACCGTTTCGATGCCGATCGAGATCCTGCCGTAGGATTTTATCGTTGGGCCTGAACGCGCGGATCGCGCCCGCAGGAAACCTCAACGTCCTGTCCCGCCGCGAGGTGAGCCAGCTCCTCGATGCGGGCACGGGCGGCCTCTACGGGTTATGGCGGCAGTGCTCGCTGGCCGTCCTGAACGCCGGCACCGAAACGGACGACATCCACGCGATCCTGCGCCAGAACCCCGGGTTTCGCATCGCGATCGTCGAGGACGAGGGCGGTATCGCGGTGGAGCTCGAAAACGCGCCGGAAAGTGCCTTCGTCGACGGCCGCATGATTCGCGGCATTCGCGATCATCTGTTCGCGGTCTTGCGCGATTTGCTCTATACCCACCAGACGATCATCGAGAACGATCGATTCGACCTCTCGGAGTCGCGCGACATCACCGACGCCGTGTTTCACATTTTGCGCAACGCGCAGATTCTGCGGGCTGAGCGGGTACCGAATCTCGTCGTCTGCTGGGGCGGCCACGCGATCAGCCGCGAGGAGTACGACTACTCCAAGCGCGTCGGCTACTGCCTCGGGCTGCGCGAGCTCGACGTCTGCACCGGATGCGGCGCCGGCGCGATGAAGGGCCCGATGAAAGGTGCGGCGCTCGGCCACGCCAAGCAGCGGCTGCACACCGGGCGCTATATCGGACTGACGGAGCCTACGATCATCGCGGCCGAGGCGCCGAATCCGATCGTCAGCGAGCTCGTGATCCTGCCGGACATGGAGAAGCGGCTCGAAGCCTTCGTCCGGATCGCGCACGCCATCATCATATTTCCCGGCGGCGTCGGCACGGCCGAGGAGATCATCTTCCTGCTCGGCATTCTGCTCGATGAGGCCAATGCCGATCTCGACATGCCGATCATTCTCACGGGGCCCGCGAGCTCGGCGGCATACTTCGAAGCCCTGCTCGACTTCGTCAGCGCGACGCTCGGCACCGAAGCTCGCCGCTTCTTCCGGACCATCATCGACGACCCCGATCGCGTTGCGTCCGAAGCGCATTCCCAGATCAACGCGGTCGCCGACTTGCGCCAGAAGTCGCACGACTCGTTCTGTTTCAACTGGCGGATCAATATCGACCTCGGGTTTCAGACGCCGTTCGCCGCCACTCATGAGTCGATGGCGGCGCTCGACCTGCGCTCGGATCAGCCGTCCGTCGAGCTCGCCATGAATCTGCGCCGGGCGTTCTCGGGGATCGTTGCCGGCAACGTTCGCGAGCAGGGTGTCGCGCTCGTCGCCCGGCACGGGCCGTTCGAGCTCAAGGGGGATCCGGCGATAGGCACCGCGCTCGACGCGCTGCTCCGCGACTTCGTCGCGCAGCAGCGTATGAAGCTCACCAACCCCGACGGCTATGTGCCGTGCTACAGCATCGCCCGCTGATTACGTTAAAGCTCACGTAAGTCATTGCTTTATAAAGTGAAAAAAGGCATCCACTTGTGACATAGTTCCTGGGTTCGGGGCGCGTTTGGCACTAAATTGTGCACGTGAGCGAGAAACCCCATCAGTTCCGTCCGCCGCTCTATCACAAGGAGCGGGACGGCAACGCCAAAGGTGCCCCCGGCCGCGAGTCGAACGGCAAGCGGCGCGAGTCGAACGGCATCGGTCGCGGTTCCGGCGGCGACGCCGGACGCGAGCAGCAGGGCTGGGACGCCTATCGAAAGTGGCTGTCGTCGATGAATGGCCAGCCGCGAAGCCGGCGCGCTCCGATCGACCATTCCGTCTATAGCTGGAAGGGCTACCATAGCTGGGCCGACCGCGTGCGGCAGGCCTGGAAGTCCGAGGATAGCTAAGCCGTTCCGTTGACGGTCTGCGACTTGAGGACGGGCTGCCGAGAGTCGAGCCAAACTCCGAGCTCTTCCCAGTCCTCGAGATCCTTTCCGACCGGCCAGCCCGGCATCTCGTGAATTCCGGTGCCGCTCTGTGCGGCGCGCACATAGTTTTGCGTGTCGCGCAGCGTCGCCACGAGCGGAATATCGAGACTTCGAAGGAACCGCATCAATGCCTGGGAGATCAGCGTGTTGCTGCGCACGCGGTTGGCAATGACGCCGAGACGCCCCTGGGATCTGCGAACCTTACCGACGAGGAGGAGATCCGCGATGCATTTGGCAGCCGCGTGGATGTCGATATCCGACGGCATCACGGGAACCAGGATGGCGTCGGCGCCCCGTGTGACGTCGGGGATGCGTTGCGCGTCGAGCGCGGCCGGCGTATCGACGATGACGACCTCGGACTCCGACGGAATTCTGAGCTGCCAGCTCCGCGTGACGGTCGCGGAGTGCTCGAAGGCGGCAATTCCGTATGATGATTCTCTGCATCGCAGTCCGCTTCTCGCGGCAAAGCTTAGTGAGCGGCGAATGAGATTACAATAATCGGCAAAGGGCACGCGCGCCCGAAACGCCGTTACTGAGAACTTTTTCACAGCATTCCGCTTTTGGCGAACCTATAGTCGTGCGACCGGGTATTCACACGGATCGCAATGGAAGTCGTCTTGCAGTGGCTCGATGAGCTCGATGATCTCGTCTTTGCCGGGTTCTCGATCTGGGGGCGTCTGCGCCGCCTTTTTCTCGCGATAGCGCTCGTCGCCGCTCTGCCTATCCATGCGATCCCGAGGCTCGGCGTTTCCGGGAACGCCATGCTTGCTCTCCTCATCGTATCGCTGGCCGCCCTGGCCGCCTGGGGCGTCGTCGCCATTGTGTCCGCAGCCGCGGAACGCGGCGCGCGGTCAATCGCCGAGGCTTGAATTTACCGAATCAGCCCTTAGATACTCCGCTGTCGCAGGGATAAGGGGATTCGAGGGTATGGCCGAAGCGCCGGCAACTGAAACCTTCGGCTTTCAGGCCGAAGTCAAGCAGCTCCTGCGATTGATGGTTCACTCTCTGTATAGCGACAGAGAGATCTTTCTGCGCGAGCTCATCTCGAACGCATCCGATGCCAACGACAGACTGCGCTTCGAGTCGCTACAGCAGCCTGAGCTGCTCGATGACGCCGCGAGCCTCGAGATCCTGATCGAGATCGACGCCGAAGCCAGGACGATCACGGTAGCCGATACCGGTATCGGCATGAGCCGCGAGGAGATCATTGAGCAGCTCGGCACGATCGCGCACTCGGGAACGGGGCGATTTCTCGAGAATCTGACCGGCGACCAGAAGAAGGACAGCCAGCTCATCGGCCAGTTCGGCGTGGGCTTCTACTCCGCCTTCATCGTCGCGAACGAGGTCACCGTCGTCAGCCGCCGGGCCGACCTCCCCGCCGACGCCGCCGTCGCATGGATATCGAGCGGAGAGGGCGAATACAGCGTCGGCCCGGCCGGGAAGGAGCGCCCCGGCACGCGCGTCACGCTGAAGCTCAAGGACGACGCCGCGGAGTTTCTCGACGAGCATCGCATCCGCTCACTGATCCGAAAGTACTCCGATCACGTCGGTTTTCCGATCAGGCTCAAGACGCCCGACAAGGATGCCGAGCAGGTCAATCGCGCCAGAGCCTTGTGGACGCGCCCCCGCGGCGAGATCAAAAACGAGGAGTATCTCGAGTTCTACCGGCACGTTACGCATGATTTCGCCGAGCCTTTGACCTTCAGCCACAACAAGGTCGAAGGCAAGCGCGAGTACACGAGCCTGCTCTACGTCCCGTCGGTCGCGCCGATGGATCTTTGGAATCGCGAGGCGCCGCGGGGTATCAAGCTTTACGTTCAGCGCGTCTTCATCACGGATCACGCCGCCGAGTTCCTGCCGCTGTATCTGCGCTTCATACGCGGCGTCGTCGATTCGAACGATCTGTCGCTCAACGTGTCGCGCGAGATGCTGCAGCAGGATCCCGCGATCGCCGCGATGCGTTCGGCGCTGACGAAGCGCGTGCTCGATATGCTCGAGCGGCTGACCGACGAGGATCCCGCCAAGTATTCGACTTTCTGGTCGCAGTTCGGCCCGACGCTCAAGGAGGGCCTGGCCGAGGATGCCGCCAATCGGGAGAAGATCGCAGCGCTGATCCGCTTTCGGACGACGCGGTCGGAACAGGAAGACCGAAGCCTCGACGCGTATCTGGCGGACAAGGATGCGAGCCAGGACAGGATCTATTACCTGATATCGGAATCGGCCGCGGCTGCCGCGGCGAGCCCGCACCTCGAGGCCTTCCGCGATCGCAACATCGAGGCGCTGCTCCTGGCCGACCGGATCGACGAGTGGGCGCTCAATTATCTGACCGAGTACAAGGGCATTGCGCTCAAGGACGTGAGCCGCGGCGAGCTCGAGCTGCCCGATGGCGGCAAGGCTCCCGAGATTCAGGCCGAGCCCGACAAGGAGCAGAAGGACCTTCTCAAGCGACTCAAGCGCGCGCTGCGCGACAAGGTCGAGGAGGTCAGGCCGAGCCCGCGGCTTCGCGAGTCGGCCGCCTGCATCGTTCTCGGCGAGCAGGACCTCGGCTATCAGATGAAGGAGATGCTCAAGGCCGTCGGGCAGGCGCTGCCGGAGACCAAGCCCAGTCTCGAGATCAATCTCGAGCACCCGCTGATCGCGCGACTGGCGGCGGAAGGTGACCAGGACCGATTCGCGAAGCTGGCGCATCTTGTTTACGACCAGGCCGTACTCGCCGAGGGTCGGCAGCTCGAGGACCCGGCGCGCTTCGTCAGGTTGCTAAATGAGTTATTGTTCGATGCCGGAGGCTAGCGAAAGGAACTCGGCCATGGCGCGAAGCGACAAGCCAGAACCGAATGAGCTCAAGGCGAGGCTCTCGGCCGAACAGTACCGCGTCACGCAGGAGGCGGGCACCGAGGCGCCGTTCACGGGCGCCTATCACGATTGCAAGACCGACGGCATGTATCGCTGCGTTTGCTGCGGCCGCGCGCTGTTCTCGTCGCAGGCCAAGTACGACTCGGGCACAGGGTGGCCGAGCTTCTGGGAGTCCGCCGAACCCGGCGCCGTCGCGACCGTGCGCGACGACAGCCACGACATGGCGCGGACCGAGGCCAGGTGCGCCGAATGCAGCGCGCATCTCGGTCACGTTTTCAACGACGGGCCGGAGCCCTCGGGCCTTCGCTACTGCATCAATTCGGCCGCGCTCGATCTCGCCGAGGAGCCGGGCCAGGGCGACTAGTCACCGGCGATGCTCAAGGCGCTCACGGCATTCTTCGATCAGAGCTTCGGGTCCCAGGTTTCGGGCTCGAGCGAGACTCGCGAACGGGAGTTGCAGATCGCCACAGCGGTTCTGCTCGTCGAGGTCGCGCGCTCCGATTTCAGCGAGGACGAGGTCGAGATCGAGGCGGTCGGCGACCTGCTGAAGTCCCACCTCGGCCTTTCTCACGACGATGTCGCGACGCTGATCGACGAGGCGCAGCGCCAGGCCGACCACGCCGCCTCGCTGCAGGCATTCACGCGGCAATTGCACGAGGAGCTCAGCCTCGACGAGAAGCACAGGATCATCGAGCTGCTATGGCGCGTCGCGCTCGCCGACGAGACGCTCGACAAGCACGAGGATCACCTGATCAGAAAGGTCGCCGGTCTTCTCTATATCTCGCACGGCGACCTGATCCGGATCCGGAACCGCGTCACGGAGCACTGACAGGCGGTGCCTCGAGCCGCGTCTACTCGTCGATGAAGAACTGCTTCTGGAAGCTCACCGTCAGCGTTTCAGTTTCCGATTCCGGCAGCGCCTCGACCGTGAAGATCAGCGTCTCGGCGTTCGCTATCGGCATTTCCCCGATGTAATAGATCGCATCCCCGTCGCGAACCTCGCGCACGGCCAGGTTTCTGAGCTGTCCCGTCAGGTTTCTCGCCGAGGCCCGAACCTCGGCTGCGACGGCCGTCGGGACGCCGATCTCCTGGCTCCGGAGCACGCTGACGTTGAGCAGGACGCGATTCCTGCTGCGGACGATGCCGTGCTCGGTCGCCATCATCTCATTGAGCTGATCCGTGGTCAGCGCGTTGAAGTGCAGCTCGTAGTTACCGAAGACCCTGAAGCTCTCCGTTGCGCGCATGACCTCGTCGGTGCCGTTGCCCTGCGCTGCATTGGGAGCGGATTGCCCGCACGCTCCCGTGACGAGCGCCATGCCCGCGATCAGACCTAACCGCCCTTGCCTGGACATCGTCGTTCTCCCCCGGTCGACGAGAGCAATATAAACCATGTGCGTCGAACGCGGCCAGCGTCCTCAGGAGACGAGCCGTTGCAGGTCCTGGAGCAGGATCAGCGCGGCCCAGAGGACAATGCCGACGATCAGCGGCGAGATGTCGATCCCGCTCAGCGGCGGCAGCAGGCGCCGCGCCGGACGCAGAACGGGCTCGAGGAGCTGGCCCAGAAAAATGCCGATCGGATGAAATCGCGTCTGACCGAACCAGCTCAGGATGACGTAGACGAAGATGCAGATGAGATAAGTCCAGACGGTCAGCTCGAGCAGCGAGAAGACGACCGTCCAGAGCAGCAGGCCGAACGGGACCTGAAAGCCCCTGAGCGCGCTGACGACGAGCACGACGACGAGCTGTAGCACGACCAGCACCACGAGCGTCGGAAGGTCGAAGCGGCGGACGCTGGGAATGACGCGCCGCGCGGGGACGACGAGCGGGTTCGTGATCTCGACGATGAACTGAGGGATGGGCGAGTAGAAATCGGCGCGCGCGACCTGGAGCAGCAGGCGCAGCAGGAACGCGAGGATGTAGAGCCGCGCGAAGGATTCGATCAGAAAGATTAAGGCATTCACCGACGGCTACCCTTTTACCTCGGGCCCTTGGGCCCATATCGAAGGTCCGGGAAAAGATATCACGTGACGCCGCTTCAGCCCGCCGGCCGCGGGCCGAAGAGCGCCGTGCCGAGACGGACGAGGTTCGATCCGCATTCGATCGCGAGCTCGAAATCTGCCGACATGCCCATCGACACCGTATCGACGCCGAAGCCGCGGTTCCTGAGCGTTTCCGTCGCCGCCGCGATTGCGAGAAAGCTCCGGCGGTTCCGCTCGGGACTCGAATCCGCCGGCGGCATGCCCATGATGCCGCGAAGCTTCAGCCTCGGCAGCTTCGATACCGCTTCGGCGAGCGGCATCAGGTCGTCGGGACGGGCGCCGCCCTTTTGCGGCTCGCGATCGACGTTGAGCTGAATCAGAACGTTCAGCGGGCCGAGCGCGTCCGGTCGCTGCGCGTTGAGTCTTTCGGCGATCCGGATTCGATCGATCGTCTCGACCCAGGCGAAGCTCTCCGCGATCAGCCGAGTCTTGTTCGACTGGATGCGGCCGATGAAATGCCAGGTCAGCGCGGGATTGTCGACGGCCGCGATCTTCTCGATACCCTCCTGCAAATAATTCTCGCCGAAGTGCGTGAGTCCCGCGACCGCGGCGGCGGCGACGGCGGATGCCGGCATCAGCTTACTGACACCGACGATCGTGACCGATCGGCCGGGATCAGGTGAACGCTGCAACGCCGAATCGATGCGTCGTCTGATATCTGCAAGATGGTCCGTGATATGAGTCACGCTTTGC
Organism: Gammaproteobacteria bacterium; assembly: GCA_035513215.1. GTDB lineage: Bacteria > Pseudomonadota > Gammaproteobacteria > Steroidobacterales > Rariloculaceae > DATCZB01. Next base: position 28,267 of record DATKCK010000111.1, on the reverse strand, counting down.
GCGGGCCCGTTGGCTATACTATGCCGGTCTTATGGTAACCCCGCGAAGAGAATTCCATGGCCACTGTTGATATCGCGCAGTTGCTTGCATTCGCCGTCAAGAATGGCGCATCGGATCTCCATCTCTCCGCGGGCGTGCAGCCGATTATCCGCGTCGACGGCGACGTCAAGCGCATCAACATGCCCGAGCTGAAGCACAAAGAAGTGCACAGCATGATTTACGACATCATGAACGACAAGCAGAGGAAGGATTTCGAGGAGTTCCTCGAGACCGACTTCTCGTTCGAGATCCCCAAGCTCGCTCGTTTCCGTGTCAATGCCTTCAACCAGAACCGCGGCTGCGCCGCCGTGTTCAGAACGATTCCGTCCGTCATCCTGTCGCTAGACGACCTGGGCGCGCCCAGGATTTTCAAGGATGTCTCGATGCACCCGCGCGGGCTCGTGCTCGTCACCGGCCCCACGGGCTCCGGTAAGTCGACGACCCTCGCCGCGATGGTCGATTATGTCAACGACAACAAGCCCGACCACATCATCACGATCGAGGATCCGATCGAGTTCGTTCACGAGAGCAAGAAGTCGCTGATCAATCAGCGCGAGGTGCACCGCGATACGCTCGGCTTCAGCGGGGCGCTGCGCTCGGCGCTGCGCGAAGACCCGGACGTCATTCTCGTCGGCGAAATGCGCGACCTCGAGACGATCCGGCTGGCGCTGACCGCGGCTGAGACGGGCCATCTCGTCTTCGGCACGCTGCACACGAGCTCCGCGGCCAAGACCATCGACCGCGTCGTCGACGTCTTCCCCGCCGCCGAGAAGGAGATGGTCCGCAGCATGCTTTCCGAATCGCTGCGCGCGGTCATCTCGCAGACGCTGTTGAAGAAGATCGGCGGCGGCCGAATCGCGGCGCACGAGATCATGATCGGCTCGTCGGCTATTCGCAATCTGATCCGCGAAGGCAAGATCGCTCAGATGTATTCCGCCATTCAGACCGGGCAGGCCCAGGGTATGCAGACGCTGGACCAGAACCTTCAAGACCTGATGAGGAAGGGCCTCATCACGAAAGAAGAGGCGCGGTTCAAGGCTGTCAACAAGGACGACTTTTAGCCTACGCGGCCGGGACGGGGCCAGGAGCCGATCAGGATGGAGCGCGACCAAGCAGTACGACTGACACAGAATCTCCTGAAGAAGATGGTCGAGAACAACGGCTCGGACCTCTTCATCACGGCGGGGTTCCCCCCGGCCATCAAGATCGACGGCGCGATCAAGCCGTTCGCCGACAAGCCGCTGACCGCGGCGCAGAGCTCGCTGATCGTTCGTTCGATCATGAACGACAAGCAGGCCAAGGAGTTCGACGCGACCAAGGAAGCCAACTTCGCGATCGCCCCGCAGGGCATCGGCCGCTTCCGCGTCAGCGCCTTCATCCAGCAGGGTCAAGTCGGCGCGGTGCTTCGGACCATCGTCACGAAGATTCCGACCTTCGAGGAGCTCGAGCTGCCGCCGCAGCTCAAGCAGGTCGCCATGACCAAACGCGGTCTATGTCTCGTCGTCGGCGGCACGGGCTCCGGTAAGTCGACGACGCTCGCCGCCATGATCGGCCACCGCAACGAGACTTCGCAAGGCCACATCATCACGATCGAGGATCCCGTCGAGTACATGCATCCTCACAGAGGCTGCGTGGTCACGCATCGCGAGGTCGGCGTCGATACGGAGAGCTGGCACAACGCGCTCAAGAACACGTTGCGCCAGGCGCCCGACGTCATCATGATCGGCGAGATCCGCGACCAGGAGACGATGCAGTACGGCATCCAGTTCGCCGAGACGGGGCATCTCTGCGTCGCGACGCTGCACGCGAACAGCGCCAATCAGGCGCTCGACCGCATCATCAACTTTTTCACCGAGGAGCGCCGACATCAGCTTCTGATGGACCTGTCGCTCAACATCACCGCCATGATCTCGCAGCGCCTGATCCCGCGGGAGAACGGCATGGGCCGCGTCGCCGCAATGGAGATCATGCTCGCCTCGCCGCTGATCAGCGACCTGATATTCCGCGGCGAGGTCGCGATGATCAAGGACATCATGGCGAAGTCGAACCGGCTCGGCATGCAGACCTTCGACCAGGCGCTGTTCCTGCTCTACGAGGACGGCGCGATCTCGTACGAGGAAGCGCTGCGCAACGCCGACTCGCAGAACGAGCTCAGGCTCAGGATCAAGCTACAGAGCAAGCGCGAGCTGGCGCAGGATGCGGAGCAGGCCGAAAGTCTCCAGCTCGCGCAGGAAGACGAGAAAGCGAAGTACTACTAGTCCGTCCGGTCCCGCCGTCGCATGAACGTCAAGCCGCTCTTCAAATTGATGGTCGACAAGAAGGCGTCGGACCTCTTCTTCACGACCTATGCGCCGGTCATGATCAAGATCGACGGCAAGATCGTGCCTGTCAATCAGATGGAGTTGACGCCCAAGATGGTGCGACAGGCGGCGCTCGAGCTCATGAACGAGCACCAGCTCGAGGCGTTCACGCGCGATCTCGAGATCGATTTCGCCGTGTCCGAGGCCGGGCTCGGCCGGTTCCGCGTCAACATCTTCCATCAGCGCGGCAATGTTGCGATGGTGCTGCGTTTCATCACGCCCGAGCTGCCCACGCTCGAGGAGCTCGGCATGCCGATGATCCTCAAGGACCTCGTGATGCTGCGCCGCGGGCTGATTCTCATGGTCGGCGCGAGCGGCTCGGGCAAGTCGACGACGCTCGCGGCGATGATCGAGCATCGAAATTTGAACTCCGCGTCACACATCGTCACGATCGAGGACCCGATCGAGTTTCTGCACAGCAACAAGAAGTCGATCGTCAACCAGCGCGAGATCGGGCTCGATACGCACTCATATGCGGCAGCGCTCAGAAGCGCGATGCGCGAGGCGCCCGACGTGATCCTGATCGGCGAGATCCGCGATCGCGATACGATGCAGGCGGCGATCGATCTCGCCGGCACCGGGCACCTTTGCATCGCGACGCTGCACGCAAACAACTCGCCGGAGACGCTCGATCGCATCATCAACATGTACCCGAACGATCAGCACAAGCAGGTGCTGATGGATCTCGCCCAGTACGTGCGCGCGATCATCTCGCAGCGCCTCGTGCGCTCGAAGGAAGGCAAGCGCGTCGCGGCCGTCGAGGTCATGCGCATGACGCCGCATCTGGCCGAGATCATCCTCAAGGGCGATATCTCGGCCGTCAAGGAAGCCTTCAAGGGCACGAACGAACCCGGCAACCGGAGCTTCGATCAGGCGCTGTTCGACCATTACAGGACGGGCGCGATCAGCATGGAGGAGGCGCTCTCGAACGCCGACTCGCGCAGCGATCTCGAGGCCAAGATCAACTTCGGCTAGAAATCGGGTCAGACCCCGTTCAGGTTTCTCGGCGAGAAACCTGAACGGGGTCTGACCCGATTTCTGTCGGTCCATTCTGTCGGGACTGTAACGATCGCGGCGTTCGCGGCGTCTGAGTTCATAATATAGTGGCCGTGTCCGTGCGCACGGGGGGACCGAAGATTGCCGATCTCTGATACCTCGGGGCAGGACGTCGCGCTCGCGCCGGCGTCGCGCAAGCCGCTGTGGATCGGGCTCGGCGTGGCCGCGGTCGCTCTCACGGCGCTCCTCGCCTGGGGTGCGCCCCAGCTTCTGCGATGGAGCCAGGCCGAAGCCGCGGTGCCGCGCGAGCGTCTGCGCTTCGCCGAGGTCCATTACGGCGATCTCGTCCGCGACGTGTCCGTGCAGGGCCGCGTCGTCGCGGCCGTGAGCCCGACGCTTTTCGCCTCCTCCGACGGAACGATCACTCTGCTCGTCGAGTCGGGCGCGGGTGTGTCCGAGGGCGATACCGTCGCCGTCGTCGACAGCCCCGAGCTCGACAATCGACTGCGTCAGGAAGAGGCGACGCTCGAGAGCCAGGTCGTCGAGCTCGAGCGGCAGCGAATCCAGACGCGGCAGCAGCTGCTCGAAAGCCAGAAAGCCGTGGACCTCGCGCAGGTCGCGCTGACGGCGGCCGATCGCGAGAAGCGGCGCGCTGACCTTTCGTTCGAGCGCAGCATCATTCCGGAGATCGACCTCGAAAAAGCAGTCGATGAGCTCGAGAGCGCCGAGCTCGCGCAGGTGCATGCGATCGAAGACCTGGCGCTCGAGCGCGAGCGCCTGAGCTTCGAGCTTCGCACGCGCGAGCTACAGGTCGAGCGGCAGCAGCTACTGGTCGAGGATCTCGAGCGGCAGGTCGACGAGCTCACGATACGCTCGCCCGTCACCGGCATCGTCGGCAATCTGCAGGTAGACCAGAAGGCGGCCGTCTCGCGCAATCAGGCGGTCATGGCCGTCGTCGATCTCGGCGCCTTCGAAGTCGAAGCCAACGTGCCGGAAAGCTATGCGGACGATCTCGGTATCGGCATGCCGGCGGAGATTCGTATCGGCGCGACTTCCGCGGTGGCGGAGGTCGTCGCCGTCTCGCCCGAGATCGTCGACAACCAGGTCACTACCCGGTTGCGCTTCACCGCCGGCACGCCACCGGGGCTGCGCCAGAATCAGCGGCTCACGACGCGCATTCTGCTCGAGAGCATTGAGAACGCCCTCGTCGTCGAGCGCGGACAGTTCCTCGATTCCGGCGGCGGCCGCATCGCCTATGTCGTCGACGACGACATCGCGCGCCGGCGCGAGATCCTGGTCGGGGCGCGAAGTCTCGGCGAGGTCGAGATCGCGTCGGGGCTCGAGGCCGGAGACGTGATCATCACGACAAGCCTGGACGCCTTCGGCGCGGCCGAGACCGTCCTCATCACCAATTGAGCGCGTAGGGAGCAGCCATGCTGAGAATGCATGACATTTCCAAGACCTTCCGGGCGGAGCTCGTCGAAACGCATGCCCTGCGCGACTTCTCGCTCGACATCGACGAGGGCGAGTTCGTCGCCGTCACGGGCCCGTCGGGATCGGGCAAGACGACGTTCCTGAACGTTGCCGGGTTGCTCGAGAGCTTCGACACGGGGCTTTACCGGCTCGATGGCGTCGACGTCTCGGAGCTTAAGGACCGCGAGCTGTCGCGGCTTCGGAACGAGAAGATCGGCTTCATCTTTCAGAACTTCAATCTGATTCCCGACCTCAACGTATTCGACAACGTCGACGTGCCGCTGCGTTACCGCGGTTTTTCCGCCAGCGAGCGACGCAGCCGGATCGAGGCCGCGCTCCAGCGCGTCGGTCTCGCCGGCCGGCCGAAGCACCTGCCCTCGCAGCTTTCGGGCGGTCAGCAGCAACGTGTCGGCATCGCGCGGGCGCTCGCGGGCGAGCCTCGATTCCTGCTCGCCGACGAGCCGACCGGTAATCTGGATTCGCAGATGGCCGAGGGCGTCCTCGATCTGCTCCAGGAGATCAACAAGGCCGGCACGACGATCATCATCGTCACGCACGATCCCACGCTCGCCGCGCATGCCAGGCGGCAGGTCCATCTCAAGGACGGGGTCATCCTGAACGGGGCGGAGACCGCGCCGTGAGAGTCGCCTCCCGGCTCGCGGACGGGCTCGAGCTCTTCAGCTACAACCTCGGGCTCGCGCTGCGCAACATCAGGCGCAATCCCGTCTTGAGCGGGCTCATGGTGGCAGCGATCGGAATCGGCATCGGCGCGTGCATGTCGATGGTCACGGTCAATTACCGGTTCGCGGCCGACCCGATTCCGCACAAGAGCGACGTGCTGCACTACATCCGGCTCGATAGTTGGAGCCCGGACCAGTCGTGGCAGGGCGGCGACAGGCCGCCGCCACAGCTGACTTATGTCGATGCGACGGCCCTGCTCGAGGAGAAACGCGCGTTCCGGCAGGCTGCGATGTCGGGCGCGTCGCTCGCCGTCGAGTCCGACCGCCGCGACGAGAAGCCGTTTTTCGTCGACGTGCGCGCTACGACGGCCGACTTCTTCGCGCTTTTCGACGTGCCGTTTCGCTACGGCGGCGGCTGGAGTGACGAGGCCGACGCCGCGGCCGAGCAGGTCGTTGTCCTCGGCACCGATGTCAACGACCGGATCTTCGGCGGGCGCGACTCGGTCGGCGAGACGCTGACGCTGTCCGGGCGCGTCTACCGTGTCGTCGGCGTGCTCGACGAGTGGCAGCCGTCGATCCGCTTCTACGACATGGCGTCGGGCGGAGGGCCGGGCAGCGAGATCGAGGACATGTTCGTGCCGTGGAGCCTCATCGTCGCCGCCGAGGTGCCGCGCCGCGGCAATACGAATTGCTGGAAGCCGCTCGAGGGCGACGGCCTCCGCGCCCTGCTTGCGTCCGAGTGCATCTGGATTCAGTTCTGGGCAGAGTTTCGCGACACGGCGGAACGCGAAGACTACACGAGCTTTCTCGATGCCTACGTGAACGGACAGAAGGAGCTCGGGCGCTTCCCGCGCCCGCTCAATAATCACGCTACGCCGCTAATGGATCTGCAGCGCGAGATCGGTAGCGTTCCGACCGAGGCGCAGGTGCTGCTTGGGCTGTCCGTCATCTTTCTCGCGGTCTGCCTGCTCAATACGCTCGGGCTGCTGCTCGCCAAGTTTCTCGGCAAGGCCAACGAGATCGGCATACGGCGCGCGCTCGGCGCGAGTCGGCGCACGCTGTTTCAGCAGTATCTCGTCGAGGCCGGCGTCATCGGTGCCGCCGGCGGCGTGCTCGGCCTCGGCCTGACCTGGCTCGGCCTCAAGGGCATCGACGGCCAATTCGAGGACGATCTCGGCGCGTTTCTCCAGATGGACTGGAAAATGGCGCTGGTCGCCGTCGTGCTTGCCGTCGTCGCGAGCCTGATCACTTCGATTTATCCGACCTGGCGGGCCTGCAACGTGCAGCCCGCCGCGCACCTTAAGGCGAACTGAGCTTACGAGGGAAGACGATGGAATTCGGACCGATCTGGCGCGCATCGATGCGAAACAAGACGGGCATCGTGCTGATCGTGCTGCAAATCGCTTTCACGATGACGCTGATCATCAACTCGGTCGGCATCGTCGAGGAGAACGCGAAGCTGCTGGCAACGCCGAGCGGCATCGACGAGGACAATATCTTTCATCTCAGAAGCTCGGCCTACGACGACGACGTCGATGCGCGACTCATCATCGAGGAAGATCTGCGGCAGATACGCGCAACGCCGGGCGTCGCGGCCGCCGTGCAGACGAATTCCGTGCCGATCTCGGGCGGGGGCTGGTCGATGGGGCTCGCAACCGCTCCGGAGGAGGGCGTCGAGCAGGTCCTCACTTCCGTCTATATGGTCGACGAGCATGGCGTCGATGCGCTCGGCGTCGAGCTCATCGCCGGCACGGGCTTTCTGCACGAGGATGTGGTCTGGAACGATGCAGCCTCGAACTGGCCGAGCAAGGTCATCGTCTCGAAGGCGGTAGCCGAGGCGATTTTTCCCGGCGATCCGACCTACGGCGTCGGCGAGACGGTCTATATCGATCAGAACGAGCCGATGACCGTGACCGGCGTCGTCGAGCGGCTCGCCGCGCCCTGGCCGGGCTGGGAGCTCGTTCGCGAGCGCGCGATTCTTGTGCCGCGACAGCTCCTCGGGCAGTCGCATCTGTATCTGATCCGGGCGGAGCCCGGCCGCCGCGATCAGATCATGCCCGATATCGAGACGAGGCTTGCGGCGAGCGATGCCGAGCGCATCATCCAGAACATGCTGACGATGGATCAGACGCGGGGCCGGACACTCGACGCCAACGGCGCGCTCGTCAATATTCTCGTCTTCACCGTGGTCGTGCTCGTCTCGATCACGTCGCTCGGCGTCGCCGGGCTCACGAGCTTCAATGTCACGCGCCGCATCAAGCAGATCGGAACGCGCCGCGCGCTCGGCGCGTCGCGCCGGCAGATCCTGCGCTACTTCCTGGCCGAGAACCTCCTCTTTACCGTCATCGGTGTCGGGTTCGGCACCGTGCTCGCTGTCGCGATCAACTTCTGGCTCGTCGAGTCGTTCAGCGTGCCGCGGTTCTCGTGGTACTGGCTGCCCATCACGATGATCGGGCTCGTGGCGATCAGCCTGCTCGCGGTGCTGTTTCCGGCGCGGCGCGCCGCCAGGGTCCCGCCGGCCGTCGCCACCCGAACCGTTTGAGGCGGGTCAGACCCCATTCAGGTTTCTCAGCGAGAAACCTGAATGGGGTCTGACCCCGTCTTCGATCCCAACTCCGGGTAGACGGCGCGCGAGTCGAAGACGGGGCCGTCGACGCAGACGCGTTTCATGGCGAGGCCATCGGGGGTTTGGATGCGGATCGTGCAGCCGGCGCAGCCGCCGACGCCGCAGGCCATGAACTCCTCGACGGCGAGCTGGCAGGGTAGGTCGAAGTCGCGCGCGAGAGCGGCGGCGGCTTCGAGCATCGGTTCCGGCCCGCAGGCGAGAAGCGCCGTCTCAGCGAGCGCTGCCGCGTCGAGGCGCGCGAGCTCGTGACGCGCGAGCTCCGTGACGTGGCCGTGGTAGGCGCCAGCGAGCCCGGAGTTGCTCGCGATCCTCGAGGGCACGTGCCATTCCTCGAGCACGCTGAGGCTGGCCGTCGTCGCGTCGGGCCAGGTCTCGGACTCGCGCGGCGCCGTCAGCGCGAACGGGAACGGCACCTCGGAGCCCATCAGCACGAGCGGCATGAACCGGGCGTCGCCGCGAAGCTTGCGGGCGACGAAGATCATCGGCGGTATGCCGACGCCGCCGCCGATCGCGACGATGCGCGGTCGCGCCGGATCGAAGCCGAAGCCGTTGCCGATCGGGGCGAGCACGCTGACGCGATCGCCCGGTTCTTTCGCGGCGAGGCTCGCGAGTCCCGGACCGAGGGGCCGGTAGAGGAAATCGAGCCAGCCGGCCTCGGGGTCGGCGTCCATGATCGAAAGCGGGCGCCTGAGCGGAATCGCCTTGTCGCAGCGGATATGGGCGAAGCTGCCCGGCGCGGCCGTCCTTGCCGCTTCTCTCGCGCGCACCCTGAGCAGGTACTGGTCGCCGGCGTGACGCGACTGCGCGAGCACCTCGCTCTCGCTCAGCAAGATCGTCTCGCGCTGGGACATCAGCCGTGGCCCGCGCGGATGTGCTCGGACACCTGGACGAGGACGGCCATGCGCACGGCCGTCCCGCAGGTAACCTGGCGGCGAATCACCGAGCGCTTGCCGTCGGCTGTCGCGCTGTCGATCTCGACGCCGCGATTCATCGGGCCCGGGTGCATGACGATCACATCGTCGCGAGCCGCCTGGAGACGCTCCTCGGTCAGGCCGTAGCGGCGGAAGTACTCCTGCGGATCCGGGATCTCGGACATCTGCGCGAAGCGCTCCTTCTGGATGCGCAGCGCCATGACGACGTCGGCGCCCGCGATGCCCTTATCGAGATTCGTCTCGCGCGAGGCGCCGGCGAAGAGCGCTTGATCCGGAAGCAGCTCGGCCGGCCCGACGAGTCGGAGCTCGCCGACCTCGAAGTGCATCAGCGCCTCGTAAGCCGAGCGCGCGACTCGCGAGTGGCGAATGTCGCCGACGATCGCGACCGTGAGCCTGGCCGGATCGCCCTTTTCGAGCTGTATCGTCATCAGGTCGAGCAGCCCCTGCGTCGGATGCGATACGTCGGATTCGCCGGCGTTCAGAACCGAGATGTGCGGCGCGACGTGGCGCGCGATGCTGGCCGGCACGCCCGTGCTCGCGTCGCGGACGACGAAGATATCGGCCTGCATGGCTTCGAGCGTGTAGATCGTGTCGATGACGCTCTCGCCCTTGGCGCGCGAAGACGTGTTGACGTCGAGGCTCAGGACGTCGGCGCTGAGCCGCCTCGCCGCGAGCTCGAACGAGGCCCGCGTTCTCGTGCTCGGCTCGAAGAAGAGGTTGACGACGGTAACGCCCTCGAGAATCGTGTCGCGCGCGGGCGGCGCGCCGATCGGTGTCAAATAGCGGTGAGCCTGGTCGATGATGCTTTCGATGCGCCGGCGTTCGAGGCCCTCGAGCGACAGCAAATGACGCAGACGGCCGGCGTCATCGATTTGCTCAATCTCACTCAAGCGATTGGTTCATCCATTGTTCGGCGATCAGGCAGGCCGCGCGCCGATCGATCTCAGCGCGCGTCACGCGCCGCTGCAAAATGCCGTCGCGCCGATCCTCGCGCAACGCGGATTCGGCCGCCGCCGACGTGAAGCTCTCGTCGACCTGCTCGATCTCGAGCGCGTAACGCTCGCTCAAGCCTGCGACGAAGTCGTCGAGCGATTCGAGCAGCCTCGCATCGGCGTCGGCGCCAGGCCGGCCGACGATGATCAGGTCCGGGCGCCACTCCGTGACGAGGGCGTCGATTTCCTTCCAGGGTGGCCCGCCCGCGGCTTTAAGGGTCGTGAGCGGAGACGCCGTCCCGGTCAGCCGATTCCCGGTGGCGACGCCGATGCGTTTGAGTCCGTAGTCGAATGCGAGCAGCAGCCGACGGGCCTCAGGCATGCCCGGCGTAGCTCGTGACCTGGCGGATATCGACGCCGAGCAGCCCGGCCGCCGCCCGCCAGCGCTGCTCGATCGGCGTATCGAACAGGACCGCCGGCGAGGCCGGGACACTGAGCCAGGCGTTCGCCGCGATCTCCGATTCGAGCTGGCCGGCGGCCCAGCCGGCGTAGCCGAGCGCGACCAGCGCCGGTTTCGGTCCCGTGCCCTCAGCAATGGCCTTCAGGATGTCCTGCGAGACCGTGACCTTGATGCTGGACTTCTGGTCGAAGGTCGAATCGAAAGGATGCTCCGACGTGTGCAGCACGAAGCCGCGATCGGGATGCACGGGCCCGCCGTTCATGACGGGCTGGTCGGCGTCGGCGCCGAGCCGGCTTTCCAGATCGAGCTGACGGCAGACGTCCCCGAGCGACATGTCGGAAGGGCGGTTGACGACGATGCCGATCGCGCCGTCGGCGTCGTGCTTGCAGATGAACGTGACCGTCTCGCTGAAGTTCGGGTCGCGCATCCCGGGCATCGCGATCAGGAGCTGGCCTTCGAGTGAGCTCATCGAATTCGGGTACCTGATGATGATCCGCCTATGGGCGGCCTCATCTTACCGTACTCTCGAGGCGGCCTTGCCCTCCGTTCGAGAAATGCCACTCGTAGGCAAACCGGACGACGCTGGCGTCGGCCAGGATGGCCTCGGGCAGCGGATCGAACGGCCCGGCGAGACCGAGAATCTCGAGCGCGGCCTGATCGAGAACGGCGTCGCCCGACGAGCGAAGCAGGACCGCGGCGCGAAGCCCGCCTTCGGCGTCGATCGTGACCTCGACGACCGGCCGCGTTGCGGCGCCGCGATCGCGGAACGCGGCCGGAAAATTCGCCGTGCCGACGCGCTCGACGCGTTGCCGCCAGCCGACGATGTAGGCGGCGAGCGCCGACTCGCGCGTAGCCGGCGAGTCGATTTCGGTATCCTCGCGCGAGCCGTTTGCGACCCTCGTGTCGAGCTCGGCGGCCAGCGTCTCGGGCGCCGACTGCTGCAGCAGCGCCGCGGCCGTCATCGGCACCGGGGCCGGCCGGTCCGTCGTTTCGGGCACGGCCTCGACGCGGCGCGTGCTCGTATTGCGGCTGACGAGGCGGTCGACCGGCGTCGCGGCTGCGAGTGCCTCGGCTGTCCGCGTATCGACGCCGAGCGGCTCGCCCTGCTGGTTCGTCGGGTGCGCGGCCGTCAGCGTGCGCGTGGGCCTCAAGCTCTCGTCGTCGCCGCCACCGGCCTGGTTGCGCGAGGACAGGATCTCGGCCTCGCGGGCGTCGACCTTGGTCGTTTCGGTGTCGACCAGCAGCGTGACGTTCAGCGCCGTCGTCTCGGTGCCTTCGGTCAGAGGCGGGGCGAAGGTCACGCCGAGAATGATGATGCCGTGCGCCAGCGCCGCAACAAAAATAGTCGAGCTCAGGCGATCGTATTGTCCCGTGGAACCAGCCAAGGCTCCTCCAAGATTCCGTTGCGTATCAGTCGTCTGCGGCGAGTATATCCGAGGCCGCTTCGGTCCCGGGCTGAAACCGGTCACGCATTGCGTCGGTCATTTCGATTTCGCCCGAGGCGTCGACGCGCAGAACGGCCTCGATGCCGAGGGCGCGCGCCATCTCGCGCCAGGAGCCGGGTCCCGCGACGAAGAGCGCCGTCGCCGCGGCGTCGGCCAGTGTACCGTCGCGCGCGATCACGGTCAGCGCCCGGGTATGGGTGACGGGGCGCCCCGTCCGCGGATCGAGAATGTGGTGCAGCCGCTCGCCGTCCTGCTCGAAATAGCGCTCGTAGTCTCCCGAGGTGAACGCGGCCTCGTGGGGCTCAAGCTCGATGGCTCCGAGCACGCCGTCGCCGCGCGGCGCTGCGATGCCGACGCGCCAGGCACGGTCGGAGTGTGCCCCGACGACGCGCAGGTCGCCGCCGGCATTGACGAGCGCGGCCTCGACGCCGGCTGATTCGAGCAGCGCGACGACGCGATCGACGGCCGCGCCCTTGGCGATGCCGCCGAGATCGAGCGTGAAGCGGCGCGCATTCCCCCGATCCCGTGACGGCGCAACCGAGATCCGATTGGCCTCGATGACGAGGTCGCCGATCGATCCGGACGCCGCGAGTAACGCGGCGATGGCCTCGTCGTCGGGCGCGCCGGTGCGCGGCTCGCCCTCGGCGTCGCTGCGCTCGCCTTGATGGAATCCCCAGAGCTCGACGAGCGGGCCGACGCCGGGGTCGAAGGCACCGTCCGTCGCCCGCGCCAGTCGCTGCGAGGTCGCGAGCAGGGCTGCGAGCGCGGCGCTCGACTCGAAGCGGCCCGAATCCGTCAGCGCTCGATTCAGCGCCGCGAGCTCGCCGTCGCCCCAGGCATAGTAGTCGCGCTCGAAGCGGCGCAGCTCCTGCTCGATCGTTGCGACGAGCCCGGGCTCGCGCTCGACGGCCTCGGCCGGCAGCGTCAGATCCACCCACGTCGCCATCGCGACGAGCCGGTAGCCGACGAGACCGTCTTCTGCCGGGCGGCAGCCGGCCAGGAGCAGTATCAGGGCGCTGAGAACGGCGGTGCCGAAACGGGCCATGCTCAGCGCGCGAGGCGTTCCTCGATCGCCCGGACAAGCTCGCCCGCGACACTGATGCCGAACTGGGCGTCGATCTCGCGGATGCCGGTCGGGCTGGTCACGTTGATCTCGGTCAGGTAGTCGCCGATGACGTCGAGGCCGGCGAACAGGACACCGCGCGCGGCCAGCGTCGGTCCAACCTCGGCCGCGATCCAGCGATCGCGCTCGGTCAGCTCGCGGCCGACGCCCGCCGCGCCCATGACCAGATTGCCGCGGCTTTCGCCCGGGGCCGGGATCCGCGCGAGCGCATAAGGGACCGGCTTGCCGTCGATCAGCAGTATCCGCTTGTCGCCGTCGGTGATCTCGGGGATGTAGCGCTGGCAAAGGGTGTAGCGGCGCTCGTAATCGGTCAGCGTCTCGATGACAACGTTCGTGTTGACGTCGCCGTGGGCGACGACGAAGATCGAGCGCCCGCCCATGCCGTCGAGCGGCTTGAAGACGGCCTTGCCGTGCACCGCGACAAACTCCCTCAGAGCTTGCGCGGACCGCGTGATCAACGAGGGCGGCGTGCATTGCGGAAACCAGGCCGTGTAGACCTTCTCGTTGATCTCCCGGAGGCTCGACGGCGAGTTGACGACGAGCAGACCCCGCCTCTCGGCGAGCTCGAGGATGTAGGTCGTGTAGATGAACTCCATGTCGAACGGCGGGTCCTTGCGCATCAGCAGCGCGTCGAGCGACTCGAGCGCTCCGTTCCACGGCTCGCCGTATGCAAACCAGTCGTCGAGCGAGTTGAAGACTTCGAGCCTGCGGCCGTGGGCGATCGGCCTGCCGTCGACGACGGCGAGATCCTTCTGCTCGAAATAGACGATTTCGAAGCCGCTTTCGGCGGCTGCGAGCAGCATCGCCAGCGTCGAGTCCTTTTTCGGGTTGATGCCGGCGATGGGGTCCATGACGACCCCAAGCTGCCTCGCGGATGCGCCCATTTTCAGCCTTTCAAGATGCGGAACGCGGTCGATGGAAGGACCTTTACTTATATGCTAAAACGCCCCATTGGTGGGGACAATCGGAGCTTTGCGCCGCTTGAGGACCCCGCTGTTCGGAGGTTTTACGTGTCTGTGACCAACGCCGCCGGCGTCGAGAAGGGCCTCGAGGGGCTAAAGATTCTCGTCGTCGACGACTCAAAGACGATCCGGAGAACGGCGGAGACGCTTTTGGCCAAGCAGGGCTGCGAGGTCTTTACCGCGGTCGACGGCTTCGATGCGCTCGCGAAGATCGCCGATCACAAGCCCGACCTCATCTTCGTCGATATCATGATGCCGAGGCTCGACGGATATCAGACCTGCTCGCTGATCAAGCACAATAAGATGTTCAAGGAAACGCCGGTCATCATGCTGTCGAGCAAGGACGGGCTCTTCGATCGCGCGCGCGGCCGGCTCGTCGGCTCCGAGCAGTACCTGACGAAACCGTTCACGAAGGACGAGCTTCTCGGCGCCATTCAAAGCCATATCAATCGCTGAACCCAAACGGATGGTGTGAACCGATGTCGCTGATCATGATCGTTGACGACTCGCCGACCGAAGTGCACGTCATGAGGACGGCACTCGAGAAGCACGGCTTTCAGACGATGTCGGCCGCCGACGGCACCGAGTGCCTGACGCTGGTCAAGGAGGTGCAGCCCGATCTCATCTTCATGGACGTCGTCATGCCGGGCCTGAACGGCTTTCAGGCGACACGGACGCTGTCCCGGGATCCGAAGACGAGATCCATCCCCGTCGTCATGGTCACGACGAAGGATCAGGAGAGCGACAGGATCTGGGGCATGCGCCAGGGCGCCGTCGATTACCTCGTCAAGCCCGTCGACGCATCCGACCTCGTCGCCAAGGCCAACGAGGTCCTGAGAGAGATCGGGGAATCGAAAGCTTGATTCTTGCCGAGCTCATCGACGACCCGTTTGCGCTCCTGCTCGAGATCGAGCGCAGGGCGAAGGACGCGATTGCCCGGGGCCAGGGCGCAGAGCACGCGGCCGAGGAATGGATCGGCGTCGCGTTTCGGCTCGCCTCGCAGCGATTCGTGACGGCGCGAGCCGACGTCCGCGAGGTATTGCCGCTGCCCGATCAGGTCACGAGGGTTCCGGGCTCAAAGCTGTGGCTGCGCGGCATCGCTAACATCAGAGGACAGCTTCTGACGATCGTCGATCTCAGGGCATATCTCGGTGCAGGCTCCGCGCATGCCGACCGCAAGGCCAGGCTCCTGCTCGTCGCGAGCCGCGAGGTGCCGACCGCCGTCATCGTCGACGAGGTGCAGGGCTTCAGGCGTTTCGCCGACACGGATTTCAGCGAGATCAGGCCCGTCACCGAGATACGCTGCGAGCACTATCTCGCCGGGAGCTACCGCCGCGAGGGAGAGACCTTTCCGCTGTTCGACCTCGGCCTTCTGCTCGACGATCCGGCCTTTCTCAATGCCGGCCAGCTCAAGGCGGGTTGAACGATGCTGAAGGCCAGCCCCTGGATCCGACTGCTGCCCCTCTTCGGCATCGGGGCCGTCGTCGTGCTCGGCATCACGGCTGGAATGCTCGCGTTCATCGGCTCGGGCGCGGAGCTCGCCGCGGATTTCATCGATGCGCTCGGCACCGGCATCTTCGGCCGCCTGCCGCTCCTGCTTTCGATCCTCGCGCTCGTGCTCGTCGTCTTGATGATGATCGCTTACTACGCCGCGCGCGATTACCGGCGCGCGGCGGAGCTTCAGGCCGAGCAGAGCCAGCGCGATCAGCGCGCGATCCTGAAGCTCCTCGATGAGCTCCAGTCGCTCGCCGACGGTGACCTCACCGCCCACGCGACCGTCAGCGAGGACATCACGGGCGCCATCGCCGACTCGATCAACTACGCCATCGACGCGCTGCGCGAGCTCGTCCAGACCGTCAACGACTCGTCGATTCTCGTCGACGCGGCCGCGAAGCAGACCGAGACGACGGCGAAGCAGCTCGTGCGCTCGGCCGAGATGACGGCCAAGCAGGCGGCTTCGGCGTCCGACTCGGTCGCGACGATGGCGGCTTCGGTCGAGGAGGTCTCGGGCAATGCCGAGCGCTGCTCCGACGTCGCGCGCCATGCCGTCGACATCGCGCACAAGGGCGGCGCAGCCGTCAGGCGCACGATCGAGGGCATGAACACGATCCGCGAGACGATCCAGGACACGTCGAAGCGCATCAAGCGGCTCGGCGAGAGCTCGCAGGAGATCGGCAACATCGTCGAGCTCATCGAGGAGATCGCCGAGCAGACCAACATCCTCGCGCTCAACGCCTCGATCGAGGCATCGCGTGCCGGCGAGGCGAGCCGCGGCTTCGCCGTCGTCGCCGACGAGGTGCAAAAGCTCGCCGAGCGCTCGACGGCAGCGACGCGCAAGATCGAGGTGCTCGTCTCGACGATCCAGTCGGACACCAACGAAGCCGTCGTGTCGATGGAGCGCTCGACGACCGACGTCGTCGGCGGCGCGCTGCTCGCCGAGAACGCGGGCGCCGCGCTCGACGAGATCGAGCAGGTCTCGCATCAGATGGCGAGCCTGATCCAGAATATTTCCGACACCGGCCGCGACCAGAACCGGCTCGCGGCCGCGATCAACAAGAATATGCAGGTGTTGCGCGAGATCAGCACCCGGACGACGAAGTCGACGACTGCGACGTCGACGGCGATCAGCAAGCTGTCGGCGCTCGCCACGCAGCTCAGGCAATCCGTTCGCGGCTTCAGGCTTCCCGACGACCACGGCTCGACGGGCATTCTGAGCCAGACGCATGTCGACGACAGCCTGGCCAAGGAGGCTATCGCGGCCGAAGCGGCAGCGGTCGAAAGAGCGCCCGCCGTCGGCAAAGGTCCCGAGCGTCAGCGCGTGTCTGGTTAACGCTTAAGAGACGATGGACGAGCTTGCCAGCCAATCTCTAGAACTCGTCAATCGCGAGCTTTCGCAAACGCTCGAGACCGCGCGCGGCGAGATCGAGGATTTCGTCGACGGGCAATCGGACTCCGAGTCGCTCGTGCGCGCGGCCAGCATGCTGCATCTGGCGGCCGGCGCGCTGAAGATCGTCGAGATCCACGGCGCGGCGCTGCTGGCCGAGGAGATGGAGCAGGTCTGCCGCGCGATCCACGACGGGCGCGTCAAGGCGGCGCCCGGCGCAGCCGAGGCGCTGACGCGCGCGATGGTCCAGCTCCCGGCCTACCTCGACCGGCTGATGTCGGGCGGCAGCGACGTCGCGCTCGTTCTGCTGCCTTTGCTCAACGATCTCAGGACCGCCCGCAACCTGCCCATGCTCTCCGAGGGCACGCTGCTCTTGCTCAACACGGGACCGTTCGAGCGCCTGCGCACGAAGCGCCCGGCCCAGCCCGCCCAGGCTTTCGGCACGGCGCTGCCGGCACTCGGGCAGAAGTTGAGGCCGAAGTTCCAGGCCGCCCTGCTCGGCTGGATACGCGGCGACCCGGGCGCGGCGCACCTGGGCTCGCTGATAGAGGTCTGCGACGCGCTCGAAGCAAGGGCCGAGTCCGAGCCCGTGCGTCAGCTCTGGGCCGTCACGGCCGGCGTGCTGACGGCGCTCAAGCACGGCGATTTCGAGCCCTCCGTCTCAATCAAGCGCCTGCTCGGCCAGGCGGACCGTCAGCTCAAGCGTCTGATCGATTCCGGCGAGCAGGCTTTCGTCACTGCGCCGCCCGTCGATCTGATGAACTCGCTCCTCTATTACGTCGCGCGCGCGACGAGCGACGACGATCGGCTCAGGGATCTCAGGCGGACTTTCGGCGTCGACACGATCATCCCGGGCGCCGACGACATCGAGCAGGCGCGCGAGGAGCTCGCGGGACCGAGCGGCAAGCTGATGCGCACCGTCGCCGAGGCGATCAAGGAAGATCTCGGCCAGGTCAAGGACGTGCTCGATATCTTCGTCCGCACCGGCATGGACTCGATGACCGAGCTGAAGCCGCAGCTCCACAGGCTGAAGAAGATCGGCGACACGCTCGGCGTGCTCGGGCTCGAGACGGCGCGTAGCCGAATCCAGGCCGAGGCCGAGCAGCTCGCCGCGATCGTCGCCGCCGACAAGATCGAAAAACCCGAGACGCTCGAGGGCATCGCGGCCTCGCTGCTCGACGTCGAGGACATGCTCGATAACGAGCTCGTCAGCGTCGGAGCCCCGGAGCGCGAGCGCGGTGAGTCCGCCGACGGGGACGGGCTCGAATCGAATCAGTACAAGCACGTTACGACCGCCGTGATGCGCGAATGCATCATCAATCTGGCGAAGATCAAAGAAGTCGTCGTCAAGGTTCTCGACGATCCCGGCTCGCTGAAGGCGCTCGATCAGGTCGGACCGCAGATGCGCGGCATCGTGGCCGGACTTCTGATGCTCAACAAGAACCGGGCCGTCAATATCATCGAGCGCATAGGCCGGACGATCACGACCAGGCTCGCGCCGGGCAGCGAGGCGCTCAGGCCCAATCTCGTCGAGCGTCTCGCCGACGCGATCGTCAGTATCGAGTATTACATGGAGACGATCGCGCTCGGCCGTTCCGATCCGTTCTACATGCTCGACAACGCCAACCGCTGCCTCGATCTGCTCGACCGGACCGCGCCCGAAGCGAGGCCGGCTCCCGCCGGCAAGCCCGCGCCCGAAACCAGCCCCGCTCCCGAGCCTCCGCCCGCGAAGCCGGCGGCTGCCAGGGCCGAGAACCTCTCGGTGATGGCCGCGGACGAAGACCACTCGGAGCCTGAGCTCGTCGAGATCTTCATCGAGGAAGCAAAGGAAGAGATCGACAGGATCCGCGAGTTCCTGCCGCGCTGGATGGATCAGCCCGAAGACTCCGAGGCGCTGATCGCCGTTCGACGCTCGTTCCATACGCTCAAGGGCAGCGGCCGCGTCATCGGTGCCGAGCTCCTCGGCGAGTTCGCCTGGAGCGTCGAGAATCTGCTGAACCGGATCATCAACCAGACGCTCGGTGTCACGCCGGCCATGCTCGAGCTCGTCCACGAAGCCGCGGACACGCTGCCGGCGCTCGTCGAGCAGCTCGAGATCGGCATCGTGCCCCCGCTCGATATCGGCGTGATGATCGCGCGCGCCGAGGCGCTAACCGAAGGGCGGACGGAGCCCGTCCCCGTCGAACGGGCACCGGCCGCGCAGGCGCAGGCCGAAGACGACGCCGGCATGGATCCCGTCTTGCAGCAGATCTTCGTCAAGGAAGTCCGGGAGCACCTGCAAACCGTGCGTGCCTTCGTCGCGGAAGCCGCGAATGCGAGCCCGCCGGTCGCGATCACCGAGGCGCTGCACCGCGCCTGCCACACGCTTTTCGGCAGCGCCAGGATGGCCGCCTGTGCGCCTGCCATCGACCTGGCCAAGCCGATCAATACCGAGATCCGCCACGGCTTCGAATCCGAGATCGGGCTCACCGCCGGCGCCGTCGTCACGCTCGGGCGCTTCGCCGGCGAGATCGAGCGGCTCTGCGCGGCGCTCGAGGCAGGCGAGACGTTCATCGCCGATCCCAACGTCGTCGCGGCGACCGGCGCGCTCGAGCTCGCCGAGCCCGGGACCGAAACGGATGCGAAGGAAGCGACCGACGCCGTCGCCGGCGAGACCGAAGCCGCGCCAACCGAGGCGAAGCCGGCCGAAGCGGCCGCCGGCGCGCAGGCCGATTACGATCCCGAGATCGCGGCGATCTTCTGCGAGGAAGCCGCCGAGCTGCTCGACCATGCCGAGACTCAGCTCCAGGCGCTCAGGAAATCGGCGCGTTCCGACACGGCGCTGGCCGAGATCAAGCGCATCCTGCACACGCTGAAGGGCGGCGCCCGGCTCGCGGGAATCACCGCGATGGGCGACCTGAGCCACGCGCTCGAGACGATGGCACCGAAGCTCGCCGGGGCGGCGCCGGACGGCGAGGGCATCCGGCTCGCGCAGCAGGGGCTCGACCAGCTTCACCAGATGCGCGACGCCGTCGATGCCGGGCAGGCCGCGCCGCCGGCCCGCAAGTTGATCGGCAGGCTCGAGCGATTCGGCGAGACCGCGGGGCCGAGCGACGAGACACGCATCGAGCCGGCGATGACGGCCGAGATTCCGGCAGTGCCGCCGGAGCAGGCCGCCGAGGCGGAGCCTGAAACCGACGAGACGGGAGTCCAGCCGCCCGCGACCTTCGTCATGCCGAAGGCGCCCGAGCCCGCGCTCGTCGAGGCGGCCGAGCTCGAGCTGCCCGAGGTCGCTGAGCTCAGGCTCGAGGAAACGGCGGAGCTTGAGGTGGCGGACGAGGCCGATCTCGAGACGCCTGAAGCGGCGGAGGTCGAGACAGCCGAAGCCGCCGAGGCCGCGCACGTGCCCGATACCGCGGCCCAGCCGGCCGCCGTACCGCCCGCGGCCGCGCGGGCCGAGCGGGCCGAGATCGCCCGCGTCGACGCGGGGTTGCTCGACGAGCTTCTCAACGAAGCCGGCGAGATCAGCATCTTCCAGTCGCGCCTCAACCAGCAGATTCACTCGATCGAGTTCCATCTCGGTGAGCTCGGCCAGACCGTGACCCGCCTCAGGGAGCAGCTTCGAAGCCTCGAGGCCGAGACCGAGGCGCAGATCCTGCACCGGCACCAGGGCGAATTCGGTGACGACGAGCAGTTCGATCCGCTCGAGCTCGATCGCTACTCGACGATCCAGCAGCTTTCGCGCGCGCTCGCCGAGACCTCGAACGACGTCGCGAGCATCAACGAGCTGCTGAACGGACTGACGTCGGAGGCCGACACGTTATTGACGCAGCAGTCGCGCGTCACGACGGAGCTACAGGACGGGCTCATGCAAACGCGCATGGTCGCGTTCGACCGTCACGGCTCCCGGCTCGCGCGCATCGTGCGCCAGGCCGCCGACGAGTCGGGCAGGAAGGCCGAGCTCGCGATTCACGGCGCCAAGAGCCAGCTCGACCGCGAGATCCTCGATGCCGTCCTGCCCGCGCTCGAGCACCTGCTGCGCAACGCCGTCGTGCACGGCATCGAGCCGCCGGCGTCGAGGACCGCCGCCGGCAAGCCCGAGTCCGGCACGGTGAGCCTCAACGTCCGGCGCGAAGGCTCCGAGGTGCTGATCGAGGTCGCCGACGACGGCGCCGGTCTCGACATTCCCGCGATCCGGCGCAAGGCGGCGGAGAAGGGCCTCGTCAGGGACGGCGAATCGCTGGCCGACGAGGACATCGTCGAGCTGATTCTGCTGCCCGGCTTCTCAACGGCCGACGAGCTGACCCAGACCGCGGGCCGCGGCGTCGGCATGGACGTCGTCGACAACGAGGTCAAGCGGCTCGGCGGATCGCTGCGCATCGACACCGAGGCGGGCAAGGGAACGCAGTTCCTGATCCGCCTGCCCTATACACTCGCGATAACCCACGCGTTGGTCGTCGTCGTCGGCGACGAGACCTTCGCGCTGCCGCTGCCGACGATCGAAGGCATCGCGCGCGTTCGCCGCGAGGAGCTGCTCGACATCCTGACCGAGGACGATCCGAAGCTCGTGCACGGCGACGGCAGCTATCGTGTCCAGCATCTCGGCAGCCTCGTCGGCAGCGCGCCGTCGTCGCTGCCCGAGGACGAGGGCGCCGTCTCGCTCGTGCTCGTGCGCGCCGGCGAGAACTCGGCCGCGCTGCTGACCGACTCGCTCGAAGGCAGCCGCGAGATCATCGTCAAGACGCTCGGTCCGCATGTCGCGAGCGTCGACGGCGTCACGGGTGCGACGATTCTCGGCGACGGGCGCGTCGTCGTCATCCTCGACACGGGAACCTTGCTGCGCGCGCAGCCCGGCGAGCCGAAGCCCGCGGCTGCCGCTGCCGTCGAGGAACGCGTGCTGACCGGGCTCGTCGTCGACGATTCGATCACGATGCGGCGCGTGACGCAGCGGCTGCTCGAGCGGCGCGGCGTGCGCGTGCACACGGCACGCGACGGCCTCGATGCGATCGAGGTGCTGCGCGAGCACGAGGCCGATTTCATCGTGCTCGACATCGAGATGCCGCGGATGGACGGGTATCAGTTCGCGACGCACGTGCGCAACGATCCAAAGCTCAAGGAGCTGCCGATCATCATGGTGACCTCGCGTTCGGGCGAGAAGCACCGCGCCCGGGCAATCGAGATCGGCGTCAACGACTACTTGAGCAAACCCTATCAGGAGGCCGAGCTCGTTCGCGCCGTCGAGGCGCTGGTCGGGAGACCGTTGTGAGCGCGCCGAACGAGCTTTACAGCCTGCTGATTCCGCTGCGCAACGAGCGGATCCTCGTGCCGCGCATGTGCGTCGCGGAGGTTATCGCCTTTGCCGATACCGAGAAGCGCGACGACGCCGGCGCGCCCGACTGGCTCCTCGGCACCGTCGACTGGAACGGCCGCCGCGTCCCCGTGATCACGCTCGACGACTCGCGCCGGCAAGACGAGACCCAGACCGGACGGCGCGGGTCGCGCTCGCGCATCGTGATCTTTCATGCGCTTGGCTCGAGGCTCAAACCCGCCTTCTACGGGATCCTGACGCAGGGCTTTCCGCAGCTCGTCCGCGTCAACCGCGACGTGCTGACCGTCGACAGCGAGACGCCACCGCCGGCCGGGCAGCCGATGCTCTGCCGTGTGCGCATGATTCACGAGTTTCCGCTGATTCCCGATCTCGAGGCGATCGAGCAGCGCCTGGCCGACCTCGCGTCGGCTGCCTAGCCGCGGGCGCCGAGATCGCCGCCGATGAGCTGCGCGCAGGCGAGCGCCGCGATTGCGGCCGTCTCGGCGCGCAGCGTACGCGGGCCCAGCGACCGCAACGCGAATCCGCGCGCCTCGAGCAGCTCGATCTCGTCGGGGCTGAAGCCGCCTTCGGGGCCGACGGCCAGGCATAAGCCCGGGCTTCCATCGGGCGTCGGGGTCCCGCGCGGAGCAAGCAGCCCCCTGGTGCCGACGTCGAAGGCGATCTTCTCGTAGCCGCCGGGCAGGGCATCGATCGCCTCGTCGAGGGACGCGAAGACGTGAAGCAGGGGCGGACGGTGCCTGCCGCTCTGCTCGCAGGCGCTCGCCGCGATGCGGCGCCAGTGACCGATCCTGCGCTCGCTGCGCTCGGCGTCGAGGCGCACGACACCGAACTCGGTGTGCGCGGCGTAGATCGTGTCGACGCCGAGCTCCGTTGCCTTCTGCACGATCAGGTCCATCGCGTCGGACTTGACGAGCGCCTGAAGCAGCAGGATCGGTGTTGCAGGCTCGGGCAGCGGTGCGACGGCCGGGCCGAGCGTGATGCTCGGCCTCGATTTCCCGAGCGAGTCGATGACGGCGCTGCGCTCGCGTCCCCTCGCGTTGAATACGACGATCGCGTCGCCCGCTCGGCAACGCAGCACGCGCCCCAGATAGTGGGCCTGATCGGCGTCGAGCGCGAGCGTGGTCGCTTCGAGTGGCGCGTCGACGAAAAGGCGCGCGGGTTTGCGGAATCCGGGCATGGCGAAGAAATCCAGGCGATCGTTTACTCTAGCAGCTTGGGCAAGGAACTGATTATCGATGGCGGCTGGCTCGAAGGCGTGACCCGCATCGAGTCGCCGAACTGCGACGAGCGCCCGCCCGGCTGCGAGGCGTCACTGATAGTCGTGCACAGCATCAGCCTGCCGCCCGGCGAGTTCGGCGGCCCCTGGATCGATCGATTATTCACCAACACGCTGCCGGCCGGCGTTCACGAGTATTTCGCCGCGATAGCGCACCTGAAGGTCTCGGCGCACGTGCTCGTCCGGCGCGACGGCGAGCTCAGGCAGTACGTGCCGTTCACGGCGCGCGCCTGGCATGCCGGCGAGTCGAGCCATTGCGGCCGCGCGGCCTGCAACGACTTCTCGATCGGTATCGAGCTCGAGGGCGCCGACGACGTAGCGTACGCGGATGCGCAGTACGAGCGGCTCACGACACTTGTTGCCGCATTGCGCCGCACCTATGCTTTCCTGCGTGACGCCGATATCGTGGGACACGAGCACATCGCGCCGGGACGCAAGACCGATCCCGGCCCCGCCTTCGACTGGCCCCGCTTCAGGCGCGCGCTTCGTGAATCGGAGGCCTGAACCGTGACCCTCATCGCGCTCGCGCTCGGCCTCGTGCTCGAGCAACTCGCGACGGCGATCCTGCATCTGCGGGAGCTGCGCTGGTTCGATCGCTACTACGACGCGGGACTCACGCTCATCGCGGACTGGCCACGCTGGGCGATCTATCCCGGCCTGATCGGGATCCTGGCCGTGCCCGCGCTGCCCGTCTATCTCGTGAGCCGGAGCCTGCAGGGGCCCGAGATCGTCTGGGACCTTGCCTATCTGAGCTTCGCCGTGCTGATCGTTTTCTTTTGCCTCGGGCCGCGCGATCTCGGCAGCGAGGTCGACGAGTTCTGCCAGGCGCGCGACAGTGGCGACGACGAGGCGGCCGAGCGCGTGCTGTTCGAGATGTCGGAAGCCGAACGGCCGCGCGGCAACGACATCGAGGTCGTCGAGGACGCGATCTTCGTGCAGTCGATCAACCGGATCTTCGGCGTCATCTTCTGGTTCGTCGTGCTCGGCCCCGTCGGCGCCTGGATTTTTCGCGTCAGCGACCTCTTGCGCCGCCGCGTCGTGTTCCGGCATTTGCGCGGCGAGAACGAAGGCGACGCCGTGCTCATCGCGATCGAGGCGATCTACGGCGTGCTCAAATGGATTCCCGCGAGGCTCGCCATGCTCGGCTTCGCGCTGGCCGGCAGCTTTGACGACGCGATGAATTCCTGGCGCGGCGAGCTTGCAACCGTGGGCGTGCCGATCGACGTGCGCAACGACATGCTCGTCGCGCGCGTCGGCAAGGCGGCGATGACAGGGTACCTGCGTCAAGTTTCGCAGGAAGCGAAACTTGACGGGGACGAGCCCGCGAACTCGAGCGCCGCGGCGCGCAACTCGATGCGAATCGTCCACCGCACGGTGTTCCTCTGGGTCATCGTGATCGCGGTGCTGACGATCTTCGGCTGGGCGCTTTAGGTCGCGTCTTTCTTTCGCCAGAGCAGCTCGCTGCCGCCGTCGCGGCGCGCTAGCGCGCGCGCAACGACGAAAAGCAGGTCCGAGAGCCGGTTCAGGTAGCGCAGCAGCTCCGGGCCGACCTTGTCGCGGCCGGCGAGCTCGAAGGCACGGCGCTCGGCGCGGCGGCAGACCGTTCGCGCGAGATGGCAGGCCGCTGCCGCGCGGTCGCCGCCCGGCAGCACGAACTCTTTCAGAGGCGGCAGGCCGGCGTTCAGCGCATCGAGCGCTTCCTCGAGGCGGCGGACACTCGCCGCATCGACGCCATCGTACTCCGGCATCGACAGCTCGGCGCCTACTTCGAAGAGATCGTTCTGGACCTCGAGCAAGACGGCGCGGATGCCCTCGGGAACGCTCGGTTCCGCAAGCACGAGCGCAACCGCGGACGAGGTCTCGTCGACCGTGCCGAAGGCTTCGACGCGAAGGTCGTGCTTGGCGACGCGTCCGCCGCCCGGCAGCCCCGTCGTGCCGTCGTCGCCCGTCCGCGTGTAGATCCTGCTCAACCGATGGCCCATGCGAGGCTCCGCGCAAGTCGTGAGTCTCTCGCGAATATACCGAAAATGCGAACCGTCAGGCGGCCGCCGAGGGGTTGGCTGCGATAATGCGCGCCGTGAAGCGAATCAACCCGATCTACCTCCTGATCGCGCTCAATATTCTGCTCATCGTGTTTCGCGAGCTCGTTGTGTCGGAAGAGGCGTCGGCAGCCTTCGGCTCGGCGATCGAGTCGTCGGTCCTGGGGCTCGGCGTTTTCGGCTATGTCGGGATCGTCATGGCGTACGGGCTTTGCGCCTTCTTTTTCGTGCCGTTGCTGATTCCGCTCAACATACTCGGCGGAGCCCTTTACGGGGCCTATGTCGGCACGGGCGTCGCGCTTGCCGGCATCGTGCTCGGCTGCGTCGCATCGACAGTGTCGGCGCGTTACGTCTTCACCGGCATGCAGCGATCCCTCGACGAGCATCCGCGTCTCAAGCGACTCATCGTGCACGCCGACAGGCACCGAAATCTCGTGATCGTCATCATGCGGTTCACCGTCGTGGTCCCCTATCTCGTGCAGAATATCGCGCTTGCGACAACGAGCTCGTCGATCGTCAGAATTACGCTGATCACCGCCGTCAGCGCCGTACCCGGTGCCGCGATTTACAGCTTTCTCGGCGCGGGTCTCGTGCATGCGGATCAGGTGAACGAGCTGCTCTTCTATCTCGCGCTGCCGATCGTACTGCTCGTTGTCGTTTTCGGGGCTCTTGCCTATATGCGAAAGAAGTACGAGGAGCCGTAGTCAGTCTTGCTTCTTGAGGACGGCTCCGAGCGGGCTCAAGACGGCAGAGCCGCCTCGATTGAGAACGTGGGTGTAGATCTGAGTCGGAGCACCGACTTGTACAGAAAGAGCAGCGCGTTCAAGGCCTGGTTCTGCGTGCTCGCCGCGACCCTGCGATTGACAGCCAGGTGCGTCAGAAACGCTGCTACTTCGACTTCTCCCATGTCTTTCGGGTGGCGGCAATCGTGGAAGCGAATGAAGCGAACGATCCAGTGGATGTAGGCTTGTTCCGTGCGCATGCTGAAATGACGCACGCGGATCGCGCCCCGCACCAGTGTCAGAAGCGGCGAACGGCCTCGGGCGGTGACGTTCATGCTCTTTGACGATCCGAGGAAACCGAGGTCGAGTCTGGCAGCCAAGCCGTCTCGCCGTACGTGTCTAATCACGTATGTTTTCCGTATTTCTGCGCTCGACCAGGGTCGATTGGGAGAAACTCTGGTCGTAAGGCGTTGATCTATCGACGAGTAGTTGGCTGGGTGGGGCGATGGGAGTAATTTTCGACCGGAGCTGGGCAGCATGGGGTGGTGGTGATATATGTGGAAAACTTACGTGTTAGGACACGTAATTTTTGCGTCTACTCTTTGTTAGGCGTCACTATGAAACACCTATGCTTCGTCGCGTGCTTGGTACCAGTAGTCGCGTGCTCACAGTCGTTCGTTGGGCACACGCTTCCGCCTGTCCCACTAGGACTGATCGCTCAACAGGGAGCATGCGTAGCCAACGAGCTTGGAAGTGAAAGAGCCTGTGACTATTCGATAGGATTTCTCGAAGACACCGATGGGACGATAAGGCACGTGTATGGCGCGCGATTAGAGGGGCGCGATCCCAGTGGGCGCCCCACTTATCGAATCACAGACGACTTTCCTGTTTCGGAGCTGCGGCCTAAATATCATCTCATGTACTACACTTGCGAAAGCAACAACACACATGACTACAAGATCGTTGCGGTCGTGCAGCTCGAAGAAGGGAAAGCCCAGCAGAGCGATGTCATGTGGGCGAAGCGATACGAGTTGGGCACGGAGCAGTTCGTGGAGATTCCGACCCAAGATGTGGCGTGCGTAATCGAAGGTCTGGACCAGTGACGCCTAACAAAGGGATGGAGCTGACAGTCAAAAGCGACACGCCCTTTGCAAGAGGAAGAGCAAAGGGCGCGCCGATTTCGCCTGCAGCTCATCCCAGGCGTTAGGCGGCACGTCACACGGCTTCGCGAGACTTGACGCCTGTCACGTGACTAGTTACAGTTTGAGACGTGATCAAGAGGTTTGCGGACAAGCGCACGAAAGACCTCTACGAGACAGGTAAGGCGAAGCGCTTCCCGGCAGATGTCGCGAAACGGGCGGCAAGGAAGCTCGAGTATGTGGATCTCGCTGCCACACTCGGAGACCTACGGACGCCGCCGGGAAATCGATTCCATGCGTTGGAGGGTGATCGGAAAGGCCAGCACTCGATTTCGATCAATGATCAGTGGCGGATATGTTTTCGCTTTGAGGATGGTGATGCATATGACGTTGAGGTCTGCGATTACCACTAGTCGGCGGAGAGCAGGATGAGTATTGCAAACACAGGTATCAAGCGTCGCCCGACGCATCCGGGAGAGATGCTGAGGGAGGATTTTTTGCCAGACTACGATTTGACGGTGAGTGGATTGGCAGAGGCCATCGGCGTATCACGTCAGTCAGTCAACGAGCTCTTGCGAGAGCGGCGGGCAGTGAGTCCCGAGATGGCACTCCGACTGTCCCGGCTTTTCGGTAACAGCCCCGAGTTTTGGCTGAATTCACAGCGGGCCGTGGATCTGTGGGAGGCCGGTAAGGCGATACGGGAAGATGTGCGGCGGATACGCCCGCTCAGTGCCACCTAACACTTATGAGGCCTCCGCCTGTCAATAGGCAATAGCGTTTCGGCAGCGAGTCTTCGTTCGCTGCGTCTTCGCATTCGCTATCGTTCTCTGGCTTGGTTTCCCCTTGCGGAGTCAGGACGCTGCCTGCACCA
>DATKCK010000110.1:0-13444 GCA_035513215.1 Gammaproteobacteria bacterium | reverse complement strand
AAAGGGGTCTGACCCCATTTACCGTGACCCCATTACCGAGCTCTGTAGACGATGCGGCCTTTGGTCAGGTCGTAGGGCGTCAGCTCGACGGTGACGTTGTCGCCTTTCAGGATGCGGATGTAGTTTTTGCGCATCTTGCCGGAAATGTGCGCCGTGACGACGTGGCCGTTCTCGAGCTCGACGCGAAACGTCGTGTTCGGCAATGTCTCCATCACCGTGCCTTCCATCTGAATTGCGTCTTCTTTGGCCAATCAGTCGCTCGCTTGCCGCGTCGGGCGCGAATTGTTGCATAGTCGTCGCAGGGCCACAATTCGGGCCCCGAGGCTCAGACTACGGTTCGTGCGGCCGTGCTTCGAAGGCTTCCGAGTAGGCGCCCGGTGTGCCCGGAGTCTCGGTCAGGCGTGCGACGAGCGCCAGAAACTCCGATCGCGGCATCGGTCTCGCTCCGAGACAGCTCAGGTGAGCTGACGGCAACTGACAGTCGACGATCTCGAATCCTTGAGCGGACAGGAACCTGAGCGCGTGCCAGAACGCGACTTTCGAGGCGTCGGTCCGGGCCGCGAACATCGATTCGCCGAAGAAGACCTGGCCGATCGCGACTCCGTAGAGGCCACCGGCGAGCGTGTCGCCCGACCAGGCCTCGAACGAGTGCGCCCAGCCGAGCTCGTGCAGCCGCGTATAGGCCGCGATCATGGCCGGCGTGATCCAGGTCGAGCTCGTGTAGCGCCTCGGGCCCGCGCAGGCCGTGATGACACCGGCGAAGTCGCGATCGGCCGTCACCCGAAACTCCTCGCGCCGTAATCGCTTCCTCAGGCTTCGCGAGAGCCTGAAATCGGCGGGCTCGAGCACCGTTCGCGGATTAGGTGACCACCAGAGAATCGGCTGGCCGGCCTCGAACCAGGGAAAGATGCCGCGGCGATAACTTGCGAGCAGCCATTCCGGCTCGAGCGAGCCGCCTGCCGCGAGCAGGCCGTTCGGCTCGATCAGCGCGTCGGCCGGATCCGGCAGGCTCCCGGGTCCGTCGGCGGCGCTGAGCCACCTGAGCTCGCTCATGCGCTCGGCATTTGCTTGCGGCCATCCTGGCGATAGGGCAGGTGCTCGTCCAGGTGCGCCATGTACGCGTCGACGTGCGCGGTCTCGCGCACGAGATAGTCCGCGATCGCGTCGTAAAAGGCGGGTTCCTTGAGCCAGTGAAATGACCAGGTCGGCGTCGGCGTGAAGCCGCGGCTGATCTTGTGCTCACCCTGCGTGCCGGGCTCGAAGCGATCGAGCCGCTCGCGAATGCAGTGCTCGATCCCCTGGTAGTAGCAGGTCTCGAAATGCAGGGAGTGAAAGTCGGCGACGCTGCCCCAGTACCGTCCATACAGCGTGTTGCCGCCCTTGAAGCAGATCGCCGCGGCGATCGGCTGATCCTCGTAGCGCGCGAGTATGACGAGCACGTTGTCGGGCATGCTCCGACTGATCGCGTCGAAGAATTCACGGTTCAGATAAGGTGTGCGGCCGCGGCGAAAGAACGTGCTCGAGTAGAACTCGTAGACGGCATCCCACTCGCGCGCCGAGACCTCATCGCCTTTGAGATGCTCGAAGCGAATGCCGGCTTCGGCGATGCGCCGCCGTTCGCGCTTCGCCTTTTTGCGCTTGGCCGAGCTGAAGCGCCCGAGAAATGCCTCGAAGTCGGCGTAGCCATCGTTGTGCCAGTGAAACTGGCAGCCCTTGCGCTCGAGCAGCCCGGCGCGCTCGAATGCCACGCGCTCCGACTCGATCGGGTAGAGGACATGCCATGAGCTCGCGCCGGATTCGCGCGCGACCCCGAGCGCCTCGTCGACGAGCCGCCCTGCCGCGTCGCCCGGATCGGTTTCCGGATGCACGAGCAGCCGCGCGCCGGTCGCCGGCGTGAACGGCACGGCGCTGACGAGCTTCGGGTAATAGGGCAGACCCGAACGCTCGTAGGCATCGGCCCAGCTCCAGTCGAAGACGAACTCGCCGCGCGAGTCGTCCTTGAAATAGAGCGGCAGGGCCGCCGCGAGCCTGCCGCTCGTGTCGCTGAGCAGCAGGTGGCAGGGACGCCAGCCCGTCCCCGGGCCGACGCACCCGCTCGTCTCCATTGCGAGCAGAAACTCGTGCCTGAGCAAGGGATTCTCGCCGGCCAGCGCGTTCCAGTCGCCGGCATCGACCTCTCGCAGGCTTTCGATCCGGGTGCTCGAGGCGGAACCTGAAGCGCTCATACGAAGAGGTTAAGCCAACTGCCCGCGCTTTTCGCTAGGCCCTGTGGTGACCGACTTGGCGGCTGGCAAGTTATCCGTATAATCAGCGCATTAGGTTAAGTAATTCCTGTAGAACTTGACTAGAGCCAAGATACCCGTCATCAGCGAGGACCTGTTCTTGCCCAGGCTCAAGGGCTTGCGCGAGTCGGCCTTCTGGCTACTCGCGGGCTTAAGCGTGATCATGCTGCTTGCGCTTGCAAGCTACAGCCCGTCCGATCCGGCCTACAACGTGCTCGGCGACAATCTGACCGTCACGAACCGCATGGGGCCGGCCGGCGCCTGGTTCGCGGATCTGAGCCTGTGGATTTTCGGCCGCTCGGCATTTCTTTTCCCGGTGCTCGTGCTGATCGCCGGCGTCCTCCTGTTTCGCGCGGAAGTCGTGCCCGACAGCCGGCATCTGATGCTTCAGCGCGGCGCCGGCTTCTCGCTCGCGATCGCGACGAGCTCGGGCCTTGCGACGCTGCACTTCTCGGCGCCGAGTCTGCCCGAAACGGCAGGCGGCCTGCTCGGTCAGGGCATCGGCTACGGGCTCGAGAGCGTGTTCGGCCTGCTCGGCGCCACCTTGCTGTTGCTCGTGCTCTGGCTCGGCTCCGTGTCGCTCGCGACGGGCGTGTCCTGGATCGCGGTCATGGATCGTGTCGGGCGCTCGGCGCTCGTCGCGACGGTATTTATTAATACGGCGATCAATCGCGCGCGCGACTGGCTCGAGGGCAGGCGCGCCAGGCAGCATCGGCAGGAGCTCGTCGTCGCGAGCCGTTCGAAGCCGCGGGCCGCGCCGAGAATCGAGCCGACGATCGAGAAGCTCGAGATGGGCGGGCGCCTGGAACGCGAGCGTCAGGTACCGTTGTTCGAGCCGCCGGCCTCTTCGGAGCTTCCGGCGCTGTCGCTGCTCGACGATCCGCCCGTGCGCGAAGGCGGCTACTCGGACGAGGCGCTCGAAGCGATGTCGCGGCTCGTCGAGCTCAAGCTCGGCGATTTCGACATCGAGGCCCAGGTCGTCGCCGTGCATCCGGGTCCCGTCGTCACGCGTTTCGAGCTGAAGCCCGCCGCCGGCGTCAAGGTCAGCCAGATCAGCAATCTGGCGAAGGATCTGGCGCGCTCGCTGTCGACGATCAGCGTGCGCGTCGTCGAGGTCATACCCGGCAAGCCTTATGTCGGCCTCGAGATTCCGAACGAGGTTCGCGAGCTCGTTGCGCTCGGCGAGATCATCAAGTCGGGCGCCTACGAGAACCTCGGTTCGCCGCTGACGCTCGCGCTCGGCAAGGACATCTCGGGAAACCCCGTCGTCGCCGACCTCGCGCGCATGCCCCACCTTCTGATTGCCGGCACTACCGGGTCCGGCAAGTCGGTGGCGATCAACGCGATGGTACTGAGCCTCCTCTATAAATCCACGCCCGAGCACGTGCGCCTGATCATGATCGACCCGAAGATGCTCGAGCTCTCCGTTTACGAGGGCATTCCGCATCTTCTCGCGCCCGTCGTGACCGATATGAAACAGGCGGCCAACGCGCTGCGTTGGTGCGTCGCCGAGATGGAGCGGCGCTACGCGCTGCTTGCGGGCCTCGGCGTCAGGCACATCTCGAGCTACAACAAGAAGGTTGCGGAAGCCGAGGCGCGCGGCAAGCCGCTTCGCGATCCTACCTATACACCGTTCGACGAGCACGACGAGGCGCCCGAGCTCACGCCCTTGCCGTTCATCGTCGTCATCATCGACGAGCTGGCCGACATGATGATGATGGTCGGCAAGAAGGTCGAGGAGCTCATCGCGCGGCTGGCGCAGAAGGCGCGCGCTTCGGGGATCCATATGCTGATCGCGACGCAGCGCCCGTCGGTCGACGTCATCACGGGGCTGATCAAAGCCAACATACCGTGCCGGATCGCGTTCCAGGTCTCGGCCAAGGTCGATTCGCGCACGATCCTCGACCAGATCGGCGCCGAGGCCCTTCTGGGTCACGGCGACATGCTGTATCTGCCCGCCGGAACCTCGATGCCGACGCGCGTGCACGGCGCCTTCGTCTCGGATCAGGAGGTGCATTCGGTCGTCAAGGCCCTGCGCGCGAGCGGGGAGCCCGCCTTCATCGACGAGGTGCTCGAGGGACCCTCGGCCGACGTGCCGGGCTTAAGGCCCGAATCTTCGGGCGAATTGGACGGCGAGCAGGATGCGCTTTACGATCAGGCTGTCAGGATCGTGACCGAGACGCGCAAGGCGTCGATCTCGGGCATTCAGCGGCGGCTCAAGATCGGCTACAACCGCGCGGCGCGTATGGTCGAGACCATGGAGGAGGCGGGCATCGTTGGCAGTCTGCAGACCAATGGATTCAGAGAAGTTCTCGCTCCGCCTCTACCTGGCGATCGCTAGTCTTTCTTTCCTCGGTATCGGCGTTGTCCTGCCCTTCGGTCACGCCTCGTCGCAGGCACGGAACGACAGCGAGGCCGCGCCCGGCCCGGTCGAGCCCGCGGCGGCGAGCGGCCCCGTCGAGTTTCTCGAGCGGTACATCGCCGAGGTCGACGATCTCACTGCGAATTTCGCGCAGGAGGTCTTCGATGTGGATGGAGCGCTGATCGAGGAGGAATCGTCGACCGGCCGTTTTTCGCTGCTGCGTCCGAACCGCTTCGTCTGGCACTACGATCCGCCTTACGAGCTCATCGTCATCGCCGATGGCGAGTCGCTTTGGATGTACGACGTCGAGCTCGAAACGGCGACCAAGGCGCCGCTGTCGGACCTGGCCACGAGCCCGGCCATGCTGCTCAGCGGCGAAGGCACGGTCAGCGAGGGGTTCTCCGTCCGGGATCTGCCGTCCGATGACGCGCTGCACTGGATCGAGCTGCTGCCGATCGAGGACGACAGCGAGTTTCAGTCGGCGAAGATCGGCTTTCGCGACGGTATTCCCGAAGTGCTCGATCTCGTCGACGCGCTTTCGCAACGGCAGCGCATCGAGTTTCGCGACGTTGAGACCAATACGGGCTTGAGGCGCCGCGACTTCGAGTTCGACCCGCCACGCGGTGTCGACATCGTCGGCGACGACGAGGGCCGCTAGCGCTTCATGCTGCCGCTTCGCTATCCCTGGCTTTGGTGGGCTTTCGGCTGGCTGCTCGTGGCGGGCGTCATTTTCGGCAGTCTTCTGCCGGGCGACTGGGTGCCGGCCTTCTCGCCGAGCGACAAGCTGCTGCACGCCGGCTCCTATCTGATTCTGATGCTCTGGTTCGCAGGACTCTACCCGCGCGAGCGGCACTTCGTCATCGCCGTCCTGCTGTTCGCGCTCGGCTTCGTGCTCGATTTCGCCCAGGGCATGGCTCCCTATCGGGACTTCGACTGGCGCGATGTAGCGGCCAATGCAGGCGGTATACTCGTTGGCCTGCTGTTGTCTCGTTACGTGTTCGAAGGCTGGTGTCGGCGCGTCGAGCAGCTCTTCATATCGAGTTGAGGCCATGCTGGACCTGAAACTTCTGCGCCAGGACGTCGACGCCGTCGCCGCCAATCTGGCAAGGCGCGGATTCGTCTTCGATCGCGACGCGTTTGCGACGCTCGAAGCGGAGCGGAAGTCCCTCCAGGTCGACGTCGAGACGAAGCGCCAGGCCCGTAACGAGAAATCCAAAGCCATCGGTCAGGCCAAGGCGAAAGGCCAGGATATCGAGCCGCTGAAGCGCGAGGTGGGCGAGCTAGGCGAGTCGCTCGCGGCGGCCGAAACCAGGCTCGACGAGATTGCCGATGCGCTCGAGACACTGTTGCACGGCGTGCCGAACCTGCTGCATCGGGACGTTCCCGACGGCGCCGACGATTCGGCGAACGTCGTCGTGCGAGTCGTCGGCCAGCCTCGTGAATTCGACTTCGAGCCGAAGGACCATCAGGCGATCGGCGAGGGCCTGGGGCTGCTGGATCTCGCGGGCGCCGCCAGGGTCGCCGGCAGCCGATTCGTCGTGCTGAACGGCCGGCTCGCGCGGCTGCACCGCGCGCTGATTCAGTTCATGCTCGATCTGCACACGACGGAGCACGGTTATCGCGAGACCTACGTGCCCTATCTTGCGAATCGCGCCGCGCTTTTCGGAACCGGGCAGCTTCCGAAGTTCGAGGAGGATCTCTTTCCGGTCGGCGCGGAAGGCGAGCTCTTTCTGATTCCGACGGCCGAGGTGCCGCTGACCAATCTCGTGCGCGAGTCGATACTCGGCGCGGATGATCTGCCCCTCAAGCTGACGGCGCATACGCCGTGCTTTCGGTCCGAGGCCGGCTCATACGGCAAGGACACTCGCGGCATGTTCCGGCAGCACCAGTTCGAGAAGGTCGAGCTCGTCCAGGTCGTCAAGCCCGACGATTCCTACGCCGCGCTCGAGACGCTGACGAACGAAGCTGAGGAGGTGCTCAGACGCCTAGGGCTCGCGTACCGCGTCGTGACGCTCAGCGCCGGCGACACGGGCTTCGCATCGGCCAGGACCTTCGACATCGAGGTCTGGCTGCCTGGTCAGGGCCGCTATCGCGAGATCTCCTCGTGCAGTAATTTCGAGGCGTTTCAGGCAAGGCGCATGCAGGCGCGCTGGCGCAATCCCGAGACCGGGAGGCCCGAGCCCGTGCACACGCTGAACGGCTCCGGCGTCGCGATAGGGCGCGCGTTGATCGCCGTCATCGAGACCTTTCAGCGGGCCGACGGCACGATCGACGTGCCCGAGGCGCTCGCTCCGTATATGGGCGGAATCGCGCAGATCACTCGTAACGCAGCGAGCTGATCGGGTCCAGGTTGGCGGCCTTGGCCGCCGGCAGGATGCCGAACACGACGCCGACTAGGCCGGAGAAGCCTAGCGCGAGGCCCACGGCCCAAAGCGGCGTATACGCCTCGGGAAACTCCGGTATGAGCCCGGCGGCGAGCGCGCCTATGCCGTAGCCGAGGACGAGCCCGATAAAACCGCCGAGCAGACACAGAACCAGCGCTTCGAGCAGGAACTGAAGCAGGATGTGGTGACGTTTGGCACCGATCGCTTTGCAGATTCCGATCTCGCGTGTGCGTTCGGTAACCGAGACAAGCATGATGTTCATGATGCCAATGCCACCGACGAGCAACGAAATGCCGACGATTCCCCCCATGACGACCGTTGCCGTGCCGAGAATGGTCTGGATCGAATCCTGAAGCTGCTCCGCGCTCTGAATCCGGAAATCGTCATCGTTCTCGTCATCGATTCCGTGGGCGCTTCGAAGCAGGCGCGCGATGGACTGAGTCACGTTCTCCATGTCGTTCAGATCGGCGACTGTGAGCGCGATCGCGATCTCCGGGCGGGCCCGGTTCGGCTGTACGCTGACCATGGTGCTGTACGGGATGATCATGACGTTGTCCTGACTCTGTCCCAGGATCTCGCCCTTGGGTTCGAGAAGGCCGATGATCTTGAGCCATGCACCATTGAACTGGACGTATTCCCCGACGGGGTCCTCGGGAAGCGACAGGTCCTGCCGGATCTCCTCGCCGATCACTGCGACGCGTCGACGCGTCTCATCATCGCTTGCGGAGATGAAGCGTCCTTTCGCCGCATAGTATTGCCCGATCTCCTGGTAGCTATAGGTCGAGCCGATTCCGCGCGCAACGGCCGTTTGACTGCCGTAGCGGACCGTTCCGGAGCCGCCGACGATCGGCGTAATCGACTCGATACCCTGGACCCGATAGCGAATCAGGTCGAGATCGTTCGGCGTGAGGCGGTTGAAACGTCCCTGTATCTGGTCCTCGAACGACGTGTAAGCCTGCACGGTGATGCTATTGCTCCCGAGCCCTTCGAACTGCTGATTAATGAGCTGGCTCAGGCCCTGGATAATCGACACCATCGCGATGACCGAGGCCACGCCGATAACGATGCCAAGCGCCGTCAGGAAGCTGCGAAAGCCGTGCGCACGGATCGATTCCAGGGCCGCGCGCGCGCCTTCGGTGAAGGCGAACCAGATCGAGGCGTGTATTCCGATGCCGACTTTTGAGTTAGTGGGCACGGTTTCGACTCACGTTTCTCTCATCGGACTCGATGCAGCCGTCGTGCAGACGGATCGTGCGCGTGCCGTGTGCCGCGACATCGGGCTCGTGCGTAACCACGATGATCGTCTGGCCATCGGAGTGCAGCTCGTCGAACAGTCCGAGAATCTCGGTCGTGGTCCGCGAATCCAGATTTCCGGTCGGCTCGTCGGCGAGAAGAATCGACGGGCGCGTCACGAGAGCCCGGGCGATCGCTACCCTCTGCCGTTGTCCGCCCGAGAGCTCGTTCGGCAGGTGATTAGCTCGTTCGGCGAGGCCGACACGTGCCAGGACTTCCTCGGCAGCGGCCTTTCGATCCGAGTGCCTCAGCCCTCTGTATACGAGCGGTTGCATGACATTCTTGAGCGCCGTAGCCCGTGGCAACAGGTTAAACGTCTGAAAAATGAAGCCGATCTCGTGATTGCGAATGTCGGCCAGGGCGTTCTCGTCGAGACCCCGGACCGTATTTCCGTTGAGGACGTACGAGCCTGAGGTCGGCGTGTCGAGACACCCGATGATGTTCATGACGGTGGACTTCCCGGAGCCCGACGAGCCGCTGAACATGACGTATTCGTTGCGCTCGATCGTCAGATCGATTTCGTCGACGGCTTTGATCAGTTGCTGGCCCATCTGGTAGTGCCGGCTGATCTTTTGCAGCTCGATTAGGGGCATGGCGAGCACTAGGTTTCCGCTACCGTGATCGTGTCCCCATCCTCGAGATTACGGAGGATCCTGTCGGGACCGATGACGATCTCGTCACCTTCCCTGAGACCGCTTGCGACTTCCTGATAGGTGTCGTCGGAAATTCCGACCTCTACCTCGACGCGGCGAACGCGGTCTCCGTCGCGTTGATACACGTAGTAGCGCGTTTCATCCTCGGTCAGATCCTCTTCGATGATGATGGCCTGTATCGGAACCGCCAGCGCGCCTTCCCTCAGGTCGGTGAAGATCTCGGTGCGGCAACTCATGCCGGGCCGAAGCTCGATTCCCCTCGTGTCGGTGATGCGGATCTTGACTTCGAAGCTGCGTCCCTGCTCGCCCTCGGCGACTTTGGCCGACAAGGCAATCGATTCGATAACGCCTTGGACAGGATCGTCCGGATAGGCGATCGCGAAGATGTCCGCCTTCTGCCCGACTCTGATCGATGCGATGTCCGCCTCGTCCACATTGACCTCAGTCAGGATCGTCGATGTGTCGGCGATCGTCATCAGGCTCGATCCCGGCACGTTCGTCGAGCTTGAGATCGCGGTTTCACCGACTTCGATGTCGAGCGATGTTACGGTGCCGTCGATCGGTGAAAACGCCTGCGTCTTGCGCAAGTCATCCTCGGCCTGATCGAGCTGCGCCTGAGACTGCCGCAGCTGCTCCTGGTTGGATCTCAGGTCGATCTCGGCGACTCGGAGGTTGTTCGTGGACGTGTCGAAGCTGTCCTCGTCGATCAGCCCTCGTTCCCTGAGCTCGGCCGTTCGCTCCCATTGTCTGCGAAGGTTGTCGAGCTGCGTTTGCTGCCGTTCGATCGCGATCTGCTGCATGCGAAGCGCGGCTTCGCGCTGCTCGACAGCCGTGCGATATCGCTCGTCATCGATCTGGAGCACCAACTGTCCGCTGTGCACCGTGTCGCCTTCCTCGACGTAGATTGCGGTGACACGGCCGGGTTGCTCGGTGCTGAGATTAACTTCGTCTTCATGAACGAGTCGACCGGAAGCCAGCACGGATGTCTGGATGCTGCGGGGGCCCACGCTCTCGAGCACGACGGGGACGGCCTGGCCGCCGCCGCCGATTCGACGAGCGAGCGGCACCGCTATGACGAGCGCAATGATGAGGGCGACGATCAGCAGCTTCTTGGCCATTCGAGAATCTCGCGTGCTTCAGATGAGGGCAATGACGATGGCGACGATGAAGATCACGGGAGCCAGGAGCACGGCGGCGGCCGTCCCGAGACTCGCCCCGGAAAGCGCGCGGTAACCGAGAAATACGAGGACCAGGGACCAGACGTTTATCGGGCTCAGGTTCCTTGCCACTGTCATCAGCGTACTCGAGTTCGACGGATCGAGCTGCAGAAGATTCCCGAAGCTCAGTGGATTGATTGCCGTCTGTTCGACGAAGCTCACATCGTTCGTAAGGACGAAAACAACGGATGCGATCGAACCGAGGATGGCGGGCAGGGATGCCCAGCTCACGAGGCTCAACCATTGCTTGTACCGGACGGCGTCTTTCCTGAAGGCCGAGACGATCCTCAGGTACAGCGCCTGGATCAGCACGAAGGCCGTAACGAAAACGAACGTGCCGGCGACGCTCTGCGCGATTGTGAATGCGCGTCCCCGGTCCGCGGCGGCGTTGGCGATCGTTTCGATCTGCGCATCGGTCAGGTCGATGAACCTCTGCGCGCTGAGCTGACGCTCCACGAGCCATCCGATATCGACCTGGAGCAGATACAGCCAGGCAGGCGCCGCCGCCGCGATGCACACGAGCAGGATCGGCACGAGAACCGTCGGGCGTTCCTTGATCGACGCGAAGGCCTCGCCGGGCGACGCGAACACGTCAACGATCATGTTGAGAGTGTTCTTTTTTGGCACAGTCGCCGTCCCCTCGTTCGTGTCCACCGGCCCGGCTCGGTCTTTCGAAACGGCGGCCATTCTAGCGATTTGCGATTCCCGCTGCAGAGACTCGATCCCCACGCTGATGGGACTTGGCTCTCCGGCCTCGTATAATCGAACCACGCACAGGAGACGCTTCATCCGAAGCCTTGGTTACACCGAAGCCGTCACAATCGCGTGCCTCCGGCGAGATTCGAACGTTCTGAAAGGGGGAGGAATCCGATGAGGCGGGTGTGCGGGTGGACGAAGCTGCGCTTCTGATGGCCGACGCGATCCGTATCAAAGGCGTGACCAAGACGTTCGGCGACACGAAAGCCGTCAGGGATCTCGACCTTTCGATTCCAGCCGGGTGCCTTTACGGCTTCATCGGTCCGAACGGCGCGGGCAAGACGACGACGATCCGCATGCTGATGTCGATCCTGTTTCCCGATTCGGGGGAGCTCGAGGTGCTCGGCCACCGCTCGGCGCTCGAGGCCAAGGACAAGATCGGCTATCTGCCCGAGGAGCGCGGCGTCTACAAGAACATGCGCGTCGGTGCCTACCTGACGTTCATCGCCAGGCTCAAGGGTGTCCCCGAAGGGGAAATCCGCGGGCGCGTCGAGTCGCTGCTCGAGCGCGTGCGGCTGCCCGATGTCGAGCGCGA
The DNA here is from genome assembly GCA_035513215.1 of Gammaproteobacteria bacterium. Classification (GTDB taxonomy): domain Bacteria; phylum Pseudomonadota; class Gammaproteobacteria; order Steroidobacterales; family Rariloculaceae; genus DATCZB01. The sequence goes on along the minus strand of DATKCK010000110.1, from coordinate 1,962 downwards.
TGCCTGCGAGGAACTCTCGAAGGGCATGCGGCAGAAGATTCAGTTCGCCGCCGCGATTATCAACAAGCCTGAGCTTTTGATTCTCGATGAGCCCTTCAGCGGTCTCGATCCCGTGAACATGCGCTTGTTGCGCGACCTGATCGTCGCCGAGCATCGCCGCGGGGCGACGATTCTGTTCTCGACTCACGTCATGCTGCAGGCCGAGGACATTTGCGATCACATCATCATGATGCACAAGGGAAGAAAGGTCCTCGACGATCCGATCCAGGCGATTCGGGGACAGTACGACACGGGCAAGATCATCGTCGAGCCGCTCGAGGCGGATGCGGATACCCGCGTCCTCGAGAATGTCGATGGTGTCGAGCTCGTCGAGCAGCATGAGGGGCTCATCGAGCTTCATCTTGCGAGCGGCACCGATCCGGCGGCCATGATGGGACGCATCGCTACCACGCTGCCCGTTGCGCGCATGGAGCTCAGCCGCCCCCGGCTCGAGGACATATTCGTTCGGCTTGTGGCGGGCGAGTCCGGCGACGAGGCCGAGGCGCTCCTGTCCGAGATCAGGAAGCCGACTGCGCTCGAGGCAAGCGCATGAAGAAGATTCTCTGGATTGCGTCGCGCGAGTTCGTGGCGACGGTATTCACCAAGGCCTTCCTGATCGGTCTGCTCTTTTTGCCCGTCATGATTGCCGTCGTCTCCTTCGTCTTCGGCCTGATGGACGATGACGGCTTCCGGCCGTCGGGCCGGATCGCCATTCTCGACCCAACCGGCCTCGTCACGGCCGAAGCGCGTCGCGTGCTCGACTCGAATCAGATGGAGCGGCAGCTCGCCGAGGAGCTGCGCGAGAGCGGCGGGGCGCTCGCGGGTGCCGCCGACGTCGTCGAGACGCTCGAGATCGGCCCCGACTTCACGCTGATGCAGCTTGCGGCAGGCACCGATATCGAAAGCGAGAAGCAGTATCTGCACGAGCCGCCCGACGCCGGTGGATTGCTTGCGCTCGTCGAGGTCCACCCCGATGCGATCGAAAGCGACGTCGGGGTGCTCGGCAGCTATGACATCTATGTCGGGCCCGATATCGACGAGCGCGAGAGCTCCGCCGTCCACTCGATGCTAAGAGACGCGATCATCAATCTCAGGATCGAGACCTATGGCTTCGACCGCGAGACCGTCAATCGGCTCATGCGCATCGAGCGGGGCCAGTCCATGACCGTGACCGAAACGGAGGAGCGCGAGACGGTCGGCGGGCTCAACGTCCTGCTGCCGATCGCGTTCATGTTTCTGCTCTTCATGGGGATCATGGGCGGCGGCCAGATGCTGATGACGTCAACGATCGAGGAAAAGTCGAGCCGCGTCGTCGAGGTGCTACTCTCGGCCGTGTCGCCGATGCAGCTCATGACCGGCAAGCTCCTCGGGCACATGTCGCACAGCCTGCTCGGGATGTCGATCTATCTCGTCGTCGGGCTCGTCGCGCTGTCGTCGTTCTCGCTGCTCGGCCTGATCGATACCACGCTGGTCGTCTATCTGTTCGTGTTCTTCTTCATCGCGTTTTTCACGGTCGGATCGCTGATGATGGCGATTGGCGCGGCCGTCAACGAGCTCAGGGAAGCGCAGTCGCTGATGATGCCGTTCTCGATTCTGCTGATGCTGCCGATGTTTCTCTGGTGGCCTATATCGCGCGACCCGAGCTCCGTGCTCAGCGTGTCCGCGAGCTTCATTCCGCCGATCAACACCTTCGGCATGCTGCTCAGGCTCGCTTCGACCGAGCCGCCGCCGGCCTGGCAGGTCTGGCTCTCGATTGCCGTCGGCATCGTCTTCGTCTACGTCGCCATCTGGTGCGCCGCGCGCGTCTTCAGCATCGGCCTCCTCTTGACCGGCAAGCCCCCGAACTTCCGCACCCTCCTGCGCTGGATCCGCGCAGGGTGAACTTGGGTGGATGAAAATGGGATGAAAATGGGGTCAGACCCC
>DATKCK010000109.1:0-62886 GCA_035513215.1 Gammaproteobacteria bacterium | reverse complement strand
AATCGGCCAGGGATATCGGTGCGGCGGCAAAGCTGTTGGCCAAGGAAGTCCGCGACGGATTCAGGAAAATCGCGCGGCGTTTCTAGCCCTGCATCCCGGATTCCGGTTTGCTGCACGCGCCGCTCGGTCTCTGCGTCAAGCCTTCACTTCATGTTGCGAATCGTATTCATCGCCGCATCGTGCCGCGCCTTGAGCGCGTTCGACAGCGTCTGGAACCGTCGGCTTTCGTTCTGAACGGCTTGCTGCAGTTCAATGAGCCGGTCATTCGATTGGTTTACACGCGCCGGCGCTGAGGTCGGAGGGGCTACTCGCGCGCGCTCACCGCGCTCGCTCGGCTCGTCAGCGTTTTTCATGGTACCCAGGCCACTGACCGCGGCGCTGACGACGGCCCCGCCCGGTACCGTCGGCGCCGCAGCGTCCTGTCCGGCAGAATTCGATATCGGTGCCGCGTAAGAGATCGAAAGTTCCCGATAGCGATTACGCACGCTCGTCAGCCATCGGGTTTGCTCGGCCCACGTGCTCCGCTCGGCGCTCGACAGTCCCCGCGGCACCGGCATTTCAATCAGCCCGTTCAGTGTAGTGTCGACCGAAGTCTGCTGCGCCAGAGCAGCCGAAGATCCAATCAGTGCGAGAGCGCAGCTCACCAACGCGATTATCGGGCCTCGGTTTTGCATCTTTACATCCTCTTCGTAGGTGCCCGGTCAAGCAGCTTGGGCCGTCAGGACGACATTGGTCTCGTTCATGACAGGGGCTAACGAGCGAATCATCGCAGCGCGCCGGGCGCCGAAATGTGTCCTCCGTCACACGGGCGCCTTCCCTGTGGCGAGCGCTTGCATGCGAACGGCTTGATCCTACTGGGAAGGTAGAATGGCTATATGAACTCGAAGCTCGCCCACGCGTCAGCGCGAGCAGGCACTCCGGCGGCGGCGATGAGGACAAAGGGACCGGGCGAGTCGGGCTTGCTGTTCCAGGAGGCGATTCTTCCCTTGCTGCGCATCCGTCGCCTAACGCTGTGTAGCCGAGGCCCCGATCCCACGTGTCTATTCGAGAATTAGCAAGAATAAGGCTATGACTCCGAACATGCCTCCCGAAACGGCGGCTCCGATTGCGCCATAGAGGATGCCAAACTCGCGCCTCTGCGCCCTCAGGCGAACCTTGAGATTGGGGTCTGAGATCTTCAGGGCTTCGCGACTGTCGACCGTATCCGTTGCCTCGGATACCCGGCGATCGAACCTCCTCCGGCCATAGAAAAACCCGATAACGCCGCCTAACATCAACCAGAGAACGAAATCGATCAGATTCGGCTCGAGCATTCCTTCCTCCATCAAGGATCACGGGGTCGTCGCGAACGGCGCAGCTGTCATGAAACTCCATATCCTGAGCGATTTGCACACGGAATTCGCCGATTTCGGCCCGCCGGAAACGGACGCCGATGCCGTGATTCTCGCGGGCGACATCGGTGTCGGATTGGAAGGCCTCCGCTGGGCTGCGCGTCACTTTCCCGATAGACCGATCGTTTACGTGCCGGGAAATCACGAGTTCTACGGCCACGATATCGCACTGACGAGGTCACTCAAGAGCGAAGCGCCTCGAAACATCTCGGTTTTGAGTGACGACAGGCTCGTCCTGGACGGCGTCCGATTCCTTGGTGCCACCCTTTGGACGGATTTCAAACTGCACGGCGAAGCCGAGGCATGGTTTGCCCGCCAGCGCGCCAGGCAATCCATGAATGACTTCACCAACATTCGGCATGGCGAGCGCAACTTCCGACCGGAGGATTCGGTTGCGCTTCACGAGGCGAGTCGGGCATGGCTCGCGAGCGAGCTCGAGCGTGCATTCGACGGGCCGACCGTCGTCATCACGCACCACCTTCCCGCGTCGAGGTCGATCGCGAAGAGGTACGCGAATGACCCACTAAACCCGGCGTTCGCGAGCAGCCTGGAAGGCTTGATCGAAGAGCATCAGCCGACACTGTGGGTTCACGGTCATACCCATCAGCCTTTCGACTACGAGCTGTTCGGTACTCGAGTTGTCTGTAATCCCAGGGGTTATCCCGGAGAGCACGGCCATATCGGCTTCAGACCCGATCTCACGGCCGTTGTCTGATTCCACTATTTCGGCAGGTCGATTTCCGGCGGGTCGGTCAGCTCGCTGCTCGTGTCCAGATTCTTGAGTTTCACCTTGAGCTCGAAAAGATCGGTGCGGCGGTCGAGGTGTGGTGTAACGGAGCCGGACGCGCGCGAGCGATACAGATCGCCGATGTCGACGTCGGTCACCAGCAAGGTTTCGACATTGGAATCGGCGATCGCCTGAATGCCGTCACGGGCGAACTCGAAGTCCGATGGAGTAAAGACCGCCGCCTGGCCATAGTGAATGTCCATCGCCGGCACACTGGGCAGGTTTCCGATGATGCCGGCGGTGGCGACGAAGATCTGGTTCTCGATGGCGCGTGCCTGCGCGCAGTAACGCACGCGAAGCAGGCCGTGACGGTCGTCCGTGCAATAGGGGACGAATAGGATCTCCACTCCCTGGTCCGCGAGGTAGCGGGTGGCGTCCGGGAACTCAACGTCGTAGCAGAGCTGAACGGCGACCTTCGCCTTCGGTGTCGGCATGATGACGAGCTCGTTGCCGCCGGAGATGCCCCAGTAACGTCTTTCGGCCGGTGTGATGTGGAGTTTTGGTTGCGCCAGGTAGCGGCCTTCGGGATCGAAGATCAGGCATTTGTTATAGAGCTTGCCGGCGTCCTCGATAGGGTGGCTGCCGCCGACGATGAAGAGGCCGTACTTGTGTGCCAGGCCCGACATCAGTTCGATAAACGGTTGGGTGAAGTCGGACGCGAGGCGTTTAATGCCTTCGATGGCGGAGAGCGGCTCGATTACGGAAAGGAGTTGTACCGAGAAGAATTCCGGGAAGAGGACGAAGTCGGAGCGGTAGTGGGACGCTGTTTCAACGAAGTATTCGACCTGATTGGCGAAGTCCTCGAATGTCCTGATCCGGCGAACCTTGTATTGCACGCAAGCGATGCGCACCTTGGACGACCCTTCCGTAGGCGTGTAGTCCGGGTTCAGCCACTCGATCAAAGTTGCCGTGTTGAGGCTCTTGGGATCGGTAATGTAGTTGCGCAGAATTCCACGGATTACGAATCCCTGCCCGAGCTGAAAGCTCAGCACCTTATCGTAAATCTCTCCCTCCTTGACCTTCTCCGTGTAGTCTTCCGGAGTGAGCTTGTCGGCGTGCTCGGCGTATCCGGAAATGCGTCCGCCGGCCAGAATGCGGCGAAGGTTGAGCTGCTTGCAGAGGCGCCGCCGCCCTTCGTATAGGGCCGCCCCGATTCCTTCGCCCTGAAACTCCGGATCGACGTAGACGTCTGCGCCGTACAGGGTGTCACCGCTCTGATCGTGGTTGTGAAAATATCCGCCGTCGGTGATGCCGCCATAGGTGTGTGCTCGATAGGGATCGCGACCATTAGGGATGATCAGGGAAGCCGCCGCCCCGACCACCTTTCCGTTCACCACGGCCACCAGCTGACCGGCGGGAAAGACCTTCAGGTGATTGCGCAGCTGTCGTTCGCTCCAGACCACGTTTTCTTCGGCCATGGAAGGGAATGCCTTCCTGTTGAGCTCGATCAGATGCGGGACATCTTCGGGCCCGGCCGAGCGGATGAGCACGGCGCTCTTCCTGTGCTGATAGGTAAACGATTCCATAGGCCACCATTCCTCCATGACTACTATGAGCGAAAAGGCCGACGCCAAGGAAGTCGGCGGAAACGCTCGATGAGCTGATTGTGTGACCTTGGTCCTGACCCGGAGCTCCTATTTCCTCTAGGTTTACAAGCATCTACGCCCGGGTCGGCGGAACGAGGGCAACGGCGTGCACGACCTTCCTGGCTACGAGCTCGAGGAGCTGCTTCACGGCAGCGACAGCTCGACCGTTCACCGCGCCAGGAGGCTTGCGGACGGCGCCCCGGTAACGGTCAAGCAAACGTCGGGAAAGGTCGTCTCGGCCAGGCAGTTCACGCGCTACCGCAACGAGTTCGAGCTGTTGCGATCGCTCACGATCGACGGCGTCAGCCGGGCGTACGAGCTGCTGCAGCACGACGGCCGCCTTGCTCTCGTGCTCGAGCACTTCCCCGGCGCGCCGCTCAGGAAATGGCGCACCGGGCAGGCATTCGATCTGGTCGAAGCGCTCGACATCGCCATTGAAGTCGGAACGACGCTCGGCCGCGTGCATGCCGCCGGGGTGATTCACAAGGACGTCACGAGTCAGAACATCATCTACGATCCCGAAGCGCGGCGGGCAAAGCTCGTCGATTTCGGGCTTGCGACGCGGCTGCGCACCGAATCGATCGACTTTCAGCATCCCCGCGCGCTCGAGGGAACGCTCGCGTACATGGCGCCCGAGCAGACCGGCCGCATGAACCGCAACGTGGATCATCGCGCCGACCTCTACTCTTTCGGCGTGACGCTATACGAGCTCTTCAGCGGCGTGCGGCCCCACGAGAGCGACGATCCGCTCGAGCTGGTTCACTTCCATATCGCTCGTCAACCCGTCCCGCTCGCCGAGCTCGACGCGGAAACACCGGCGTCGGTTTCGGCGGTCGTGATGAAGCTGCTTCGCAAAGCGCCCGAGGATCGCTACCAGAGCGCCGCCGGCGTCGTCGCGGATCTGCGCCGATGCCGCGACGAGATCGCGTCGGGCAACGCGGACCAGGTCTTCGAGCTCGGTTCCGCCGACGTCATCGACAGGTTCGAGCCGCCGCAGAAGCTCTATGGCCGCGAGCCGGAGCTCTCGAATCTCCTGGGGGCGTTCGATCGCGTCGCGGCCGGCAGCAAGGAGATCCTGCTCGTTTCCGGCCGCGCCGGCATCGGCAAGACCTCCCTCGTCAACGACATTCATCGGCCCGTTACGACCAAGCGCGGCTACTTCGCGGCCGGCAAGTTCGACCCGATGATCAGGGACAGGCCCTTCAGCGCCCTCGTCGATGCGCTGCACGACCTGGTCGAGCAGCTGCTGACGGAAAGCCCGGAGGTCGTCGAGGTCTGGCGCGAGGCGATCCGCCAGGCGCTCGGTAGCAACGGGCGCGTCCTCGTCGATGTGATTCCCGCGCTCGAGCACATCACGGGCGCGCAGCCCCCGGTCAGGCCGCTGCCGAGCGTTGAGGCCGTTAACCGGTTCCAGCTCGTCTTTCAGAGTTTCGTGCAGGTGTTCGCGAAACGTGAGCACCCGCTCGTGCTATTCCTCGACGATATGCAGTGGGCCGATGCAGCGAGCCTGAATCTCGTAACCTTGCTGCTCGGCTCGCCGGCCACGGAGTCGCTGCTCGTCGTTGAGGCTTACCGTGAGGAGGAAGTCCAGACGACGCATCCGTTGTTGCTCGCGGCAAAGGAGCTCGGCAGCCGGGGCGTTCACATCGGCGCGATCGAGCTCGCCCCGCTCGCGGTGCCGGACGTCGTTCAGCTCCTCGCCGATACGTTGCATGCCGGCGCCGAGTCGCAGAAGCCGCTTGCGGACGTTGTCCATGCGCGCACCGGAGGCAATCCTTTCTTCATCCGCCAGTTCCTGCAATCCCTGCACGAGGACGGCCTGATAGCGTTCGATCCGGCCTCGCGCTCGTTCGGGTACGACCTGAATGCAATCAACCGGGCGACGATCAGCGAGAACGTTGCGGAGGTCCTGACCTCGAAGCTCGACAGGCTCGGGCCCGATTTGCAGCGCGCGCTCAAGCTCGCGGCCGCTATCGGCAGCCGTTTCGAGCTGTCCACTTTGGCCGTGATCTACGGCTGCGCCGAAAACGAGCTCGCCGGGCTGCTCGAACGCGCGCTCGAAACGGCGCTCATCGTGCCCGCGTCGCGGTTCGAGAGCCTCGATCCGACTGCGCTCGACTCCCCTCTCGTCTATCGGCGGTTCGCGTTCCTTCACGACCGGGTGCAGCGTGCCGCCTACGAAATGGTCCTGCCCGAGGAGAGGCCGGGTCTTCATCTGGAGATCGGCCGCCTGCTCCTCGCGGACAGCACTAGCGAGGCCGCGCTCGAACGGCGTCTGTTCGACATCATCAATCACATGAACCAGGGCATCGAGCTCATCGAGGCGCCGGCCGAGCGTCTGCGGTTGGCGGATCTCAACCTCAGGGCCGGCCGCAAGGCAAAGGATTCGACGGCCTATTCGGCCGCCGTGCGCAGCTTCGAAGCAGCGGTCGCGTTGCTCGGCGGCGAGCACGCGTGGCGTGACCACTACGAGCTCGCTCGAGACGCTTACGTCAAGCTCGCCGAAAGCCTGGCCCTCAGCGCCCGCTACGACGAGGCGTTTCGTATCATCGATGCCGCGCTCGTTGAGACGGAATCGCTGACGGAGCGGGCGAAGCTACTCGCGCTCAAGATCAACACGCATCTGAGTCAGGGCCAGATGGCCGACGCGCTTCGCTGCGGGCGGCAGGGCGCCGAGATCCTCGGTGTCGACCTGCCGGTCGATGCCGCGTCTCTCGACAATGTCCTGCAAGCGGAGATCGGCCGCATCCTCGAGCGCACGGACGAGATCGGCGTCGGCAAGCTTCTCGACCTGCCGGTCATGCAGGATAACGAGAAGATCGCGCTTATGTCGCTGCTGACTCACTGTCTGCCGGCGGCCTTCCAGACCGATCAGCAGCTCTTTGCCCTGATGTGCTGCAAGATGGTGTCGCTGTCGCTGGATTTTGGAAACTGCCCGCTGTCGGCGCGCGCCTACGGCTCTTTCGGCGCGATTCTGAGCGGCGGCCTGCGCAAGTATCGGGCCGCATACCGGTTCACGAAGCTAGGGATCGATCTGGCGCATCACTTCGACGACCTGTCCGTGCTATCGGGCGTCTACTTCCTGCACGGGCACTTCGCCTCGCACTGGAACGAGCCGGTGGACGCGAGCATCGAGCTGTTCCAGCGCAGCATGCAGTACGGGCTCGAGACCGGCGACCATCCGCATGTGACGTACAGCGCGGCGCGGCGAGTCAGCCACCTGCTGTTCCGGGGCATGACGCTGCCCGAGCTTCGCGACGAGACGCTGGCCGCGCTCGAGCTCTGCGAGAGGATCGGAGAAAGGACCAACGTTCCGTTTCTGGAGCCGCATCTGCGGTTCGTGGACTGGCTCCGTGGGGAGCGTCCCGCCGGCGACACGCTTGGCGATGCCCGGCAGTGCGAGGACGAGCACACGGCCGCCGGCCATCAGCTCGGTAATTTCTCGTTCGAGTCCGACTGGTTCACGATGCTGCTGATGCATCGATTCTTTTGCGGCGAATTTGAAGAGGCCTACGCGTTTTCGCTCCGTGCCGAGAAGCTGCTGGCGTTCAGCGCCGGCTTCATCACGCGGAGCGAGCACGGCTTCTACTCCGCGATGACGGCCGCGGCGATGCTCGAATCAGTCGATGCTGCCACGAGACCGGAGCTCGAGTCCGTCCTCGCACGAAATCGGGCCGACCTTGCCGGCTGGGCCGAGAATTGTCCGGAGAACTTCATCCACATGCACGAGCTCGTGGAAGCAGAGATGGCCCGCCTCGACGGCGAGACGATGACGGCGATGCGATTCTACGACCGGGCGATCGCGTCGGCGTCGCGTCACGGCTTCATACACATCGAAGCGCTCGCCGCGGAGCGCGCGGCCGGGTTCTGGCTCGGACAGGACAAGTCGGATTTCGCGGCGCACTACCTCGACAAGGCAATCCAGTCTTACGAGATCTGGGGCGCAGCCGGCAAGGCGGCCGATCTGCGCGCGGAGCAGGGCATGCATGCGCGCAGCATCGTGCCGTCGTCGAGCGTCTCGACGAGCGGCGGAACGACGCGGCACAGCGCCGAACGCGGCGACGCGCTCGATCTGGCAACGATGTTGAAGGCGAGCCTCGCGATCGCGAACGAGCTGATCCTCGAATCCTTGCTGGCGAAGCTGATGAACATCATTCTCGAGAACGCCGGGGGCGAGAGCGTCGTGCTCGTGCTCGAATGCGGCGGCCAGTACATGGTGCAGGGCATCAAGGAAAGCGCGGCCGCGGACGCGCGCCTGATGATCGGCGAGTCGCTGCCGGATTCGACAGCGCTTTCTCCCGCCATCGCGAACTACGTCATCCGGACGGGCGAGCCGGTCGTGCTCGCCGATCCGGCCTCGCGAGGCAGGTTCCGGGCCGACGAATACGTGCGCCGGCATGCGCCGAAGTCGGTGCTGTGCGCGCCGATTCTGCACAAGGGCAAGGTAACGGGGCTCATCTATCTCGAAAACAACCAGGTCGCGGGCGTGTTCACGCCGGCGCGGCTCGAGGCGCTCACGTTGCTTCTGTCACAGATCGCCGTCTCGCTCGAGAATGCGACGCTCTACGCGCGCCAGGAGGAACAGGCGCGGAGAATCGAGCACTCGAACGAGACCCTGAAGAAGGAGGTCGGCGAGCGCAAGCACGCCGAAGAGGAGCTCTCCCGTTACAAGGACCAGCTCGAGGACCTCGTCGGGCAGCGCACGCGCGAGCTCGCGGCCGCAAACGAGGAGCTCGCCGCGTCGAACGAGCAGGTTCGGGCGCTGGCTTATCAGGATGGGCTCACCGGGCTGCCGAACCGGCGCTTGCTGAACGAATATCTCGAGCGGACGCTGGCGCGAAGCCGGCGGAAGAGCACCGAGTTTGCCCTTCTCTTCGTCGACCTCGACAATTTCAAGCTCATCAATGACACGATCGGTCATCAGGCGGCCGATGAGGTGCTGAACGCGTTCTCGAGAACGCTCGGGGATCTGATACGCGACGATGACATCCTCGGCCTGTACGCGCGCGAGGTCGACCCGGACACTACGGTCACCTCGGCAGGATTCACGGAATCCGCTCTGGCGCGGCTCGGCGGGGACGAGTTCGTGATCTTGCTGCCGGAAATCAGAAATCGTTTCGCCGCGGGCTCCGTCGCCCAACGCATCCTGCAACGTCTCGAGAGGCCGTTCGCAGTCGCGGGAACGGAGGCGTTGCTGGCGACCAGCATCGGCATCGCCACGTACCCTGCGGACGGCCAGACCGCGGAGGAGTTGCTCCGCAACGCCGACACCGCGATGTACCACGCCAAGCAGCGCGGAAAGGCGGGTTACCAGTACTACTCGTCCGAGATGAATGCGGCGTCGGTCGAGCGCCTCCGGATCGAGACCGGATTGCGCCGGGCGCTCGACGAATGCCAGCTCGAGGTTCACTTCCAGCCGCAGCTCGATATCTCGACCGGCCGGCTCTGCGGCGCCGAGGCGTTGCTTCGCTGGCGCGATCCCGAGCGCGGCTATGTGCCGCCGTCGACGTTTATTCCGATTGCCGAGGATAGCGCGTTGATCCTGCAGCTCGGCGAATGGGTGCTGAACAGCGCCTGCGCGCAGGCCGTCGACTGGCAGCGGGCCGGCATGCCGCCGATCCCAGTCGCCGTCAACGTTTCCGGCATACAGTTTCGCCGCCAGGATATCTGCGATCTGGCGCGGCGCGCGCTCGTGCTCAGCGGCCTGCCGGCGGAATGCCTCTGGCTCGAGATCACCGAGACCTCGCTCATGTCGATCCAGGATCGCGCCCTAAGCCTGTTGAACGAGCTCCGCGGCATGGGAATCAGAATCGCGCTCGACGATTTCGGCACCGGATATTCGTCGCTGAGCTACCTCAAGTCACTGCCGATCGACATGGTCAAGATCGACCGAACGTTTACGGCTGAGGCTCTGTCGGACGCGCGTACGGCGTCGATCATCGAAGCAGTGATAGCGATGACGCGCGCGCTTGGCCTGCCCGTGCTCGCCGAAGGCGTCGAGACGTCGGAGCAGCTCGATCTGCTCAGGCGTTTGGGCTGCAGCAAGGCGCAGGGGCATCTGTTCAGCGCGGCCGTGCCCGCGGAGTCGTTCGCCGTGCTTCTGGGCTCGGCTGCGCAGACAGCGAGCCAGAGACGCCTGGCCGCGGCGCGTTGAGATGGGGTCAGATGGGGGTCAGACCCGAAGGGTCTGACCCCAGGGTCACCGTCTCTCAGTAGCCCATGCGGATCACGCCGGAGGACTCTCCGTTGACGGTGCCGGAGCGCAGCCACTCGAGCGATGCGGCGAAGAGCAGCCCGTGCACCGATTCCCACATCGGTCCGTGCGTTGCGCAGCCCATGTCGACGAGCACCTTCTCGCTCGCGCCGTAATCGTCGTAGAGCTCGCGCACGCGCTCCGGCGCGACGCTCGCGTCGTGCGCGGCCGCTACCGCGAGCAGGGGTGCTTGCGATCGGCCGACGATCTCTTCGTTCCAGCCCCAGACGGACACGATCGGCGCGCGCCGGATGCCGGGTCCCCAGGTCGCGCCGACCGGATCGGACTTCAACATCTCAGAGAAGATGACTTCGCCCGCGACCGGGTCGCGCTGCTGGGGACAGTTGAAAGGCGTGTTCCAGTAGTCGAGAAAGTCGGCGCGCGACTGCGACGACATCGCCGCGCGCTCGTCGGGCCCTTCGGGCGGGCCGGCAGACGAGTCGCGCGAGTAGGCCGGCGCCAGCAGGACGAGCCGGCCGACCTTGTCGGCGTGCCGCGCCGCATAGCCGCCGGCCCGCGGGCCGCCGAGCGACCAGCCGAGCAGATGCACGCGGTCGACGCCCCGCAGCTCGCGGATATAGTCGACGGCGCGGTCGATGTCGGCCCAGTCCGACTCGATCGTCGTCGTCGCGCCGACGTGGCTCGGTGAGCATCGGTCCCGCGCGATACCGATCCCGAGCTCGCGCTGCGCGTCCTCGGCCAGGTTGCACGGATCGTTCATGACGAAAGGCCGCGTCGATCGTCCGTAGCCCGTCATGTCGACCGAAAAGACGTCAAAACCCGCAGCCGCGAGGTAAGCCATCCAGCTGTAATCCTCGTACGGGACGTCGAAGGCGACCTCGGCCGGCGTGCCGGCGCCGTGTACGAACAGCGCGACGCGGCCCTCGAGACCGCCGCCGCGCGCGATCGTCGCGCCGCGCACGCGCTCGCGGACGTAGAGCTGCGTATGCTCTCCGTCGATGGAAGGCACGACCGAAACCTGCGTCACGTAATGATCGATCGTCAGGATTTCCTGGCCGCCATCGGCCGACGGGCCCTGGGCCAGCGCGTCGGCAGCCGGTGCCAGGCTCAATAGAACCGACGCCAGGCTCAACAGAAGAAGCGCGAGGCGCGACCTGGCCGCTGCCCTTCGCGTCGTTGTCATCGAGATTCGCATGGCGGCGCTCACTTTGCGTTCGGGTCGACGAGATTCAAAAACTGCCACTTGTGGCCTTCGGCGAGCTCCGCGAGCTCGCGGCCGACGGCCTGATACACCGGCGGCGATGCGATGAGGTGCTGCGTGCCGGCATGCATGTCGCGGAACAGGCGCTGGATCGTTCCCGAGCGCAGCCCGAGCGTACCGGCGGACTGATAGACGAATCTCGCGACCTCGTGCGAGGCCGCCGTCACGTGAATCATCGCCGAGCGGATCAGCGTGTTCTGCCTGACGCTCAAGGGCTCGTTGCGATCGAGCGTGGCCTTGACGTCGCCCCAGGATTCCATGACATATGCACGCGCTGCGCGATACGTCCCCTCGGCCCGCGCGTAATTCTCCTGGAAGCTCGGGCTCGAGCCCTGCGGGCCCTTCGCGCCGCCGCGTTCCTGCACGAGCGCCTTCATCTCGTCGAGCAGACGCCGGCCGATGCCGAGCGCCCAGCCCGAGTGACAGATCGCCGCGAAGCCGATGATGCCGAACGTGTACAGGCTGCCGCCGCGCTTCGGCTCCTCCGTGACCGCGAAATGCGTGTAGCTCTCCGGCACGTAGACCTTGTCAATCGTATAGTCGATGCTGCCTGTGCCGCGCAGCCCCATGACGTCCCAGTTGTCGATCAGCGTGGCTTCGCCGACCGGCAGCACGAAGATGCGCGGCTCGCCGGTCTCCTCGATCAGGCCGAGCGTATGAATATGCGTGCCGTGCTTGATGCCCGACGCGAAGCTCCAGGAGCCTGACAGCAGAAAGCCGTTCTTGTGCCTGACGGCTTTGCCGGGTCGCGTGCCTTGCCCCGCGATGACCGGCATGCGCTCGCCGCCGAAGAGCTCGTCGACCGCGTCGTCTTCGAGATAGGCCGCGCCCGTGCCGACGGCGAGAGACGCGGCCATCATGACCCAGCCGGCCGACGGGTCGCCGTAGGTGACGTTCGCGATCGTCTCGAGCGAGGAGACCGGATCGAGCTCGGCGCCGCCCGGCACCGCGCGCGGCACCCACATGCCGAACATCCGATGCTCGAGCAGCGCCTCGACGACGGGCTCCGCGAGCTGTCCGTGCTCGTCGCCCCACGCAGCGTGCTCGTCGGCGAGCTTCGCTATTTCCTTCGCGCGCTCGGGCAGGCTCTTCGTCGGTGCGGCTTGCTTACTCGCTGCTGACATGGCTTCTCTCCGTAATGTCTTTGTCCTGTCGAATTCGTTATGCGGGGCGGCTCACTCGAACGCACGCCGCAAGGCCCCGTTGCGGTCGGCCACGAAGGCCTGCGCGACGCGGGTCATCGGCGCGAACGCATCGAACGCATGAAAGGCGCCGGGGTAGACTCTGAGATCGACCTTGGCTCCGGCCGCGCTCATACGCTCGGCATAGTCGATGTTCTCGTCGAGCAGCATGTCCGCGGTGCCGACGCCGATGAAGGCATCGGGCAGTCCCTTCAGATCGGTTGCCCTTGCGGGCGCGGCGTACTCGGGAACCTCGGGCGAGCCCTCCTTGCCCGCGAGATAGGCGTTCCACCCGATTCGCGTGTTTTCTCGGCTCCAGAACAGGTTCTCGGGGACCGATTCGCTCGCAGGCTCCAACCCCGAGTCGTCGATGTCGGGATAGATCAGAAGCTGAAACATCGGTCTGACACCATCGCGATCCCGTGCCACGAGCGCGAGCCCCGCCGCGAGCCCGCCGCCCGCGCTTGCGCCGCCGACGGCAATGCGCCCGGCATCGAAGCCTTCCTCGTCAGCCTTTCGGCCGACCCATTGCAGCACGCCGTAGCCATCCTCGAGCGCCGCCGGATACGGATGCTCGGGCGCGAGGCGATAGTTGACCGAAACGACGGCGCAGCCGATGTCCTTCGCGAGCTGCCGGGCCATGATGTCGTCCATCGCGATGCTGCCGATGACGTAGCCGCCCGCGTGCATCCAGACGAGAACCGGCAGCGCTTCCGATTGGCCGTCGGGCCGATAAATCCGAACCGGCACCTCGACGCCCGCTTCGTGGCTCGGCACGGTGCGATCCTCGACGCCGACGCCCCGGATGGCCGGCGCCTCGGCGTTGACCGCCTCGAGCATCGCATCGACGATGGCGCGGGTTGCCGGTATGTCGCTCAGGTCGAAGCCGCCGCCCGTCGCCTCCATCACGCCCTTGAGCGGCGCCACGAGCTCGGGATCGAGCCGTTCCATCGGGTCCACCGGATCCCCCTTGGTCTTGTTCTTGCAGGGCCACGAATAATGCCTGAGCAGGCCGGCAGCGACAACGCAACGCGCTGGATCGCCGTTGCCCGCGCGGCTTATGCTTCCCGGCCTGGGGGTGATCATGAAGCTCGATGCCGTCGTGTTTCCGGTGGCCGCGTTCACCGTGCTCTATCTGCTCGTTGCAACTGGCCTTTCATTCGTGCTCGGCAATTCCGAGTTCGTCTTCTACATCGTCGTGATGCTCGTGCTGATGCCCGTCGTCTGGCTCGTCCATCGATCGGTCTCCCTGTCGCCGGGACTGCTCTGGGCTTTAAGCCTCTGGGGTTTGCTGCACATGGCGGGTGGACTCGTGCCGGTTCCCGCAAGCTGGCCGATCGACGGCGACATCCGCGTGCTCTACTCGCTCTGGCTGATTCCGGATCGGCTGAAGTTCGATCAGATCGTCCACGTCTACGGCTTCGGCGTCGCGACCTGGGTCTGCTGGCACGGCATCCGCGCCGCGATCAGACGGCGCGGCGGCGAGGCCACGCCGACACTCGGTCTGATGGTGCTCGCCGCGACGTCGGGCATGGGGCTCGGCGCGGTCAACGAGCTCGTAGAGTTCGCCGCCACGCTGGTCATGGCCGAGACGAACGTCGGCGGCTATCTGAACACCGGCTGGGATCTCGTCGCGAACTTTGTCGGCGCCGCGCTGGCCGCGACCGTGATCGGGCTTCGCGGTGTATGATCGACGGCAGGTGGGCAGGTAAGCAGTTAGCGGGTCGGGAGATGAACATGCAGGCGAAGCGCGGAATCGTTCTGACGGCGGCCGGTCTCGCATTGGCGGGCGGCGGAGCCCAGGCGCATCACGGCTTCGGCCAGTTCGAACGCTCGCAGCCCGTCTCGATCGAAGGCGTCATCACCGGCATCGATTTCGTCAACCCGCATGCCTATCTGAATCTCGATGTGACCGGCGACGACGGGGAGACGGTGGCGATGCGCTGCGAGATGCGCGCCGCGACGCTGATGCGCCGCTCGGGCTGGTCCGAGGAGATGTTCGTGATCGGCGCGACGGCCACGATCGAGGGCTTCGGCCATCGCACTGACCCCGCGGCCTGCTATCTCGAGAACATCACGATCGGCAATGAGCCCGGCTTCAACCGCAACGACCAGTTCGAGCACACGTCGGGCATCGACCTTTCCAACCGCCCGCTCAGGCTCGCATCGGGCGAGCTCAACATCTCCGGCGACTGGGCCCAGGAGCAATATGTCATCGCGGTGCCGCCGAGCGGTCGCGGCGGCAACCTCGTGCCGAAGAGCATGAAGCCCGGCATCGAGTCGGGGGAGCTTTCGATGGACGACGTGCCGCCTTCGGGTTGGGGTCCGCGGCCAGTGACCTACACCGCGCGCGGCCAGGCCGAGGCCGATGCATTCGAGATGTGGTCGCCCGACGACAATCCGCGCCTTCGCTGCGAGCCAACGAGCATCATCTTCGACTGGACCTTCGACGGGGCCGTCAACCGCATCACGCAGTCCGGCGACACGATCGTCATCGGTTACGGCCTCTACAGCTTCGAGCGCGTGATCCACATGAACATCGACGAGCATCCTGCCGACATCGAGCCGAGCTACTCGGGGCATTCGATCGGGCGCTGGGAAGGGGACGTGCTCGTCGTCGATACGATCGGCTTCGAGCCAGGCGTCATCGCGGCGCCCGTCAGGCACTCCGATCGGCTCCGCGTCGTCGAGCGGTTCTCGCTCGATGCCGAGACGCTCGCGCTCAGGCGCGATTTCGTGGCCGAGGATCCCGTCTATTTCACGGATCAGTATATCGGTTACGACATCGTGCTGCCGGCCGATGTGCCTTACGTCGCGCATAGATGCGACGAGCTCGCGCCGGAGTTCATCGACGCGCAGTAGCTCGCGCCCGGCCGCGCGTTACGTCGCCACTTCCTTCCAGCGGAAGAACCGGATCGCTAGCGTCAGCCCGATCGCAAGCCACGCGAGGAGGCCGATCAGCGTCGGAATCTGCTCGGCGATCGACGTCCCGTCGAGGATGACCTCGCGCACGCTCGAGACGACGAAGCTGAGTGGCAGCAGCTTCGCTATCGGCTGCAGCAGTTCCGGCATGGCTTCGATCGAGAAAAAGACGCCCGACAGAAACATCTGCGGCAGCGTGATCAGATTGCCGAGCAGCATGATGGCCTGCTGGGTCTTGGCCAGGCTTCCCATCCAGAAACCGAGGCTCAAGAAGATCGAGGAGCCGAGAACGATCAGTGCCAGCAGCTCGAGCACGTTACCTTCGACCGGAACGTCGAGCAGCACGACGGCGACGGCGAGCAAGACGCTCACCTGAATCACCGTGATGAGGAGCCGCGACAGCACGAGGCCGCCGATGAACTGGCCCGACCGTATCGGCGTCACAAAGAGACGCTTCAGTATTCCCTTGCGCCGGTATTCGACGATGTTGAAGCCGCTGCCCGCGACGCTGATCTGCATGATCGTCAAAGCGAGCAGCCCCGGGACGAGAAAATCGATGTAGCGCTGCGAGCGCGCCTGCACGTCGACGACCGAGAGCGGGAACAGCGGCTCGATGCCGCGCAGCTCCCGCTCGACGTCGAGCAGCGCCTGCTCGACGAGTGGCGTCAGCATCGCGGACTGCCGCACCTGGGCGGCATCGACGAGCATGGTCAGATCGGCCGTGTCGCTGCCGTCGAAGCGCTCGGGCAGTATCAGCGCGAGCGCAAGGTCGCCGTCGACGACCCGGGCGCGCAGCTCTTCCTCGGCGCCGACGTTGACATCGAAAAGCTCCCGGCTCTCGAGCGTCTCGATGAATCTCGCGCTGAACTGGTTGGCCGCGTTGTCGACGATACCGATCTCGATCGGGTCGTCGGCGCCGGTGCTCGCGATTCCGAAAATGACCATGAAGGTGATCGGGAAGAACAGCGTGAAGAAGATCGCCTGCCGATCCCGCGAGAAGATCTTGAGCAGCGTTCGCCCCATGGTCAGAGTCATTTCCATGGCACTACTCCCTCAAGGCGTGGCCGGTCAGCTTGAGAAACACGTCTTCGAGGTTGCCATGCAGTCTCGCCTCCGGGGGCTCGGGCGCATGCTGCATGATCAGGTCCTGCGGCGAGCCTTCGGCGATGATCTTGCCGTGATCCATGATCGCGATGCGGTCGCACAGATGCTCGGCTTCCTCCATGTTGTGCGTCGTCAGAACGACCGTCATGCCGGCCGAGTTCAGGTTCTCGACGAGCTTCCAGAGATTGCGCTTAGCCTGGGGGTCGAGGCCCGTCGTCGGCTCGTCGAGAAACAGAACTCTCGGCTCGTTGACAAGCGCACAGGCGATCGAGAAGCGCTGCTTCTGGCCGCCCGAGAGCGCGGCGGGTTTCGCTTCCGCCTTGTCCTCGAGACTGACTCTTCCGAGCAGGACCTTGGGATCGTCGTCGCGGCGGAACAGCCGGCTGAATAGGCGGAGCAGATCGGCAAGCGTCAGGTGGTCGAAGTACTCGTTGTCCTGAAGCTGTACGCCGATGATCTCCTTGACCTTGTTCGGGTCTCTGATCACGCTAATGCCGTCGACGAAGGCCTCGCCCGAATCGATGTCGGTCAGGCCCTCGATCATCTCGAGAGTCGTCGTCTTGCCGGCGCCGTTCGGTCCGAGGATGCCGAACACTTCCCCGGGCTCGATGGCGAGCGAGACGCCGTCGACGGCGAGAAAATGCTCCTTCTTGCTGCCGGGCTTCGGGTAGCGCTTGACGAGCGCTTTGGCTTCGACGATCGGCATCGGGGGGGCGTTGTCCGGTACGCGGGGAGCGCAAGCTTAGCGCCCGTTACGCAGCGAGCCAACACCGGCCTACCGCAAGATTCGGCTCGAAAGGCGGGTCCGGCGCCGATAGACTCAAGCTCATGTCGGACTACGATCGAATCGCGGGCGCCATCGACTATATCGTCGCGCATGCCGATGCCCAGCCGGGTCTGGCCGAGGTCGCGGCCGAGGTCAGCCTGAGTCCGTATCATTTTCAGAGACTGTTCGCGCGCTGGGTCGGTCTCTCGCCGAAGCGCTTTCTCCAGGTCATTACCGTCGAACGGGCGAAGCGTCTGCTGGCCGAGAACGCCCTGCCGCTGCTCGAAGCCAGCGAGACGCTCGGATTGAGCAGCACCTCGAGGCTGCACGATCACTTCGTCCGGCTCGAGGCCGTGACGCCGGGGGAATTCAGGACGGCGGGCGAGGGGCTCGCGATTCGATACGGCACCGCCGCGAGCCCCTTCGGCCGGGCCTTCGTCGCGGCGACCGAGCGCGGGATCTGCGCGCTGGCATTCCTCGACGAGGAGACGGAAGACACGGCGCTAGAGTCGCTCGCACGAACCTGGCCGCGCGCCGCGCTCGTCGCCGACGCCTCCGAGGCGGCGGCGCTCGCCGCGCAGGTCTTCGGCCGCGCGACTGCCGGCCGGGCGCCGGTATCGGTATTCGTCCGCGGCACGAACTTTCAGACCGCCGTCTGGCGGGCTCTGCTCGCCATTCCCGAAGGGAAGCTTGCGTCCTACGGCGACGTCGCCCGCGCGATCGGGAAGCCCGACGCCGTTCGCGCCGTCGGCACGGCGGTCGGCGCCAACCCTTGCGCCTTCCTGATTCCGTGCCATCGAGTCATTCGCGGCAACGGCGAGATCGGCGGCTATCGCTGGGGGCTGACAAGAAAGCGGGCCATCAATATCTGGGAAGCGGCAGCGACTGACGGTATGCTGCCCGGATGCTGATCCGGATCGTTGTCTCGCTGGCCGCGGCTCTGGCCGTGTCGCAAGGGACCCAGGCGCAAAGCCGCGCCTCGCCGCCGCTCAACGAGTTCCCCGAGATCGTGTTCTCGGCGGACTATCCGATCCTCGTCACTCGGCTCGCCGGCGGGTTGCAGAACCCCTGGAGCCTGCAGTTTCTGCCCGACGGCGGGATACTGATCACCGAGCGCTCCGGGCAGCTTCGCGTCTTTCGCGACGGCGCGCTCGTCGAGGAGCCTGTGGCCGGCGTTCCCGAGGTCAGGCGAACCCTTCTCGGCGGGCTGCTCGACGTGGTCCTGCATCCTGACTTCGACGAGAACCGGCAGCTGTATCTCAGTTACTCCAAGGCCGTCGACGAGGGTTTCTCGACGACGGCCGTCGCAAGAGCCCGTTTCGACGGCACGAGCCTGTCCGGGGTCGAGGACATCTTCGTCGCGAACACGCGCAGTCAGTCGGCGGTCAATTTCGGCGGCCGCATGGTGTTCGGGCCGGGCGGCAAGCTCTATCTGACCGTCGGCGAGCGGCAGGAGCAGGATCGCGCTCAGGATCCGATGGATCACGGCGGGAAGGTGCTGCGCCTCAACGACGACGGCAGCGTGCCGGACGACAATCCGTTCGTCGACGATCCGGCTTATCGCCCCGAGATCTACACGCTCGGCCACAGGAGCCAACAGGGCTTAGCCGTGCACCCGCAAACCGGCGAGATCTGGGAGACCGAGCACGGCCCCCTTGGCGGCGACGAGATCAACGTTCTCGTTGCCGGCGCGAACTACGGTTGGCCGATCGTTTCGTACGGCACGGACTACGACGGCACGCAGATCACGGAGTCGGGGCAGACGGCGCTCGAAGGCTTCGAGCCGCCGCTCGTGTACTGGGTGCCGTCGATCGGAATCTCGGGCCTGAGCTTCTACGAAGGCGATGCCTTCGCCGCCTGGCAGGGCAACGCGCTCGTCGGCGCGCTGATGCGCGGCCGCGTCCGCGCGACGGGTCACTTTCAGCGACTGACGTTCGAGAATGGCCGCGCGATCACGCGCGAGCCGATACTGCTCGAGCTCAGGCAGCGGATTCGCGACGCCCGGCCGGGACCCAACGGGCTCATCTATGTGCTGACCGACGAGAACCCCGGCGCCCTGCTGAGGCTTCAGCCGGCGCCATAGCTTTGATTCGACAACAAGGGGGAATCCAATGACGACGAACAACGACTCGAAGCCGACCAGGGAATCGACGCGGCGCGAGGTGCTCGCGGGAGCTGCCAGGCTTGCGGTCGTCGGTGCTGCCGCCGGTTCCGCCGCCGTGACGTCGATGCCGGCGAGCGCGCAGGGCGAAGCCGGCGAGGAATGCATGACGATCGTCTATCGCTATGCGCCCGACGCTCGGTTCGATTTCGACTATTACGAGTCGACGCATATGCCGCTGATCATGCGGCTATACGGCGACTCGATCCGGCGGTTCGAGCTTCGCCGCGGGCTGCCCGGCGCTGACGGGTCGCCGCCGCCGTATATCGCTACGATCACGATCTGGATTGCCGACGTTGCGGCGTTCGAGGCGGCGGCGGCGGAGCATCAGGAGGGGATTCGGGCGGATGTCGACAAGTTCACCAACGCGGAGTTGATTGCGCAACGCGATCGTATCGTGGCTTATTCGACGTCGTAGGCGCCCGGCCGATGGCGCAAGACATTCGGTTCTGGCGCGGAGGTCAGATGGCGGCGGATGGGTAGCCGCTATTCGCCGTTGACCGACAGGGCGATCAGGACGTTGCCGGGCATGCCGCCGCCGTTCGGGTAGCCTGAGTTGAGGTAGAGGATGCCGTTGGCGATGGTCGGGCCGGCGCCGTCGATGGCGCCGCCCGAGGCCGGGACACCGTTGACGGTGTCGTAGGAGCGGACCGAGTCGAATTCGTAGAGGACGCGGCCGTCGTCGGTGGAGTAGGCGCGCAGGTGGCCGGTCATCGAGCCCGCGAACGCGACGCCGTCGATGACGGTGACGGCGCCCGGTTGCGCCGGGCTGCAGCGCGGGCGGTCGCCGCAGGGCAGCGGAGGCGTATACCAGACGGCCTGGCCGTCGTCGAGGTCGAGCGCAATCACGCCGCCGCCGATCTCGGGGTCCGCCTCGGTCGCCCACGAGTGCTGCACGGGGATGCGCCGGACGTCCGATATTGCAACGTAGAGCCGCTCGCCGTCGGTCGCGGAGCCCCATTGCACGCCGCCCATCGATCCGCCGAGAGCGACACGCTGCTGCCAGACGATGGCGCCTTCGCGATCGGGATCGAGCGCATGCACGACGCCCGACTTCTGTCCGGCAATCAGCAGACTCCCGCCGTCGGGCCGATCGACGAGGATCGGCGAGGCCGCGAAGTCGAAATCGGGCGCCGTCAGATCGGCGCAATTCGTCTTGTCCTCGAGCCGGCAGGCCGCGGTCCAGGCGTCACCCTCGGTCGTCTGCCGCGACCATAGGATCCTTCCTGAGTCGACATCGACGGCGACGAAGGCGTCGCTCATGGCGCTCGCCGGGTTGCTGTAATTGTTTCCCGTCGTGACGTAGACGGTATTTCTTTCGGGATCGACGGCCGGGCTCGACCAGATCGGCGCGCCCGAAGGGCCCCAAAGCTGCGTGCCGACGGCGTTTCGGTCGCGCGGCGTCGGCTCGTCGACCATGTACGTCTTCCAGAGCATGGCCCCGGTCGCGGCATCGAGGGCCAACAGGCTGCCGCGGAAGCGACAGCATGCGTAGTCGGGCGAGGCCGCGGCGCCTTCCTCTCCCGAGCCGACGCCGACGAAGACCTTGCCGTCGTGGTAAACGGTGGAGCCCGCGACGTGCGCTACCGGAAAATCGTCGACCTCCGTTCGCCAGATGATCTCGCCGGTCGCCGAGTCGACGGCATAGACGTTGGCCGTGCCGTCGCCGAAGAAAACGACCTCGCGCGTTTCGCCTTCGTGCTCGATGAATGCCATTGTCATCGGGCTTCGAACCGACGCGCCGACATCGAGGAACCAGTGCACGCAGCCGGTTTCGGCATCGAGCGAGTAGACGCCGCCGCCGAGGCTGCCGAGGAAGAGCCGGCCGCCCGCGATCGTCGGCGGCGAATTCGCGCGAATGTCTCCCGGGAAGCCGAAGGCCCATTTGACGTCGAGGCGGCCGACGTCCGAGGCCGAGATTTCGGCCCTTTCCCAGCTCTGATAGCGATGATTGGCGAGCCCCGAGCCGCTCCAGCCCTGCCAGACCGGCCGCCCGGCCTGGTAATCGTCCGCTTCGCGGCAGTGAGCGGATGCCGGCGGCACGCGCGTGAAGCTGCCGAGCGTCTGGCCTGCGAGATACTCGCTGACGCTGCGACGCTGATCGGTGGACAGCGTGACCGCCATGCTGACCATGCCGCCGCGCTCGAGCGCATAGAGGATCCGGTCGGGTGCCATCAGCGCGAGCGTCGTGCGGTCGGGTGCGCGGTCGAGTCCGACCTCGTGGCAGACGGCGCAATTGTCATCGTAGATCTCTTGGCCGATCTGTGCCTGAAGCGGCAACGACAGCGCGAATGCCGCAAAGGCGATCAGGCGTCTCGTCATCGATTGGTTCCCCCGGTTTCGATAAGACCGAGGATACCGAAAAGCTGCCGAGTGGGGATAGAATCGGCGGCATGTCATGGGGGCCGCGGGGGAACGCTTGGACCGGAAACCGCTTGCGAGACTGAGCCTTAAGGTTGCCGTCGCCGCGCTCGCCGTCTCGATTGCGCCGCAACCCGCGGTTGCCGATCTTCCCGACAGCATCGTCCGCGCGCTGGCGAGTCTCGGTGTTCCCGCCGACGACGTCAGCATCCTCGTTCGGCGGCTCGACTCGCCCGAGCCGCTCCTGAGCCATCTTCCCGACGAGCCCCGAAACCCCGCATCCGTCATGAAGCTCGTCACGACGTGGTCGGCGCTTGCGCTGCTCGGCCCCGCCTACACCTGGCCGACCGAGGTTTACTTCGACGGCGACTTCGACGGCAGCAGGCTCTATGGCGATCTTGGAATCAAGGGCTACGGCGATCCGTTTCTCGTCATCGAGGAATTCTGGAAGCTGTTGCGTTCCATTCGCCGCAGCGGTCTCAGCGAGATCGAAGGCGACCTCAAGCTCGACACGAGCTACTTCGAGATTCCGTACGAGGATCCCGGCGCCTTCGACGGCCAGCCCTATCGCACGTACAACGTCGTCCCGAACGCCTTGCTCGTCAACTTCAAGGCCGTGAGATTCTTTTTCCTCGCAGATCCCGTCAATCGGCGCGTGTTTCTTTCGTCGGATCCCGAGTTGCCCAACCTCGATATCAGGAATCGCATCGAGCTCGTGGACGGGCCGTGCCGCGGTTATCAGGCCGGCATCAGCTTTAACGTCGACGATCCCGAGACGCTGTCGAGAGTGATCTTCGAAGGCCGGTTCCCGGCCCGCTGCAACAACTACGCCTTAAGCCGGACCGTGCTCGACCACGAGAACTACGTCTATGGCATTTTCCGCTCGCTGTGGAGCGAGCTAGGCGGCTCGCTCGACGGGCGGCTCAGCCAGGGGCCGATGTCCGAGGACGCGAGGCTCTTTCTGACCTGGGAGTCGCCGCCGCTGGCCGAGGTCATCCGCAGCATCAACAAGAACAGCAACAACGTCATGACACGGCAGCTCCTTCTGACGCTCGGCGCGGAGCACCGTGGCGTTCCGGGTACGGAGCGAAACGGCGCCGAGATCATCGAGGAGTTTCTGGCATCGCAGGGCATCAACGACGGATCGCTCCATATCGTCAACGGCGCCGGTCTCTCGCGAGACAGCCGGGTCTCGGCTCGTCTTCTCGTCGACATGCTCAGCGCGGCCGCGAAAACGGCTTATGCGCCGGAGTTCATGGCTTCGCTCTCGATCGCCGGCCTTGACGGCACGACGCGCAACCGCTACGACGCTTCATCCGGCAACGGCGTCATGCACGTGAAGACCGGCCGCCTCGATCACGTCTCGGGGCTCGCGGGTTATGCGCATGGGTATGACGACGCGCTCTACGCGCTCGCGATCCTGATGAACTCGAAAGACGCGCATCGCGGCCTCGGGCAGGAGCTCGAGGCAGCCGTACTGCGCTGGCTGCACACGCAGATTTAGAGGATTCGGGTCAGACCCCAGTTCTCGCGGCTCTTGCCGCGAGAAATGGGGTCTGACCCCGTTTTAGACCGACCCCGTTTTAGACCGTCGGGAGTTGCGACTCCGGCACCCACCAGCCGTGGACCTGGCCGACGGCGCGGATCGGCAGGCGCACGGTCGCAACCGGCCCATCGGCAAGATGCTCGGCGTCCATGATGACGAGATCGCCGCGGCCATTCTCGTTGCTGTTCGTCTTGACGGCCATCAGATAACCCTCGCCTTCGCGTGCCGTCGCGTTGCGGGGCGCGAAGCAGGCCTCGGCCAGCGAGACGCCCGTGCCGAAGTCGAAGTAGGTATCGGTCCGCGTCTGATGGTCGAAGCGCGTCAGCGTCGCGCCGCCGCGGCCCTCGACGTGCGGGTTCGGGCAATTCAGGAAGCCGTACCGGTAGGGCACGGTGTTGTAACGGTCGTCCTGCCGCGGCAACGCGCCGGCGTGCGGATAGAGCTGCTCGATGTCGTACTCGCGCGGCCTGCGGCGCGAGAGATCGACCGACAACCGCGTGATATGACTCGATCCGGTCTGCGGGCTCCAGCTCGTGCCGTCGTTGTGAGGCATGAACGGGAACGGATTGCCCTGCGACATCTCGACGTCGACGTAAAGCATCTCGCTGTCGCTGAAAGCGCCCATGACGTGCGTGGCACTGCGCGTCGGCCCCTCGATCCATTGAATATCGGAGCCGTCGCCACCGCGGCGGACGAAGCCGAAGAAAGTCGATCGGTTGCCGTTCCACGCCCAGTGAATACCGCCGGCATCCATCTGGGACTGATCGAACTCGAGCGGGATGACGTAGAAGACGATGAAATCCCGCGTCACTGCGAAATCATGCAGAAGACCGACATACGGCACGCGAATCTTCGCGTTCCAGACCATCTCGCCTTGCGGCGTGATCTCGAACATCGAGACGACGTCGCTGCCGTGGCCCTCGGCCTCATAGCCGAAAGCGACCATGTTGCCGGTCTCGGAGTCGACCTTGGGATGCGCCGTGAACGTTCTGCTCGGGAGCTGGTCGTCGAAGGTGTAGTTCGGCACGACCGTCTCGAGCGTCAGCAGGTCGAGCGCCGACGGCGGGCTGTCTTCCTTGAGCGCGAGAATATAGTTCTTGTGATTGATGATGTGCGTGTTCGCGGTGCTGCGGCTCAAGCCCGCGACGCTCGGATCGTCCGTCGACGGATTGCGGTACATCGGAAACAGGATCCGGCCCGCTTCGTTCTGCGCGAGCCAGCGGTCGTTCTTGACCATGCGGGTCCGGTAGTCGACACGGCCGTTCCTGATTCGGAACATGCTGACGTGGCCTTCGCCGTCGAACGGAATATTGCCCGGCGCGAGCGGGTACTGCGCATCGGGGCCGACCCGATAGAAGGCGCCGTTCAGGTCCGACGGAATCTCGCCCTCGACGTCGCAGTCGTAGATCGTCGCCTCGAGCTTGAACAAGGAGTTCGGCCGGACGAAGTTCGGTGAGATGTCCGGGGGCGGTCCGCCGGGGCCGCCGGGTCCTCCGGGCGGCTGCGCGCTCGCATCGTTTTGCCCCAGCAGCGAGGCGACACCGGCGCCGGCGGCCGCGCCGAGCGCGCCGCCGACGAATCCGCGGCGGTCGATCTTGTCGTTCTGGTCGGTCATTTCGGATCCCCCTGAGATTCCATGAGTGTAACTATAGTCGCCCGCCGAGAGCGGCAAAACCTCCGGGGCGCTTCGGTTTGCCGCAAGAGCGGGCCGAACGGCAGGGGGCGGTGCGCAGCGAAGGCGCAGCGCCGGCCACAGGCGCCGCCGGGCGCCCCTTGCTCACGTGCTCGAAGCGGCGAAGATGCTCCCGATCGAGGCGTCGAGCGCCTCGTGAAACTCCTCGTCCGACTGCTGTGCCGTCAGACCTTCGGCCAGCGCGCGCGAGAAGCTCGCCACCATGCCGTTGTTGCGCTCGAGCTTCTCGTTGGCTTCGTCGCGCGTGTAGCCGCCGGATAGCGCGACGACCTTCAGGACGCGCGGATGCTCGATGCACTCGCGATAGAAATTGTCTTCGTCGGGAAGCGTCAGCTTCAGCATGACGGTTTGGCTCTCGTTGAGCTTGTCGAGCTCCTCGAGGATGCCCTTCCTGAGCAGCTTCTCGGCTTGCGCTTTGTCGGGACAGCGGATGTCGACCTCGGGCTCGATGATCGGCACGAGTCCCGCAGCAATGATTTGTCTGCCGATATCGAATTGCTGCTTGACGATCGCGGCGATTCCTTTGGGATTCGCCTGCTTGACGACCGAGCGCATCTTCGTGCCGAAGACGTGCTTTTTCCTCGCCTTGGCCAGCAGCGCGTCGAGCCCGGGAATCGGCTTCATCAGCTGGACGCCGTCCTCTTCCGCCGCGAGGCCCTTGTCGACTTTGAGAATCGGGACGACGTTCTTGACGTTCCAGAGATAGTCCGCCGTCGGCTGACCTTCGATTTCCCGGTCCATCGTATCCTCGAACAGGATGGCCGCAATGATGCGGTCGCCGCCGAAAGCCGGATCCGTGACGATCCGCGAGCGCATCTCGTGCACGATCCGGAACATCTCATCGTCGTTGGACCAGGCATCGGGCTCGATGCCGTAGAGGCCGAGCGCCTTCGGCGTGCTGCCGCCGCTCTGGTCGAGCGCCGCGATGAATCCGGGCCGGGTCGCGATCTTGTGTTGCTGCTCAGACTGGGTCACTGTTGGGTTCCTTGTGATCTATCACTTCAAGCGCGTTTTACGGTCGCAAGTTTAACGCGTAGTCTACTTGACCGCGTAGGCCCGCGTTCACGGAGGAATCGGCACTATGGCACAAATCGTCGGCGGTATCGCATCGTCGCACACGCCCACGATCGCATACGCTTTCGACAACATCGAGCGCCAGGATCCCGTTTGGGGACCGATCTTCGACGGCTTCGCGCCGGTGATGCAGTGGATCAAGGACAAGGCGCCGGACGTCCTCCTATTCATATATAACGACCACATCACGTCGTTCTTCTTCGATCACTATTCGCATTTCGCGATCGGCGTCGGCACAGAGTATCGCGTGGCCGACGAGGGAGGCGGCCGCCGCGACCTGCCGCCGCTCAAGGGGGACCCGGAGCTCGCCCGGCATCTGGCGACCGGACTCACCGCGGATGAGTTCGATCTGTCCTTCTTCCAGGGCAAGGCGCTCGATCATGGCGTGTTCTCGCCCTTGTCGCTGCTGTTGCCGCACGATCCGGACTGGACGGCGAAAGTCGTGCCGTTTCAGGTCGGCGTCCTGCAGTTTCCGATTCCGTCGGCGAAGCGGTGCTTCGAGATCGGCAAGGCGCTGCGCCGCGCGATCCTGAGCTATCCGAAGGACATCAAGGTCGCCGTCGTCAGCACCGGAGGCCTGTCCCACCAGGTCCACGGCGAGCGCGCCGGGTTCAACAACACGGAGTGGGACAAGGAATTCCTCGAGCTGCTCGAGAAGGACCCCGACAAGCTGACCGAGATCACGATTGCCGAGTATGCGAAGCGCGGCGGCCTCGAAGGCACCGAGGTCATCATGTGGCTCGTCATGCGGGGTGCGCTGTCGAAGAAAGTGACGAAGCTGCACGAAGCCTACTTTCTGCCGTCGATGACGCCGATCGCGAACGTGATCTTCGAGGAAGTTCCCGATGGCGAGCCCGCCGAAACGAGGGAGAAGTACCTGAGACGCATACACCGGGAGTTCGACGGCCTCGAACGGATCGAAGGGACCTATCCATTCACGCTCGAGCGCAGCGTCAAGGCCTACCGCCTCAACGAGTTCCTGCACAGCCTGATCGATTCCAAGACGCGTCTGAGATTCCGGGCCGATCCCGAGATCCTGTTCGAGGAAGCGCTGCTCTCGGAGGAAGAGCGCGACATGATAAGGCGGCGCGACTGGCGCGCGATGATCCGCTACGGCGTGATCTTCTTCCTGCTCGAGAAGCTCGCGGCCGTCGTCGGCACGACCAACATGCACGTCTATGCCGCGATGCGGGGCGAGTCACTCGAGGATTTTCAAAAGACGCGTAACGTGCACATGCTCTATTCGGTCTCCGCGGAGAAGCCGGCCAAGAAAGTCGCCGAGTCGCTCTGGGATCAGGATTTGTCCTGATCGGCCGCCGTGCCGTGACCCAGGTGCCCGGCTCGCTCGCGCTTGGTGCGCAGATACCCCTCGTTATGGGCATTGGGCGAGGCAACGAGCGGCAGGCGATCGACGACGTCGATTCCGTGCTCGCGCAGCGCGTCGATCTTGCGCGGGTTGTTGGTCAGAAGACGCACGCGGCCGATGCCTAGCTTGAGCAGCATCGCGGCCGCGACATCGTAGCTTCGCTCGTCGGCGCTGAAGCCCAGATGCCGGTCGGCATCGTAGGTATCGAGCCCGGAGTCCTGGAGCTGATAGGCGCGCAGCTTGTTGGCGAGACCGATGCTCCGGCCTTCCTGATCGAGATAGAGCAAGACGCCGCCGCCGAGCTCGGCGATTCGCTCGACGGCCGTCGACAGCTGCTCGCCGCAGTCGCAGCGCAGGCTCGCGAGAAGGTCCCCGGTCAGGCAGGCCGAGTGCAGCCTGAGCGGCACGCTTCCCGCGAGATCGGGCTCGCCGATGATGACGGCGACATGCTCGCTGCCGCCGTGTTCGTCGCGATAGAGCGCCACCCGGCTTCTTTCGGAGCCCGCGAGCGGAACGCGCGACTCGCTGACGAGCTGGATGCCGGTCGCAGCGGCCGCCGCATGCTCGAGGATGGCGCCAAGCGAAACGACGTGCAGGCTCTCGTCGGCGACGGTCCCGGTCGGGAATCCGATCAGCGCCGGGATCAGCCGCGCCGCCTTGGTCAGGCCGAAGGCCGCGAGCACGAGATCGTCGTCACCCCGGGGCCCGTGCGGCGAGTATGCGCGCCTGTCCCGCTGCAACGGTAAGCGTTCTCGCTTCGACGTCTCGGGGATCCCGGCCAGCGCCTTGAGCGTCTCGAGCCGGGTGCCCGGCTCCAGCGCGACGGCGGTCGGTCCGTCGGCATCGGGCGCAATCCCGCCGGCGCGCGCCCGCTCGGCGGTCAGCAGCAAGCATGTCCCGGGCGCTGCCGCGATGAGACGCCTGAGCAAGGGACTGCCGATCGCCTCGACGGCGGCGACGACGAGGGCGCGATCCGACTCGCGGATAGCGACCGCGCGGCCGCGTCTGAGCTCGCCGATGGCGCGATCGACGGCGAGCGCCGCGCGATCGCCGTTCAGGGCCGTGGTCTCCGCCGGCCGGCGCGTCTCGACGCGAGTTTGGGGCTCCTGCATGGCGCAAGCATAACAGCTTGGCAGGCGCGCTCAGGCGGCGCCGGCCTGCCGGAAACGCCGGGCGCGCCGTGCTGCTTGCTGAGCTCAATCCGCGCGTCGCTGCCTCGTGGGGACCCGAGCGGTTAGAATTCGTCGGCCGATGAATACGCAGCTCAAGGAGCCGTTCCGATGCGTTCGAGATTGATCGTCCTTGGTCTTGGCCTCGCCGTTGCCGGTTGCGCGACGGTCGGCGGCGGACGCATTCCGGCTCGCATCGTCATGGAACGAGGCGGTTTCATCCCGGAAGGCATCGAGTTCGATACCGTGCAGCGCCGGATCCTGACCGGCTCCCTGGTCGACGGCACGATCTACGAAGTCGCGACCGACGGAACGCTCACGGCTTTCGTCGTCGACGAGGAGCTCGTCTCGTCGGTCGGCATCGAGGCCGACGAGCCCCGGGACAGGCTGCTCGTCGCCAATTCCGATCGCTCCGTCTTCGGTGGTGAAGGTCCCGGGATCGCGAAGCTCGGCGTCTACCGATTGTCGACCGGAGAGAGAATCGCGATGGTCGACCTCGGCGCGGTCGCCGGCGGCGACGACGAGAGCATCGTCTTCGCCAACGACGTCACCGTCGACGACGCGGGCAACGCCTATCTGACGGACACCTGGACGAACGTCGTCTACCGCGTCGACGCCGATTATCGGGCCTCGGTGCTCTATCGCTTCGAGCCGACGACCGGTCTCGGCCTGAACGGCATCGTGCATCACGACGACGGCTTTCTGATCGTCGTCGCAATCGGCGGCCAGGGGCTGCTCTATCGAATTCCGCTCGACGATCCCGCGAGCGCGCAGCCGATCCAGCTCTCGGAGCCCGCAACGGGCGCCGACGGGCTCGTCTGGTCCGCGGGCGGTCTGCTCGTCGTCGTCTCGAACAGCACCAGCAGCGCTCTGGCCTACGCCAGCGATGACGGCTGGCGCACGGCCGAGCTCGTCGGCGAGGCCGGCTTCGAAGGACAGGCGACCACGGGCGCCGCCGTCGACGACGATATCCACGTCGTGCAGCCGCATTTCAACGACGACGAGCCGCCCGTCATTCTCCGCGTCGGGCTCTGACGCTCGTCCGCCGGGCCCGCCTCCGCCGAGCCCGCGACCGCCGAGCCGGCCGCAAAAGCTCCCGGGCGGCGGGAATCTCTGCAATTCTCAAGCGGCCGGTTAACGCGCGGTTCAGGCGACTATGATAGGAATAGCGTTGACGGTAACGACTTGGCGGAGGCGGCGACGATGAGATTCGCGGCATATCTTGCGATCGGAATCGCCGTGGGCGCCGGGTTCGCCTACTGGCGGATCGGCGGCGATCCGGCGGACGACCCGAGGCTCGGCCCGGCGGCCGAGGCCGAGGCGCCGCTCGAGCGAAGACTAGCCGCGCTCGCGACCGAGCTCGCGTTCGAGCGTTACGAGAGGCAGTTGCTGGCCGAGGAGCTCGCCGATCTCAGAGCGAGCCTCGCCGAGCCGGAGGCGCAGGGCGACGACGGTTCCGATGCGGGCGAGCGTTTCCCGGCGCTCGCCGGATCCGACGCACAACGGCTGCAAGCGCTGCGCGACAGCACGGAGGCGTTTCGGAGCGGCGGCAACTTCGACGAAAGCGTCTTCGAGCAGCGCCGGATCGACCGTTTCGTCGACGCCGGTTTCTCGCCCGATCGCGCGCAGTGGATTCTCGACCGCGAGGACGAGCTCGCAATGCAGGCGCTTCAGGCCCGCTACGAGGCGACGCAGAACGGCGCGTCGGCCGAAGAGGTGGCGGCGCTCAACGCATCGCAGCTCATGCGCGAGGAGCTCGGCGATGCCGACTACGAGAAGTATCTCGAGGGCATGGGGCGCCCGACCTCGATCAACATTCGCGACGTGCTGACGAACTCTCCGGCCGAGGCCGCCGGCATTCGGCCGGGCGATCAGATCGTCGCGTACGACGGCCGGCGCGTATTCGACATGAACGAGCTCACCGGCCTGACCTACGAGGGGCGGCCCGGCGAGACCGTGGCCGTCGATGTCATTCGCGACGGCCAGCGCATGCAGCTCTACGTCGAGCGCGGACCGATCGGCGTCAGCGGCGGCGGGCGGTCGATTCGCCGGCGGCGCTGAAGATTACGGCGGATTAATGCTGGCCGGGGTTTCTGGCTCCGCCATATCGCGGCCGCTAGAATGCGCGGGTTTCCCTGAATCCGTAGCCTGATGTCCCTACAGGAAAAGTTCCTGCGGCTCGAGTCGCACCTGAAGTCCCTGGTCGTCGGCCAGGAGCACCTGCTCAATCGCATGCTGACCGCCCTGCTCTGCGACGGCCATCTGCTCGTCGAGGGTGCGCCGGGGCTCGCCAAGACGCGCGCGATCAAGGTCTTGAGCGCGAGCGTCGAGGGCGACTTTCACCGGCTTCAGTTCACGCCGGATCTGTTGCCCGCCGATCTGACCGGCACGGAGATCTACCGGCCGCAGGACGGCAGCTTCGTGTTTCGCAAGGGGCCGCTATTTCATAACCTCGTTCTGGCCGACGAGGTCAACCGGGCGCCGGCCAAAGTGCAGTCGGCACTGCTCGAAGCCATGGGCGAGCGCCAGATCACGGTCGGCTTGGTGACCTATCCGCTGCCCGAGCTCTTCCTCGTCATGGCGACGCAGAACCCGATCGAGCAGGAAGGGACCTATCCGCTTCCCGAGGCCCAGCTCGACCGCTTTCTGCTGCACGTGCTCGTCGACTACCCGGATGCGGCGGGTGAGCGCGCGATCCTCGCGCTCAATCGCGCCGAGCAGAAACGATCGGCGTCCGAGAAGGAGCTGTTCGCGGCGCCCGAGCTGCTGACGCAAAAGGAGGTCATGGCCGCGCGTCTGGAGGCGCTCGAGACGCATCTCGCCGAGCCGCTCGAGGAATACATCGTTCAGGTCGTGCTCGCGACGCGCAAGCCGGAGCGCTACGGCGACGACCTGGCCGACACGCTTCAATGGGGCGCGAGCCCGCGGGCGACGATCGCGCTCGATCGTTCGGCGCGCGCCCACGCCTGGCTCAGCGGGCGCGATTTCGTGACGCCCGAGGACGTGCAGACCGTCGCGCACGACGTGTTGCGACACAGAGTGCTTCTGAGCTTCGAGGCCGAAGCCGCCGGGCGCTCGGCCGACGAGATCGTCGACACGATATTGGAGCGCGTCGGGGTGCCGTAATGAGCGCGCGACCCGAGCCTTCACGCCGGCATCCGACCGCCGTCAATCTGCGGGAGCTGATTCAGCTCAGGGCCGTCGGCGAGATGATCAAGCTGTCGGCACCGCGCGTTCGGGCCTATGCGGCCGGCGGTCACCTGTCGCCTTTCAAGGGGCGCGGCGTCGAGTTCGACGAGTCCCGCCCTTATCAGGAGGGCGATGACCTGAGAACCATCGACTGGCGCGTCACAGCGCGAACCGGCAAGCCGCATACGAAGGTCTTCCGCGAGGAGCGCAACCGCCCGGTCATACTGTGGCTCGACCTGCGCCGGACGATGATGTTCGCGACGCGCGGCGCCTACAAGTCGGTCGTGGCCGCGAGAGCGGCGGCCCTGATCACCTGGAGCGCCGTTGCCAACGGCGATCAGCTCGGCGGGCTCGTTTTCGGCGAGTCGGAGCACGAGGAGCTAAGGCCCCGACTCGGCCGCCGCGCCGCCCTCAGGCTGCTGCAGCTCATCGTCGCGAGCCGGGCATGGTCGGGCGAGACGTCCGCCGGCGACGCGGGCGCGGCCCTGCATGCGCTCAAGCGCATGACCCGCGTCGCGCGCCCGGGTAGCCTCGTGTTTCTCTTCAGCGATTTCACCGGTCTCGAATCCGAATGGGAGCGCCTGATCCGGGAGCTCGCGAGCCATTGCGACGTGCAGTTGCTGCATATCTACGATCCGGTCGAAGCGGAACTGCCGCCACCCGGAGAGTATCGAATTCATGTGGGCGACCGCGTTCATACGGTCGATACGAGCGACATGCGAACGAGAGAGCGTTACCGGCAGGCTTTCGAGGACAGGCGGGCACGGCTCCAGGGCCTTGCGCGCCTGCCGGGCGTCCGTCTCGTCGACTGCACGAGCAACGACGATCCGGCGGCGCTGCTGCCGAGGCAGTTTGCAAGGCGATGAACCCGATCGACGTCAGTCAGCTTCCGTTGCGCGACATCCATTTGCCGGCGGCGATCGCCTGGTGGCCGCCGGCCTATGGCTGGTGGATTCTGCTCGCCGCGCTTGCCGTTCTCGCCCTGATCGCCGGGCTCGTCTACCGGCGTCGTTTCCGCGAGCGCGCCGCGATCCGGGGCTTGAAGGCCGTCGCGCGCGCTCTCGCTGAAGGTGCGCCGCCGGTCACCTGCATTCAGCGCATCTCGATGATTCTGCGCCGCTTCACGATGTCGATCGACGATTCGAGAAAGGCGGCCGGGCTCACGGGCGAGCAATGGCTCCAGTTTCTCGATCGACGCTGGGCACGTGACGAGTTCTCGGCCGGCATCGGGCGCGTGCTGATTTATGGTCCGTATGCGCCGGCCGAGCGAGTCAGTGCCGGCGATGTCGGGGCGCTGAACTCGCTTTGCCTCGATTGGGTGCGGGCGCAGCGCCCGCCGGAGACGTAGGCTATGTGGACGCTTCAGTGGTGGTGGATGCTGCTGGCGCTGCCGGTGCCGTGGCTAGTCAGGCGCCTGACGAGCCCGCAGAAGCTCGATCGGGGTGCCGCGCTCGACGTGCCGCCGGCAAGCCCGCTCGCCGGCCTCGTCGCCACCGGGCGCGCCGCGAGTCGGCGCGGCCGGGCCGCGATATGGCTCTGGGCGATCTGGACGCTTGTCGTGCTTGCCGCGGCGAGGCCCGAGCACGTCGGCGAGTCGCTCGCGCTGCCGGTCAGCGGCCGCGACCTGCTGCTCGCGGTCGATCTCTCCGGCAGCATGGAGGAGCAGGATTTCGTGCTCGCAGGATCGCCCGTCGATCGGCTGACGGCGACGAAGGCCGTCGCCGAGGAATTCATCGGAGAGCGCGTCGGCGACCGCGTCGGACTGATATTGTTTGGGCGCGAGGCCTATCTCCAGACTCCTTTGACCTTCGATCGCGAGACAGTCCGCGCGCTGCTGCTCGAGTCCGCCATCGGCCTCGCCGGCAAGGAAACCGCGATCGGCGACGCGATCGGGTTGGCGATACGCACACTAGAGGACGCTGGAGTGCTGGACGGGCGGCGCGTGCTGATTCTTCTGACCGACGGCGCGAACACGGCCGGCGAGGTCGACCCGCTCAAGGCGGCGGAGCTCGCGGCCGCGCGCTCGATGGTCATCTATACGATTGGCGTCGGCGCCGACTCGATGACGGTGCGGACGCTCTTCGGCGAGCGGCAGATCAATCCTTCGGCCGATCTCGACGAGGCGGTGCTTTCGGCCATTGCCGAATCGACGGGCGGGCGATACTTCCGCGCGCGAGACACCGAGGAGCTCGCCGAGATCTATGCGATCCTCGACGAGCTCGAGCCCGCCGAGTCCGAGGAGTCGGGTTTTCGCCCCGTCACCGAGCTTTTCCACTGGCCACTCGGGGCCGCATTCGCGCTGGCGCTCGCCGCGCTGGTCATGACCGCGGTGCCCGGGCGCCCGGCGCGAGGGACGAACGGCGATGCCTGAGTTTCATTTCCTGAGACCGCTGTGGCTTTTGCTCCTGCCCGTCGCTCTGTTCGCGGCATGGCGCATCGGCACGGGCGCCGGCGGCGTGAGCGGCTGGCGCGCCGTCGTCGACAGGGCCCTGCAGCCCTACGTTTTGAGCGACGGCGGCGCCGTCGCCCAGCGTCGCTGGCCGCTGCTCGCCGCGCTCGCCGCCGCCGTCATCGCGACGCTCGCGCTCGCGGGGCCCGCCTGGGACCGGCAGCCCGTCCCGGCGTTTCGCTCGGACGAATCGATCGTCGTCGCGATCGATCTGTCACGGTCCATGGATGCGACCGACGTCGCGCCTTCGCGGCTTGCGCGCGCGCGGATCAAGCTGCTCGATCTGCTCGAGCGGCGCAAGAGCGGTCAGACGGCGCTCGTCGCCTTCACGGCCAACGCATTCACGGTGACGCCGTTGACGACCGACACGCGAACGATCGCATCGCTCGTCAATGCGCTCAGCACGGACATCATGCCGAGTCAGGGCAGCCTGATCGAGGTCGGACTCGAGAAGTCCGCCGAGCTTTTGTCCCGGACCGGCGTCGCGGCCGGCGAGATTCTCGTCATCACCGACGCGATCGCCTCGCCGGAATCGTTTCGGGTCGCCGCAGCGCTCGAAAGCCGCGGCATTACGACCAGCGTGCTGGCCGTCGGCACGGACGAGGGCGGGCCGATCCCGGAGCTCGGCGGCGGCTTCGTGACCGACGACCGCGGCCAGGTCGTCGTGCCGCAGCTCAACGTCGATAATCTCAGGCGCCTCGCAGAGGCCGGCGGCGGCCGGTTCGCCCGGCTCTCGCTCGGCGACACGGATCTCGATCGGCTTTTTCCCGATGATTCGACCGGCCGCGCGGCCGTCGGCGCCGAGGACGACCAGCGCGAGGTCGATATCTGGCGCGACCAGGGCATCTGGCTCTGCCTCGCGCTGCTGCCCCTCGTCGCGCTCGGCTTCCGCCGCGGCTGGGTCTATGTCCTCGTAGCCGCGATCGCGCTGCCGGCGCCGAGGGCCGAAGCGTTCGAGTGGAGCGATCTGTGGCTCAACCGGGACCAGCAGGGCCGCCGCGCGATGGAGCGCGATGTGCCCGGCGAGGCGGCATCGCTGTTCAAGGATCCCGAATGGCTGGCCGTCGCCCGATACCGGGCCGGTGAGTTCGACGCGAGCGCGGCGGCGCTTTCGGGTTTCGATACCCCGGATGCGCACTACAACCGCGGTAACGCGCTCGCTCGTGCCGGCAAGCTCGCCGAAGCCGTCGACGCCTACGACGCTGCCCTTGCGCTCGATGCCGATCACGAGGACGCAATATTCAATCGCGACCTGATCGCCGACCTGCTCGAGCAGCAGCAACAGCAGCAGGACCAGCAGGGCCAGTCCGAAGAGCCGCAGTCGGGTGCCGGTCAGCAGCAGGAGCAGGGCGACCAGGGCGAGCAGCAGCAACAGGCCGAGAGCTCCGGCGGCCAGGACAATCAGGGACAGCCGCAGGCCTCGAACGAGGATCGACGGGGCACCGATCCCGGCGAGTCGCCGGAGGACGGCCCAGCGCCCGACGACGCCGAGGGCGAGAATCAGCAAACCGGATCAGAATCGCTGCAGGCGGCGACGCTCGAGGACGTCGAGGACTGGGCATCGGAGCAGGCGGCCGAGCAGTGGTTAAGGCGAATTCCGCAGGACCCGGGCGGGCTGCTCAGGCGCAAGTTCCTCTACCAGTACCAGCAGCTCGGCGTCGATCAGGACGGCAATCGCATCTGGCCCGGCGACTCGGTGGAGCCCTGGTGATGAGCCTCCGGCGGCGCCTCGCGCTTTGCCTCGTCAGCCTCGCCGCAATCGTCGCGGCTTACGCCCAGGACGCGAGCCTCGTCGCAAGCGTCGATCGCGACCGCATTCAGGCCAACGAGTCGTTCACCTACGTGCTCAGGGTCGAGGGCCGCTTTTCCGGGCGCCCGGATTTGAGCGCCCTCGGGCGGGAGTTCGACGTGCTGCGCTCCGGTTCCTCGCAGAGCATTCAGATCGTCAACGGCCAGACGACCCAGGTCGCCGAATGGACGGTCGAGCTGATGCCGCGCGGCGCAGGCGAGTTCGAGCTGCCGCCGATCGAGCTCGGCGGCGAGCTCTCGAACCCGGTGCAGGTCGAGGTCCTGCCGGCCGAGACCGCCACCGATGCCGCGGCCGACATCTTCATCGAGGTCGAGCTCGATCGCGACGAAGCCTATGTGCAGAGTCAGGTGATCTATACCCAGCGCTTTTTCATCGGCATTCCGACGGGGCGCGAGTCGTTCCCGGCCACCGCGATCGCGGGCGGCGAGGCGATCGCCGAAAAGCTCGGCAACGATCGCGAGTATCAGACCGTGCGCGGCGACCGCGTCTATCGGGTGCGCGAGCGAAAATTCGCGGTCTTTCCGCAGGCGACGGGCATGCTCAGGATAGGGCCCGCCGAATACGAAGCGACCGTGATCCCGAATCGCGGGTTCTCGCGGCGGCAGGTGCTTCGCTCGGACGTCGTCGAGCTGACCGTGCTGCCGGCCGTCGCGCCGCCGGCATCGCATCCGAATGCCGTGTGGCTGCCCGCGCGGAGCTTGAGGCTGGAGGAGGCATGGAACGACGGCGAGGATGTCTTCGAGCAGGGCGTGCCGCGTACTCGCGAGGTGTCGGTTCAGGCCGAAGGCGTGCTCGAGACGCAACTGCCCGAGCTCGCCCTGGCCGAGGGCGAAGGCCTGAGGCAATATCCCGATCAGCCCGAGCTCAGCCGAGAGCTTACCGATGCCGGCATCGAGGCCAGGCGCACCGAGCGCTTTGCCGTCATCGCCCAGCAGCCGGGCACGGTCGAGTTTCCGCCGGTCGAGCTGCCGTGGTGGAACGTCGACTTAAGACGCTGGGAGATCGCGCGCATCGACGCGGTGACGATCCCGGTCGAACCCGGCGACGAAACCGTGCCAGCGGCGCTGGCGACGCCGGCGGCCGCGCCCGTCGTCGAAACCGATCCGGGCTTCTGGCCCTGGGTCAGCGGCGCGCTCGCCGCCGGCTGGCTTCTGACGATCGCGGCCTGGGCTTTTTCGCGACGCGCCACGCGGCGGTCCGTTCGGCCGCGCCCGGCCGAGCGCGCGGTTTCGGCGCGGTCGCTGCTGAAGCAGGCGCTCGCCGCCTGCCGGGTCGACGACGCCGCCCGGACGCGGGATCTGCTGCTCGAGTGGGCGGCGCGGCAATTCCCGGACGACCCCCCGTTGAGTCTGGGCGCGCTGGCCGGCCGGCTTGCCGATCCCCTGGCCGCGGAGATCAGGACGCTCGAGTCGTCCCTCTATGGCCCGCAAGGGCATGCCTGGCGCGGACGTAAGCTCGCCGAGCTCCTCAGTGCCACGCAGAGCGTGAGCCGCGAAGGGACCGAAGAGGGCCGCGACCCGTTGATGCCGCTCTACCGCTAGCCGGTTTGTGACCCCGGCACGGGACTTTTCGGCCCGATCCGGGGATGCTACGCCGATCGTACTGGGCCTTTGAGCGGATGGCACTGGAGCAACTCAATCGTCCCGATCTCGACTCGCAGATCCTGAAGCAACTCGAGACGGGGACTCCTGATCTCCGATTCAATCCGTTTCTGGAAAAGGAGTATCAGGATTTCTGCCATATGCAGAAAGTCTCGCGCGGACGCCTTGCCGCGTCCGTCGCCTTCCTCTTCGCGCTGGCCGTCTCGAGCCTAGAGATCGTGCTTCGCGGCACGATCGTCGATCATATTCCGAGCCTCCTGCCCGTCGCCGTCCTCGCGCCGCTCTTCGGCCTGATCCTGCTCGCGACCTACATGCCGGCGCTCGACCGGCACTACGAGCTCATCGCAGCGACGGGGATTACGCTCGCCGGAGTATGCGGCATCTACGTCACTCAGATTGCGTCGCTAAACGGCGCTTCCTATCTGCTTGCAAGCGTCGTTCTGATCAATCTCTACGCCTGCCGCTTTCTCGGCCTCCGATTCGGCCTCGGCGTGTCGCTCGCGGCCTTTCTCGTTCTCGCACATATCGTGATCGGACTGATCGTGGGCCTGCCGATGTCCGAGCTCCTCTACATGACGGCGATACTCGGTGCGGCGACGGTGATCGGGACGGTGTCGAGCTACAACTGGGAACGAACGATGCGCAAGGCCTTCATCGAGCAGCGCATGCTCAACGAGCTTGCTCAACGCGACGGACTGACGGGGCTCTACAATCGCCGCATCTTCGACGACTACATCCAGCGCGTATGGCGTCAGGCGAGGCGCGATCAGGTTTCGGTCGAGATCATCTTCATCGATATCGACCACTTCAAGAACTATAACGATCTTCACGGCCATCAGGCCGGCGACGACTGCCTGCGCAAGGTGGCCGTGGCGATTGCGCGGGCCGCCAAGCGGCCGTTCGACTTCAGCGCCCGCTACGGCGGCGAGGAGTTCGTGCTCGTGCTCTACGGTCCGCCCGACGATTACGCGCGCACGTTGCCGGAGCAGCTTCGTCAGGAGATCATCGAGCTCGCGATCCGGCACGAGGTTTCGCACGTCGCGCCGACGATTACCGTCAGCGTTGGCGTGGCGCTCGCGGATCCGAGCTCTGGGCGGAGCCTGACCGGCGCTATCCAGGCCGCCGACGAGGCGCTCTACGAGGCAAAGCAGCGCGGGCGCAACCGCGTGATCTTCAAGGATGCGAGCGAGTCCGAGGTCGAGACCGGCAACTTCCGGACGGTCGTCCGACAAACGATCTGACGTTCCTACCAGTGCCCGGTGTTCGACATCGAGCTCCAGGGCTCCGTGCGCTTAAGCGCGCCGCCCTTCTGCAGGAGCTCGATCGAGATGTTGTCCGGCGAGCGGATGAAGGCCATGCGTCCGTCGCGCGGCGGACGATTGATCGTGACGCCCGAATCCATCAGCCGCCGGCAGGTCGCGTAGATGTCATCCACCTCATAGGCGACATGGCCGAAATTGCGCCCTTCTCCGTACTCTTCCTGGTCCCAGTTGTAGGTCAGCTCGATCGCGCAATCCTCCTGACCCTCGGCCGCGACGAAGACGAGCGTGAACCGGCCCGACTCGACGTCGACCCGCTTGATCTCCTTGAGACCCAGCTTGCGGCAGTAGAAGTCGAGCGATTCGTCGAGATCGCTGACCCTGACCATTGTGTGCAGATATCGCACGGCCTATCCTCCCCGCCGTTCGCGCCTGACTTCAATCGAGACTATACCGATTCGATCGTTCGAGTCGAATGCCAGGGTGGGTAAGCAACGCATCGTCTACATCACCGGCATGAAGCCGAAGCCCGACCCGGTGCTGCACCGGGCCGCGTTGATGCGGGTTCTCGCCGCCTCGCTCGGACGGATCGCGCCGCGCGCGGCCGAATGGCTCCATGCGCGCGAGGAGAACTTCGTGCTGGTGTCGTGGACGTCGCTGCTCTACGGGAGACAGGCGGATATCGCACCCGACCTGCCGGGCATCGCGAGGCTGCTCGAGAGCCCGACGCCGTCGGCGGAGGACAAGCGCGAAGCCGACGCGATCGGGCTCGCGCTGAAGAGGATCTGGCACCTGATCGGCGACTCCTACCCCTGGCTCTCTCGCTTCGTCGCTTCGTCGGCGCTGCAGGTCACTCTCGAAGATGTCAGGCACTATCTCGATAGCAAGAACGGCGTCGCCGAGCGCATCCGGCAGCTACTGATCGACGAGCTCGTCCGGGGCTTCGACGCCGGCGACAGGATTCTCGTAATCGCGCACAGCCTCGGTTCCGTTATCGCCTACGATAGCCTCTGGCATCTGTCGCGGGAGGCCGGCCGCAAGGACCGCATCGACGTGCTGCTGACGATGGGCAGCCCGCTCGCGACGCGATTCGTACGCAGGGGCTTGCTCGGGGCCGGCCGCGCGGGCGCCGAGCGTTATCCGGCCAACATCGAGCGCTGGGCCAACGTCTCGGCTCGCGGCGAGCTGGTCGCGCTGCATCGACGGATCACGCCATTTTTCGCCGGCATGCTGAGGTTCGGTCTCGTGCGCGAGATCGAGGAGTGGCCTTCGATCTACAATCACTTCAGGGGCGAGCACGGCCTCAACGTCCACAAGTCCTACGGCTACCTGAACCACACCGTCGTGGCGCGTCTGATCGCGGCCTGGCTCGGGTCCTGAGACGGTTTCGCGGCTACTCGAGCTCCGGCTCGATGCGAACGTCGATGCGCCGATTGCGCGCTCTTCCCTGAGGCGTTTCGTTGTTCGCGATCGGCTGGGTCTCGCCGTAGCCGACGGAGCTCGTCCGAAACGCCGGAATGCCGAAATTGTCGGCCAGATACGCGCTGACGGCATCGGCCCGGGCGCGCGACAGCGTCATGTTGTTGTCGTCGCTGCCGTAGGAGTCGGTATGGCCCTCGATGACCAGCTGCGAGCGCGGGAAGACCGAGGTGGCCTGGGCGACCTTTTGCAGCAGCGCATGGTTCTCGGACACGATGCCTGAGCTGCCGCTCTCGAACGTCAGGCCAACGAGGCGCAGCACGAGAGTGTTGCCCTCGCGCGATACGCGCGCTTCTTCGCGGTCGAACATGCTCTCGATCGTCGCGAACTGCTCGCGGATGCGCGCTTCCGCTTCCAGGCGCTGAACCAGGGCCACGCGCTCCTGCGACACCCCGCCGAGCTGCTCGTCGAGCTCGCGAATCTCGTCCTCGAGCTCGGCGATACGGGCGCGCGAGTCGGAGAGATCGACCTGCGACTGAGCGGCTTCCTCTCTGAGCTCCTCGATGAACAGAATGAGCTCCGCCGCGATCGCTTCGGTTCCCTGGTCCAGCGGCGCGACGCGATCGGCGGCGGCCGCGATCCGGGTCAGCGGATCCTCGTAGCTCAGAATCAGTTGCTCGGCCGTGATCTCGCCCTCGTCCATTCTCTCGATCTGTTGCGCGAGATAGATGGCGTGCCGCGCTTCGTAGTTCGCCTGTTGCGCGAGACTGCGCGGCAGATCCGTGTCGTAGCGATTCTCGTTGAGCTCCGTTTCGGCCCGCTCGAGCAATGCCTGAGCCCTGGCGAATGTCGCCGGCGCGTATCGCGCAACGCGTTGCTGCTCCGCCTGTGCCAGCAGGGCTCTGGTTTGGCTCAGGTACTGCGCCTTGATCGCCGTCAGCTCCGCGTCGCGAAACAGGGCCTCGGTTTCATCGCTGAGCTCGCGCGCGACGCGAATATTGCCGCCTTCGAGCCGTCGTGTCGTTTCGTCAAAGGATTCCTCGGCTTCGGCCCAGAGCTCGCTCGCAAAGGTCGGCGCATCGGCGCTCAGGGAGTCCTCGCGCGTCTTTAACAACGAAGCGAGCGTGATCTCGGCGATCTCCGACGACTCGATGGCCTGGTCGAAGAGGCGCACGGCCTCCGCGAGAGCGGAACGGATTCGCTCGATGTTGCGGCCGCGGGCGAGGTCTTCCTCGGCCTCGGCGTAGCGCTCCATCGCGTCTTCGAAACCGCTCGGCGCGAGAAGCTCGGCATTGGCCGCTTCGGCCGCGGCGAGCCTCTGGTCGGCCGTCTGGAACAGCGACCCGCGCAGATTCTGGCCCATCGCCGCCGCCGCGGCGACGGCGAGCGCCAGGCTTGCCAGTGTCACGTTAAATCGTCGTTTCGACATCCCGATCCCGATTTCCCGATTGTGCGGCCAGTCACAGACCACGGCCGGCGCGGCTCATAGACTTGGCCCATGGGAGTCAAATACTACACGCACTTCGTGCTGAGCGGCGATACCGTCGACGGCGACGATCAGGAATTCAGCGGAGTCGTCGAAGTCAACCGGCCGACGGACGCCGGATTCGAGGTCGGCGATATCGAGGAGCTTCTGGCACGAAATTTCGATCTCAAGTCCAGTGATGTGAAGCTCATCAACTGGTCGCGGCTTCAATAGCGTTTTCGTTTTCCCCTGTGACTCGCCCGGTTTCTTGACCGGGCTTTTTTTTGCCGGCCCGATGCACCCTCGAAGGCCGGTATGAGATACTTCCGCCCCGGTGATTCGAAGGCAAGATGAAGTGAATCGGTTCCGCGGCATTCCGATCGTTCGCTCGGGCGCGAAGTACCGGACCGAGCAGGGATTCTCCGCGATCAAGGACGGTGTCAAGCCGCAGCCGATGCGCCAGCAGGCTGAGACCCTGAAGAAGCCGTCCTGGCTCAAGGCGAGGTTTCCTTCGGGCGCCGGCTTCGAGAGGCTCAGGGGCGTCGTTCGCGAGCATCG
Source organism: Gammaproteobacteria bacterium (assembly GCA_035513215.1). Lineage (GTDB taxonomy): Bacteria > Pseudomonadota > Gammaproteobacteria > Steroidobacterales > Rariloculaceae > DATCZB01. The sequence continues at coordinate 20,554 of DATKCK010000109.1, read as the reverse complement.
GCTCGCCACAGTCTGCGAGGAGTCGATGTGCCCGAACATCGGCGAGTGCTGGAATCACGGCACGGCGACTCTGATGCTGATGGGCTCGGTCTGCACGCGCTCGTGCCAGTTCTGCGCCGTCGATACGGGCAATCCGGGCGGATGGCTCGATCCGGACGAGGCCGAGAATTCGGCGGCAACGGCCGCGATCATGGGGCTCGCCTATGTCGTTCTGACCTCGGTCGATCGCGACGATCTGCCGGACGGCGGCGCGCGTCACTATGCCGAGTGCGTTCGCGCGATCAAGGCGCGGTGTCCCGGCATCAAGGTCGAGGCGCTGACGCCCGACTTCGCCGGGCGCAAGGCGGACGTCGAGACCGTGGTCGCGTCCGGCGTCGACGTGTTCGCGCAGAACATCGAGACGGTCGAGCGTCTGACGCACTTTGTCCGGGATCCGCGCGCCGGTTATTCCCGGACGCTGCACGTGCTCGCGCACGCGAAGAGGGTCCGCCCGGATATTCTGACCAAGACATCGCTGATGCTAGGCCTCGGCGAGTCCGACGACGAGATCGTTCGAACGATGGACGATCTCAAGGCGGCCGATGTCGATATCCTGACTTTCGGCCAGTACCTGAGGCCGACGAAAAATCATCTGCCCGTCGAGCGCTACGTAAGGCCCGAGGAGTTCGACCGCTATCGCAGGCAGGGTCTCGACAGGGGCTTTCTCGAGGTCGTATCGGGGCCCCTGGTCCGCTCGAGCTACCGCGCCGATCGCGTCTTCGAAAAGAACAATGTGGGCCTCTGAGCGGTGGAGTCTTTGTTCTCCGACTACGGACTCTTTCTGCTCGAGCTCCTGACCGTCGCCGTCGTCGTCGTCGCAGCTGTACTGATCGTCGTGTCGGCGGCGAAAAAGCCGCACGAGCAGAACCGGCTCGTCGTCGAGCACATCAACAAGTCGCTCGAGCAGCGCGCGGACGCCGCGAGACGGACGATTCTGGGCCGGCGCAATTCGCGCAAGCTGATTCGTCAGCGAAAGAAGGAGAAGAAGCGCGGCACGGAGACGGATGCCTCCGCAAAGAAGCGACGCCGGGTCTTCGTGCTCGACTTCAAGGGCGACATCCGCGCCTCGGCGACGGAGTCGCTGCGCGAGGAAGTATCCGCCGTTCTCGCGCTCGCCGAGGACAAGGACGAGGTTCTTCTCCGGCTCGAAAACTCTGGCGGGACCGTTCACGAGCACGGTCTCGCCGCATCGCAGCTACTCAGGCTGCGCTCCCGCGGCATCCATCTGACCGTCGCCGTCGACAAGGTTGCGGCCAGCGGCGGCTATCTGATGGCCTGCGCCGCCGATCGGATCATCGCGGCTCCGTTCGCGATCATCGGATCGATCGGTGTGCTCGTGCAGTTGCCGAACTTTCATCGCATGCTCGAGCAAAAAGGCATCGATTTCGAGCTGCTCACGGCCGGCCGGTTCAAGCGCACGCTGACGCTGTTCGGCGAGAATACGGACGAGGGACGCGAGAAGCTGCGGCAGGAGATCATCGAGGTTCACGAGCTGTTCCAGCAGCGGATCAAGGAGCTAAGGCCGGCGGTCGATCTGGAGATGGTCGCGACGGGCGAGCACTGGTACGGCAGTCATGCGCTCGAGCTGAACCTGATCGACGAGATCGGCACGAGCGACGACTTCATGCTCGGCGCGGCGGAAACCGCGGATCTTTACCGCATCAGCTACAGGCGGCAAAGGAAGCTCATCGATCGTATGTTGCAGGGTGCCGAAGGGGTCCTCTACCGCTAACGCCTTTTCGCTTTGGCGTGCGCGGCGGTTTCGTCGGACGACTCGGAACGGGTGCGCGATGCATAAACCGTGCGGATTGACGGAGATCGAGCGGGGGATCGCGGCCTCGGGAGCTAGCCGTTATCATACGGCTTTTCGTCCCACGGTGCGCATGGCGATCGATCATCAGTTAGTCCCGCCAGCCCGAACGAGGCGAGGCTCCTATCCCATTCCCCTGAACGCGGCGGCGACTGCGGGTTTTCTCGGCCGAACCGAGAGAGGTCCGATCGAGGAGCCCGTCGCGATCGAAAGCTTTGCCGAGTATTGTCGTTATTTCGGCGGGCATTTCGCCGATGGCGCCGTCTCGCATGCCGTGCAGGATTTCTTTCTGCATGGCGGGCGCCGTGCCGTCGTCGTTCGCGTTGCCAACCGCGCTACCCGCGCCCGCATCGATATTCCGGCGGAGGACGGGATCCTGTGCCTGCAGGCTCGCTTTCCGGGCCGGCGCGAGATACTGCGCGTGTCGATCGATTACGAGCAGGTCGAGCGCGACGACTGCAGGTTCAATCTCGTCGTGCAGCGGATCGGCGCGTCGGGCTCGCGGCTCGTCGAGGACCAGGAGCTCTATCCGCTGATCTCGACGCGCCCGGACGACGCTCGTTCCTTAAGCAACGTGCTGGCGGATTCACGGCTGATCGCGCTCGCAGGACCCGTGCCGCGGACGCGGCCGTTTGCGACGCCGCCGAATCGTCCCGGTGATCCGTACCGCTATATCAACCTGACCGCAATCGGAACCGACGGCGACGAGCTGACGGACTACGACATCATCGGCTCCGATCGCAGCGGCACAGGACTTTTCGCCTTCACGCGCGGGCCGCGCATCGATCTGCTTGCGATTCCGCTTGCGGCGGAGCGCGAGCTCGGCACGACGGCCTTCGTGGCCGCGGCGCGTTTCTGCGAGCGCAACCGTGCACTGCTGATCTGGGATCCGCCCCGCGGCTGGCAATCGGTCGATGCCGCCATCCTGGGCTCGCGCCGGCTCGACTTCAGGACCGGCAACGTCATGACCTACTTTCCGAGGGTTCGGCCGCGCGGTGCGCGGGCACGATTTTCGGGCGGCATGCCGGCCTCGGGAGCGATCGCCGGCATGCTGGCTCAGCGCGACCGCCGGGGACCGTGGAGCGTGAACGAAGACGCCGACTACAGCCTGCGCGCGGCGCTCATTCCGGTGCACGACGTCACTGCGCGCGACGCACAGCGCCTCGCGCGCTACGGGATCAATGCCTTCGTGCACGCGACCGGGGGCTCGATGCGCCTGATCGGGCGGGTGACGCTCGGCGCAGCCTGGCAGGATTCTGCATTGAGCGCTGGGCTCGAGCGCCGCCGGCTCGGATTCTTCATACTGAACTCGATCGAGGATGCAGCCGCTGCCGAGGCGAAGTATTCCGACGGCGATGCCGCGTTGCCGCGGCTCGAGGGGCAGCTTGCGCGATTCCTCGACGACCTCTACCAGCGCGGGGCGCTGATCGGCCGCATCCCGGCACAGGCTTATTATCTGCATACGAGTTTCGGCGGCAGTGAGACGAGCAAGTCGGACGCGCGCCGCTCGATCCGCCTCGGCTTCGCGCTCAACGAGCCCGGGCGATTCATCGACTACCGCATCGACCTCGACGGCGAGCGCGCCGGCACGCTCCAGCGCCTCCGCGCCGTCGAAGCCCAACAGCTGTTCAGCTAGGGTCTGACCCAACCTGAATGGGGTCTGACCCCAATTCTCCCCACAGCTAGGGTCAGACCCCAATTCTCCCCAGCCGCCGCCGCCGGGGGTTTCGATGACGATGCGGTCGCCGGGGGCGAGCGAGAGCTCGGTTGCGGGGGGCACGGATTCCGTCGTGCCGTCGCGGCGCGGCGCGAGAAACTCGATCTCGCGCACGACGCCGTCGCCGCCGCGCCAGCAGGCGCGAGTTCGTCATGTGCGTGCGCACCGCGCTCGCGCCGTCGAAACCGGGGCCGGCGCCCGCGCCGCCGCAGATCGTCTCGTAGTACTGGTGCACGTCATCGCCGAAGGTGAAGTTGTTCATCGTTGCGTGCGCGACGATATCGGTGAACGTGCCGCCGCGATCGACGAAGAAATGCCAGCCCCGCCCGCGGCCCGATGCCGCTCCCGGCGGCGAGGCCGGGCCCGTGCCATTCGTGAGCTCTGTCACATTCCGCTTCCGTATCCGGCGGCGGCGCCTGCCGATCTCCCCGAACTGAGAACAGCTTCGCGGAGACCTTATGTCGCGCAGATTAAGTTCAATCCCGCGGAGCGGCGCGCCCGGACGCCCGGACGTTGCCGCGCACGAACGAAGGATAGACGAGGGCCGACGAGGGCTAAACACACGTGAAGTCGATATTCAGCCGCGCGGCAAAGAGCGGGGGGCAGACCGGAATACACCGAACCGAGCTCGGTGTTGCCGCTGCTCAGGTCGTCGATACGCCGGCGGGCCGGAAACCCGTGCTCGCTCACTGCCACTTCGAGCCCGCAACCGATCAGGATGCGGCGATTCGCGCCGCGCGCAGAATCCCGAATCGCAAGCTGCCGGCCGTGTCGGTGCTGCCGAGCGAGCGGTATTCGATGCTGCTCGTCGAGGCGCCCGACGTGCCGAGCGACGAGCTGCGCGCGGCCGTGCGCTGGCGCATCAAGGACCTCATCGATTTTCATATCGACGACGCCGTGCTCGACGTGTTTCAAATGCCGCGGCGTGGCATGAGCGGTCCCAATCAGATGATGTACGCCATCGCGGCCAGGGCCGACGGCGTGCAGTCGGAGGTCAGGATCGCCGAGGAGGCGGGCATCAAGCTCAAGGCGATCGACATTCTCGAGCTCAGCCTGCGCAATCTTGCCCTGCTGCTCGACCGGGACGATCGCGGAATCGCTCTTCTCTATCTCGCGGAGACGAGCGGCGTACTGCTGATCGTCAGGCAGCGCACCCTCTATCTGGCGCGCCGCCTCGAGACGGGCGTCAGGACGCTCAGGGACGCGAACGGGATCAGAACGGAGCTCGTCGCCGGGCTCGCGCTCGAAGCGCGCCGCTCGCTCGACTATTTCGAGAGCCACTACGAGCAGAGCGCGCTTTCGGTTCTCTACGCGGCGGGGCTTCAACCCGCCGATCTCGATCAGATGTCGGGCGAGCTCGGCGTCAGCGTGCGCAATATCGAGCTCGGCTCGTTGTTCGAGACCGGGATAGCCCTCGACGACGAGCAAGGCCGTCGCTGCATGCCGGCGATCGGCGCGGCGCTTCGCCACGACGGGGTCGCCCTGTGAGCGAACGGGTCTACCAGCAGGTCAATCTGTACCAGCCGATCTTCCGGCGGCAGCGGCAGGTGTTCTCGAGCATGACGATGCTCCAGTCCGTCGCCATCGTCTGCGTTGCCCTGATGACGATCTACTTCTTCGGCCTCTGGCAGGTCCAGGGTCTCGAAGTGCAGATGCTGGAGCTCGAGGGGCGCGAAAGAGCCTACTCGGCACAGCTCGCCCGGTTCGACCCTTCGGCCAGCGGCGAGCGCCGCGCCGAGATCGAGCGCGAGCTCGAAACGCTCAGCGCGACGCTGCTCGCGCAGCAAAGGTTGATCGAGGTGCTGCGTGAGCAGCCGCTCGGCAGCACGACGGGGTTCAGCGCCGAGCTGGCCGCGCTCGGCCGCCGGCACCGCCCGGGGCTCTGGCTCACGGAGCTTCGGATCAGCGGCGGCACGAGCTCGATCGAGCTCGTCGGACGCAGCACGGAGCCCGGCATGGTTCCGGCCTACTTCGATCGGCTCGGTCAGGAAGAGGCGCTCGCGGGGCAGCGTTTCGATCGATTCGAGCTCGAGCGCCACGAAGACGGCGACGGCGTGACCTTTCGCGTCTCGAGCGAGGCGGTGACCGAATGAAGACCGCCGAAAGGCTCGGCAAGCTCGGGGCATCCATCGACGCGTTGTCGCTTCGGGAGCGGCTGATGCTTTTCGTCGGCGCGCTCGTCGTCATCGGCGGACTTTGGGAGGCGCTTCTCGCGGGCCCGCTCGAGGCGCGCGAGCTCGCCGCTTCACGGCAGATCGCGACGGCCCGCGATCGGCTCACGCAGCTCGATCAGGCCATGGAGCTCGCGGCGCGCGGCATCGGCGACGGTATGCCGGCGCACCTGGAGCGCCGGCGCACGCTCGAGGCGCAAATCGCCGCGAGCGAGCAGACGGTGCGCGTATTCACGAGCGATCTCGTCGACCCCGCGCAGATGCGCCAGGTGCTCGAAGCGCTGATCGAGCGGCAGAAGGGTCTGACGCTCGTGCGCGCCGTCAATCTCGAGGTTCGCCCGCTGATCGAGCGCGCGGAACCGGACACGACCGGCTCGAACGAGGCGATGCTCTACCGGCATGGTCTCACGCTCGAGCTCGAGGGGAGCTTCCTCGATTGCCTCGAGTACCTCGAGGCCGTGGAACGATTGCCGTGGAAGCTCTACTGGGGCGCGCTGCGTCTCGAGGCACTCGACTATCCGACCAACGCGATCAGGGTCGACATCTTCACGCTGAGCCTCGACGAGGAGTGGATCGGTGTCTGACATTCGCCGCTTCCTGCTCGTCCTGGCTGTCGCGACCGCGACGACGGCTGTCGCGCAGGAGCCGCGCGTGCAGGATCCGATGCGTCCGCCCGCCCCGCCGCAATCGGAGGGCGCTCTGGGCAGCGCCGTCGCGGGACTGTCGCTGACGGCCGTCCTCGTCTCCGCGAGCCGCCGCATCGCGATCGTTAACGGGCAAATCTATCGCGAGGGCGAGCGCGTCAATGGCGAGGAAATCGTAGCGATCGAGCCAGGCTCGATCCTGATACGCCGCGGCGGGACCGACGTGCGCGTGCGGGTTCGAAATCACGCGTCGGTCACAACACGGAACGACGGAGAACAGGGTCAATGACCAATTCGATACGACTCAGACGCCTCGGCAGCTTCATCGCCGGCGCGATGGCCGCCTCTCTGGCGGCGGGCTGCGCAACGCAGCACGGCGTCGCGACTCAGGATGCGATCGACGAGGCCGTCCGCGAGGCGATCGCGTCGCGCCCGGAGCCGGTCGTCGTTCCGCCGCGCCCGGAACCGCCGCCGCTGCCGTCGTCCGAGGTTTTCGACTTAGACGTCATGAACGCCGACGCGCGTGAATTCTTCATGAGTCTCGTCGACGGCACCGACGTCAATCTGGTCGTCCATCCCGATGTCACGGGCTCGCTGTCGCTGACGCTGAAGCAGGTCACGTTGCGCGAGGTCCTGGAGACCGTTCGCGACGTCTACGGCTACGACTACCGCCTGAGCGGCAACGCCTACATCGTCCTGCCCGCGACCGCGCAGACCCGGGTCTACGAGATCGATTATCTGAATCTCGCGCGCGCCGGCGTCTCGCGCACGCGCGTGAGCTCGGGCCAGGTCAGTCAGTCCTCGTCGAGCGAGAATCGTTCCGGTACCAGCGGCAACGAGCCGGTCGCAAGCAGCGGACCGCGAGACAACGTCCAGACCATGGGCTCGGCGATCGATACCGTGAGCACGGCCGATTTCTGGAGCGACCTCGGCGCTACGCTCGGCCAGATCCTCGGCACCGGCGAGGGCAGGCAGGTCGTCGTCAATGCGCAATCGGGCGTTGTGTTTGCACGCGGCATGCCGGATGAGCTCCGCGCCGTCGGTGATTACCTCGAACGGATTCACAAGGCGGCGCGGCGTCAGGTGGTCCTCGAGGCCAAGATCATCGAGGTCACTCTCGACGATGGCTTCCAGGCCGGCGTCAACTGGGCCGCCGTCCAGGTCAATAGCGACGGGGACACGTTCTCGGGCGGCCAGGTATCGCCTTCGGCCGGTCTCGACCCGACGAACCCGCGCGGCGGCAACGACGTCACGGTCGGGCCCGGCAATCCCGTCACCGAGTTCATGTCGCGGACGCTCGGCAGCGCATTCACGCTCGCTCTCGATATCGGCGATTTCAACGCCTTTGTGGAGCTGCTCGAAATGCAGGGCGAAACGCGTGTTCTCTCGAGCCCGCGCGTTGCGACGCTGAACAACCAGAAGGCCGTCATCAAGGCGGGCACGGACGAATTCTTCGTGACCGACATCTCGAGCAACACGGTCACCGGCACGGCCTCGACGACGAGCCGGGACGTGACGCTCACGCCATTCTTCTCGGGGATTGCGCTCGACGTCACGCCGCAGATCAGCGCCGACGGCGAGGTTATCCTGCATATTCACCCAACGGTCAGCCAGGTCACGGATCAGACCAAGGAGCTGACGGTCTCGGGCGAGACCGACGAGCTGCCCCTTGCCTTCAGCGAGATCCGCGAGTCGGACAGCATCGTCAAGGCCAGGAGCGGGCAGATCATAGCGATCGGCGGTCTGATGCGGTCGAGCTCACGGCGGGTCGAGGCGACGATGCCCGTGATCGGGCGCGTCCCGGGCTTAAGGCGGATCTTCGGCAGTACACGCGAGGTCGAGGTCAAGACCGAGCTCGTCATCCTGCTTCGCCCCATCGTCGTTGACGAGGACGAGGACTGGCCGGAGATCATCCGGCCGGCGGCTGAGCGCATCGAGGCGCTCGGCGACTTGCGGGCGCGGCGGAACCGGGAGCCGCAATGACGCGCGAGCGCATACGGCTCGGGGATCTGCTGCTCGAGCGCAAGCTGATCTCCGAGCAGAATCTAAAGGATGCGCTGACCGAGCAGCGCAACACGGGACGCAAGCTCGGCCGCGTACTTGTCGATATCGGCGCGATCTCCGATGTCGAGCTGCATCGCGCGCTCGCCGAGTATCTCGACATCCCTTACGTCGACCTCGCTCACATGAGCCTCGACGCCAAGATCGTCAGGCTCCTGTCGGAGACCCACGCCAGGCGCTACCGCGCGCTCGTGCTCAGGGACGACAAGAGCGGCCTTCTCGTCGGCATGGCCGACCCGACCGACATCTTCGCGTTCGACGAGCTCTCGCGAGTGCTGGGCAGGCCCGTCCGTCTCGCACTCGTGCAGGAGTCGGCGCTGCTTCGAACGATCGACATCGTTTACCGGCGCACCGACGAGATCGTTTCGCTCGCCGAGGAGCTCGACGAGGAGCTCTCGCTGGCCGACGTCAATCTCGACACGCTGTCGGCGGATGATGGCTCGCCCGATGCGCCCGTCATCAAGCTGATCCAGAGCATGTTTCACGACGCCGTCCGCGTCTCGGCGTCGGACATTCATATCGAGCCGGAAGAGAATATCTTGCGCATACGCCTGCGTGTCGACGGCATGCTGCAGGAGCAGATCATCGATGGCCATCGCGTGGGCCAGGCCCTCGTGACCCGTCTCAAGCTGATGTGCGGTCTCGACATCGCCGAGAAACGCAAGCCCCAGGACGGCCGGTTCAGCATCAAGATCAGCGACAAGTCTCTCGACGTTCGCGTCTCGACGATGCCGATCTACGGCGGCGAGGCCATCGTGCTACGCCTGCTCGATCAGGCCGGCCATATGAGCTTCGACGAGCTCGGCATGCCCGATGATGTCATCGAGCGCTTCACGGCCATTGTCGAGCGCGCCGCGGGCCTCGTGCTCGTCACCGGTCCTACGGGCAGCGGCAAGACGACGACGCTCTATGCGGCGCTCAATCACGTCAACTCGCCTCAGACCAAGATCATCACGGCCGAGGACCCGGTCGAATACCGCCTCGAGCGGGTCAATCAGGTTCAGGTCAATCCCCGCATCGGTCTCGATTTCGCGGCGGTCCTGCGGACTGCCCTGCGTCAGGACCCCGACGTCGTGCTGGTCGGCGAGATGCGCGATCGTGAAACGGTGGAAATAGGCATGCGGGCCGCGATGACCGGCCACCTAGTCTTCTCCACGGTACACACGATCAACGCGATCGCGACGGTGCACCGCCTGCTCGATATGGGCGCCGAAGGCTTTCTGATCGGCAGCGCTCTGAGCGCCGTTCTTGCACAGCGGCTGATTCGCCGCGTCTGCTCGAGCTGCTCGTCGCCTGCGGAGCTTTCACCGCAGCAGCGAGTCTGGGTCGACGCTCATCGGCCGCATCCCGCCATAGACGAGCGCACGGAGTTTCATGTCGGTACCGGCTGCACGTACTGCAACATGACGGGTTACAGCGGGCGCGTCGGCATCTATGAGCTGCTCGAGATCGACGGGCCGCTGGCGGATGCGATCAGGCGCGAGGACCTGCCTCAATTCACGGCGCTGGCGAAGCGCCAGTCAGGCTATGTTTCGCTCGTCGGTCGCGCGCTTGGCTTCGCCGCCGCGCGCGTGACGTCGATCGAAGAGATCATGCGCGTCACGGCGGGTCTCGAAGTCAGGGATGCGGGCAAGCAGCTACTCGAGGATCTCGACAGCGAGACGCGCCTGCGCGGGTCGGCCTGATGCCGGCGTTTCGCTACAGCGGGCGGTCGAGCCGGGGCGATGCTGTCTCGGGCGTGCTCGAGGCCGATTCGCCGGAGTCGCTGGCGAACCACCTGTTCGAGCGCGGCATCACCCCGATCGACATCCAGGTGGCCAGCGTCTCGAAGGACGTTCTCGCTGATCTCTGGCGGCGTCTCGGCGGCGGCAGGCCGAAGCTCACCGATCTGATTCTTTTCTCGCGCCAGATGTTCTCGATCACCAAGGCCGGCATTCCCCTGCTCAGGGGCATAGGCACGCTGGCGAGCTCGACGCCGAACCTCTTCCTGCGCGACGCCCTGCACCGGGTCGTCGAGCACCTGCAGGCGGGGCGCGATCTCGCGACCTCGCTCGGGCGCCATCCCGAAGTGTTCTCGAAGTTCTACGTCAGTATCGTTCGCGTCGGCGAGAGCACGGGCACGCTTCCGGTCGCTTTCGAGCGGATGTTCGAGTACCTCGTCATGGAAAAGCGGATTCGCGATAAGCTCGCTACCGCGATGCGCTATCCGGTCACGGTCGTCATCGCAATCGCCATCGCGATCACCGTCATCACGATGTTCGTCCTGCCGAAGTTCGCGCCGATATTCGAATCACTCGGCGACAACCTGCCGTGGTCGACGCGCGTGCTGCTCGGCGTCTCCGCCTTCTTCTCGTCGTACTGGTATGTCGTCGCGGCCATGGCCTTCGCGCTCTATGGAGGGTTCAGGCTCTATCTTCGCAACGAGGACGGCCGTTATCGCTTCGACAAGTTCAAGCTTCGCCTGCCCGTCGTCGGCGGCATCGCGATGAAGGCCGGGATGTCGAGAATATGCCGGTCGTTCGCGCTGACGCTCGAGTCGGGCGTTCCCGCCGTGCAGGGGCTCACCATGATCGCGCGCGCCGCGGGTAACGAGTACCTCGGCGAGGGCGTTCTGGCGCTGCGCAATGGCGTCGAGCGCGGCGAGTCGCTGGCCCGGGCGGCGCAGACGCTCGACATCTTCACGCCGCTCGCGCTGCAGATGCTCAGGATCGGCGAGGAGACCGGGGAGCTCAGCCCTCTCCTGACCGAGGTCGCCGATTTCTACGAGCGCGAGGTCGACTATGACCTCGAGAACATCGGCCAGACGCTCGAGCCTCTGCTGATCCTGGCCGTCGGTTTCATGGTGCTGATACTCGCGCTCGGCGTCTTCCTGCCGCTCTGGGACATGGCCGCCTCCGGCGGCGGGTTGAGCTGACGCCCATGCGCGCGCGGGCATCACGCGGGTTCTCGCTGTTCGAGCTCGTCGTCGTCATCGTCGTGATCGCGATTCTCTCGGGGCTCCTGCTCGCGCGAGTGCTGCCCCTGATCGGCCAGGCCGAGCGCGTGGCCTTTCTGCAGACGAAGCAGCAGATCCAGAACGCCCTGCTGCTCGAGGCGGCCGGGCGCGTCGTGCGAGGCGAGTCGGGCACGCTGGCATCGCTGACGGGCACGAATCCGATGGACCTGCTGCTCGAGCCGCCGGGCAACTATGCCGGGACGATCTCCCGGCTCACGAGCGAAACGCTGCCGAGGCGCTCCTGGCTCTTCGACGGCGAGGCCGATCTTCTCGTCTATCGGCCCGGCCGGCAGGCGAAGTTCGAGGCCCTCGAAGGACCGGCCGATCGCATCGAGATGCGCGTCAGCTTCGTCTACCGCGATCGCGACGAGGACGGCGCCTACAACGCCTCGATCGATCGTTTCGACGGTCTTCGGCTCGAATCGCTGCACCCTTACGCCTGGCCCGACTGAAGCCTGCCGTTTTGGGACGGAGGTCACGTTTGTCAGAGCGCGTGCTGAGCGCTCGATCACGCCGCTAAGCCATTCTGTCAACTAGGATTTCGCCCACGAGTCCGGCCTGGCCCGGCAACGCTTTTCGATACTGCACAACACGAAGTTTTGGAGACACGGCTCATGCGCATGCAAGCTAAGCAGAGTGGTTTCACGCTCATCGAACTGGTCGTGGTGATCACGATTCTGGCGATTCTCGCGGCCTTCGCCATTCCCCGTTTCGCCTCGCTCGAAGTCGAAGCTCGCGCCGCGGCGACCGAAGCCCTCGGCGGCAGCGTTCGCTCGGGTGCGGCGCTTGCGCACGCGCTCTGGCTTGCGACGGGCGACGATCCCGTGGACATGGAAGGCCAGGCGATCGACATCGCGAACGGCTATCCGACGGCCGTCTCGATCGAGGACGTGCTCTCCGACGCGACGGGCTTCACGTTCGCCGGTGGCGTCTGGACCAAGGACGGTGCCAACGACAACACCAACTGCCGCGTGACCTATACGGCTCCCGCGGCTGCCGGGCAGTCACCCGGTATCGTGGTGCTCTCGACGACTTGCTGACCCGAGCGGGCGCCCTCGTCTTTCCAGCAAAGGCGCCCCGGCGGCGCCTTTGTTGCGTTTGAAGCCGACGATTCCAGAGCACCATGCAGCGACCCAAGTCGACACGGCATATCGCGATTGACTCGGGCTTCACGCTCGTCGAGCTCATCGTCGTCATCGTCATCGTCGGAATCCTCGGCGCGATGGCGATGCCGCGCTTCTTCGACAACCGCAGCTTCGCCGAGCGCGGTTACTACGAAGAGGTGGCCGCCGCGCTGCGCCTCGCGCAGTTCGCCGCCGTTGCGACCGGCTGCCCGGTCCGGTTCACGCTGGCCGTATCGAGCTACGCGGCCGAGCACCAGCAGCCGGCGGGCGGGCGCTGCAACCCGGCCGATACGAGCTGGGGACAGCCCGTCAGGCTCGGCGACGGCTCGACGCTCGCGGGCACGGCGCCCGCCGGCGTCAGCGCCTCGCCGGCCGTCACCATTGTCTTCCATCCCGTCGGCGCGACGGGGCTCGCGTCCGATCAGTCGATTCTCGTTGGCCCGTACTCGCTGACGGTAGCGGCCGGGACCGGATACGTCGCGACGCCATGAGGCTCGAGGCTCGAAAGCAGGGCGGCATGACGCTGATCGAGGTCGTGATCGCGATCGTCGTCATCGCGATCGCCGTCAGCGCCGTCCTCGGCGTGCTCGCCCGCAATGTCGGCGCGAGCGCGGACGCGATGATCGTGAGCCAGGGCATCACGATTGCCGAGGCCTATCTCGAGGAGATCTCGCTCAAGGCTTTCGCGGACCCCGACGGCGCCGACGGCGAGATCGGCCGGGCGAACTTCGACGACGTCGACGACTACGACGGTCTCGTCGATGCCGGCGCGGCCGATCAGTTCGGCAATCCGATACCGGATCTCGCGGGCTACACCGTCTCCGTCGCCGTCAATGCGAGCTCGGCCCTGCCGGGCATCGGAGCCGCCGACGCTTACCGCATCGACGTGCGGGTGCAGTTCGCGTCCGCCGTCGACTACATGCTCAGCGGCTATCGGACGAGGCTCTAAGGTCATGGGCGGCGGCAATCGCGGCTTCACGCTCGTCGAGCTCGTCGTGACGCTCGCCGTCAGCGCCGTCGTCGTCTCGTTCGCCGCGATGTTCATCACCGGTCCCGTGCAGGGATTCAACGATCAGGCCAGGCGCGTCGAGCTCGTCGGATCGGCCAACGCGGCGCTCGCTCGCATGGGCCGCGACATCCGCCGCGCGTTGCCGAACAGCATTCGCGTGGCGGGCAGCGGTCCGGTATCGGCGCTCGAGCTGCTCGGCACGGTCGACGGCGCACGCTACCGCCACAACGCGCCGGGCACGCCCGATCAGATTCTCGATCTCTCGGCGGCGGACGGCTCGTTCAACGTCATCGGCCCGTTCACGCAGGTGGCGAAACCGTTCAGCTCGACGAGTCATCATCTGGCGATCTACAACGTCGGCGTCACGGGCGCCGACGCCTACGAGCTCGCCAACGTCATGACGCCGGCGGGGACGCAGATCGCGATCGCCGCCGATGCGTTCGCGGGCGAGGATCGCGTGACTGTCTCGCCGCCGTTTCGGTTTGCGTTCGGCTCGCCGACACAGCGCGTCTACCTCGTCGACGGCCCGGTCAGCTATGTCTGCGATGCGGTCGCAGGCTCCCTGACGCGCTATACGGGATACACGATCGCCGACGATCACAGCGCCCGCGACAGCGGCGCGGAGCTGCTCGCGGCCGGCGCATCGGCGAGTCTCGTCGCCGGGCGGATCACGGGCTGCGGCTTCAGCTATTCGTCCGGCACATCGGAACGGGCGGGCCTCGTGACGATCGCGATCGCCGTCGGGGAGCAGGGCGAGACAATCTCGCTGCTCGACCAGGTTCATGTGGACAACGCGCCGTGAACGAGCGCCTGTCGAATCGCCGTGGTCAGCGGGGCGCGACGCTCGTCGTTGCCGTCTTTCTGCTCGTCGTGCTGGCCGTGCTCGGCGCCTTCGCCGTCCGCCTCACGCTCATGCAGCAGCAGACGGTCAGCTCCGCCCTGCTCGCGTCGCAGGCCTTTCATGCGGCGAGATCGGGCATCGCCTGGGGCGCGCACCGCGCGCTCAACGGCGGCTCGTGCGCGACGACGACGCTGGCGTTGACCGAGGGCGGCGCGGCCGGGTTCAGCGTCGACGTTTCCTGTGCGCAGTCGACGCATCTCGAGGGCGGCGCCACGATCGAGGTCTTCGTCATCGAGGCGCTGGCTGAGTGGGGCGCCTATGGCCAGGCCGATTACGTCTCGCGCCGCCTCGAAGCGAAGATCACTGACGAGACTTAGGATCACAGATGCCTGTTCTCGGACGCAGTTCCTGTTCAAGCGGCGGTCGGTATTTCGGCACGTCGCGTTTCCTGTCGGTGGCTTTGCCCGTCGTGCTTTGGCTTTCAACGCCAACGGCATCCGCTCAGGGCTTCAGCAACGCGATCGCAGACGCCTGGCTCAAGGAAGCGGCGCCCATGGAAAATCACGGCAGTGATCCCGAGCTGTCGATCAAGAAGAAACCGACAGACAACTTTCGCGCCGTTTATGCCTTCGATCTCTCGGGCCTCGCGCCGAACGCAAACATCACTCTGGCCGAAGTCTGGACTCGAATCACAGGCGAGGACGACACCGGGCTGCCGGTCAATATCTACGCGGTCACCGATGCCTGGGCCGAAGGCACGGTCAATTGGGATAACACAGGCAACGACTATGACGCGGGCACGATCCATGGATCCTTCATCGCCGACGCAAAAGGATGGGCGCAAGTCGACATCACTCCACTGGTTCAGTCCTGGATATGCGGCGAGATTCCCGATCACGGATTAATGCTCATCCCGACGTCCTCGGACAACGAATCAAAATACTCGAGCCGCGAATGGGGACAGGTCCAGCAAAGGCCTCGCCTGAGCCTGACGGTGTCCGGCACGAATCCGTGCGCCGACACCGCCGACCACTTTGTCATTGCGCACGACACTTTCGGCATCCATTGCCTGGCCGAAACGATTACAGTCAGGGTCGAGGATGCAAACGACAATCCGCTGACCGGCTATACCGAAAGCGTCACTCTGGACACGCAATCCGGCCGCGGCAGCTGGACGCTGATTGCGGGAAGCGGAGCCTTCAATGACGCGACGGCGGATGACGGCCTTGCAAGCTATCAATGGGCAAACGGCGAGAGCGAGGCGACCTTTTCACTGAGTTACCTCGAGGGCAGCGTTCCGCTCGATATCGATGTCTATCAAGCGGACGATGCGACCTTGCGCGATACCGACAGCGAAGGGCCGATGACTTTCTCGGCGTCGGGTTTCACCCTGACGGCGGTACCTCTGTCGAATCCGCCGCCCGGCGTCATTGCGCCGTTCAGTCAGGCGCAGACGGCCGCGGCGCCCTTCACTGTCCACATCGCGGCCTACGGTCAGACGGCGAACGACCCTCAGTGCGGCATCATCGAAAGCTACGCGGGCGCCAAGGCCTTGAATTTCTGGTCGACCTATCTCAACCCCGGATCGGGATTGCGTAATGTCGAGATTGACGGTATTACGATCGCAACCACGGAAGCCGCGTCGTCGCTGCAGGCCGTTAGCTTCGTCAACGGGCAAGCGCAGGTCGAAGCGAAGTACAAGGACGCGGGCAGCCTTCAGATCGCCGTCAAGGACGAGACGACGATCAACGCCGAGCTGCCGCAGGGCATTCGTGGCGCGACGGCGGGTTTCGTCTCACGGCCGGCAAGCTTCGAGCTGACGGATATCGAGAACGGCGCGGGCACGATCGCCAATCCCGCGGCGGCCGATGCTTTCGGCGACGTCTTCATCGGCGCCGGCACGCCTTTTCGAGCGACCGTGACGGCGCTCGATGCCGAGGGTGATGCGACGCCGAACTACGGCCAGGAGTCCGCGCCCGAGAGCGTCGGCCTCGCCGTCAATCTGATCGCGCCCGTCGGCGGAGCGAGCCCCGGCATCGGGTTGACCGTCGGCTTCGGCGCTTTCGGCGCCGGCAGCGCGACCGGCACCGACTTCTACTGGCCCGAGGTCGGCATCATGCGCCTCGTTCCGTCCGTCGCCGACGGCGATTATCTCGGTGCCGGCAATGTCGTCGGCGCCGAGACGGCCAACATCGGCCGGTTCGTGCCCGATCACTTCGCGCTCGGATACAACGCGCCGTTCCTTCAGACGCAATGCGCCCCCGGCAGCTTCACCTATGCGGGCCAGCCCTTCGGCTACGCGATAGCACCCGTCGTCACGGCCACGGCCCGGGCCGCGACCAACGACCTCGCGGCCAACTACACGGGCGACTTCTTCAAAATGAGAACGGCGGGTCTCGCCAACCGCAGCTACGCCTCGGCCAGCGGCTTGCTCGATACGAGCGGCATAGCGTCACCGGCCGTCGACCCGACGGTAACGGAAACGGCGCCCGGCATCGCGACGCTCGTGTTCAGCTCGGGCTCGGGGCTCGTATTCGATCGGTCGAGCATGCCTTCGCCGTTCACGGCCGACATCGTGCTCTCGATAGAGGTCTACGACGAGGACACGGTCGCCGCGTCGTCGAATCCGGCCACATTCGGCCTTGGCGGCGGCATCGCGTTCACGGACGGCGCCGAGATCCGCTACGGGCGTTTGCGATTCACCAACGCCGTCGGCTCCGAGCTCGTCGACCTGCCCGTGCCGCTCAGAGCCGAGTATTTCGCCGGCGCCGGCATCGGTTTCGTCGCCAACGTCGCCGATAGCTGCACGACGAACGTCGATCTGGCTCTCGGCGGTTTCAGGGAGAACCTGAGCGCAGGCGAAACCTGCGTGCGCGACAGCGGTTCCCCGGGCTCGAGCGGCGCGGGCTGCCCCGCCGCGGCGCCGCTTCTGGAACAGTTCGCCGAGCCGCCGGCTGCCGGCGACTTCAATCTGACGCTCGCCGCGCCCGGCGCAAACAACCACGGCAGCGTCAGAGTCGATTCGACCGTTCCGACCTGGTTGCGCTTTGATTGGGATGCGGCCGCGCCGGGCGACGAGAACCCGTCGGGTCACGCCACCTTCGGCCTCTACGGCGGCGATCCCGCGCAAATCTACCTCCGAGAGCTCTACTACTGACCGGCGTCGAGAAGGTAGACCCTGAGTCTAGGAAGCGTCGGGTGAGGGGCGGTAGGCTTGCTCAAGCGTCTTTTGGACCTGCGCCGGCGCCGAAGCGTAGTGATCGAGCTGCAGCGTGAAGACGCCTTCGCCGCCCGTCAGCGACTTCAACGTCACCTGAAAATCATCGAGCTCCGCAATCGGCACCTGGGCCGTGATTCGCGACTTGCCGTCCGCCGTCGCGTCGTTCGACGCGATACGGCCGCGAATCCCGGCGAGATGCCCGCTGATGTCGCCGACGAAGCGACCGGGCAGCGTGATCTCGATGCGCGCGATCGGCTCGAGCACGATCGGACTCGCCTTGCTGACGGCGTCGAGGAAAGCCTTCTTGCCCGCCGTGATGAACGCGATTTCCTTCGAATCGACCGGGTGGTGCTTGCCGTCGTAGACGACGACGCGCACGTCGTGGATCGGATTCCCCGTCACGGCGCCCTGGGAAAGGGCCTGGCGCACGCCCTTCTCGACGGCCGGGATGAACTGGCCCGGAATCGACCCGCCGACGGTCTGGTCGACGAACTCGAAGCCCGCGCCGCGGTCGAGCGGCTCCACCTTGAGGAAGACCTCGCCGAACTGCCCGGCGCCGCCGGTTTGCTTCTTGTGGCGGCAGTGCCCGTCGGCTGCCCGCGTCACGGTCTCGCGGTACGGCACCTTCGGCGCGTGTGTCTCGACCTCGAGGCCGAGATCCTCGCGCAGCCGCTCGAGCGCCATGCGCAGGTGCAGCTCGCCCACGCCGCGAAGGATCGTCTCGTTGGTTTGCGGGTCGTGATCGATCGAAAGGCTCGGATCCTCGGCTGCGAGCTTGTGCAGGCCGTCCGACAGCTTTTTCTCCTGGCCGCGCTGCGTCAGGCCGAGCGCGAGCGCATGCATCGGCTCGGGGATGGCGTGCCGCGTCATCGACAGATTGTCCTCGTCGTGACTCGTGTGCAGGATGTCGTTGAACTCGACACCGTCGACCTTGGCGATGGCGCAAATGTCGCCGGCCATGACCGCGGGCACCTCCTGTGTCTCGCGGCCCTGCACGCGGTAAAGATGCGCGATCTTGACGCCCTTGCGGCGGTCGCCGACGAAGACCTGGTCGCCCGTCTTGAGCCCGCCCTGATGCACGCGAAACGTCGCGAGCCGACCGACGTACGGATCGATCGTGACTTTGAACACGTGACCGATGAAATGCCCCGACCCATCGGCCGGATCGGTCCTGAACGGCTTGCCGTCACTGTCGCCGCGCCGAATCTCGAGCGGATTGCCTTCGAACGGATTCGGCATGAGCTGCGAGAAGACGCGAAGCAGTTGGCGCAGCCCCGCCTTCGTCTTAGCCGACGTGAAACAGACCGGTATCAGGTGCCCGCGCCTGAGCGCGCGCTCGAACGGATCGTGCAACTGCTCGAGCGAAATGTTCTCTCCCTGCTCGAGATAGAGCTCCATCAGCTCGTCGTCGAGCTCGACGACCTGGTCGGTAATCTTGGTATGCGCCGTCTCGACCGACGAGAAATCTGGGTCGACGTCGGCCGGCTCGAAGAAGCAGTCGGCGACCATCTGACCGCCCTTGGCGGGCAGATTCAGCGGCAGGCATTCCTTGCCGAAAGCTGCGTGAATCTGCGCGAGCACGGCCTCGGGATTGGCCTCGGACTCGTCGATCTTGTTGACGACGACGAGCCGGCAGAGCTTCTGCGCCGCCGCGGCCGCCATGAGCTGCTCGGTGACGAACTCGATGCCGGCCTGAGCGTTGATGACGACCGCCACCGTCTCGACGGCGGGCAGGACAGCGAGCGTGCGGCCGACGAAGTCCGGGTAGCCCGGCGTGTCGAGCAGGTTGATCGTCGCGCCGCCGTGCTCGAGATGGCAGACCGAGACCTCGAGCGAGTGTCCCGCACGCTTTTCCTGATCGGTGAAATCCGAGACCGTGTTGCCTTTCTCGACGTTGCCCGGGCTCTTTATCGCGCCTGCGAGCGCGAGCAGCTCCTCGGCGAGCGTGGTCTTGCCCGAATGGGCATGGCCGACCAGTGCGATGTTGCGTACCGATTCCGCCGTGTGGCGCGCGGGCGCTTCAGCCATCGAACACCCCCTTGTAGCTTTTGTTTCGAGGCGTTTACGTGGCTTCTATCCTAGCAACACTTTGGAGCACGGACAAAACCGGCGCCGGAATTATGTAGCAGCCGCCTGGCGCCCCACCGGTGTTGTATCCCCGGCTGCGTCGCTTGCGCCTTCCCTGCGATTGAAGACCTTGCCGAGATAAAGCCCGGAGCCCGCCCAGAGGGCGGCGAGCGCCGCTCCGATCAGTGACATGGCGACGAAGCCGAGGCCGACACCCGTGCTGAAAAACGCAAACACGGCGCCCCACCAGGCATCACCGCCACGGTAGACCACGACATCGACGACAGGCTTGGACTTGAAGCGCGCCTCGCGGTCGATGCTCGTAAAGAGCATTTCACGCGCCGGCCGCGTGACACCGTAGTTGCCGGCCCGCCGGCCGATATCGACGGCCAGCAGCACGACCAGAATAGGCGCCATGGCCAGGATGACGAAGCCCACAACCGCGAGGAAGGGCAGCAGAGCGAGCGTGATCGGCATGCCCAGCCGCGTGACGAGCCGGCCGGTGACGAAAAGGCCGAGGCCAAAGGTCAGAATGTTCACGATGGCATCGCGCACGGCGAGTATCGTCGTGCGCTGCTCGCGGTCCTCGTAAATCCTGAGCAGCTCCGTCTGCTCGAAGTAGATGAATGCGCTGATCGCCGTATAGAGCAGAATGAAGAGGCCAATGGTTAGGAGATACGGGCTGGTGACGAAATCGCGGAAACCGGCCCACCACTGGCCGCCCATTTTCGCGGCGCTCAGATCCGCCTGGACGTCCTCGTTGTGCAGGTCGACGATCTTGAGCCGCTGCAGGTAGAAGATCAGCGGGATGACGATGACCAGGAGCGCTGCGGCCATCAGCATCAGATTCTCGTTG
>DATKCK010000108.1:0-39613 GCA_035513215.1 Gammaproteobacteria bacterium | reverse complement strand
AAAGGTAAGTGTTCCAGTCGGCCAGCGTATCCAGCAAAGAGTTCGAAATCTGTTCTTCCGGGCGCGCCAACTCCATTGAGGTCCAATGTTGTCCGCTGAAGTCTGCGCCCGGTAGCGAGTGTCTCGGTCTCGCGAGGCATCGGCTATCGACCCTGGTTCCGCCGAGTCGCCAACGTCGAACCAGATCACACCAGGCATATTTGTCTGCGATACACATATACCAGTGATGGGCTGTACGCCCCCTCGGGCGTAGCTTTTGAGCTACAATAGCCACGGTGGAGGTCCGTCGATACCAGACAGCAGAAGGCAAAGTTCCGCTGTCGGAATGGCTGGATGGACTGCGCGATGGTCGGACACGTGCCCGGATCGTCGCTCGCCTGGATCGGCTGAGCGTCGGCCTACCGGGCGACTGGAAGAGCGTTGGCGAAGGAGTCCGCGAGCTGCGGATCGATCACGGTCCCGGCTTCCGCGTGTACTACGGGCAGGACGGTGACGCGCTGATCCTGCTGCTGTGTGGAGGCGATAAGCGCACCCAGGCGAAGGATATCGAGAAAGCTCATGACTACTGGAAAGACTACAAAGCCCGCAAGCCTGCCGTTTCGAGCGGCGGACCACCTAAAAAGCCAGGTTGAGATCGCAGAATACCTTGAAGCGATGTTAGCCGACGGCGATGAGCGAGCCGTACCCGTCGCATTGCGTACCGTTGCGGATGCTGTTGGTGGAATGGCTGCACTCGCCGAGAAAACCGGCCTCTCCCGCGAGACGTTGTATCGGACGCTCTCCGAGAGAGGTAATCCGCGGCTTGATACGCTGGCCGCGATCCTGGCCGCTTTCGGTCTGCGCTTGTCGGTGCAGCCGCGTCACGCCCGCCCGCGAAGGCGCGTGCACGCTTGAGTCTCGCTCAGCAACCGATGGGCGACTACGCGGCCAGATGAATTCTGTTCAGGCAAGCGCCCCAGTCAGCCAGCGTCTGCAGCAAAGAGTTCGAAGTTTGTCCTCCCGGGCGCGCCATTCCGATCAGGTCCACTCGCGCGGCGAGGGCGCCCGCAGGGCGAGGGCCCAGGGCCCGAGTCAATCTCTCCGGGCTTGTCACTCAGCATCGACTGCAGTCCTGACGTGCTCGTTATCGAGCCTCGCCAGTACTTCCGCAATCAATCGCCGGCTGTCTTCGTCATCCAACGCCGACGTGATCGCCCCATGATTGAAGCTGAGCACGATCGTGTCGTCCACGCCTTCGAGCCGGCCGCGCTCGACCGCCACGGCGCCATCGCCAAGCCCGTCGACGAGTTCATCGAGGTCCTTGAGCAGTTCTGCTAGTCGCGGGCCGAGCACCCGTAGCGCCGGATTGAGGTCCTGGCTCGCGATGATCCGGCGGCGCAGTTCATCGAGCTGCTCGCGCGTGGCCGGGCCGTTGTTGCCCAGCAACAGTGAGTAACGCACATCCGGACTTCTCGACAGGCTGTTCAGCCGCGCAAGCGGTTCGGATTCCGGCTGGAGATCGATGCGGGCTTCATTTAATCCATCGAGTACCGATTCGAAGAACACGGTTTTGACCGTATCCGGCTCGCCGTCCAGCCAGTTTTCCCACACATCGCGACTCACCGGGACGCGGGCGAGGTTCGAGCCGTGATTCGGTGTCGCAATCATGATCAGCTGATCGATATTACTGACCGCAGCGATGGCCGGATCCTCGATGACCGCGCGCGACACCAGTCCGCCCATCGAATGCGCGACGAGCGAAAGCCTGCGGTCGGGATACTGTCGCTCGAATTCCTGCAGGGCCGAGGCGAACTGGCGCGCCGAGAATGCAATCGCCGCATCGTTCGGATAGGCAAATACGGCCGTGCCGAACCCGGCCTCGCGCATCTGCTCACGCGCGACGTCGAACTCTTCCGGCTTGGAACCAAACCCATGCACGATGATCACAAGCGGCCGACCGCCAGTGCGCGCCTGCCAGTCCTCGTCGAGGAACAGGCCGTAGCGCGAGTCCTGTGCGTTGCCCCACTGAAACACGACCTGACTTGCAATGCCGCGGACAATGTTGAGTGCATCGCGCAGCGCGCGATTCTCGAAAACGCGCCGCAAACCGCGGGGTTGATCAGCCGGCGTACTGGCGGTATCGGCGTCCGGATCCTGCGCAACGCTGGCGTTTTGCGAATAGCCGGCGGGCACGATGATCAAGCTGCAGATCAGGAGTGCGACGGCGCGGTCTCTCAACGGTGTGCTGCTGCGCGGCGGATGCTGGTGGCGGTAATTCATACACGATTCTCTCACGACCCCGCTTACTGCTAACGAGTTCCTGCCAGAATGACATGCGCGTGCCTCGCGAGCCCGCCACGCGGAAATTTCGACGCAACCAAGCCTAGCAACCGGACATGCACGTAGACAAGCGCCGGGCTCGAGCTCGGTGTCCCTGTCCGATACACCTCGCCCATGCCGTCCGATGCTGCCGAATACGGATGTTGCCCGGCGACTAGACGGCTATATCGAGCGCTGTACTCCAGTGCCCAGTTTCGTCTCTCCGGGCGCGCCAATTTGCATTTGGTGCTTTGAGATCGGCCAACACCTTGAAGGGTAAGGCGAGATCCGGAGTTCTAAATCCCTCGTTTCGAACGTAGGTCAGCCGGTCGGCGAACGCGAGTTTCAGCACTGCCTTCTTGTGCTCCAGGCGGTCTGAAGCCCAGAGATTGCAGGGGTTTGCCAGGAAGTCGAGCGAAGTTCTAAGTGTCTCGTCGAAGGTGCGCAGCGGACGGCACCGAAGCGCTGCCAGGCAGGGCCGGCGTACTGTTTACGGCCTTTCATGGCCCCGATCTGGCCAACGCTCGCATTGCTGTGTGGTCTGCGGGCGCCGCGGACTGGAGCATCGTGCTCGACGAGGAAGGTTATAACGCGCGCTACGCGAGTGGACACCTGATCTACGGCCGCGCGGGCGTCGTGATGGCCGTTCCGTTCGACGCGGAGCGACTCCAAGTGACCGGGAATCCGGTCCAGGTGCTCGACCGGGTGGTGACACGACGCGCGGGCGCGCAGGCCTTTGCCGTCTCGCCCAACGGCACAGTCGCGTACGTCCCGTCTCCACGCATCGACGCGGAGTTGGTGTGGATGGATCGCGAGGGCACGTTCATCGAGCCGGTGGGCGCCCCGGTTCGTCCGTACGTGGCCCCGCATCTGTCGCCGGACGGGGAGCGGATCGTCGTGGATGTCGACAGCGAAGCCTGGATGTACAACATCGAGCACGGCACTCCGGCGACGCTGCCGGCGGCAGACAGGAGTTCCGCGAACCCTCACAGCGTCTTACCGTCGTGGAGCCCGGACGGTTCCACAATCGCCTTCATCGTCGGAGGCAGCCGGCTGTATACGGCGCCGGCGGATGGCAGCGGCAGTGCGGATCTGTTGTGGGAGTCGCCATTCCTGATCTGGGGGCCGACATGGTCGCCGGATGGACGGTTTATCGTCGGGACAACGCTCCTTGCCGAGTCCGGACTGGACGTGTGGCGGGTCTCCCTCGACGATGGTCAGCCGGCGCCGTACCTGCAGGGAGCCGACGACACAGACTGGCCGGTATTCTCGCCCTCCGGGAGCTGGGTGGCGTACAGCTCGAGGGCATCGGGCCAGGCGGAAATCTACGCCCGGCCGTTTCCCGATTCAGCCGGGGGACGCGTGGAGATATCCGCCGGTGGGGGGACCAAGCCGCTATGGTTCGACGGCGAGCTGTTCTATCGCCGCGGCGAGAGGGTGGTGTCGGTCCGGATCGAAGAGACAGCCACGAATCTTCGAATCCTCGGCCGCGAACAGCTGCCCGTCGTCCTTCCGGACGAAGGCGACGACCGGCGCGGGTACGATTACGACTACGATCCGGTCAACAGCCGCTTTCTCGTGGTCCGGCCGGTTATCGAGAATCCGGTCCCGCGCATCTACGTGGTCGTGAACTGGCTTGCGGAAATCTCTGCGCAGATGGGTGCGCGGAAATAGCTCGGAAGCGCCGCCGCGTTGGGCCGAGGCGGGCGCCGGGCGTCAACGCCATCAGTCTCGCCGCGTTGGTAGCTCTCCACCGCCGCGGGCCACCGCGCCGCGACGGGCACGTCTTGGCTTGAGGCCGCGGCCGCCCGCGCGCGCCGGCATTTCCAGCTCGAAGGCGAAGATTCCGACGCCCGAACGACGACAGACCGGGCCGGTTCGCCCCTGATGGCGTGCTCGACCGAGCCACCCACCAGCCATCCGCCCGTTGGCCGCCAACCCGCCCCGCCGGCCTCGCCGGCACACATAAGGCCTCTTATACGCGCTATCCGCTCGGGCAGCTCGCCGTGGCGCACGCTCGTGATGACGTCCGTGATCTACGGCCTGCGATCGACACGGCCCTGCTCGTGACGGGCTACGAGCTGCCCGATTGGATCGCGGGCACGATCGGACTGCTCGGCGCGCTGATGATTCCGCTGATGCTGCTCGCGCTCGGCAACACGCTCGGGGATTTGAGGCTGGCGCGGCTGCCGTTCGCGTCGTTCTGGGGACTCGTGCGGCTCGCCGTCGGGCTTGCGGTCGCGATCGGCGTCGCTTTCGCTCTCGAGCTCGAAGGCGTGGCGCGCGGCGTCCTGATACTCCAGGGCGCGATGTTTCCCGGCTCTACAGCGAGGACCTGCAGCACGGCCAGCGGATCGAAGGACTGACCATCGAAGATCCCTTCCGAACCAGCGAATAGCGTGCGGACTCACCGCTGCCGGCGACGCGACGGCGATTATTGCGGAGGATAGCCTCTGTGCAATACGCATTGAGGCTCCGTCCTTCCTTGACTACCTCAAACGTGTATCAGGCCAGATCATTCCAGGCGCTCGAACGGCCACGCACCGGACACGTGGACTTCCGATACGCTCGTCACCTCACCGTCCTCGTTGACGTTGAACACCCACCCGAGCCCGAAAAGGCTATCGAACGCGTTTTCGGACAGCGGAATGAGACGCGAGGTGTCGAAGTCGGTGTTGCCGCCTGTATCAGAGTAGCGCGGTGTTCGTGTTAGATACAGCTCACTGCCCTCCAGTGTGACTTCAGCCGTGATCAGATTGCCGAGCCAAATGCCCTGGTAAGTGCCGACGTATCGTTCGAGGACTTCGATGGGAACATCGACGACCTTTTCCTCGGCCTGCTCGATTTCACCGCTGTAGTGTCGCGTTCCGGTCTCTGATTCATTACATACGACTTCGAGCAACGCCGAATCCGGGGTGAGCACGAGATCTACGGTCGCCTGCACCGGACCGGTGAACGTACCCGGATCCACATAGCTGATCTCGAGCTCCATATGGCCGTAGTCCAGTCGCGTATATCGTTCCGTGATGCGTAGCTGGTCGGAATGCGGAAGGCCTTCACGGATCAGCCAGGTCTTGTCGTTATAGCCGTTGCTCTCGACGACGAGAGTATCGCCGTCCCAGCGGCCGGTTGAGTAGCCCATCCATGTTCGAAGCACCGGATCGGGCTCGAGCTCACGGCCATCCATGTAGATCTGACGATAGGTCATGTCGGAATGGAGGATTGCGATGATTTCCAGATGCTGCAGAATCTGGCGCGTGCCGCCAGCGGAAGGGCCTGCCGGCAAGAAGCTCGGCCCGCTCGGCAGGCAATGAAAGCGCGGGTCGTTGGAATAGAAATCCGCTTCGTTCTCGACCATTGCTTCGAGCGCCCAGCCCAGAAGCAGCGACTCGTCGAACACGCTGCCCCGCGCCCGTTCGGGCACCCATAGTCCGGTCAGATCTACACGGTCATCGGCCGTTCTTGGAGCAGGCGCGCTCATCTCCGGACTGCCATCGGCGTTACGCGGCACCAGCGGTGATCGCCAGTCCAGCCACTGCGCACTCAATGGCGAGCCGACCGAAATCAAAAACAGCGTTGCCGCCAGCTTTCGCATGAATCTCTCCGCCTTCTCGACTTCGGTTCCAGTCAGAAGTCTGTCGTGGCATCAGTATCCATTATCTAACGCGGATTATACTATTGCGGTCGCTGGAGACTAACAAGGAAGCCATCCCGAGGTGCAGATCATGACAGCAGGATCACGAAGGATACTTACGCCGGTGAGCATCGCTCTGGCTGTGCTTTCGACTTCAGTCTGCGCCTTCGCGCATCATTCGTTTTCCGCGGAGTTCGATGTCGGCCGGCCTGTTCAGCTCACCGGTACCGTGGCGGAGATGGAATGGACGAACCCTCACGCATGGATTCATATCGAAACCATGGATGGAGACGGCAATCGTGAGCACTGGGCCGTGGAGCTTTTGGGCGTTAATTCGTTGGTACGCAGTGGCCTGACGCCCCGGTCGATCAACGCGGGCGACGTGCTGACGATTGTCGGTTTTGGGGCACGCGACGGTACCAACACAGCTAACGCCTCGTCCGTTACGCGAACAGAGACCGGCGAGCGCCTCTGGACCAGCTCGAGCGAGCGGGATTGAAGAGAAGTGCGCGGCCTTACTCCCCTCATGGCCCTCGACATCCCGCGAACCGGCTAATTCGGTCGATCGTCGACGCGACGGGTCGGAAGCTCCGCGCGCTGCGAGCGAGCCGCTACGGCAGCCCCTGCCTCAGGCGCTCTCGACGATGGCCGTGACACCCATGCCGCCCGCCGTGCAGACCGAGATCAGCCCGCGGCCGCCTTCGAGCGAGAGCTGCTTCGCGAGCGTCGCGAGCAGCCGCGTGCCCGTCGCCGCGGGCATGTCGGGCGGCCGTAGGAAGCGATTGTTCCTGCCGCCGGGAACGCAGGCGGGAGCCGAAGCACGGATCAGGTTCTTGCGGGCGATTTGGTTCGGCCGGGACCGGTTGTCCAGGTTCCCCGATGTGTGTATCCAGACGGGCGCCGGAACCGACCGGACCGATCTTGTGGACCGCTCCGAGCTCGCAGACTATCCCGTCACAGCGATCGGACAGACCGTCAAGTTTGTGGAGCGGAATCCGCGGCTCGGCATGTCGATCGGACGCGGCGCGACCCGTCTTCCCGCGCGCCATCTCAACGCGGTTTTTCCCTCAATCGCGGCAACAGACGGGGATCTACACGAGCCGGCCGCGGCTCGCTCACGATGATTCGGGCGAAATCTTCATGTCGCTGGTTGAGCAGTGCATTGGATTCGTAAGGCGAGACTACCGACGGTACCCATAAAATGGCGGTCTCTGCAGCGTCATACCATTCGTTGCCGAATGCACGGCTTGCCGCGTAATCCGCGCGATCCCAACGCCGGATATCGTGTGGATGGACGCGCGACCGTGCAATGTCATCGGGAATCTTCGCTTCGACGCAAACGAGGCTCGGCGGCAGCCTGCCAGTTTGCC
The DNA here is from genome assembly GCA_035513215.1 of Gammaproteobacteria bacterium. Taxonomy (GTDB): domain Bacteria; phylum Pseudomonadota; class Gammaproteobacteria; order Steroidobacterales; family Rariloculaceae; genus DATCZB01. The sequence continues at coordinate 32,311 of DATKCK010000108.1, read as the reverse complement.
AATGCACCAGGTTTTCCAATACCGCGAGCGCGTAGGTCTCTGCAGCATGGACGACCCAGCGTCCGGGGGCGACCCAGCGACTACCCCAGCGATATGTACCGGACCCATCAAAGGGTGGATAGTCGGGACTGACGATGCGATAGGCACGCTGGACCGGCTCAGGCCGGGAGGCCATGGAGGCCTCGCGCGATGATCTCCTCGACTTCGCGGCCCCCGATCTCGGTCAGGGCGACATCGAAAGGTGTGCGGCCCTCGAGTTCGGGATGCTCCGTCATGAGAAAACGCGCGGCGGCATCCCGGTCCTCGAACACCGCGAGCGCGAGTGCATACAGGCGCGCCAGACGTTCAGTCGTCTCGCTCACTTGAAGGTTGAGCCGCGCAACGCGTTGATAAGTTGCCCGCGGCACGATTTTGTTACGTAGCCGCACAGTTGCGTCGGCAGCGGGCTGTGCGCTGGTCAATCGGGCAATAAATGCATCCAGGGCGTCTCGAGGTATGCCTGCTCGTACGATGCCCTCGAGCTCACGCATGCTGCGAACGCGTCGCCCGAGAGCCCGCCGCCCCCCCATGGCGGCCGCAATTTGTTCCGCTGTTACGCTCATATGAGGCGATCATATGACTCATATGAGCGACGTGTCAACAAAGGATGCTGTGCTTGGCGTATGCCGTTCAAGGTAGGTAGTCCAATCCGCCAGCACCTCGAGAATGGAGTTCGAAGTTCGTCCTCCCGGGCGCGCCAGCTTACACTGGTCCGTTCCGGACACATGGTTAACACTTTTGTGGCCCGTGACTCTCGAGATGCCGAACTCTCGGCACGGCGGGGCCGTCTGTGTAAGCTATCTCTCGCTAAGCACATTTGGAGCTTTTGAGATCTGCCAACACCTTGAAGGTAAGGCGAGATTCGGAGTTCTAAATCCCTCGCTTTATGTCAGCCGGTCGGCGAACGCGAGTTTCAGTACGGCTTTCTTGTGCTCCAAGCGCTCCGAAGCCCAGAAATACGTTCTTCAGTGTATGCGCAGTTCCTGCCGCCAACGCCGCGCCGTAAATACCCATCAGTGGCATCGCGGGGTGCGAAGAGCAAGGCCAAGGCCCGCTCGAAGAAGCCGGTGAAGCCATAGACGAGGACTTTGAAGACGTGCACGACGAGATCGAGGATGCTGGCGATGACCTTGAGGACGCCGCCGAAGAAGTCGGGAATGCCGTCGAAGACGCTGCCGAGGACGCCGAAGACGAGATCCGGGATCGGTAGTCGTGCTCCTTCGCGCGCCGCTTGGCAAGACGCGCGCGCCTGTCGGATAATGCGCGCCGTCCCAAGATGCCGGTGTAGCTCAGCTGGTAGAGCAACGCATTCGTAATACGTGGGTCGGCGGTTCGATTCAGTCCACCGGCACCAATCAGGTCCCGAACTCATGATCCATCGCTTTCTAGGCCGGCTGCGCAGACGACTTGGCGATGCGCAGGCGTGGCGGAGCGCGCGTCGCGATTGGGATGTCGCACCGTACGACCCTGCACCGCAAGCCTTGGACGACGCCCGGGGCACTCTCGAGCGAATCCTGACAGAGAACATCCTGCCTTTTTGGTATCCGCGTACGATCGACGCAGAGAATGGCGGTTTTCGCATCAATCACGACGAACGCGGCGAATGGGTAGGCCAGGGGTGCAATCGACACCTCGTGAGCCAATCGCGGACGGCGTGGTTCTTCGCGCGGCTGACGAACAGTGCTCACCGATCCGATGGGCACAGCGCAGCGGCTCGCCATGGATTCGAATTCCTCCGCGATCGCCTATGGGACGAAGAGTTCGGCGGCTTCTTCTGGGAGGTCGACGGCACGGGACGCACGCCGATCAAGCTCGAAAAGCACCTGTATGGTCAGTCCTTCGGCTTGTATGCTCTCGCCGAGTATGCGATCGCGACGCAAGACGCGCAGGCCGTATCGATGGCGCGCACGCTCTATGGTCTTTTGGAGCGGCACGCGCACGACGGCGACAATGGGGGCTATCGAGAATTCCTCCACCGCGATTGGCGGCCCGCCGAGCCGTCTGCCGCGACCTATATGGAGGACCGAGCCGATCTCAAGCAATTTAACACGCATCTGCACGTGCTCGAAGCATTCACGCGCTACTACCACCTAGTGCAGGAGCCGGAGGTGCGCAATCGTTTAACCGAGTTGATCTTGATCATGAGCAACGCCGTGGTACGCAAGCCCATCACGGGTTGCAGAAATGCTCACGACGACGACTGGACTCCCCAAGACCCGGCGACCTCCCGCGTGACCTACGGCCACGACTTGGAGAACATCTGGCTGCTCATCGAGGCGTGCGAGGCAGTCGGTTTGCCGAACGCTCTTCTTTGCGATCTCTATGAGACTCTCTTTTACAACGCGTGGCGGTTCGGTTTCGATCACCGCCACGGGGGGGTCTTCTATCAAGGACCGCCCGGGAAATTTGCAGCGGCACGACAGAAGATCTGGTGGGTGCAAGCGGAGTCACTGCTCTGTGCACTGCACATGCATCGTTTGACGCGCAAGAAGGCCTATTTTCGGTGTTTCACCAAGACGCTCGAATGGACAACTCGGTATCAGATCGATTGGAACCTCGGCGAATGGCATCGGCGCATCTCGCCCACCGGGGTATCGTCCGGCAAGAAGAGCGGCGATGAGGCGGGCGCCTGGAAGGCGCCTTACCACAATGGCCGCGCCATAATTCGCTGCTTGGAATTGGTCAGCGAGGAACAGGCACGCTCTAGAGATCGCATGTAGACCGCTGCACCGATACCATGAATCCATTCGGAGTCTCGAGCATTGCAACTAACAACACGCATCAAAGGCGCCCTGAGTGCCTTTATCAATCCAGAAGCGTTGAAGAAGGCGGTTATTCACGTCCGGGAGCGGGAACCGTCGACGGTCATCGATAACTCGCTACTCGCGGGCAAGAACGTGCTGGTCACGGGGGCCGGCAGAAACATCGGGAGAAGCATTGCGCTCGAGATGGCAGCGCAGGGGGCGAACGTCTTTTTTACGGACATAGACTCTCGACGCTGCGACGATTTGGCGAGCCAGCTCAAGCAATACCAGGTCGACTCCCGAGGTTTCGTATCGAATGTTTCCAAACTCGCGGACATCGACTCGATGCACGACGCGTTGACGAGAGACCGCGTCAGCATCGACATCCTCGTTCACAACGCGGCGCTGCATTCGGGCGGCGTCGGTGTCCGCACATTCGATCGCGACGAATGGGCGACGACGTTTGAGACCAACGTGTTTGGACCTCTTTACCTGACGAAGCTGGTCGCCAACTCCTTGATCGGCGGCGGCGTCGAGGGGGGATGCATAATATTCTTGTCGTCCATCCACCAGTGGACCGTCAGGTCCGTACCGAGCTACAGCGCATCCAAGGCAGCGCTTGGCATGATCATCAAGGAGCTCGCGACGGAATTGGCTCCATTTGGGATCAGGGTCAACGGGATCGCTCCAGGACTCGTCGCGGAGGAAGGCGCCGCAGGGCCGAAATATATCGAGCACGCGCTGCTGCACAAGAGCGCCATCGACCCGTGCTACATCGGTCGCGCGGCGGTCTTTCTGGCATCGCGATATTTTTCCGAGTTCACGACAGGCACCGTGCTCAAGATCGATGACGGGTTCTCGCTGTTCAATCAGTACACGGATAAGTACCCCACCGCGATAGCGTGACTCGTTTTGCATAACTCGTCCGGGCGGTCGCGAAATTCGCGTGCAGGGGGGAGTTGCCGATGGTCGGACCGGTCCGGGTGTGGCCAATGGTCCGCGCGCTGGTACACTGGTTCTCCGATCGGCGCTGCGTCCGGGCCGCGCTCCGGCTTTCTTGAGGGAACAAGTACAATAAGAGGAAGCGTACATGACGTCGCAAATCTATAGGGTCAATACACCGCTCATCGCGACCGAGAAACTCGACAACGAGGTCATGATCGTCAATCTCGGCAAGGGCAACTATTACAGCCTGACGGGGACCGGCGCCGTGATTTGGGATCTGATTGCTTCGGGCCGCACCAAGGCAGCCATCCTTGACGAGGTCGTCGACAACTATGTGGGCGACTCGGACACCATCCGGCAAAGCCTCGACCGTTTCGTATCGGAGCTTTGCGACGAGAACCTCATCGTCGCGAGCAACGGTGCTTCTCAAAGCTCCTCGGACGTACCCAAACGCGCCGCCAGCGCGGATCGGTCGAGCTTCGCGGCACCACGACTCGAAAAGTACACGGACATGCAAGAGCTCCTGCTCATCGACCCGATCCACGAGGTCAACGATGAGCAGGGTTGGCCGAAGATGAAGGCTTGACGCTCCGGCGCAGAAGTGACCCCGTCCGCCGACGCGGTCCACGGATGCCGCCATGACACCGGACAACGGCCCAAAGGCATCGCCGAGAGGGTTCTTTTCGGGCGTTCTACGCCAGTTTCGTGCGGCGGAGACGAGCGGCGCGTCCTCTTATGAGTATTTTTACGACGTAGCGGGTTTTACGATCGCGCTGCGTTTCGCGGGCGCGGCGCTGCTGCCGATCGTCACGCCGGCGTTATCACACTTGCGCATCGATGCAGCGCCCGCGGCGCCGGATCTCCGCGTGTACCTCTGGGACGCGGATTCGACGCGGGTACCTCTGCCGCCCAGACCTTGGGGCGAGAATGACGTCCTGTCGCGGGGAGATATACGCGGGTTCGACGACCCGGTAATTCGCACCGCGTACACGCTCGGGCCGAATACGCTCAGCATGCTCGATTCGGAGACCAAGGTGGCGTTGTTTTGCACCACGTCGGCTGAGCACATCCCCACGGACTACCGCGGTTCGCCGTTGCTCGTGATCCTGAATTGGTGGACGAGCACTCGGGGTCTGCAATACGTGCACGCGGGGGCAGTCGGCACGTCCGCAGGCGGGGTGCTTCTCGTGGGCAAAGGGGGCTCGGGAAAGTCAACGTCCGCATTGTCGTGTCTCAAATCCGGGCTCGGCTACGCGGCCGACGACTATTGTCTCCTCGATGCGCGCGGCGACCGGCCGTACGTCCACAGCATTTACAACTCGGCAAAATTGGAGGCCAGCCATATTCGGACCTTTCCCGACCTTCTGCCGCTCGTCAGCAACCCGCAAGATCTCGGCATCTGCAAAGCGGTCATCTACCTCAATGACCATCACCCGGAGAGGCTCACGCGCGGATTTCCGGTCAAGGCCGTTCTCATTCCCAGAGTGACGGGCAAGGTCGATACGCGTCTCACGCTGGCGTCGCAGGTCGAGGGATTACGGGCTCTCGCGCCGAGCACACTTTTTCAGCTCTCCGGCGCCGGGGAACAGAACTTCGCGCTTATGGCGCAGTTCGCGCGCCGGATCCCGAGCTATTTCCTCGAAGCGGGCACCGATCTCAAACAGATTCCGGCGGTCATCCAAGAATTCCTCGAGCGAGCGTGACGCGCGATGCGCTTGCTTTTCTGGTCCGAGCTCTTCCTTCCCGATATCGGCGGTGTGGAGATCTGGAGTGCGCAGCTCATTCATGCGCTGCAACGCCGCGGGCATGAGTGCTTGGCGATCGCGTGCCGGGGGGCGAGGCCTGCGCGGGACGAACCGATAATCGAAGGTATTCCGGTGCATCGATTCGGCTTCCATGCCGCACTTCTCGGCAAGGATCTCGCCGCGATCAAGAAGCTGGTAGCGGAGGTCGTGGCCCTCAAGTGCGAGTTTCGACCGGACGTGATCCACATCAACACGAGCCAGCCGAGCGTGCTCTTTCATGAGAAATCGGCGGCTGCCGTCGCGAGCGCGACTCTCGTCACGGTGCACGAGCCGCCGATTCTCGCGGCGCGCAATTCGATGCTGGCGCGACTTCTGCAAGATGCAAACTGGGTTGTCGGCGTATCGCAGGCGATGCTCGACGATGCACGGTCCCTCGTGCCAGACATCGCCGGCAGGAGCTCCGTGATCTACAACGCGGTGAACGACGAGTCGGCAGCCCTTGCGCCGCTCGACTCGCACGCGCCCGAGCTCTTTTGCGTCGGGCGGCTCGTCAAAGAGAAGGGCTGGGATGTCGCGATTCGCGCACTCAAGGATGTCCGCGCCGCATACCCGAACGTCCGAATGGCGATCGTAGGAGACGGACCCGAGCGATCCGATTTGGAGCGACTTGCCAAGGCGCTCGGCCTTTCCGGAGCCGTTCGCTTCACCGGGTGGGTGCTCCCGTCGGACGTCGGCGCGCTGCTCGAGTCGGCGTTCGCGGTGCTTCTTCCGGCGCGTTGGCGGGAGCCGTTCGGGCTCGTCGCGCTGCAGGCCGCGGAGGCCGGTCGGCCGGTGATTGCCTCCCGTGTGGGCGGATTGGCGGAAATCGTCGTCGACGGCGTGACGGGTGTGTTGGTGCCGCCTAACGATAGCGACGCATTGGGAATCGCGATTCGCGGTCTCTTGGCTTCACCGCTCACTGCCTCGCGCATGGGTGCGGCAGGGCGGCGGCATAAGCGCTCGCGGTTCGGCTATGACGCATTCGTCGCGTCTTACGAACAGATCTACCGGCGGCTCGTAGGGAACTCCGCGGGCGTCGTGCGCGCTTGATCATGGAGGGGAAGGCGGTACACATCCTTTGGGAGGGCACGCAGCTCGCGACGCACTCGTTCGCGGTCGTCAATCGCGAGCATTGCGCGAACTTGCTCGAGTGGGACGTCGCGGACCTCACGCTCGTTCCCTACGAGATGGATCAGTTCGCCCCCGATCTCGGGACGAAGCTCGCTCGCCTCATGGCTCATGACGTGCGCAAAAAGGGATTGAACCTCAAGGAGCGGAACCTGCGGCCCCATGTATGGATTCGCCATACTTGGCCGCCCAAGCCCAAACCGCCGGGGAGGGATCGTTGGGTGGTGATGCTGCCGTGGGAGTATTCGCGCCTGCCGGTGAAGCACGTCGAGACGATCAAGGGGGCGCACGAAATCTGGACGCCGTCGAGCTTTTCCGCGAAAGCGCTTGTCGATTCGGGCGTCGACGCGCCAGTGCATGTCGTTCCGAACGGCGTGGATCTCGCCGTCTTCAGGCCCGACGGCGCACGCTACCCGCTCCCGGACGACAAGCGATTTGTCTTTCTCTACGTCGGCGGAACGATCTACCGTAAGGGCATCGACCTGCTACTCGAAGCCTACACGGCAACGTTCTCGAAAGACGACGACGTATGCTTGCTGATCAAAGATTGCGGCGCGAAGACGCTTTATCGAGGGCAGACGGCGGAGGAAATGATTCGCGAGCATCAGAGCAGGCGAAACGCACCGGCCATCGTCTATCTCGCCGAAGATCTGACGCATGATCAGGTGGCCGCCCTCTATCGGCACAGCGACGTGTTGGTCTCTCCCTACCGCGGCGAAGGGTTTTCTCTGCCGACGCTGGAATCCATGGCATGCGGCACACCCGCCATCGTCACGCAGGGCGGGGCCACGGACGATTTCGTCGATGCCGCGACGGGGTGGCAGGTGCCGTCGCGAAGAGTCTCGGTTGGCACCTCTATTTACGGGGATGAACTCGGCGGCGAGGGCTTTCTCCTCGAGCCCGACGTCCGCGATCTCGCGCGACTACTGCGACACGTCGCGCAATCGCGCGAGGATGTGCGCGCCAAAGGCATTCGCGCAGCCGAGAGCGCCGAAGACTGGAGCTGGCGGCGGGCAACGCTCGCGCTGCTCAGGCGAATCGACGCGCTATGCGGGACAGAGACCGCGCGAGCCGTCGAAACGAGTGTCGGCGGCATGGAGGGACAATGACCGCCGAGCGATCCGTCAGCGTCGTCATTCCCGTCTACAACGGCGAGCGCTACGTAGCGGACGCGATCGAGAGCGTGCTCCGTCAATCCGCGCCGCCCGTGCAAGTGCTCGTGGTCGACGACGGCTCGACCGATGCAACTGCTGCCGTCGTCCGCGCCTTTACGCCCAGGGTCAAGTATCACCTGCAAGAGAACATGGGCGCGGCCACTGCACGAAACACAGGCATAGGTCTCACGACGGGCACCTTCGTCGCATTCCTCGACGCGGACGATCGTTGGCACGCGGACAAGCTGAAGAAGCAGCTGGAGGCGGCCGAAAAGCAATCGGATCTCGCCATGATTTTTTGCCGCGTCGACGAATTCCTGAGTCCAGACTCCGAGCTCGCGCGCAGCGGCGGCGTACAAATCAGGAAATCGTTTCCGGCCTTTCTTCCCTCGGGCCTTCTCGCGAAGCGGGAGGCATTCGGCCGCATCGGCCTTTTCGCGACAGACTACGGGATCGGCGAGTTCATCGACTGGTATGCGCGCGCGATAGACGCTGGTCTCGAGGGTGTTGTCTTGCCGGATTCTTTGTTGGAGCGTCGGATTCACGACGCGAACCAAGGAGTCACCAAGCGTGATTCCTACGCCTCGGAATATCTTCGGATTCTCAAGAAAACGCTGGATCGCCGGCGCGCAAAGCAGGGCAATTAGTCCTGCTGGAATTCATCCGGCGGCTTTCTTGCACCCGGACGCAGCAGATACCAAACCGGCATCAAGACGTAGTCGTGGATTGGCACGATCAGCCGGTATGCCCACGACATGGAATTGCCGAGAGGGAAACGCCGTAAGTGCTGCGAGCGAGGCGTCGTCGTGGTTCGGACCAAATACTCTAGTTTGTCGTGCGCGTTGTCTCGCAGGCTAAAGAGGAGAGGAGAGAACATGGCGGCCCCCTGACGAGTCCAAGCGTTGCGCTTACTCGGCGTCGAGAGGAGTCTGGTGATTTTGTCGGCGATGGCAGGTACTTGTCGATCCTCGCCGATGCGCTGGATCACGTGATCCGGCAGCTTAGCATCGAGCAACGTATGGGCGAGATAGAGCCCCACCTTGAACATGCGCGCACTTCTGCTGCTCTCCGCTCGATCGAAACAATCGCGCCAATCCAAAGCGGGCGACGCACGAATCGCCTCGGCCACATCGCTGATCATTTGGATGCGTTGCCAGTGCCCTTTACCGCCGCACACGCACAGCACGAGCAGCATGTCCTCCGGGCCGAACGTCAGGACCTGCGAGCCGTTGAACGGTACCTGTCGCGCCCTCGACCATAGCGACGGATAGTCGATGTCGAAGGGAAAGCGCCGCGCGGTTATCGACCAATGCGGCTCGAGCGTAATGGGCCCGGATACGAAGCAGTGTTCCTTTTGCTCGCGCTCTTTAAGCTTTTTTTGCTCCGCCGTGCCTGTCCAACGATTGCGATAGCCGTTCTCCTGAAGCAGGTCGCAGACCGCGTCGAGATCGTCGCGCTTCACGAGAAAGTCCATGTCGCCGAAGGTTCGCAAGCGCAGGTCGCCGTACAACACGGTCGCGGCGCTCGGTCCCTTGTAGGCAATCACTTCGAGTCCCCGGGCGAGCAACAGACCGTTCAAGCGCACCAACTCGTCGGCGAACCGCTGGTTGCGGCTCACCGTCGTCATGCGCCGGACCGAGAGGTGCCGCAGCGCGTCTGCCGGTACGAGGTCTGCGGCATGAAGCTGCAAGCTGCGATGGACGATCGGTGTCAATTTGTGACGCTCCGCCGCTGCGACGAGCAGCGTCCAATTTGTAGACGCCGCGAGTGTCCTGATGCGATCGTGATCCAAAGCCGCGGCATCTGCGCGCGCTGTGGCAAGGAGCAAATCGGTTTCCGTAGGTATTTGCATCCGGCTCGCCTTTCCTTATGCGGGGTCGCGTTTCGGTTTGGCGAAGCGTAAAGCGACGTGCTTGACGATGCCCTTGACGTCGCTGACGTTCCAGCGAAGCTTCAAATAGTCGACGAGCGAGAGAGGTTCGTTACGCGCGACGGACAGCTCTTTGAGGGATCGATATTCGAGGATCGACAGCCTAATTCGCTGCCAGAGAGACCGCGTTTGCCGTTTGAGACGATACTCGCTCGCCTGGGGGCGCGTCGCGAGAGTGCCTCGAAGGCAGGCCAGATAGCCGTTCGGCAGCGCGACGCCGAAATCCCGCTCCAAGTACTCGAGGATGTCGGCGAGAGGCAGAGTCAGGCCGGCCTTTGCGCCGATGTGCTCGAGAGTCGACCAGTCGGGCTGTTGCTTGCCGTGCTCGATAACGAGCAGAGTCTCCAAGAGGCGCTGATAGAGAGTCGTTTGGTGCCAGATGTACTTCGGCGCGGCGGCCTCGAGCAGCTGGTCCGCATTGCCCGGCACTTCGGCGCGATCCGCATCCGACTCGATCCGCTCGATCCGGCCCCAGAAGCCGTTGTCGAGCGCCGGCAGAGAGCTGAGTTGCAGCAAGAATTCGCCGCGCTCGAAGTTGATGCCACGCAATCCCGCCTCGGCGCGTCGCAGCGGCAGCCGACTCGACCAGCCGCTATCGCGCAGCGCGGTCATCGTTTTTTCGAGGTCGTCGTCGGCGACCAGTAGGTGAAATCGATCGAGCGGATAGCAGCCCCGGGCTTTCGCGACCACCGCGCTCTGCTTCGCGGCCAGGGCACGCACGCCGTCGGCGGCGAGACGATCGCGGACCGGTTTGATCTGCTCCGAGAGCAAAGCATTGGAATACCATGCCCGGCGGTAGAGGCCCTGGATCCTCGAGTCGCTCGAAGCGGCCGCGGTGTTCTTGAGATGGAGCTGCGGCACGGCGCGCTGGGACTCCGCATCGATAGCGTCGAAATCGACGCAGCCCTGCCAGCGGCGCCTAGCGCTTTCCGCCTGTTCGCCGGAAGCGAAGGCGGCTTGCAGCAAGAGAAGCTTGTCGGCCCGAAGATCCCGCATTGCAGTGACTTTACGTCATTCACCGGGGAGTCACGAAATGTCCTGAATCACATATATAGAGTAAAGATTTATCGACATGATATATGGAATTCTATGCTGTGCGCGCAAAGCGGCGCTCGCGGGCGCCGCAGCCGGATCAACCGCGTCACCGTCGGCGCACACACGCTTGAGGGTTTACGCTGTGTGCCGGCTTAGGTGATGGCGCAAACGGTTTAAGGCAGGTGTTCCAATCGACCAGCGTTTCGAGCAAAGAGTTCGAAGTTTGTCCTTCCGGGCTTATCGTCGCCATCGAAGGGGTCAGACCCAAAGGGTCTGACCCCTAAACCACCCTAAACCACCGCCCTCACCGCCAGATACAAAACCGAAGGTGCCAGCAAGCACCCCACCCCCGTATAAAACGTAGCCGTCATCGCCCCGTACGGCACGAGCTTCGGGTCCGTTGCCGCCAGGCCGCCTGCGACGCCACTCGTCGTCCCCATCAGCCCCCCATAGATCATCGCCGAATGCGGGCTCACAAGCCCGATTCGCTTCGCGACGAGCGGCGTCCCGACCATGACGAGCACGGATTTCGTCAGCCCCGCCGCGACGCTGAGCGCGATGACGTCCGAATCCGCTCCGAGCGCCGTCCCCGTAACGGGCCCGACGATATAAGTCGCGGCCCCGGCGCCGATCGTGCTGATCGAAACCGCGTCGGAGTATCCGAAAGCCACGGCAACGATCGCGCCCGTGGCAAACGACAGAACGACGCCGATCACGACCGACGCCGCGCCGACGACGCCGGCGCGCTTCAGCGCCTCAAGATTGGCGCCGAAAGCCGTCGCGACGATCGCGAAGTCCCGAAACATCGCGCCGCCGAGCACCCCGACGCCGGCCAGCAGGCTCAGATCCGCGATTCCCTGAGACCCGCCCGTCATGCGCCCGCCGGCGTAAGCGAGCACGAGCCCGATCGTGATCGCGACGGCCGAGCCGTGAATCCGCCCGCGCGTCAGCCAGTTCGACAGCAGGTAAGACAACCAGACCAGCACGCCGACGAAGACGAACGCGACGATCAGCGAGTTCGCCGTCAGAACGCCGGTCAGCGTGTCAAGTATCATCGCCGTCCCCTTCGCCGATGCGCACGCGGTCGAGCAGCGGTATGACGGCGAAGCTGACGGCGACGGCCGCGACGCCGGCGATGATCGCCATCCAGCCGCCGGCGAGCGCCGCGACGACGTCCTGCCTTGCCGCCATCGCAACGACGATCGGGATGTACATCGCGTTCCAGAAATTGATGCCGCTCTGCGTCGGCGCGCTGAGCTTGAATTCCTTCCGAGTCAGGCTCGAGAGGACGATGAGCAACAGCATCGCGATGCCGACGCCGCCGACGTTGGCTTCAGCGCCGATGAGCTTGCCGATCAGGTCGCCGACGAAGATGCCGGCCAGCATACAAAAGGACAAGAGCGCAACGCCATAGACGACCATCGTTTCTCCTTGTTCTCGGGCCGCGGCAGCGTTGTATCATGCCGAAGAAAGACAAGAAGCTGAAGCCGCAATGCAGCGAGACGACTTCAATCTCTATACGCATTTCTCCGCTCAGTTCACCCGCCGGAGCGAGAACGAGCTGCTCAGGACGGGGGACGGTGACTCGTTGACCTACGGGCAAGTCGACGAGCGCGCCGCGCGAACGGCCGCGGCGCTTGGCACTCTCGGTGTCGAGCCGGGGGAGCGCGTCTCGGTGCAGGTCGAGAAATCGCCGGAAGCGCTGATCCTCTACCTGGCCTGCCTGCGCGCCGGGTTCGTCTATCACCCGCTGAACGCGGCTTACAGGGCGGCCGAGCTCGAGTATTTCCTGACGAACGCAGAGCCCGCCGTAGTCGTCTGCGATGCGCGCAACGAAGTGTCGGTAGAGACGCTCGCGCGGAAGGCCGGCGCCGGACGAGTACTGACACTCAATGCTGACGGCTCGGGCAGTCTGGCCGAGCTCGCCGCGGACGCGAGCGCGAATTGCGCAACGGTGCCGCGCGTGCGCGACGATCTCGCGGCTTTGCTTTACTCGTCCGGCACGACGGGTGTGCCGAAGGGCATCATGCTGACGCACGGGAATCTCCTCAGCAACACCGAGGCGCTCGTATCCGCCTGGGGTTTCGGCACCGACGACCGACTGCTGCATGCGCTGCCGATCTTTCACGTGCACGGGCTCTTCGTCGCGATCGGATGCGCGCTGTCGGCCGGCGCCAGCATGCGCTGGCTGGGATCTTTCCGGGTCGACGACGTGATCCGCTATCTCCCCGAATGCACGGTCTTGATGGGTGTGCCGACCTATTACACGCGCTTGCTGGCGGCGCCCGAGCTGACCCGGGACGTTGCGAGCGGCGTACGCCTTTTCGTCTCGGGCTCGGCGCCGCTGCTCGCCGAGACCTTCGCCGATTTCGAGGCCCGGACCGGCCACCGGATACTCGAGCGTTACGGCATGACGGAAACGAACATGAACACGTCGAACCCGCTCGAAGGCGAGCGCAAGCCGGGTACCGTCGGGCCGCCGCTGCCCGGCGTCGAGGTGCGCGTCAGGGACGATCAGGGAAACCTTCTCGGCCCGGGCGAGATCGGCAATCTCGAGGTTCGCGGTCCGAACGTTTTCGTCGGCTACTGGAAGCTGCCCGAAAAGACGGCCGAGGATTTCAGCGACGACGGCTTCTTCAACACCGGCGACAAGGCCATGATTGACAAGGATGGCTACGTCGCGATCGTCGGCCGCGCGAAAGACGTCGTGATCACCGGCGGGCTCAACGTCTATCCGAAGGAGGTCGAGCTCGTCATCGACGAGCTGCCCGGCGTCAGGGAATCGGCCGTCATCGGCGTGCCGCATCCGGATTTCGGCGAGGCCGTCGTTGCCGTCGTCGTTTGCGAGAACGGCAGCGGGACGGATGCGTCCCGGATCATCGACGGCTGCAAGGAAAGGCTCGCAGGCTTCAAGGCGCCTAAGCGCGTCGTATTCGTCGACGAGCTGCCGCGAAACACGATGGCGAAGGTGCAAAAGAACCTGCTGCGCGAGCGCTTCGAAACGCTGTTCGAAGCCGCGAGCGCACAAAATGCCGATTCCGGGCAGCCGAGAGCGCGGTCGTGACGCGGCCCGCCTGCGTTGCCAATATCCGCGACCTGCCGGGCGAGAAGCGCCCGCGGTACACGAGCACGCCCGGCGTCGCGGCGGTCGTCTGCTCGCCGGGAACGGCGACCGGCCTCAAGCAGATGGGCGTGCACGTCAGAACCGTCGCGCCGGGATTTGCCGGCACGAACCGGCACTTCCATACCGTCGAGGAGGAATGGGCCTACGTTCTCGCGGGCCGGGCGAAGCTGCGCATCGGGCCGCTTGCGCTTCGCGTCGAGCCGGGCCATTTCGCCGGCTTCCCGCCGGGGCCGCGTCCGCACCATTTTGTCAACGACGGCGACGAGGACCTCGTCTTCCTCGAAGGCGGCGAATCGAGGCCGGACGAGGATGCCTGCTGGTATCCCGATGCCCGGCTGATGTCGCAGGGACGAAGGCCGGTCGAGCCATATCGGGAACCGCCGCCCGAGGCCGGCGACGAGGCGCAGCTGCAGCACGTCGATTCCGTTCCTGTCAGGGAATTCCAGCACGACGTCGACGCGGGCGCGCGGCGTCGAATGCGCGCGCTGCACGCGCCGACGGGACTAGAGCGTCAGGCGGTTTACTGGGCGCAAGTGTCGCGCGGCGATCGTTCGACGGCGTTTCATACTCACGAGCGTACCGACGAGTGGGTCTTCGTTCTTTCCGGCCACGCTATCGTCGACGTCGGCGACGATCGCTTCGAAGTCGGGCCCAACGATTTCATCGGCCATCCGACCGGCAGCGCGCCGCACGTCATGCAGGCTGCGACCGACCTGACTTATCTGATGGGCGGCATGATCGACGCCGGGGACGTCGTGCACTATCCGCGTCACGGCATGACTCGCATCGGCGGGCGCCTCGGGCCGTCGACGGGGGCGCCATAAGCCGGTCGATACATCGACCGAAGGGGGGGATCAGTTGAAGATCGTATCTATCGCGGGATTCGCCGTTATTGCCAGAGATCCGGCGCCGAGCAGCGCGCTCTACCGGGACCTGCTGGGCCTGCCGATGAAAGCGATGGACGACTATATCTACGTCGACCGCTTTCCCGGCGCCCACCACTTCGGCGTCTGGCCGCTCAGAATGGCGGCGCAGTCCTGCTTCGGCAGCGACGAATGGCCGGGGGACGTCCCGGAGCCGCAGGTCACGATCGAGTTCGAGCTCGAGGATATCGAATCGGTCGGGGCGGCCGTCGAGGAAATGAAGGCAAAGGGGCACAGCTTCGTGCACGAGTCGCGCATGGAGCCCTGGGGGCAGACGATCGCGCGGTTCGTGAGTCCCGAAGGCGTGCTCGTCGGTTTGAGCTACGCGCCCTGGCTGCATGAGGACCGGCATGAGTGACGGAGATGCTATAAAAGGCCAGCGATACAGACCGCAGACCGGAGAATTCGAATGACGAGCATGCCGCGACCCGCCGTTGCCGTGTTACTGTTCGGCCTTGCGATTGCCGGGCAGGCATCGGGCCAGGCAAGGCTTTGGGAGGAGCCCGGTCCCTGCGATCGCGATTGCCTCAAGGACATCGCGGACACCTACATCGCGGCCCTCGTTGCCGACGACCCCGACGCGGCGCCGTTCGCCGACGGCGTGAAGTTCACCGAGAACACCGAGATCCTCGAGATCGGCGAAGGGCTCTGGCAGACGGCGACGGCCGCGTCGGACGCGTTCAGGATCTACGTGCCCGACCCCGTCGCGCGCCAGATCGGATTCATCGTGCATGTCGAGGCAGGCGACGCGCACCGGCTGCTCGCCGTCAGACTCAAGGTCGAGGACGGCGAGATCATCGAGGCCGAGCACCTCGCAGGCAACGTAGGCGAAGCGGCGCTCGCCAATCTGCGCGCGCCGCGCCCGAGCCTCGTCACCGAGCTGCCCGAGGAGAGCCGGATCCCGCGCGAGCTCATGCTCGTCATCGCGGCTTCCTATTACGACGCGCTGCTACAGAGCGACGGCGAAGCCACGCTGTTTGCGGATGCCTGCGAGCGGCGCGAGAACGGCATGATCACGGCCGGCGGCGAAGGCCTCGGGTTCGGTGGTCAGCCGCGGCAGAGCTGCTTCGATCAGATGAACTCGCGTGTCTTCACCTATATCACGTCGATCGATCTTCAGCGTGTCTGGATCGCCGACGAGGTCACCGGCCTCGTCTTCAGCCTGTCGCATTTCCGGCACGCCTTCGAAACGAACACGTTTCAGGTCTACGGGCCGGACGGCGAGATCACGGAGCGGCAGATGGACTACGAGCCGTTCGATTTTCCGGCCGTCCACATCCAGAAGGTCGAGAACTACCGGATTTCGGATCAGGAGGCGATGGGCGTTTCCGTGCCGTATCGCTCGACCAACGGCTGGAATCCGTTCTGGCGCTAACGGGAGCCTTTCATGCAAGCAAGATCAGTGCTCG
Source organism: Gammaproteobacteria bacterium (assembly GCA_035513215.1). Classification (GTDB taxonomy): domain Bacteria; phylum Pseudomonadota; class Gammaproteobacteria; order Steroidobacterales; family Rariloculaceae; genus DATCZB01. Next base: position 16,096 of record DATKCK010000108.1, on the reverse strand, counting down.
GTTCCGCAGGCCTTGCGGTCCTCATCGGCGTTTCGGCGACCGCGAATGCGCAGGGCGGATTCGGGCCGCCGGAGCTCACGCTGGTGCCCGTCGAGGGAAAGGAGAACATCTACCTGATCCGTAATCAGTTTGCCGGCAACATCACCGTGCTCGTCGGCGACGAGGGCGTCGTTCTCGTCGATACGAAGATGGCGCAGGATCACGCCGGCGTCATCGAGTTCGTCAGCGAGGTCACGGACTCGCCCGTCAAGTACGTCATCAACACGCACCTGCATCCGGACCATACGGGCGGCAACCCGCCGCTCGAGGCGCTCGGCCTGCCGATCGTCGCGTCCGAGAATGCGCGCAGGATCATGGCCGAGCGCGGCCAGCCCGGCCTGCCCGATATAACGCTGCGCGACACGCTGCGGATCTGGCTCGACGACATGCCGATCGATCTGCATTACCTCGGCCGCGGGCACACCGACGGCGACATCGTCGTCCATCTGCCGACCGAGAGCACCGTCATCACCGGCGATCTGTTCGCGCTCTACGGACCCTATCGCGCCGTCGTCGACTACACGGCCGGCGGCAGCCTGCGCGACTGGACGCGCACGCTCGAGCGCGTGCTCGATCTCGACTTCGACCTCGTGATCCCGGGCCATTCGGGCGTCACCGATCGCGCCAACGTCGAGGGCTATATCGAATACCTGACGGCGACGCAGGACATGGTCCGCGAGATGAATGCGCAGGAGCGCTCGCGCGAGGAGATTCAGGCGATGCTTCAGTCGGAGTTCGACTGGGGCGGCCTGGAGATGCAGGTCGGTCTCGACGGCGTGATCACGGAGATGCGCTGAACGGGTCATGCGCCGGCCTCGCGCCGGCCGCGCTCGAGCGCAACCTACTCGGGGAGCTGATCGAGCATGTACTCGATCGAGGCGATGATCTCCTCGTCCGAGAGATCCGGCCGCCCGGCTCTGGCCGGCATGACGCCGGTCTCGCCCTGAAAGCCGTTGATCGCGTGGTCGATCAGCACGTCCATGCCCTGTGCCACGCGCGCGTCCCAGGCTTCGGCATCCCCGAGCACCGGCGCGCCGCCGATACCGGGTGGCGCATGGCAGGCGATACAGGCCGAGTTGTAAACCTGCGGCCCGGTTCTGACCTCAGCGACGGGCTCGGGCCGTGCGACGGGCGCGGCCCGAGCGGCGGCGAGCTCCTCGGAGCCGAGCAGAACCACCTTGCCGATGGGCTCGATTCGCCGGTCGATGTCGGCCTGGACAGTCGGGTCGTCGAGCACGAACTGCCCCTGCGTGTCGATCGCGATCATGCGCACGAGGAAGAAGAGCCCAACCGAGACACCGATCAGAATGCCGACGACGAGCATGAACGTGTCGAAGAATTGCTGGTCGTGGTCGCGCACGGTGCGGTCCTGAATCCGGGGCGGCGCGATTATACCGTATCGCTCCCGAGCGGACGATCCAGCCGGCGAAGCTGGAGGGCCTCGGACAGCTCGTCGCTGCCGGGCTCCTCGCGACCGGCGAGATCGGCGAGCGTCTTTGCGACCTTGAGCAGGCGGACGACGCTGCGTGTCGAGAGCCGCCAGCGATCCTGCGCTGCCGCGAGCAGGCGGCTCGCCGGCGCATCGAGGCGCACGCCCGAGAGCACGTCGCGCTCGGACAGCCTTGCGTTGACCGTGCCGCGATCGAGCTGTCGCTCGCGCGCGCATTCGACCTCATGCCGCAGGCTTTCGCTGCAAGGTCTCGCGAGCGCTGCGAGCTCGTTGAACGCAACCTGCGGCACTTCGATATGCAGATCGAAGCGGTCGAGCAAAGGGCCCGAGATCCGCGAGCGGTATTGCCTGACGCGCGCGGCGCCGCAGTGGCAGCGGTCGGTGCCGTCGCCGAGATAGCCGCACGGACACGGATTCATCGCCGCGACAAGCTGAAAGCGTGCGGGGAAATCGATGCGCCGCCCGAGCCGCGAGATCGCGACACGGCCCGTTTCGAGCGGCTCGCGCAGCGCTTCCAGCGCCGTTCTCGAGAACTCGGGCAGCTCGTCGAGGAACAGGATGCCGTGGTGCGCGAGACTGATCTCGCCGGGCCTCGGGTGCGCGCCGCCGCCGACGAGGGCCGGCGCCCGCGTTGTGTGATGAGGGGCGCGGAACGGCCTGACGCGACCGCTCTCGAGTACCGAGATATCGCCCGCAACCGATGCAATGCTGGCAACGCTCAAGAGCTCCTCGTCGGTCAGCGCGGGCATCAGAGTCCGCATGCGGGCCGCGAGCATGCTCTTGCCGCTGCCAGGCGGCCCGATCATCAGCAGATTGTGCTCGCCAGCCGCCGCGACGCAGAGTGCGCGTTTGGCGCCGGCGTGTCCCTTGACGTCGTCGAGGCTCTGCTTCGACACCGGGATGTGCGCAATGCCGCGCGGCTGGACCGGCTCGAGCTCTCCATCGCCGTCTAGCGACCGGATAACCTCGCGCAGATGATGCGCCGCCAGCACACGCACTCCCGGCACGAGACTCGCCTCGGCCGCGTTGGCCGCAGGCACGACGAGCGGCCGCGAAGCGCTGCCTGCGGCGAGGGCCGCCGGCACGACGCCCGTGATCGGGCGCAAGGCGCCGCCGAGCGACAGCTCGCCGAGAAACTCGATGCCCTCGAGCTCCCAGGGCCTCGCCTCCCTGGCCTTGACGATGCCGAGCGCAATCGCGAGATCGAAGCGCCCGCCTTCCTTCGGGATGTCGGCCGGCCCGAGATGGGCCGTGACGCGGCTTGCCGGCCAGTCGAAGCCGCAGTTGACGAGCGCCGCGCGCACGCGGTCCCGGCTCTCGCGCACGGCCGGCGCCGGGAGCCCCGTGATCGCGAATCCCGGCAGCCCGCCCGCGATATGGACCTCGACGCTGACCTCGTAGGCGTCAAGCCCCGACTGGCCGCGGCTGATCAGCCGCGCCAGGCCCACGTCGAAAGCCGCCGCGGCGGGCGCGGAGCCTCAGTCGGCCGGCGTCGAGGCCTCGAGCTCGGCGATGCGCTGCTCGAGCGCCTCGAGCTTCTCGCGCGTGCGCTCGAGGACGGCGGATTGCAGATCGAACTCTTCACGCGTGACGAGATCCATCCTCTCGAATCCGGCCGCGAGCAGCGACCGGAAGTTCTTCTCCAGGTCTTCGCCAATCGCGCGCAGGTTCCTCGGCACGGCCTCCGCCAGTTGGCGGGCGATCTCATCGATTGGCGGGCGTTTCGGCGCCTCGTTCATTTTGCGTGTCTCCGGACGGACCCGGCAGACATATTAACCGCCGAAATGGCCCGAAATCGGAATCCGGCCTTTTTCCCGCGCGTTTTACCTAATTGCCGGCGGCCGGCCCGAAAAGGCGACCCGGGTCACACGGCAGGCGTTCAGACGCGTGCTAGACTCCGCGTGGATAGTCATGAAGGGCCCGCCTTGAAACGACTGGTCTGGTCGATTCTGCTCGTTCTGCCGCTCGGCGCGACGGCCGATATCTATCGCTCCGTCGACGAGAACGGCCAGGTCGTGTACAGCGACCGTCCGAGCAGCGATGCCGAACGGATCACCGTCAGCGCCGCCCCCGCATTCGCGCCCGCCGCCGAGGCGGCGCCGGCCGGCGAAGACGAGGATGCGGAAGCGGACGAGGATTCGACGGTTTTCGCCGAAGTCCCGCGCGAGCCTACGCCTGAGGAACTCGCCGCCGACCGCGGGCGCAACTGCGAGTACTCACGGCAAATGCTCGAGAGCTACACGACGTCGCACCGGCTCTATCGCCAGGGCCCGGATGGCGAGCGCGAATACCTGTCGGCCGAGGAGATCGATGCGGCCAGAGCCAGGGCGCAATCGAATGTCGCCGCCTGGTGCGACTAGCCCTTCCGTCGACAGCGGCCGACACGACAAGACCACGCAATCAGCGGAAAGCTTCTTTCTCCCCAACTTCTGCGACCCGCGCATGGTGCTCGCAGTCGTGCTGGTTTCGGAGCTTCTCGCCGTCGTCTTCAGTCTCGCGCGGCCCGGAAACCTCGACTTCCTGACCGAGCTCGCGCGAATCTCCATGCTCATGCAGTGGCTCGCCCTGACGAGCTCGGCCGTGCTTTGCGCGCTCAAGAAGCCCTTGAGACGGGCCTCGACCGTCGTGACGACGACGGTCGTGCTCGTGCTGGTGCTCGCGAACATCCTGTTGCTTTCCGCCGGTCTCGTCGTGGGCGGGCAATGGCTCGGCGGCGGCAACGCGCTCGAGATATTTCCGGAGCAAGTCTGGCCATTCGCGCTGCGGAACATGGTCATCGGGCTGATCGTGACGGCGCTGCTGCTGCGCTACTTCTTCGTGAGCCACCAATGGCGGCTCCATGTCGAAGCCGAGGCCCGCTCGCGCATCGACGCCCTTCAGGCGCGGATCCGTCCTCATTTTCTGTTCAACAGCATGAACACGATCGCTTCACTGACCCGCAGCGACCCCGGCCGTGCCGAGGAGGCCGTAGAGGACCTCGCGGATCTCTTCCGCGCCACGCTCAACGACGTCGGCCGGCAGCTCAGCCTGAAGGAGGAGCTCGAGCTGACGAGGATCTACCAGCGCATCGAGAAGCTCAGGCTCGGCGAGCGGCTCGAGGTCACCTGGGACGTAGCCGAGCTGCCGATGAGCGCGCGCATTCCGGCGCTGACGATTCAGCCGCTGCTCGAGAACGCGATCTATCACGGCATCGAGCGGTTGGACGGGGGCGGGACCGTGACGATCCGCGGCCGGCGCTCGGGCGACGAGATCGAGATTTCCGTCGTCAACCCGACGAGCCGTTCCGACGCCGACGACGTTCATGTCGGCCACAGAATCGCCGTCGAGAATATTCGCGAGCGGCTCGAGCTCGCGTTCAAGGGCGCGGGATCGCTGCAAGTCGAGCGTTCCGACGACAGCTACGCGGTCACGGTTCGGTTCCCGGTGACCTGAATGCAGGGCACGGCCAGAAGCCTGCTGATAGTCGATGACGAGGCGCCGGCGCGCGAGCGGCTAGAGCGTCTCGTCGACGATCTGTCCGGCTGGACCAGCATCGGCTCCTGCGCGTCGGGCAGCGAGGCCATCGCGCTCGTCGAGAAAAGCCGTCCGTCCGTCGTTCTTCTCGATATACGCATGCCGGGCATGAGCGGCATCGAGGTGGCGCGGCATCTCGTCAGGCTCGAGCAGCCGCCGGCCGTCATCTTCACGACGGCCTACGATCAGTACGCGCTCGAGGCCTTCGATTCGCGCGCCGTCGGTTATCTGCTCAAGCCCGTTCGCCGGGAGCGCCTCGAGAGCGCGCTGGCCCATGCGGCGCGCATGAGCGATGTCGTGCTCAGCGACCTGAACCTGACGACTCGCGGATTCGCACGGCGCCGCCATCTCGCCGTGCGCGTGCGCGACGAGCTGAGGCTGATCCCGCTGAAAGACATCAACTATTTTCGCGCCGATCAGAAATATGTCACTGTGCACCATACGGGCGGCGAACATCTGATCGAGGACTCGCTGAAACAGCTCGAGCAGGAGTTCCCCGATCTTTTCCTGCGCATCCACCGGAGCATGCTCGTGGCGGTCGACGCAGTCGAGGCTTTGGAGAAGGATGCCGCGGGCGGGTATCACGTCAGGCTGCGCCGCGAGGGTCCGACGCTGGCCGTGAGCCGGCGCCAGGTAGCCGATCTGAAGTCCCGGCTAGGCTCGAAACGCTGAGTTCCGGGGCCCCAGGCGATAGACTGCGCACTAGCGAGACAAGGCAATGTCGGAACAGGAAGACAACAATCGGCAGGAGGATGGCGCGACCGGCGATGCCGGACCGCCCGCGACGGTCGAAACCGAAGCCGGGTCCGCGACCCGGGACGCGCCTGCCGGCGACGCCGACACCGGAAGGCACCGCGGCATGCTCTCTGGGCTCGTGCCGAAGCTGGCCATCGCCGTTGCCATCGTCGCCGTTCTGATCGCGAGCGCGCTGTGGTGGCAGTACCGGCAGTTCTATGTCGAGCTCGCCGGGGACGACGCATTCCTGCTCGAGAGCCTCGAGGACACGCGCGCGAGCGTGCGCCGGCTCGAGGACGAGATCGCCACACTGCGCGACGAGGTTTCTGCCGGAGAGGCCGTAGTCGATGGCGTTCGCGGCGATCTCGAGGCTCTGCCAGCGGAGATTCGAGCGATCGGCCGGCGCGTCGAGGCGCTTCAGGGCGGGCAGATCGATGCCCGCGACGCCTGGCTCAGGGAGCAGGCAGAGTACTACCTCGTGCTCGCCAACACCGAGCTCGCCGTTGGCCGCCGCGTTCGCAATGCCGTCGCGGCGCTCGAGCTTGCCGACGATGTTGTGCGGGACCTCGGCGATCCGAACCTCGTCGACGTGCGCAATGCGATCGCGCAAGAGCTGCAAAGTCTCAGGGCGGTTCCTCTGCCGGATCTCGAGCGCTACGCGGCCGATCTCGGCGCACTGATCGCGCGCGCGCCGGAGCTGCCGATGCGGGCCGCGGCGCCGCAGAACTTCGATGCCGCCGAGGAGTCGCTCGACGACGTCGAGCCCGGTCTCGGCCGGCTCTGGGCAAGAACCCGCGGCGCGGTCACGAGCATCGTTCGCGTCGAGCGGGCCGAGGAGCCCGTCGGGCCGGTCCTGACCGAAGCCGAGCGCCAGATCGCGCGCCGCCAGCTCTCGCTCGAGCTTCAGATGGCGCGCACGGCCGTGCTCGAGCGCCGCCAGGCCGCGTTCCGCTCGAGCCTCGTTGCGGCCGACGCGCTTCTGAATCGCGATTTCGAGCGCTCCGCGCCCGCGATCGTCGAGACGCGGCGGTTGCTCGCGGACATGATGCGCATTGCGCTCGATCCCGCACTGCCCGCTATCGGCGATTCGCTGACGCTGCTCAGGAACGCGCCCGGGGCTGACTGATGAGATATGCCATCTGGGCCCTTGGCGCGCTCGTCGTCGGAGCTTTCGGCGCGCATTTCCTGCTCCAGGACCGCGGCTACGTACTGATCAGCTTCCTCGGCTACAACGTCGAGATGTCGGTGCCGGTCCTCGTGATTGCGCTCGTGCTGCTCTACGCCCTGGTAAGGCTTTTGCTTCGGATCTGGCGCGCACCGCGGCAGCTCGGCCAGGCGCTCGCCGGGCAGCGAGCCCGACGAGCCGGCAGCCGACTGACGCGCGGACTGATTCACATGACCGAGGGCGACTTCCGGCGCGGCGAGCGCCTTCTGACCGACGGTCTCAAAGGCAGCGACGCGAAGCTCGTCAACTACCTGATGGCGGCGCGGGCCGCCGAAGCGCAGGGCTCGCCCGAGCGGCGTGACGAATGGCTCGAGCTTGCGCGCGAGGCGGAGCCCAAGGCCTGGGTCGCGGTGGCGCTGACCCGGGCGGAGCTTCAGCTCGATGCCGGCGAGCACCGTGCCGCGATCGCGACGCTGAACCGGATCGAGGAGCGCAAGCCCGGGCACCTGGGCTGTATCGCGCTTCTTGCCGAAACGCTTCTTGCGCTCGGTGACCGCAGGGGACTTCGCGAGCTGCTGCCCCGGCTCGCCCGGGCAAAGCTCGAGCCCGACAAGCTCGCGCCGCTCCTGGCCGATGCGCTCGAGGTCATGCGCCACGACCCCGATTTCGACGAGGCCGCGCTCAAAGAGGTCTGGTCGCCGCTCTCGATCGGCATGCGCCGGCGCGCGAAGCTCATCCGTGCACGGGCCCTGCTACTCGACAGGCTCGGGAAGGGTGAGGAGGCCGTCAAGGCGCTCGCCTCCGCGCTGAAGCGTGGCTGGAACGAGGAGCTCGTTTCGGCCTTCGGCGAGGTCAGGGGCGCGGATCCGCTGAAGCAGCTCCGGCGCGCCGAGTCCTGGCTCAAGGAGCATGGCGAGGATGCCGCGCTGCTCATGACGGCGGCCAGGCTTTGCATGGCGAACGAGCTCTGGGGCAAGGCGCGCAGTTATCTCGAGACGAGCATCGGCATCGCGCCGGAGCCCGCGTCCTACGCGTTGCTCGGCGAGCTGCTCGATACACTCGGCGATGCCGACGGCGCGTCGCGCGCCTACCAGTCGGGCCTCAGGATGGTGGCGCCCGCCGTCGAAGACCTGCCGGCCCTGGCCGCGCCGCCGGTGACGGAATCAGCCGATCGCGCGTGAGCGCCTCGAATCGAGCCACTCGAGAATCGGGTCCCACTGGTCCCAATCGGGCCAGGCCAGGTAAGGCGGCAGCTCGTGGATGCCCAAACCGCGCTGGTAGGCGCGGATGTAGTTCTGCGCCTCGCGCAGCGAGGCGATGTACGGCGCCTTGAGCGAATCGAGGTACTCGTCGAGCTCCTCGAAGATCAGCGTGTTGTCGCGGACGCGGTTGGCGACGACGGCGACGCGCGCCTTTCGGTCGGCGACCTTGTGCACGCTCATCAGCTCCTCGACGAATCGCTGGGCTGCCTTGATGTCGATCGGCGACGGCAGCACGGGAACGATGATGGACTCGGCGCGGCGCACGAGCTCGGCCAGCTCCCGGCCGTGCGATCGGGCCGGCGCGTCGATGACGACGAACTCGGCATTGCGCGGGACGCCGCGCAGCCCCGACTCGAAACCGGCAAGACCCTTGATATGGGCATACTCCTCGGGGCGTTCCTCGAGCCAGGCGAGCGCCGACTGCTGCGGGTCGTAATCGACGAGCACCGTCTCGTAGCCCTCGGAGGCGTAGAACGCCGCGAGGTTGGTCGCAAGCGTGCTCTTACCGCACCCACCCTTGGCATTGGTGACCAGAATGCTGCGCATGTGCTCTCCTGAGTGGAACCCCGGAACGGGAGCATAAACTTAGCCAGCCTTATGACAAATGTCCAATGGGCGCTGCGCTCAGTCGAGCCCGAGTTCCGACCAGATTGCATCGATTCTCGCGACGACGTCGGCCGACATCGTGATCGGCCGGCCCCACCGGCGCGCAACCTCCCCCGGCCACTTCGAGGTCGCGTCGATGCCGATCTTGGAGCCTAAGCCCGCTACCGGCGAGGCGAAGTCGAGATAGTCGATCGGCGTCGACTCGACGATCGTCATGTCGCGGGCGGGGTCGACGCGCGTCGAGAGCGCCCATACGACGTCGGTCCAGTTGCGGACATCGATGTCCTCGTCGACGACGATGACGAACTTCGTGTACATGAACTGGCGCAGGTAGGACCAGACCCCGAACATCACGCGTTTCGCGTGGCCGGGATATTCCTTGCGCAGGCTGACGACGGCGATGCGGTAAGAGCAGGCTTCCGCCGGCAGGTAGAAGTCGACGATCTCGGGAAACTGTGTCCTCAGTATCGGCACGAAGACGTCGTTGAAGGCGAGTCCCAGCACGGCCGGCTCGTCCGGCGGGCGGCCCGTGTAGGTCGTGTGGTAGATCGGGTTCTCGCGGTGCGTGATGCGCTCGACCGTCATGACGGGAAAGCGCTCGACCTCGTTGTAGTAGCCCGTGTGGTCGCCGTGAGGCCCCTCGTCGGCCTCGTCGCCCGGCGCGATCGTGCCCTCGAGCGTGATCTCGGCATGGGCCGGCACCATGAGATCGGAGCCAATGGCCTTCGCCAGCGTCGTGCGCTCGCCGCGCAGCAGACCCGCGAAGGCGTATTCGGAGAGATTGTTCGGAATCGGCGTCACGGCGGCCAGTATCGTCGCCGGGTCCGCGCCGAGGCTGACGGCAACGGGGAAGCCCTCGCCGGGGTGCTCGCGCCTGAACGCCGCGAAGTCGGTCGCGCCGCCGCGATGCGGCAGCCAGCGCATGACGATGCGGTTGCGGCCGATGACCTGCTGCCGGTAGATGCCGAGATTCTGCCGCTGATGCAGCGGGCCCCTGGTCGTCGTCAGCCCCCAGGTGATCAGGGGCCCTGCATCCTCGGGCCAGCAGGTCTGGACGGGCAGGCGCGAAAGATCGACGTCGCCGCCCTCGATGACGATGTCCTGGCACGCGCCGCGCTTCTCGTGACGCGGCGCCATCTTCAGTATCTCCTTCAGGAGCGGCAGCTTGCTCCAGGCATCGGCGAGACCCTTCGGCGGGTCGGGCTGCCGCAGCGCAGCGAGCAGGCCGCCCAGTTTTTGCATCCCTTCCGGATCCTCCGTGCCGAGCGCAAGACCGATCCGACGACGCGTGCCGAAGAGATTGCAGAGCACGGGAATCGAATGCCCGTCCACGTTCTCGAACAAAAGCGCGGGGCCCGCGTCCGCCAGCACCCGCCGCGAGATCTCGGTCAGCTCGAGTCTGGCGCTGACGCCGGTCCGAATGCGCTTCAGCTCCCCGCGCGTCTGGAGGAGCGCGAGAAAGTCCCTGAGATCACCTATCCGGTGTTGCGGTTTCGGCCAGAGCGAGTCCATGATTGCGCGGGATTATGCAGTTGAAGTTCGTCAAGATGCACGGAATCGGCAACGATTTCATGGTCGTCGAATGGCCGGCCGACCGGCCTGTGCCTGAGCCCGGCCGGGTTCGCGCCTTAAGCGATCGCCGGCGCGGCGTCGGCTTCGATTCGCTGCTTCTCGTCGAGAGGATCGGCGGACGGTATCGCGTCTTCAACTCCGATGGCGGCGAGGCCGAGCAATGCGGCAATGGCGCGCGTTGTATCGCGGCCTATCTGGCCGACGGCTCGCCGGCCGAGATCGAGCTTACGAGCGTCGCAGGCCCCGTAGGCACTCGCGTCCTCGAAGGCGGTGTCGTCTCGATCAATCTCGGCCAGCCGGATTTCAGGCCCGAATCGCTGGCATACGCTGCCGACGAGGAGGCCGACAGTTACCGGCTCGAGCTCGCATCGGGACCGGTCGAGTTTGCGATCGTTTCGATGGGCAATCCACACGCCGTCATCGCCGTCGATTCCGTCGATGACGCCCGTGTCGGTATAATCGGTGCCGAGCTCGCCGCGCATCCCGCATTCGCCGAAAGCGTCAATGTCGGATTCGCGGAGAACGTCTCGCCGACCCGTATCCGGCTTCGTGTCTACGAGCGTGGCATCGGCGAGACGCTGGCATGTGGGACGGGGGCGGCAGCGGCCGTGGCGACAGGCAGACGCCGCGGACAGCTCGAAGCCCGCGTGTCGGTGGAGCTGCCGGGGGGATCGCTGGTCGTCGAATGGACGGGCGCCGGCGCCGATTTGTGGCAGACTGGTCAAACGACGAAGGTGTACGAGGGCCTGATCGAGATATGAGCCAACTCAGAAGGCAATCCGTCGACGACGAAGGCTTTTCCGAATCCGATGTAGCCGAATACCTGCTCCGCAATCCCGACTTCTTCGAACGACACCTTCCACTATTGCGCCGCATGCAGATACCGCATCAGTCGGGCGCGGCGACGGTGTCCCTGGTCGAGCGTCAGGTCTCGGTGCTCCGGCAGCGCAACGACGAGCTCGAGCGACGGCTCGTGGAGCTCATCGACGTCGCCAAGGCCAACAACAAGCTCGTCGATCACATTCACGAGCTCGCCGTGGCGTTCATCAAGACCAGCGGCTCGGATGCGAGACTCGAGGTGCTCGAGAGCGCGCTGCGCGAGAAGTTCGATGCCGAAAGGGCTGTGCTCGTAATATTCGACGGTCATGTGCTGGCCGATGTCGCGCGCCCGGGATTCGTCAAGGTCGTCGACCGTGACGATCCGGCGCTGAAATCGTTCTCGACCTTTCTGCGCTCGGCGCGCGCGCGTTGCGGTCCCCTGCGTGACCGGCAGAAGGAGTTTCTTTTCGACCGCGAGGCCGACAGCATCGCCTCGGCGGCGATGGTGCCGATCGGCGAAGGGGCGAAATACGGCTTTCTGACCGTTGGGAGCAAGGACCCGAATCAGTTCCATCCCGGTCAGCGGGTCGACTTCCTCGGGCGACTGGGCGAGCTCGTCGAGATTGCGCTCGAGTACCGCGATGAGCCAGCCCTTCGCAGCTAACGAGATCGCATCGTTTCTCTCAAGCCTCCGGTTCGAGCGACGACTGTCCCGACACACGATCAGCGCCTATCAGCGCGATCTTAAGGCCCTGGCGACATTCTGCGAGAAGGAAGGCGTCGCGAGTCTCGAAACGCTAGACGCTTATCACATCAGAAGCTTCGCGGCCGAAGCGCATCGCCGCGGGCTTTCGCCTCGAAGCATCGCCAGGCGCCTGTCGGCCGTGCGCAGCTTTCTGAAGGCTCAGGTCGAAAACGGCAGGCTCAAAGGTAATGTCGCTTCGAACGTCTCGGCGCCGAAGCCGCCCCGGCGCCTGCCGAAGACGCTCGACGCCGATCAGGTCGCGAAGCTGCTCGAGGCCTCGGGCGACGATGCGCTCGACCTTCGCGATCGCGCGATACTCGAGCTCTTCTACTCGTCGGGGCTCAGACTCGCCGAGCTCGTTGGTGTTTCGCTCGACGATCTCGACTTCGCCGATCAGACCGTGCGCGTGACGGGCAAGGGCAACAAGACGCGCATCCTTCCCGTCGGCCGTCATGCGCTCGAAGCGATTCGCCAATGGTTGCCTGCCCGCGTCGGAGTGGCGGCGAAAGACGAAGCCGCGCTCTTCGTCAGCCGCGCCGGAAGGCGGCTTGCGGCGCGCAGCGTGCAGGCGCGGCTCGATCGCTGGGCGCGCGCCAGGGGCAGCAGGCGGCATCTGTATCCGCATCTTTTGCGGCATTCCTTTGCGACGCACCTGCTCGAATCGAGCGGCGATCTGCGCGCCGTGCAGGAGCTTCTGGGGCACGCGAGCATTTCGACGACGCAGATCTACACGCATCTCGATTTTCAGCATCTGGCAGCGAGTTACGACAAGGCGCATCCACGGGCCCGGCGCCGCAAGAATCGATGACTCAGTTTCACGGCACCACGATCGTTTGCGTGCATCGCGCGGGCAAGGTCGCGCTCGGCGGCGACGGCCAGGTCACGATGGGCAACACGGTCATGAAGGGCAATGCGCGCAAGGTCAGGCGCCTCGGCCAGGGGAAAGTGCTCGCGGGCTTCGCCGGCGGCACGGCGGACGCGTTTACGCTTTTCGATTACTTCGAGCAGAAGCTCGAGCAGCACGGCCAGCTCCAGCGAGCGGCGATCGAGCTCGCGAAAGACTGGCGCAGCGACAGAATGCTGCGCCGCCTCGAGGCGCTGCTCTGCGTGGCCGACAGGGACAGGTCCCTGCTGATCTCGGGCACGGGCGACGTCATCGAGCCCGAGCATTCCCTGCTCGCGATCGGCTCGGGCGGGCCATACGCCTACGCAAGCGCGCTCACCTTGTTGCAGAACACCGAGCTCGATGCGCGGGCGGTCGTCGAGAAGTCGCTCGCGATCGCGGGCGAAATCTGCATCTACACGAATCAGCAGATACAGATAGAAGAGTTGTAGCGCTCGTGTCGATGACCCCCAAAGAGATCGTCAGCGAGCTCGACAAGCACATCATCGGGCAGAGAGCTGCCAAGCGTGCCGTCGCGATCGCACTTCGCAATCGCTGGCGCCGCGCCCAGGTGCCGGAGCCCCTGCGCACGGAGATCACGCCCAAGAACATACTGATGATCGGCCCGACGGGCGTCGGCAAGACCGAGATCGCGCGCCGGCTCGCGCGGCTTGCGAATGCTCCTTTCATCAAGGTCGAGGCGACGAAGTTCACCGAGGTCGGCTACGTCGGCCGCGAGGTCGACTCGATTATTCGCGACCTGACCGACATGGCCGTCAAGATGGTCCGTGAGGCCGCCATCGAGCAGGTCAAGCATCGCGCCGGGGACGCGGCCGAGGATCGGCTGCTCGATGCGTTGCTGCCGGGCTCCTCGGATACCGAGGAGGGCAGCGATACGCGTCAGCGATTCCGGAAGATGCTGCGGGAAGGCGCGCTCGACGAGCGCGAGATCGAGCTCGACGTTCGCGCGGCATCGCTCGGCGTCGAGATCATGGCGCCGCCTGGCATGGAGGAGATGACAAACCAGCTCCAGAGCATGTTTCAGAATCTGTCGACCGGCCGCAAGCGGCGGCGCAGGATGAAAGTCAAGGATGCGCTGCCGCTGCTCCGCGAGGAAGAAGCCGCCAAGATGATCAACGAGGAAGAGATCAAGATGCAGGCGCTGAAATCGGTCGAGGACAACGGCATCGTCTTCATCGACGAGATCGACAAGGTTGCCCGGCGGTCGGAATCGTACGGTGCCGATGTTTCCAGAGAGGGCGTGCAGCGTGACCTCCTTCCGCTCGTCGAAGGCTGCACGGTCAGCACGCGCTTCGGCATGGTGCGGACCGATCACATTCTTTTCATCGCGTCCGGCGCGTTCAGCGTGGCCAAGCCGTCGGACCTGATTCCGGAGCTACAGGGGCGATTTCCCATTCGCGTCGAGTTGCGCGCGCTCAGCGTGGAGGATTTCTCGCGGATCCTGACCGAGCCCGATGCCTCCCTGACGGAGCAGTACTGCGGACTCATGCGGACGGAAAAGGTCGAGCTCGAGTTCGAGCGCTCCGGCGTCGAGCGCGTCGCCGAGGTCGCGTTCCAGGTCAACGAGCGCAGCGAGAACATTGGCGCAAGGCGGCTGCATACGGTCCTCGAGCGACTGCTCGATGTCGTTTCGTTCGAGGCGAGCGACAGGCCTGGTGAGCGGTTCGTTGTCGACCGGGCGTATGTCGACGAGCATCTCGGCGAGCTGCTCGAGGATGAGGATCTGAGCCGGTATATCCTCTGAATCGTGCGTACGTGTTAGAAAACGTACGTTTTACGCATTTTCGCGCCGGGGCGCGTGCAGTTTTCTGATAAAGCATTGATTTTACGCTTGGTTTCTTGGTTGGTTGGCAGAATCGAAGTAGCTTCGAGTAGAGAACGGCGGAGACCTCAGGCCGGGAGATGTGGAATAAGTACGTGTTAGAACATGTAACTCTTACGTCCACTCGTTGTTAGGTGGCCGGTGACCGATTTCCCGAGCAATTGGCGAATCGACGTCGTGGCAAGCAGGCGTCGAAGACAACTTATCGTGAATCGTCCGTGGTGGAATGTGGACGACTATTTCTTCTTGTTTCCTTCATTGGGGCTAGTCGTTGTCGGTGTCATCGCTACCATTTCGCGCGACTCTCGCTTGTTCTCAGTAGGGGTCATCGTCGCAGGTGTCATGCTTCTCGGAACCGGGGTCCTGGGCCTTCATCGAAACTACTCGCTTGTTCCTGTTCGCTTGCCCGGTGGCCTTGAACGCATGCGCGAATTCTGTCGCGCTGCAGTGCTTGATCTCGAATGGCCTCTCGTACGAGACAATTCGGCTTTCCTTGCAGCACTTACGCCGCGAATCCCCCTTTCCTGGGGCAGACTGGTGGTGATTCTCTACGACGCAGACGAAGTGCTTTTGGGGAGCTGCGCCCGGAATGGATTCTTAAGTGCGCGAAGTCCATATTCCATCTGGGGTAGGCGGCAGAGTATCCTCAGGCTCACGGAAAGAATCGCGCGGCGCGTCTAACAAAGGGATGGAGCTGACAGGCAAAAGCGACACGCCCTTTGCGAAGAGAAGAGCAAAGGGCGCGCCGCTTTTGCCTGCAGCTCATCCCAGGCGTTAGGTGGCACGACACGCCGGCGAACCGTCAGCGTCATCCAGGGAGAAGCCGTTAGGCTGATGCGGTTACGAGAGTCAGCAGCACAGGATCACTACAGTGAACCATTCCTACAGCTTGTCCTGCCATTGTGGCGCACTCCAATTCGAAGTGGCAGCTGCTCTTGATGAAGTACAGGAATGCAACTGCTCCACTTGCGGACGCCACGGTTTCCTGCACTGGAAAGTCGATAGCTCCGCCGTTCGACTATTGAGCCAGAAGCGTGTCGTCTCCGTATACAAATGGCGGGATGCGCTGGGAGGCCACGAGTTCTGTCCAACGTGTGGAGTCGGCGTGCTCCGTTCCGGATACCCGAACGGACTCGTTTCGGTGAATGCGCGTTGCATTGAAGGCATTGATGTGTTCGAGTTGCGGGTACGTCGCTTCGACGGCCGTTGCGAAATGCCGCCCAGTGCCCGGTGACTGGGGGTGCGCTCGAAAGTAGCCGCAGTAGCCGGGTGGCTTCAAGTTTGGGGCGCAACAGATGAAGATCAGCATCCAGCGCATCGCGCTGCCACCTAACACTTATGAGGCCTCCGCCTGTCAATAGGCAATAGCGTTTCGGCAGCGAGTCTTCGTTCGCTGCGTCTTCGCATTCGCTATCGTTCTCTGGCTTGGTTTCCCCTTGCGGAGTCAGGACGCTGCCTGCACCA
>DATKCK010000107.1:0-18586 GCA_035513215.1 Gammaproteobacteria bacterium | reverse complement strand
TCAGACCCGTTCAGGTTTCTACGAAACCTGAACGGGTCTGACCCCATCCACCCCATCCACGCCCATCCACGCTACGACGCCTGACCCACCTCGATCTTGACCGCCTCGGGCTTCGTGACAGCCTTCTTCAGTAGGTGAACGACGAGGACGCCGTCCTTCGTGTCGGCCTTGATGCCGTCGACATCGACGTCCTCGGGGACCGAGAAGCTGCGCTGAAACGTTCCGTGAAACGTCTCGCGCCGATGCTCCTTCTCGTTATCGGTCGACTTCTCGTAACGGCGCTCGCCGCGCAGCGTCAGCACGCCGTTCGTGACCGTCAGCTCGATGTCGTCCTTCTTCACCTCGGGTAGGTCGGCCCGGATCGTGTACTCCTTGTCGTTCTCGGTGATGTTCGCGGCGGGCCGCCATTCGACGCCCTCGGCCGGAAAGCCGACCTCGCGAGCCAGGAGACCGCGGGGCAAGCGACCGAAAAAATCGTCGAGATCACCGAGGGGATTCCAACGTATCAGATTCATCACATTTACTCCTTGATTTAAAACATATTTCTCAGGCACTCGGGATCACGACGAGATCGGTGTCGACCGCATCGATAATGCGCCGCGCCGTATCGCCGATGATCGTGCCGCTGCCCTTTAAATGGCGGTTGGCGCACCCGATTACAAGGATGTCGGCGCCGAGCTCGCGCGCCGCGTCGGCGATGCCCTTGTGCGGCGCGCCTTCGAACGAGTGAACCCGGTTGCGCGGCAGGCCGCAGCTATCGGCGAACTTCTGCCGGTCGAAATGGATCTCATCCCCCTTGTAGACCGTGACCGCGTCGAGCTCGGCATCGAGCGCCGTGGCAATCCGGCGCGACATGGCAACGACTTCCCGGTTCAGCACCTCGTACTCCTCGCTGTCCGGATTGAGCTTGACGGCCGCAAGCACCTTCTTCGGCTGCGACGGGCGCAACGGGTCGATCAGCAATACGGGCCTGTTGGCGGTCTCGAGCAGGGTCCAGTCGGCCGTGGTCTTGAGCTGACGCGTGAGCCCCGAATGCCGCGAGACCGTCTTGACGATCAGATCGGCATTGCTGTCGCGCGCTGTCGTTGCGATGCGCTCGCGCCAGTTCGGATCCCGGACCACCTCGATCTCGGTCTCGAGACCATACTGAGAGGCATCCTTAGTCAGCCGCTCGAGCCAGCCCTTCACTCGCCTGATCGAGAACGCTCCGGCGGGATCGCCGGCGGCGACATCCCTGTCGCCGAGACAGCAGAACAGATGCAGCAAGGCGCCGTTGCGCGCCGCGATCCATTCCGCGCGCTCGAAAGCCGGCTGAATCAGCCGCTCGGGATCGATGACGGCCAGCACGCGCTGCAAGCCCGCCGGGGTCTCTGCTGCCATGACGTTTCTCCTGACCAGGGGCAGAGTCTAGAATTCGGCGTGAAGCCTGCGATATAGGTATTTGCCCCACCGGCGGGGCTCCCGAGGGCAATGGATATTCAGTTTTTCGGAGCGACGGGACAGGTCACGGGATTGTGCTATCTGGTTCGCGTTCGCGAGCACAGGATTCTGCTCGAGTGCGGGCTGATTCAGGGCCGGCAGGAAGACGAGGATCGAAACCGCGAGCCCTTCCCGTTCGACGCTTCCGCGATCGATGCCGTGGTGCTGAGCCATGCCCATATCGATCATTCCGGCCGCCTGCCGCTGCTGATGAAGCAGGGGTTCACCGGGCCGATCTACACGCATCAGGCGACGCGCGCCCTCTGCGCCATCATGCTGCGCGATTCGGGCTATCTGCACGCGAAGGACGCCGAGTGGACCAACCGCAAGCGCCGCCGCCAGGGCCTGCCCTTATTGACCCCGCTCTACACGCTCGAGGACGGCGAGGCCGTCCTCGGCCAGTTTCGGGGTCTGGCCTACGGCCAGCGCCGGGAGATCCTGCCCGACATCTCGATCCGGCTGCGCAACGCCGGGCACATACTCGGGGCTGCGATCGTCGAGCTCTGGCTGGAGGAAGACGGACGCGTGTGCAAGCTCGTCTTCAGCGGCGACCTCGGCTTCGTCGACGCCCCCGTCATGCCGGATCCCGAAGTCGTCGACGAGGCCGACA
Source organism: Gammaproteobacteria bacterium (assembly GCA_035513215.1). Classification (GTDB taxonomy): domain Bacteria; phylum Pseudomonadota; class Gammaproteobacteria; order Steroidobacterales; family Rariloculaceae; genus DATCZB01. The sequence goes on along the minus strand of DATKCK010000107.1, from coordinate 16,497 downwards.
TCGTCCTGCTCGAGAGCACCTATGGCGACCGCCGGCACCGCGGCGCCTCCCGGATCGGCATCCTCGGCGAGGAAATCCGCGTCAACGCCCGCATCCACACCGTCGGCGGCCTGTCCGCCCACGCCGATCAGCCGGGCCTCGTCGCCTGGTACCGTGAGTTCGCGGGCTCTCCCCCGGTCTATCTCATCCACGGCGAGCCCGAAGCTCAGACCGCGCTCGCCGAAGTCATCGAGACCGAGACCGGGCGCAAACCGACGATCCCGAGCTTTGGCGATCGACTCGACCTCCGCCGGCTGAGCGGGTAGCGCTCCGGCTAGCCGTTCGCCCAAAGCCGCCGACTCGCGATCGCCGCCCCCTCGACGAGCGCCGCGAGCTTCTTGTAGGCGATGGCCGGTACGACACGCCCCGTCCCGACGAACGACCCGAACCCGCAGTCGGTCCCCGCGATGACACGCTCGCGCCCGACGATGTCGGCGTACTGGCAGATCTGCTGCGCGACGAGCTCCGGATGCTCGACGTAGTTGTAGGTCGAGTCGATGCAGCCCGGCACGAGAATTTTGTCCTCCGGGATCGCGGCGTCCTTCCAGACCGTCCACTCGTGACGATGCCTCGGATTCGCCGCCTCGAAGACGAGAGCGGACGGCTTGACCTTTAGCACGATGCCGAGGATCGTCGCGAGCGGAATGTCGTGATCGTGCGGCCCCTCATAGTTGCCCCAGCAGATATGCATCCGCATCTGCTCTGCCGGAATGTTGGCGACGGCACGGTTCAGCGCCTCGACCTGATATTCGGCGCGCTCGAGAAACTCGACTTCGCTCAGCTCCTGAAAACCCGTGTGTCTCGCCATCGCAAGATCCGGGCAATCGAGTTGCAGATCCAAGCCGGCGGCCGCGATCGCCTCGTACTCGTACCGCATCGCGTCGGCGATCGCGTCGACATAGGCCTCGTGCGTCTCATAGTAACGATTCGGTTGAAACGACGAGACCACGCCCGGCGATGCGGCGTTCATGAATGCGCGCGTCCCGCCGTGACTCGCGAGCGCGTGCTTGAGGTTGTCGATGTCCTTCCTGACGGCATCGGGGTCGATGAGCTCGACCGGTCCGACGCAGGCTGCGCGCCGGAAGGTCTGGGGTCCCAGCATGCGGCCCATGGCCTCGCGGAAATCGGGATGAGGCGCGAGATCGAGATGCGGCGGCCGCGGATGATGGCCCGCGAAGCCCGAGAAGCGGTCTTTGATATAGGTCGCGTAACCGATCTTGCTCGTCTCGCCGTCGCTGACGATGTCGATCCCGACCTCGATTTGTCTCGCGACGGCTTCGTCGGCGCCCTCGCGCATGGCAGCATCGAACTCGGACTGATCGTACGGCTCGCCCGCCTCCTTTCGCTTGAGCCAGTCGACGACGGCGGCGCTGCGCGGAAGACTGCCGACATGGGTGGTCGGGATGCGGTCGGGCGGGGTCGGCGTCACGCGCCGCATTCTTGCCCACGGTCGTGGCCTTCGCAACCGGCCGCGCGGAAGCGCGAGTCACGGTATGATCGGCAATCGGACGATCGAATCGGGGGACAGCGCCGTGACCAGAAAAACGATAGCACTCGCAGGCTTTGCGGCGGTCATCGGCACCATCGCACTGGCCCAGCCCGGCGGCTTCGCGCAGCGCATGCAAGCTGCGCTCGCCGAACCCTTCGTCGGTCTGACCGCGGACGGCACGGTCGAGACGGGCCTTTACGCGCTCAAGAGCACGGGCGTCAGCACGGATGACGTGCGCATTGCCGCCCAGCGCTTTCTGGCATCGCTGTCCGACGAGCAGCGCGAGCGCACGCTCTACCCCGTCGGCGACAGCGAATGGCGCAACTGGGCGAACATTCATCTCTTTCCGCGGCAGGGAGTCAGCGTACGCGAGATGACCGAAGCGCAGAACGCGCTCGCTTACGCGCTGATGCAGGCGAGCCTGAGCGAGCGGGGCTATCGGACCTCGCGCGACATCATGCGTCTTAATCACACGGTCGCCGAGCTCATCGACAACTTCCAGGACTACGGCGAGGACCTCTACTTCTTCACCGTCATGGGCGAGCCCTCGGCAGAGGAGCCCTGGGGCTGGCAGCTCGACGGCCATCATCTCGTCATCAACTACTTCGTCGCCGGCGACCATGTCGTCATGACGCCGGTGTTCATGGGCTCCGAGCCCGTGACGGCCGAGAGCGGTCGGTATGCCGGCACCACGATCATGCAGCCCGAGCAGAATGAGGCGCTCGGGTTCATGCAGTCGCTCGACGCCGGGCAGCGCGCCGACGCGATTCTGAGCACCGCCAAGAGCCGCGGCGAGAACGAAGCCGAGATGATGAGCGACAACGTGGCCGTCGCTTACGCAGGCCTGCCCGCGACACGTCTCGACGCCACGCAGCGACAGGCTCTGCTCGATCTGATCGGGCTCTACGTCGGCAACATCGACGACGGTCACGCCGCGATCCGGATGGAAGAGGTCATGGCGCATCTGGATCGCACCTTCTTCGCCTGGAAAGGCAGCGTCGAGAGCAACGGCGTCTTCTACTATCGCATTCATAGCCCCGTCCTCTATATAGAGTTCGACCATCAGGGACCCACCGCGCTCGCCGGCCCACGCGGCGAAGCGACGCGCAACCACATCCACAGCGTGGTCCGGACGCCGAACGGTAACGACTACGGCATGGATCTGCTGCGCCAGCACATGGAGCGCTACGCGAACGATCCGACCCACGGTCACGGGGAATCCGCGGCCTTCACGAACCGTTGAGACTGCGTCCCATGCGATATCGAAAAGCAATAACCCTGGCCGCACTGCTGCTGTCGTCGGCGCTGCCGGCGCAGGACGAGGCCCGGCACGACGTCCTCTTCATCGCCATCGACGATCTCAACGACTGGGTCGGTTACCTCGGCGGTCACCCGCAGACGAAGACGCCCAACATCGACCGGCTCGCGGCGCGCGGCATGGCCTTCATGAACGCGCAGTCGCCGTCGGCGCTCTGCAACCCCGTGCGCACTGCTCTCCTGACGGGCCTCAGGCCCTCGACCTCGGGCGTTTACGGCAACCTGCCGGACTGGCGCGGCGAAGCGACCTTCGCCGGCAAGCCCACGCTGCCGCGCCATTTTCGCGACAACGGCTACGCGACGATCGGCGCCGGCAAGATTTTTCATGCGCATACGTTCAACGAATCGGGATTCACGGGCTACAACGACACGACGGCCTGGGACGACTTCTATCCGAGCCCGGAACGGCAGCTGCCCGACGAGATCGGACCGGTGTCGCGACCGGCCAACCGGAACGCCATCTTCTCGGGGTACGACTGGGATGCCATCGTGGCCGAAGACTCCGCAACGGGCGACGGTCAGGTCGTCGGCTGGATCGAGCGCCAACTCGAGGCGGCGGCCGACCGGCCCCGCTTCACGGCGGCCGGCATCTATCGGCCTCATCTTCCCTGGTGGGTGCCGGAGCCGTATTTCGAGCTGCACCCGCTCGAGACGATCGAGCTGCCACCGTTTGCCGACGACGATCTCGACGACGTGCCGGCGATCGGACGAAGAGGCACCCTGTTCTCCGTCGAGCTGCACGAGTGGACCGTGGCGGCCGGTCGCTGGAATGAGGCCGTCCAGGCCTATCTCGCGAGCGTGAGCTTCGCCGATGCGATGGTCGGCCGGCTGCTCGATGCGCTCGAGGCGAGCGGCCGCGCCGACCGGACGATCATCGTGCTGTGGGGCGACCACGGCTTTCACCTCGGCGAGAAAGGGCGCTACCGCAAAATGACGCTCTGGAACGAATCGCTGCACGTGCCGTTTGTCATCGTCGCACCCGGCGTGACGACGCCGGGTTCGGTCACGCGCGCACCGGTCTCGCTGATGGACATCTACCCGACACTCGTTGAGCTCGCGGGGCTCGAGCGTCCCGCGCACGTCGAGGGCATGAGCCTCGTGCCGCTGCTAGGGAACCCGGATCTCGAGTGGGATTACCCCGCGCTCTCGACCTACGGCTACCGCAATCATGCAGTCACGTCCGAGCGCTATCGTTACATCCGCTACGCTGACGGCAGCGAGGAGCTTTACGACCTGATCGAGGATCCGAACGAGTGGACCAATCTCGCGCTCGACGGCCGGTACCAGGACGTCATCGATGAGCTCGCGAGCCACTTGCCGGATGACGACGCACCCGATCTCGCCGCGAGCGGCGGCTGAGCGCGAGCGTCCTGCACCGCTTCAGGCGATTTTCGGCTGCGCGGCGCGGCGGCCCGCGCTGCGGCGCTGACGCTGCCGCCACCAGATCAAAAAGCCGCTGACGAAAAGCACGGCGGGCGCGAGACCGATCACGACCCAGGCCGCGCGCCCCCAGACGCCGCCGAAGCGGCCGAAGTGCGCCTCGACGAGAAAATTCACCAGGCCTTCGAGCGGACGCTCGAAGTCGCTGACGTCAGTGTCGAGCCGGTCCCTGAAGTCCTCGACCGGTCCCGGAAAGGCGAAGTAGATGCTCGTCAGCGACCAGTTCACGAGCAAAAGACAAAACCAGAACCCGACCGCGCTGTGCAGGTGCCAGATCTTTCGCGGCGAGCTCGGGGGACCGTAAAGACTCTGCGGCCACCGCTTTCTGCCGGGCCACCAGAGAATCATGCCCGTCACGGCGACGATGAGCATGAGGCCGCCGAGAATTCCGTTGATCTTGCGGCCGATGGGGTAAGTCAAAAGATCGTCGTGCAGCGAAACGAGCCATTCGACAACCGCAACGACGGGCGGGAAGTTCGATCCCATGTCCGCGAGCGCATACGGATCGAAGAGCCGGCCCCGCTCCTCGCCGCCGCGCGCGAGCAGCACGCTGACGGGCTGCCGCGGAAACCGGCCCTCACTGAAGCGAACGACCTGGTCGTCCGGGTATGCTTCGGCCAGCACCGCGGCAAGCGCGTCGCCCTCGACCCGCTCGCCCGACGCGTCGGGCACGAACCGCGGTATCGCCCAGCGCGTGATCTCGCCCCGAAAAACGACGGCGCTCCCCGAGACGGAAATGACGACGATGTAGACCCCGAGCGCGAGCGCGAGCCAGAGGTGGACCTTGATCAGAATTCTGCGCATGGACGAAATGGGGTCAGACTCGATTTACCGATGGAGGTACTCCTCGAGCCGGCCGCTTTCGTAGAGGTCGCGGTAGTAGCTTTGCGGATCGCAGCTCGCCATCTCGAGGACCACGAGGCCGGGCTCGCGCGCGGAGCCGCGGCGGCGGACGAGCGGCGCCGTGTAGTACGGGTCGTGGAACGTTGCGACGCGGTCCATCGTGAGCCTGTCCTCGGCAAACTCCCAGCGCTCGACGATTCGCGTGCCGTCGCCCGACATCGGCAGGCCCGAGCCGTCGAGCCAGCCCGGCAAAAGGTGTGTCGTCTCGATGACGAGCGCGTTGTCGCTCTCCCAGTGGCCGACCGAGAATCCGAGCGAGCTCGGCTGCAGGTTCTCCGGCGCCTCGCGGCCGTCCATGTAGATTCGCCGCGGCATGTTGTGCTCCTCGTGAACGACGAGGTAGTGCGTGCCGGCATCGACGATTTCCATCGTGTACGGCGCGCCGATGATGCGCGGCAGACCCGGCGCCATGCAGCGCAGCGAGTAGTCGTCGTAGTGCTCCGTCGCCTCGTACATCGCGCGTGCTTCGTCGGTGAACAGATAGGGCTTCGGCTCCAGGTCGTCGGCCGTGACGCGGAACTTAAAGCCGTTGTTCCAGGCACCGCTGATGTCGAACGGGTGGCCGGGATCGAGCTGCCCGTAGCCGTAGTCCTCGTACGTCAGATCGGGCTGCTCGGCCGAGGGCTCCTGTCGGCCGCCGTAGGCGCCGAGCTGTCGCCCGCCCTCGACATCGATACGGCGCGCGTAGAGCTTGTTCGATCCGTCCCGCGCGACCTCGCCCTGGGCCTGAATGCTGTCGCCGACCTTGACGGTATCGACATACCACTCGCTACGGCGAAGGTTGGTCACGCTCGTGAGCTGAAGCTCCCACTCCTCGACAGTCCCGTCATCGTTGGTCACGTCAAGCCGATAGCGTACGTGCGGATTCGTGAACCAGACCCGCGTGACGACACCCTCGACCTCTCCGCTCGAGCCCTCGACGAACTCGGCGGCGAACGAGTGATGCGCCCGCGCCGCCGGCGCGAAGGCGACAAGCAGCGCCGACAGCCCAAGGACCCGTCCCAGCATTCTTCTCATGACGTGACTCCTCGTCGCGACCCGGTCTCAAGCCCGGGCGGACCCTGGAGACCGTCGGCCGTCCCCCCGGAAAGGCTCAGACCGCTGGGATTCTAGCGGAACCCCCCCGGAGCGTCGATTCGGCAGGCCGGTTAAGGTGTCATTCAGCTAGGCTCGCGTAAGCTCGCTGACACTATGGATAAAACCGCGTTGAATCGGCCGGACTTCCGGCACGTCGCGCTCCTGGGGTCCACCCTCCTGCTGGCCGCTGTCGCTCTTTTCAGCGGGCCGGCCCGATCCCAGGCCCTTGACCCTAACGATCTCGAAGAGCTCGTCGCGCCGATCGCGCTCTATCCCGATGACCTGCTCGGGATCATTCTGCCGGCATCGACTTTCCCGCTCGACATCGTTCGGGCCACCCGCTTCCTCGACGATCTCGAGCAGGATCCGACGCTCGAGCCCGACGAGGCCTGGGACGAATCGGTCATCGCGCTGCTCAACTACCCCGAGATCCTGCGCCTGATGAACGACGATATCGACTGGACCTGGGCGCTCGGCGAAGCCGTGCTGACCGACGAGACGGCCGTGCTCACTGCGGCGCAGGACTTCAGGCGCCGCGCTCTGCTCGCCGGCAATCTCAGCTCCGACGACAGGCAGATCGTTGCCGATAACGGCGACGTCATCGAGATCAGGCCGGCCGACCCCGAGGTCGTCTATGTCCCGATCTATGAGCCGGCCGAGGTTATCGTCTACCAGCCGAGGCCGGTTTACCGTTACTACCCGGTCGCCTATCCGCTCTACTACTACCCCTACCCCTCGGGTTACTTCTGGCCGTCGAGTTTCTTCTGGGGCGTGACCTCGTATTTCTCGATCGGATGGCACACGCATCATCTGCATCTGTACCATCACAGCCATCGCCTGCATCCGTACTACCTGAACACGCACTACCTGTATCGGCCCTATTACTACCGCAGCAATGTCATCATCACGGTTTCGGCTAACAATTACTCGAACGTCTGGCAGCCGCGGCCGCGGCGCGGCGATCGGCCGCGCACGCTGACGATCGAAGGCCGCAACAGCGCGGTGCGATCCGCGCGCACGGCGACGGTCGAGAGCCAGCCGAATATCTCGACGACGCGCGGCGCCGCAACGAGCACGCGCGCCGCCGCCGGCGGGCTCGGCCGACAGGGAACGCGCGCAACGACGACAACGACGACAACGACGACGGTCGGGGGCACGACGCGACGCGGCGCCACGCCGGCGGCCGGCGCCTCGGGTGCGAGGCCGTCCGTGAGCGCCTCGGGCGCCACGCGGTCCCAGGGCGCGTCGGAGCGACGTGGGGAACCCGCCATTGGCGGTCGCGTCGAGCGATCGGCGACGGCGACGCCGACGGAAGGATCGGCGCCATCGCGAACGCGGCCGGTGCCGACGCCAACAACGACACCCTCGCAGCTGCGCGGCGTCAGTCCGTCCCGAGCGGCACCGCCGCCGCGCGCACCGACGCCCGCGCCTTCGACATCGACACGATCGACGACGCGCTCATCCGGCGCGGCGATCGGCGGCATGCGCCGGTCGACACCTGCACCAACGCCGGCGCCGAGAGCTGCACCCGCGCCGAGGGCTGCGTCCGCACCGGCACCGGCGAGAGCCGCGGGGCTCGGCCGCGTCGGTATAGCGGCGCCCGCGCCAACGCCAGCACCAAGAGCGGCGCCTGCCCCGACGCGATCCTCCGGGCTCGGCGGCGTACGCAGTTCAGCACCCACGCCCAGAGCGGCACCGGCGCCTTCCCCACGCGGCGCAACGCGATCGAGCTCGTCGTCATCTGCGCCGCAAGGCACGCGACGCTCCCGCTAGACAATCCGCTCGGCTTGTCGCCGGGCGAGTGAGCACGGGGGCGCTCAGGCGAGTTCCGCAGCGCCGCGAATCCGTCTAGCAGAGCGACGCCGCCGCCGCGCGAGGACTGTCTGAGCCGGAGCGCCCCCGTGCTCACTGGCCCGGCGACAAGCCGAGCTCCCGACGAATGAGGCTCTCGAGCTCGGCACCCGGCTGAAGCTCGACCTGATCCATCGTCGTCTCAGCAGGCATCCCGGCGCCGATCCACCACTCGAGAATCGCGATCTGCGCCTCCGTCAGCGGCGTATTGCCTTCGGCCGGCATGAACGACTCGTCGTCGCTCGGCAACATAACCCGATTCAAGAGCTCGCTGAACTCAGGCCTTCCGGCAACGACGACGGTGCCGGTCTCGCCGCCGCGCATCAACCCCTCGTAGCTCGTCAGAATGAGGTCGCTTTCCCGCTTGTCCTCGTTGTGACAGCTCTCGCAGCGCAGGTCGAGTATCGGCCCGACAAGATCGAGGTAAGGATCGGCAGAGACATAGCTCTCGACCGTGCGCCGCGGCGGGAGGCCGGCCAGCGCGCGAATCGGCTGCGGCGCATACTCGACGAGGTAGGTCGACCCGTGGGTCAGATTGCCGCCGTAGTGCCCCGTGATCGAGGCCAAGAGCACCATCAGGATCGCGGCCGGGAAGAACACGGGCTTGTAGCTCGACGCGAACCGGCTCGCGCGCAACACGGCGACGACCGTGATGATGATGCCGAGCGCTGTGCCGAAAGTGCGGTGCTGGGCAGCCGAAGGACCGACGAAAGCGCCCTCGGCGAAGTGCATGTAGCCGAGAATGACCGTCACGATCGCCGATACGGCCGCGACAATCCAGAGAAATGCCGACGCCGACTCGAGATGGCGGTATTTCTCATTGCGGGCCATCCACTCGAGCGCGAAGATCGCGATGATGATGCCGATCGGGATGTGTAGAACAAGGACGTGAAAGCGCCCGAGAAAATAAATGAACTCCATCGATTGAGGTCTCCGATTCTCCTGACAGATTCGCGCTAGTCTTCAGCGCCTTCGGTGGGCGCAACGCCCGTTTTCTCTTCCTTGGTACGCAGCGCTAGGGTACGCAGCGCTAGTTCCCCCCGGCAATTCTGTCGTTGAGCCGCCCGTAGAGCCGGCGCGCATTGTCCTCGAAGATCATCCTGCGCGCCGCATCGTCGATTCTCGTGCTCTGATCGATGTAGCGCTTCGTGTCGTCGAAATAAAACCCGGTCTCCGGATCGATGCCGCGCACGGCGCCGACCATCTCCGACGCGAACAGGATATTTTTCACGGGGATCACGTCAAGCAGAAGGTCGATGCCGGGCTGATGGTAGACGCAGGTATCGAAATAGACGTTGTCGAGCACGGCCTCGTTGAGCGGCGGCAGCTTCAGCATATCGGCCAGGCCGCGAAACCGGCCCCAGTGATACGGCACGGCGCCGCCGCCGTGCGGAACGATGAGCTTAAGCTCGGGAAAGTCCCGAAAGATCTCCGACTGCATCATCTGCATGAACGCGACGGTATCGGCGGCGAGGTAATAGGACCCCGTGGTCTGCCAGTAAGGCGTGTTGCAGGCGCCGGAGACGTGGATCATGGCCGGCACGGCGAGCTCGCACATCGTCTCGTAGAGCGGATACCAGTAGCGGTCGCCGAGAGGCGGCCCGGTGAAGAACCCGCCCGTCGGGTCGGGATTGAGATTGCAGCCGACGAAGCCGAGCTCCTCGACCGTGCGCCTTAGCTCTCTGACCGAGGAAGCGATCGGCGCGCCCGGCGACTGCGGCAGCTGCGCGACGCCGATGAAGTTGTCGGGGTACAGGCACGTCAGCCGGTAGATCAGATCGTTGCAGTGCTCCGTCCAGGACTGGCTCGTCGACGCATTGCCGATGTGGTGACCCATCCAGCTCGCGCGCGGCGAGAAGATCGTCAGATCCGTGCCGCGCTCGCGCTGCAGCTTCAGCTGCGCGCCTTCGACACTCTCGCGCAGCTCGTCGTCGCTGATCGCGAGCGTTCCCTTCTCGGCCCGATGATCCGGATCGCTCTTCAGATCGGCCTTCTGCTGGTCGCGATACCGGCCGAGCGCATCGGGAGCCGTCGTGTAGTGGCCGTGGCAGTCGATTATCACTTTTTTTGGTCGCCTATCCGGCGGTCGTGTCCGAAGGACATAACCTAGACGGCTGCTAGCTTGGTGAACAAGCTTGCTAAAATCAATCCTGATAGACTCGTGGCTACTCTCTCGAGGGGCATCAACCATGATTCGTCGTCTCTCACTCGCGTCGGCGCTCGCGCTCTTGACCACGGGCGCTGCGCTCGATGCCCAGCCTCTGATCGAGGACTTCGTGCCCGTGACGGACGCGATGCTTCAGGATCCGGATCCCGCCGACTGGCTCATGTGGCGGCGCACGCTCGACAACTGGGGCTACAGCCCGCTCGACGAGATCACGACGCGCAACGTCAACGAGCTTCAGCTCGTCTGGACGCGCGAGCTTCAGCCCGGCGATCAGGAGGGCACGCCGCTCGTATACGACGGCATCATGTTCTTCCCGAATCCGAACGACATCACGCAGGCGATCGACGCGGCGACGGGCGATCCGATCTGGGAGTACCGCCGCGGCGTGCCTTCGGACGTCGGCGAGTACTTTCCCGCTGCGCCAACGAACCGCAACATCGCGATTCACGGCTATCACATTCTCGACAATGGCGCCGACGGCTGGGCCTACGCGATCGACGCCCGGACCGGCGAGCTCGCCTGGGAAACGCACATCCTCGACTACCGTGCCGGCGCCAAGAACAGCTCCGGGCCGATCGTCGCCAACGGCAAGGTGATCTCCGGCCGAAGCTGCGAGCCCGAAGGCGGGCCCGAAGCCTGCGTCATCACGGCATTCGACGCCGAGACCGGCGAGGAGCTCTGGCGCACGCGAACGATTCCGCGACCCGGGGAACCGGGCGACGAGACCTGGGGCGGCGTGCCCTACGAGCAGCGCTGGCACGTCGGCATGTGGATGGTCCCGAGCTTCGACGCCGAGCTGAATCGGATCTACGTCGGCACCTCGGTCACGTCGCCGGCGCCGAAATTCATTCTCGGCGGCAACGACGAGCAATATCTCTACCACAACTCGACGCTCGCGCTCGATGCCGACACGGGCAGAATCGTCTGGTACTTCCAGCATGTCGTCGATCACTGGGATCTCGATCATCCGTTCGAGCGCCTGCTCGTCGACACCGTCGTCGCGCCCGACCCGGAGGAGGTCGACTGGATCAACCCGAGGGTGCGGAACGGCGAGGAGCGCAGGGTCATCACGGGCATCCCGGGCAAGACCGGGCTCGTCTATACGCTCGATCGCGAGACGGGCGAGTTTCTCTGGGCGCGCCAGACGATCTATCAGAACGTCATCACGGGCATCAACACGGAATCGGGCGCCGCGACGGTCGATCCGAGCAAGATGTTCACGCGCGTCGGCCAGGAGCTTCTGATCTGCCCGTCGACACAGGGCGGCAAGAACTATCCGGCCGGCACCTACAGCCCGCTGTCGGGTGTCATGTATTACCCGCTGCAGAACACCTGCATGACGGCAACCTCGACCTCCGACGAGCAGAGCATCGAGTCGCTATACGCGATCAACACGCGCGCGCAGATTGCGCCGGGCGAGGAAAACGTCGGCACGCTGCAGGCGATCGATGTCGAGACCGGCGCGCTCGAATGGAAGATCGAGCAGCCGGCCGGCATGCTGTCGGTGATCTCGACCGGCGGCGGGCTGCTGTTAGGCGGTGACGTCAACGGGCGCTTCCGCGCCTACGACCAGAGCGATGGCGATATTCTCTGGGAGGTCAATCTCGGCTCGCCGGTCAACGGGTATCCGGCGACGTTCGAGGTCGACGGGCGGCAGTACGTCGCGGTCAGCACCGGCGGCTCGGGGCTCGCGTTCGGGCTTGCGGCGCTTGCCGACATTACGCCCGGGTCCGGCAATCGCCTCTACGTTTTCGCCTTGCCGGACTGATCCCCCTTTGTTCAGCGGCGGCCGGGCGGCCCCGCCACGCCACCGGGGTCGCCCGACGCTTTGTTACCATCACGGAGATCGATGGCCGGATAGGAGTCGCGAATGGGCGTCATGATCGACGGCCAGTGGACCACGGACGAGGAGCTGTCGAAGCTCAAGCACGAGGACGGCCGCTGGATCCGCCCGCGCTCGTCGATTCGCCACTGGGTGACGCCCGACGGCTCGGCCGGGCCGACCGGCGACGCGGGCTTCGCCGCGGAGCCCGGCCGCTATCACCTATTCGTCTCCTATGGCTGCCCCTGGGCACACCGCACGCTGATCTTCCGGGTCCTCAAAGGCCTCGAAGATCTGATCTCGATCTCGGTCGCGCTGCCGAGGCGCTCCGACGACGGCTGGATCTTCGCCGACGAGCCCGGCGAATACTACGACCACTGCCTCGGTAAGCACGCGCTCTGGGAGGTCTACGCCGAGAGTCATCCGGGGTTCACGGGGCGGGTGACGGTTCCGCTGCTCTACGACAAGAAGACCGGCCGCGCCATCAACAACGAATCGGCCGATATCATCCGTATGCTGAACAGCGCCTTCGATCGTGTCGGCGCGAACGATCGCGACTTCTATCCGCCGAGACACCGAAAGGAGATCGACGCGCTCAACAGCCGCATCTACGACAAGCTCAACAACGGCGTCTACCGCGCCGGATTCGCCGAGACCCAGGAAGCCTACGAGGAAGCGTTCGACGAGGTCTTCGAGACGCTCGACTATCTCGACGATCGCCTCTCGAGCCGCCGCTATCTCTGCGGCGACGAGCAGACCGAGGCCGACTGGCGCCAGTTCCCGACGCTGGTCCGCTTCGACGTCGCCTACCACTACGCCTTCAAGTGCAACCTGCGCAGGCTCCGCGATTACGCGAACCTCTGGCCTTATACGCGCGATCTCTATCAGACGCCGGGCATCGCGGGCATCGTCTTCCCCGAAGTTTACAAAACTGGATATTTCTCGATATCCGAGCTCAGAAACCCGCTGGGCATTGTGCCCAAAGGCCCCGAGATCGATTTCACCGCCCCGCACCGGCGCGAAAGGCTGAACGCCGCCTGAACCGCGGCGTTGCGCGGCTTCTGGCAACCGATACAATTGAAGCCAGGAATCAACGAGCCAGAACAGGACAGTTCCAGATGAAGACACCGCGATTTCTCGTACCGCTTGCGGCCATCGCCGCACTCGGCACCGCCAACGCCGCCGGCTGGTCCGTGGCGCCCGATACGAGCAGTGTCGGCTTCACGGCCGAGCAGCAAGGCGCCAAGTTCAACGGCAAGTTCTCGGAATTCACCGCGACGATCGACTTCGATCCGGCAATGCCTGCCGACGGCAGCATCGTCGGGACGGTGAAGACCGAAAGCGTCGATACGCGCGACTTCGATCGCGATTCGGCGCTGACCGACGTCGACTGGTTCGACCCGGTCAATCATCCCGAGGCCAGCTTCGAGTCGACGAGCGTCGAGGCCGCCGGCGACGGCATGTTCGTCGCGCACGGCAATCTGACGATCAAGGGCACGACGCGGCCGATCGATCTGACGTTCAGCTTCGATCAGGAAGGGGACTCGGCGAGGTTCGACGGGACGATGCAGATCAGCCGGTTCGACTTTAATGTTGGGGCTGGGTGGAATGATACTTATATGGTCGGGAAGGACATCGAGGTTCAGGTTCGGCTTGGTCTCGGTCGCTAGTCGGCCGTCCCGCCGATACCCGTGGAGGGTGTTGACGGGAACGGCGTGAATACATCCCTGTAGCCTCGCCCGCGGGCATCCCTGCCCGCGAGCGTCCCGTCAACACCCTCCACGGGTATCGGCGGGACTACTCATGAGTGTGCTGAGAGTCAGTCGATGCGGATTCCCGGGGCGGGGAACTGGGTGCAGAAGTCGCGGACCTCGTTGCGGATTGCGGCGATGCGATCGGGATCGTCGGCGGCGGTGAGGGTGCGGTCGATCCATTCGGCGATGGCGGTCATGTGGGGTTCCTGCATGCCGCGCGTCGTGATTGCGGGTGTGCCGAGGCGCAGGCCGCTCGGGTCCATGGGCTTGCGGGGGTCGAACGGGATCGTGTTGTAGTTGCACTCGATGCCCGCATCGTTCAGGGCGCGCGCGGCGGGCTTGCCGTTGATGCCGCGCGGCGTGACGTCGATCAGGATCATGTGGTTGTCGGTTCCGCCCGAGATCAGGCCGAAGCCGCGCTCGCCGAGAGCCGCTGCTAGCGCCTTCGCGTTGGCGACGACCTGATGCGCATATTCCCTGAACGCATCGCTCGCGGCCTCGTGCAGCGCGACGGCGATCGCGGCCGTCGTCTGGTTGTGTGGGCCGCCCTGCAGGCCCGGAAAGACGGCGCGGTCGAGCTCGGTCGCGTACTTGCCCTGTGACAGGATCAGCGCGCCGCGCGGGCCGCGCAGCGTCTTGTGCGAGGTCGTCGTGACGATCTCGGCATGCGGGAAAGGATGCGGATGCGTGCCGCCGACGACGAGGCCCGCGATATGCGCGATGTCGGCGACGAGTACGGCGCCGACGGAATCGGCAATCTGGCGGAAGCCCGCGAAATCCCAGATGCGGGGATATGCCGTTCCGCCGCAGATGATCATCTTCGGCCGTTCCTTTTTCGCCAGCGCCTCGACGCGATCGAGGTCGATCAGGTGCGACTTGCGGTCGACGTCGTATTGCACCGAACGATAGAGCCTGCCCGAGAAATTCACCTTCCAGCCGTGCGTCAGGTGACCGCCGAAGGGAAGCCCGAGGCCCATGACCGTGTCGCCGGCCTCGAGCAGGGCGAGATAAACCGCCTGATTGGCCGGTGAGCCCGAATAGGGCTGCACGTTCGCGTGCTCGGCGCCGAAGAGCGCCCTTGCCCGCTCGATCGCAATCGTCTCGATCTGATCGATGAATTCCTGGCCTTCGTAGTAGCGCTTGCCCGGATACCCTTCCGAGTACTTGTTCGACAGGCTCGAGCCCGCGGCCTCGAGCACGGCCGCCGAGGTGTAGTTCTCCGATGCGATGAGACGAATCGATTCGAACTGACGCCGGTCCTCCTGCCTGATCAGCTCGTAGATTGCCGCGTCCGTGGCACGCAGCGCGGACGTTGCCGACATGTGCTCTCCCAAGGATGATCCCGATATCGGCCGGCGGGCCCGGCCTCGAGATTATTTTACCGAACTGATCGAGCCCGCGGCGCTAGAATTTCCTGATGCACCGGCGCACGCTGATCGCTCTCATTGGCCTCACCGTTGCCGCCCTGCCGGCAGCATCCGAGCTGCCGGCCGTTCCGTCGCCGCCCGAGAATCCCGTGACCGAGTCCAAGCGCGTGCTCGGCAAGATTCTGTTCTGGGACGAGCAGCTCTCGAGCGACGACAGTGTCGCCTGCGGCACCTGCCATCGGCCGGCCGCGGGCGGCGCCGACCCGCGCGCGGGCGTTCATCCCGGCGCGCTGCCGGGCTCGATCGACGACGTCGCGGGCTCGCCGGGCATGCGCCGGCTCGACCGCGACGGGCGGCCGAGCCCGGACCCCGTTTTCGGCGACGCACCGCGGGTGACGCCGCGCACGGCGCCGTCGATCTTCGGCGCGCTCTGGGCGAGCGAGCTCTTCTGGGACGGGCGCGCCGGCGGCCGCGTGATCGATCCCGAGACCGGGCAGGTCGCGATCGCCGCAGGCGGCGCGCTCGAGAATCAGGTGCTGGCCACGCTGATGAACCCGGTCGAGATGGCGAACGAGGACCGGCTCTGGCGGGCGCTGAACGAGAAGCTCGAAGGCGCTGCCCCGCTCGCGCTGGCCGACCGCTGGCCGCCCGACGTCAGCGCGGCCATCGCCGAGAACGCTTCCTACCCCGAGCTCTTCGAGGCCGCTTTCGGCGACGCATCGATCAGCGCCGTCCGCATCGCAATGGCGCTCGCCGCCTACCAGCGGACGCTCGTTGCCGACCAGACGCCCTGGGATCGATACCAGGCCGGCGACGAAGACGCGCTGGGACAGCTCGAGCGGTTCGGCTGGCGCGCCTTTCAATCGCTGAAGTGCACGAGCTGTCACCAGCCGCCGACGTTCACGAGCGACGACTTCGCCAACATCGGGCTCAGGCGTCCCGAGCACGACACCGGCCGTTTCGCGGTATCGCAGAAAGGCGACGACCTGGGCGACATGAAGATCCCGACACTGCGCAACGTCGGCTTGAGACAGCGCTTCATGCATACGGGAGAATTCAGGATGCTCGGCGAAGCGATCGGCTTCTATCGCGACGGCGCTTCTCTTCCCGGCGTCGACGAAATTCCGGACGGTGGCGCGTATGCTTTCAGCATGAGCCAGCAGACGGCCGCCGATCTGCAATCGTTCCTGTCGCAGGCGCTGACGGACCCGCGCGTCGCCGCCGAATCCTTTCCGTTCGACCGCCCGCGCCTGAAGTCGGAGCGCTGAGTT
>DATKCK010000106.1:0-109977 GCA_035513215.1 Gammaproteobacteria bacterium | reverse complement strand
GAGCGAGCCGGTCGAGACGACCTCGATGTCGCGCGAGGCGGTGGAGTCGCCGAGGCGCATGACCGAGCCCTTGCCGAACTGCTTTTCGATCTGGCTTAGCGCCGCGGAGAGCGCTTTCTTGCGGTTTTCGTCCATATTCGTCCCGTTGAGTGTGAGTGCGCTGCTGGAAGTAACTACAGTACCATTATTTCACAGATTGCAGTGCCCGGCAGCCGTCATTTCCTGGCAAGAACGCAAGGTTTCGGTTTCGCTCGCGCCCAAGGCCCCGCGAGAACTCGGTCGGTTCGCGCTCGTTGCAGGCGGCCGCTCAGCCCGAAAGCGCATCGAGCAGGGATCGCAGCGCGATCCCGACGGACTGTCGGCGCACGGCTTCGCGGTCGCCGGAGAGCAGGGCATGGCTCGCCCAATCGCGGTCGCGGAGGCACCAGCTGAAATGGACGAGGCCGACCGGCTTGTCGGGGCTGCCGCCGCCCGGACCCGCGACCCCGCTGACCGCGACGGCGGCCGCCGTGCCCGCGGCGCGGCACGCCCCCGCCGCCATCTCGCGAACGACGGCCTCGCTGACGGCGCCGTCTGCATCGAGCGTCGCCTGCGCCACGCCGAGCATCCGGACCTTGGCCTCGTTGGAGTAGGTCACGAAGCCGGCCTCGAACCACCGGCTCGATCCCGGAATATCGGTCAGCACCTTGGCGATCCAGCCGCCGGTGCACGACTCGGCGGCGGCGAGTCGGATGCCCTTCGCCAGCAGCGCATTCCCGAGCGCAGCGGCGAGATCACGCAGCGCCGCGTCGCTGGTCTTAGGATTGTCGGGGCAAATCACGACGCGTGATATCCCGATAAAGCTCGACGTAGCTTTCGGCCATGCGATCGATTGTAAAGCGCGCCTCGACCTTGCGCCGCGCGGCAGCCGCGAGGCGCACGCGCTCCTCGCTGTCGGAGATCAGGTCGAGCACGGCATCGCGCCACGCAGTCGAGTCGTCCGGCGCGACGAGCCTGCCGTCGACGCCATCCTCGATCGCATCGACGATGCCGCCGACGCGCGACGCGACGACCGGGACGCCGGCGCTCATCGCCTCGAGCACGACGGTGCCGAGCCCCTCGCGGCGCGCAGGGTGCAGCAACAGATCGAGCCCTGGCAAGAGCCCCGGCCAGTCGCGTTCGAAGCCGCAGAAGTGAACGCGGTCGCCGAGGCCGAGCCTGCTCACCTCGCGCCTCAGCTTCTCCTCCGTCGGGCCCTGGCCGAACAGCAGCGCGTAAACTCGCGAAGCCGCGCTCGTCCTCGACTCCGTCGCCAAGACGTCGCGCAAGCAGCGCAGCAGGAAGTCGTGACCCTTGCGCGGAATGAGCTGAGCGGCGACACCGGCGAGCAGGGCATCTTCGGGCACACGGTAGCGCGCGACGAGACGCGCCCGCGCATCGGCATCGGGGCGAAATGAAACGATGTCCACGGCGCTCGGAATGAGCCGGAGCCTGTCGCGGGGAATCCCGAGACGGAGCAGATCGTTCTCCACGGCAGCCGATATCGCGACGATGGCCGCGTAACTGCGGTACTTCAGTTGCAGCCACAGGCCGGGCTCGGCCGACTGCACGCGCCGCGTCAGGATCGCGGGAATGCCTGCCGCCTTTGCCGCCCGGCCGCCGAAAGTGTCGGCACCGCGGCGCGAATGCACGTGGATGAGATCCGGATTCTCGGTGCGCGCAAGGCCGGTGAGCCTGTGCTGCAACGACGCATCGAGGTCGCCGCCGAGATGCCACTCGAAAACGCGCGCGTCGGCCGTTTCGGCCAGGACGTGGCCTTCGCCGCAGACGAGCAGGTTGTCGATGCCGCGCGCAGCCAGCGCGTTGATGAGATAGCCGGCCTGGCGCGCACCGCCGTAGAAATGCCGGCCGGTCTCAAGATGGAGGATCCTCACGCGAGGATCATAGCGGAGCCGGGCACGGCGGCTCGCTCAGGCTCGACCGGGTCCATGCAGCGACCCACCGATTCCGGCTCACTCGATCGCCTTCAGCCGGGTACCGAGCCATGCGCCGGCGAGCCCGAAGAGCGACAGAACGAGCACGATCGACGAGATCTCGAGCACGCTCGACAACGCGCCGGACAAGCCGGCGACGAGCAGAACGATGCCGATGACCGTGTTCGACACCGACACGTAGTCGGTTCGCTTGTTGCCGCCGGCCAGATCGACGACATAGGTCTTGCGACCGACGCGAGCGCCATCGTGTGCCACACTCAGAATGAAGTAGGCCAATGGAAAGAATGCCGGATGCGCCGTCACGGTCGGCGCGAGCTCGACAGCCGCAAACACCGCAACACCGATCGAGCCGCTGATCAGAGCCGCCCCGACCATCACCCGTTTGCTCGACCGGTCGGCGAACCTTCCCCAGATCGGGCCGGACACGAGACTCGCGATGCCGGCCGCGAGAATGAAATAGCCGAGCAGCGAGTCGGCCGCTCCGGGCTGCTCCCGGGCCAGCAGAACATAGTAGGGCGCGCTCAGCGCCGAGCAGAGCAAAAGCGCCCGCGTGGCAACGAAACGCCTGAACGGCGCATCGGTGACGAGCAGGCTCATCCGCGCAATCGCGTCTGACACGGCGTTGCGGCCGCCGTCAGTCTCTCCGTCGAATTCCGCGATGCGCGAAAAGACGACAGCGCCGGCAAGCCACAGGCAGCCCGCGAGCAGCAGCAGCGATCCGTAATACGATCCGCCGTCAGCCCCGCTCTGCGCGAGGAGCAGGACCACGCCGACCAGGACGGTCGCGAATCCGGCAAAGCTCGTGGCCCACCCGGTCAGGCGACCGCGACGGCGCTTCGGCACGGTCTTACCGATCACGTCCTTCGACGCGACGGAGCAAACGCCCCGTGCCAGGCTGAAAACGACGAGAAGAGCGAGTATCGCGGCGCCGGCCGCAACACCGTCGAGCGCCAGGGCGACGAGACCCATGCCGACGACGCATGCCGCCTGCGCAACCGAGCCCACGACCCAGAACCACTTCCGGATTGCGAACCTGCGCACCCATCCGCCGATGGCGAGCTGCGGAATCAGGCTGCCCGATTCTCGCACCGGAACCAGCAGCCCCGTAAACACGACCGGTGCCTGCACGACGCTCATGACCCAGGGGAGAACGATCTTGGGACTCGCGATCGCATCCCCGAGCTTCGTCAATAACTGAGAGACGAGGATCAGGACGAAGTTGCGCGGCGTCTCGCGGCACGCCGATTCCGGTATGTCGGCGCAGGCGCGCGCATCCTCCTCGTCGATCAGCGTCTCGTAGATAGACTCCGTCGACAGTCGCATGCGGTAACGCGGCTGGCTAGGGCGCCGCGCTTTCGGTCGTGTCGTCTGCGGCCGAAACCGGCCCGCCCGGCGGCGGCTCGAGCTCGGCGAAGATGGTTTCCCGTTCAATTTTCATTCCATCGCACTCCCATTGCTCTTAGGCGTGCCTTCAGCTCGGCAATCGCCCGGCTGCGGCGCGATCCGACCGTGCCTTCCTTGATATTCATGACCTCGGCAATCTCCTTGTAACTCAGGCCGCCGAGCTCGCTCAAGAGCAACACCTGCCTGAGCGGCTCCGCGATCCCCGCGAGCGCCTGCCTAAGCGCACCGGACGCGAGCACGTCGTCGCCACCCGCTAAATCCTTCCCGAGGAAGCCGCCGCGACTATCATGCATTAAACAAAACAAAAGTTGACTTTCATTTTATTTAAGTCCTAGGATGTCCGGCATGGACGCAAGAGACCTGCCGAACTGGGTGCTCAGACTCGACGACAGCGACCTGCAGCTGATCCGCCGCTTCGTGCTGGCCTCGGGCTCGCTGAAGCAGCTCGCCGCCGACTACGACGTCTCGTACCCGACGATACGTGGGCGCGTCGACGCTCTGATCGAGCGGATGCAGCTGCTCGATGCCAATGTCAACGACGACGCGCTCGAGGCGAAGATCCGCCTCATGGTCGCCTCGGGCGAGATAGAGACCGCGCTCGGCAAGGAAATACTCACGTTGCACCGAAGCACCAAAGGAGAAAGACGATGAGTGAATGGTTCAGCCCCGAGGTGGGCCCATGGTTTTCCTGGCTGTCCCTGATGAGCCTGGTCGCCATCACGTCGATCTGGATCGAGCGAGGCCAGCACAAGAAGCTCGTGACCGGCATCTATATCATCTCGGTCGCCGTCGGCGGGCTGTTTCTCGTCGCTGGAATGGTCGCAAGAGTCGTTGACCAGCCGAGCTACGTGGTCCGGCCATTGCTGATGTCCGGCTTCGTCATCACGGCCGTGTTCGCCGCGACGTGGCCGGTCGTGCTCGACGGCTACAGGAAAGCGGAGCAGCGCAAGATCCTCGCCAGGGACATGTGACGACGGACATGTGACGACGCGCCACGCGTTTCTGTGCAATACTCGAAACGGACCGAGAAAAAGAACGCGAGGGGTAACGATGGACAAAAACGACCGGATCGATCGGCGCATCTTCGACCTCTACGACGAGTACTGCCACGGCCGGATCGACCGCCGCGAGTTTCTCGCGCGCGCCGCGATGATCACGATCGGAGGGACTTCGGCACTGTGGATGGCGCAGGCGCTGATGCCGCGCTACGCCGAGGCGCAGACGATCTCGTTCACCGACTCGCGCATCCGGGCCAACTACGTCGAATACGACTCGCCGGGCGGGACCTCCGGCACGATGCGGGGCTACCTCGTGCAACCGGAGGGCGAGGGGCCTTTTCCCGCCGTGCTCGTCATGCACGAGAACCGCGGCCTGAACCCCTACATCGAGGATGTCGCGCGCCGCGCGGCCGTCGCCGGCTTTCTCGCGCTCGCGCCCGACGGCCTCGCGCCGGTCGGAGGCTACCCGGGCAACGACGACGACGGGCGCGAGCTCCAGAGCAATCTCGAGCCGGCCGAGCTCGATCAGGACATGATCAACAGCGCACGCTTCCTGAAATCACACGCGCTCTCCAGTGGCCAGCTCGGCGCGACCGGCTTCTGCTGGGGCGGCGGCATGACGAACCGCCTCGCCGTCGAGCTCGGCGGCGATCTTCAGGCCGGCGTGCCGTTTTACGGCGCGGCGCCCGCGAGCGAGGACGTCTCGCGCATCGAGGCCGCGATGCTCGTCATCTATGCCGAATCGGACGAGCGCATCAACGCGATGTGGCCGGATTACGAAGCGGCGCTCGAGCGCAACGGCGTCGAGTACGAGATGGAGATGTATCCGGGCACACTGCACGGCTTTCACAACAACTCGACGCCGCGCTACAACGAGACCGCAGCCGGGCTCGCCTGGAATCGGACGATCGGCTTCTTCCGCCGGCACCTGGCCGGCTGATCAGCGGAACATGTGCTCGAAGCGGCCCGTATGGTTGTACGGATCGCCGCGACCCTTCGTCGGGTGAGCCGCCACTCGTCAGCCGGGCTCGGCCGCTGGTCGGCTGGGCCGGCCTGGCCCTGCGTCATCGCCCATGCCGACATGGATGCGTTCTATGCGGCCGTCGAGCAGCTCGATGATCCGAAGCTGCGAGGCAAGCCGGTGCTCGTCGGTCCGCCGCATCCGCGCGGCGTCGTGCTGACGGCAAGCTACGAGGCGCGCCCGGCGAAAGTCGGTAGCGCGATGCCGATGGCGCTTGCAAGACGCCGCTGCCCGGAGGCGATCGTCGTGCCACCGCGCTTCGACCGCTATCGGGAGATTTCGCGCATCGTGATGCGGACGTTCGCCGACTTCTCGCCCGATGTCGAGCCGCTGAGCCTCGACGAGGCCTTTCTCGACATGTCCGGCGCCGAAGGCATTTTCGGCCCGCCCGAGGCGATCGGCCGCAGGCTCAAGGCCGCGATCCGGGAAGCGACGGGCGGCCTCACCGTTTCAGTCGGCATCTCGGGCACGAAGTACGTCGCGAAGGTCGCGAGCGGTCACGTCAAGCCCGACGGGCTCACGATCGTCCGGCCGTCGGAGGCAAAGGGCTGGCTAGCGCCGCAGCCGGTCTCGGTGCTGTGGGGCGCGGGGCCGAAGATGCAGGCGCGGCTCACCGCGCTCGGGCTCGAAACCGTCGGCGACGTCACGGCCTTCGGCCAGGCGCGGCTCGAGAACGCCCTCGGGAAGACCGGACGCCATTTTTTCGAGCTCTCGCAAGGGCGCGATCCCCGCCCGGTCGACTCGGACCGCGCAGCGAGGAGCATGAGCTCCGAGCGCACGCTCGCGGCGGATCTCATGTCGGATCAGCTCGGTCCCTACGTTCGGCAGGCCGCCAGCATCGTCGCGCGGCGCCTGCGGGACAAGGAGCTGATTGCGCGCGGCGTGCGGCTCAAGCTCAAAACGCGGGAGTTCCAGATCCTGACGCGCCAAAGGCTGCTCGGCGAAGCGACGAGCGCGTCGGCGATCGTCAACGACGCGGCGCAGTCGCTGCTCCGCGAGATCGACGATCCCGGCCCGTTCCGGCTCATCGGCGTCGCGGTCTTCGATATTCGCGCGAGCGAGGGGGCGGGGCAGCTCGACCTGCTCACTGCGCGATCGGCCGGCGAAGAGCTCGACGCCGCACTCGACGCAATCTACCTGCGATTCGGTCCGGGCGCCGTGCAACGCGCATCCGACCTCGCGAGCCGGACCGTCTTCACCGACGACGTTAATCTAGACTATCTCAGGGACGACGCGCCGCTCGACGAGGATCCTGGCAGGTGACCGAAGCGCACACACCGATGATGCAGCAGTACCTTCGCATCAAGGCGGAGCACTCGGATGCGCTCTTGTTCTACCGCATGGGCGACTTCTACGAGCTCTTCTACGACGATGCCAGGCGCGCGGCCAAGCTGATCGACATCACGCTGACCCGGCGCGGGAAATCGGCCGGCGAGGCGATTCCGATGGCCGGTGTCCCGGTCCACGCGGTCGACAACTATCTCGCGCGGCTCGTCAGGCTCGGGGAATCGGTCGCGATCTGCGAGCAGATCGGCGACCCGGGCGCGGCTAAAGGGCCGATGGAACGTGAGGTCGTGCGCGTCATCACGCCGGGCACGCTGACGGACGAAGCTCTGCTGCCTCAGCGCGAAACGCGATTGCTCGCGTCCGTGGTGCTCGAGCCCGGCATCGGGCTCGCATGGCTCGATCTCGCGGGCGGCCGGATGGGTCTGATGGAGCTCGCCGACCTCGCGGCGCTGGCCGGCGAGCTCGAGCGGCTCGCGCCTGCCGAGTGGCTCTGCGCCGAGGGCGCCGAGCTGCCGGCGTGGCTTAAGCGCCTGCCCGGGCGGCGCGAGCGGCCGCCGTGGCATTTCGACGGCGAGACGGGGCGGCATCTGCTGATCGAGCAATTCCGGACGAGCTCGCTCGCGGGCTTCGACGCCGAGGATGCCGCAAACGGCATCGCGGCCGCCGGCAGCCTGCTTCAGTACGCCAGGGACACGCAGCGATCGGCCGTTCCGCACATTCGCTCGCTGGTCCGGGAGCGTCACGAGCAGAGCCTGATCCTCGACGCGCCGACCCGGCGCAATCTCGAGCTCGAGTCCGGGCTCGGGGGACGCAACGAATTCACGCTCGCGGGCATTATGGATCGCTGCAAGACGCCGATGGGCAGCCGGCTACTGCGCAGCTGGCTGAACCGGCCGATTCGCGATCGCGAGGCGCTCGGGCAGCGGCAAAACGCGATCGAAGCGCTGATATTCGGCGCTGTCGAGGTGCCGGTCGCGCAGTCGCTCGACGGCTTCGGCGATCTCGAGCGGATTCTCGCGCGCATCGCGCTGAAGACGGCGCGCCCGCGCGATCTCGTGCAGCTCAGGGAAGGCCTGGCGCGCCTGCCGGATCTGAAGACGAAGCTCGAGGCCTACGACTCGCCGAGACTAAGCCGCCTGAACGATCAGTGCGCGCTCCATCGGCAAGAGCACGCGCTGCTTCAGCGCGCCATCGTCGAGGAGCCGCCCGCCATCGCGCGTGACGGCGGCGTGATCGCCGACGGCTACGATGCCGAGCTCGACGAGCTCCGCGACGCAAGCACGAATGCCGACCGCTTTCTCGCCGAGCTCGAAGCGCGCGAGCGCAAGCGCAGCGGCATTCAGACGCTCAAGGTGGGCTACAACAGGGTCCACGGCTTTTTCATCGAGATCAGCAAAGCCGCCGCGAAGGGAGCGCCCGCCGACTACATCCGGCGCCAGACACTCAAAGGCGCGGAGCGCTTCGTCACGCCCGAGCTCAAGAGCTTCGAGGACCGGATCTTGAGCGCGCGCGAGCGCGCGCTGAAGCGCGAAAAGTGGCTCTACGACGATCTGCTCGAGCGGCTCGGCGAATCGCTCGCCACGATGCAGCAAACGGTCGCGGCCGTCGCCGAGATCGACGTGCTCGGCAATCTCGCCGAGCGCGCGACAACACTCGGGCTGACCAGGCCCGATCTCGTCGAGCCCGGGCGCCTGCGCTATCGAGACGGCCGCCATCTCGGCGTCGAGCAGGCCGCGAAGCACACGTTCGTGCCGAACGACCTCGAGCTCGATGAGAAGCGCCGCATGCTGATCGTCACGGGACCCAACATGGGCGGCAAGTCGACTTACATGCGGCAGACGGCGCTCATCGTCATACTCGCGCAGATAGGCAGCTTCGTCCCGGCTTCGGTCGCCGAGGTCGGGCCAGTCGACCGAATCTTCACGCGCATCGGCGCCGCCGACGACGTCAGCGGCGGCCGGTCGACCTTCATGGTCGAAATGAACGAGACCGCGACCATTCTGAACAGCGCGACGCGGGAAAGCCTGATTTTGATGGACGAGATTGGTCGCGGCACGAGCACATTCGATGGGCTGTCGCTCGCCTGGGCCGCGGCCCGTTACATCGCGCGCGAGATCGGCTCGCTGACGCTGTTCGCGACGCATTACTTCGAGCTCACGGCCCTGTCCGAAGAGCTGCCGGCAACGGCCAACGTTCACCTCGACGCGACCGAGCACAAAGGCGAGCTCGTCTTCCTGCACCGCGTCCGGGAAGGCCCGGCGAATCAGAGCTATGGCCTCGTCGTCGCCGGCCTCGCCGGCGTGCCGCGCGACGTCATCGACGACGCGAAGCAATACCTCGCTGCGCTCGAGCGCTCCCAGGCAGCCGCGAAGGCCCACGAGCCCCAGCAGCCGCTCGATTTCAGCGCCCCGGCCGTCGACTGCGCCGAGACGGAACCGCCGCACGCCTCGCCGGGCAAGACGGACGGTAGAGCGTTGGAGCTACACGCAAAGCTGGCCACGCTCGACGTAGACTCGCTGTCACCACGCGAAGCCCAGTCGCTCCTCTACGATCTCGTCGATCAGGCCACCAACGACTCCAATCCGCCCGACGATCCGGGCGCGTAAGGCAGGGGGCGCAGGCGAGTTCCGCAGCGCCCCTCTACTGCCGCGAGAGTCGCTATCGCCAGCAAGGACCCCAACCCCAACACACCCCGCGCGAGGACTGTCTGAGCCGGCGCCCCCTGCCTTACGCGCCCGGATCCCACCGAGCCAGCTATTGGGAACCGCTCACGTGGACCGTTAGCTCATCACCCCACGTGCTCGCGAGCGAGCCGCTCGAAGCCCGCGCGGTTGGTCCACGACGTCGCAG
The DNA here is from genome assembly GCA_035513215.1 of Gammaproteobacteria bacterium. Taxonomy (GTDB): domain Bacteria; phylum Pseudomonadota; class Gammaproteobacteria; order Steroidobacterales; family Rariloculaceae; genus DATCZB01. The sequence continues at coordinate 100,444 of DATKCK010000106.1, read as the reverse complement.
TCTCGATCGCGCGCACGAGCGGCAGCCACCGATAGGCCCGGTGCTCGGCCGGATCCAAGGTTACGGACTTCCGCTGCAGGAGCTCGAGATACCAGAGGTGCTCGGTGTTCTCGGCGACGTCGGGTGCATAGCGCGAGCGCCACTCGGGCCTTATCGGAAACCTGCGCGTGACGGCTGCGTCGCGAAGACCCGCGGGATCGAGACCGGTCTCTTCCCGCACCTCGCGCGCCGCCGCCTCGGCGGGCGTCTCGTCCCAGTCGAGCGCGCCCGTCACCGACTGCCAGAAGCCCTCGGGCTCGACGCGCTCGAGCAGCAGGCACTCGAGTGCCGGCGTATGGATGATCACGAGAACCGACTCCGGCCGGCGAAACGGGTGGGCTTCCGTTCGCCGCTCGGTCACTCGCTCGGCTTGCGCAGCCTGATCCCGAGCTCCTTGAGCTGCGCGGCTTCGGCGGGCCCCGGCGCGCCGGTCAGAAGGTCGCTGGCCGTCTGAGTCTTCGGAAACGCGATGACGTCGCGCAGGCTCGTGGCGCCGGCCATCAGCATCACGATGCGGTCGAGACCGAAGGCGATGCCGCCATGCGGCGGGCAACCGTAGTCGAGCGCCGTCAGCAGAAACCCGAACTTCGCCTCGGCCTCCTCGGCGCCGATGCCGAGAATCTCGAGCACCGTCGCCTGCATCTCGCTCGAATGGATGCGGATCGAGCCGCCGCCGATCTCGTTGCCGTTCAATGTCATGTCGTAGGCGGCCGACATCGCCGTCCCGGGCGATGCCTTGAGCTCGTCGGGCGTCACGCCGCGCGGCCGCGTGAACGGGTGATGCACGGCCGCCCAGCCGCCGTCGCCGTCGTCGAGGAACATCGGAAAGTCGACGACCCAGAGCGGCGCCCAGCCGTCGCGCGTCAGCCCGCGGTCGACACCGAGGCGTTCGCGCAGGGCGCTCAACGAATCATTGACGACCTGCTTTCTGTCCGCGCCGAAAAAGATCAGGTCGCCGTTCGCGGCGCCCGTTCGCTCGAGCACGCCCGTGACGGCCTCGTCCGGCAGAAACTTGAGAATCGGCGATTGAAGGCCGTCGCGTCCGGCCGAGACGTCGTTCACCTTTATATAGGCGAGTCCCTTCGCGCCGTAGCGGCCGACGAAAGCCGTGTAATCGTCGATTTCCTTGCGCGTCAGCTCGCCGCCGCCGGGCAACCTCAGCGCCGCGACCCGGCTCTTGGGATCCGACGCCGGTCCCGCGAATACCTTGAACTCGACGGACTCGAGCAGATCGCCGACCTCGACGAGCTCCAGCGGGTTACGCATGTCGGGCTTGTCGCTGCCGTAACGCTCCATCGCCTGGATGTAGTGCGTGCGCGGGAACGGGTTCGGCAACGCGACGCCGAGCACCTTGCTGAAGCAGTGCCGGATCAGTTCCTCCATCATGACCATGATGGCTTCCTGATCCATGAACGACGTCTCGATGTCGAGCTGGGTGAACTCCGGCTGCCGGTCGGCGCGCAGATCCTCGTCGCGAAAGCACTTGACGATCTGATAATAGCGATCCATCCCCGACATCATCAGCAACTGTTTCATCAACTGCGGCGACTGCGGCAAGGCGAAGAAGCTCCCCGGATGAGTGCGGCTCGGCACCAGATAGTCACGAGCTCCCTCGGGCGTCGTTTTCGTCAGCATCGGCGTCTCGATGTCGATGAAGCCGGCGTCGTCGAGAAACTCGCGCATCGCGCGCGTGATCGAATGGCGCAGCCTGAGGTTGCGCTGCATTTCCGGACGCCTGAGATCCAGGTAACGGTAACGGAGGCGAACTTCCTCGCTCGCCGGCTCATCGTGATGAAACGGCGGTGTCTTCGCGCGGCTGAAGATTTCGAGCGTCTCGGCGACGAGCTCGACCTCGCCGCTCGGGATCTTGTCGTTGATCATACCCGCGGGTCGCCCGCGAATGCTTCCGGAGATGCCGAGCACATACTCGCCCCGAATGCGCTCGGCCTCGGCAAAGACGTCGGCCTGTCCCGGATCGAATACGACCTGAAGGAGGCCGCTGCGATCGCGCAGGTCGATGAAGATGACGCCGCCGTGATCGCGGCGCCCGTGCACCCATCCGGCGACCGAAAGCGTCTTGCCGATCAGGGATCGATCAATCTGGCCGCAGTAATGGCTGCGCATGGACATGGGCTCAAGAGCCTTGGGCCGGCAGGGGAAAGGGGCCGGATGTTACGACCTGCCCTTGAACTGCGCAAGCTCGTGGTCGGGATGGACCTCGTGCCATTTCGGGACGACGACGCCGAGCGAGATGATCATCTTGAGCGCATCATCGATCGGCATGTCGAGCTCGATGATGTCCTTGCGCGGAACGAACAGCATGAAGCCCGACGTCGGGTTCGGTGTCGTCGGCAGGAACACGGTGACGACGTCATCGTTGGTGCGTCGCTGAACTTCGCGCGGGTTTTCCGACGTCAGAAAGCAAAGACTGTAGAGCCCCGGCCGCGGATACTCGATCATCAGCACCTGCTTGAACGAGGTTCCGTTCTCGGCAAAGACGATCTCGGCGAAATGCTTGACCGAGCCGTAAACCGAACGCACCAGCGGTATCCGCTCGAGGATCCGCTCGTAGGTATGGACCAGGCGCCGGCCGATCAGGTTGGCGCCGAGGAAGCCCGTGATCAGAAGGATCAGGATGGCGAGGACCGCGCCGACGATGGCCGGGATCTGCCCGGGGATCCAATCCGGCCACCATCCCCAGTTCTGGGGCTGATACGCGGAGGGCAGCAGGCCGAGCACACCGTTCATCAGCCCGAGCAGCAGCGAGAAAATGAAAACGGTCACCGCGAGCGGCACCCATATCAGGAGCCCTGCGACGAGATAGCGTCGAAATCCGGTAACGAAGTTCTTGAACAATCAAGCGGCCTCGCTGCCCTTGCCGGCCTTCTTGTCCGGCTTGGCATTGCTCGTTTCGCCTTTCTTCGTCGTCTTCTGGTCAGATGATTTCGGCTTGTCGTCGGCTTTGCTCTTCCCGTCGGTGCTCTTCCCGTCGGTGCTCTTCCCGTCGGTGCTGGCCTTGGCGCCCGAATCGCCCCCCGCCGTCTCCGCGAGATTGCGCCTCTTGTCCTTGTCCGACTTGAAGTCGGTCTCGTACCACCCGCCGCCCTTCAGGCGAAAGGACGGCGCCGAGATCAGCCGCTTCAGCGCAGGCTCGTTACAGGAAGGACACTTGCTGAGCGGCGGATCGCTGACTTTCTGCAGCCAGTCGAGCGTGTGACCGCAGGCTTGGCAGCGGTATTCGTAGATCGGCATGAATCGGCTCCGAAATCCGTAAACCCGATGCGCCTATTTTTGGGCAAGCCTCGCCGATTGCAAGGACATTGGTCCCCGGGCAGATCGGTTCCTCAGGCGGCCTCGGATGTCTCCTTGCCAAAATGGAGCGCGCCGGCCTCTGGCGCGCTGACGGCGATCGTGTCGCCGGGACCGAAATCGCCGGCCAGGATGCGCTGCGCGAGCGGGTTCTCGATCTGCTGCTGGATGGCGCGCTTCAAGGGCCTTGCGCCGTAGACGGGATCGAAACCCGCCTCGGCGAGCCGCTCGATCGCCCTGGCACCGAGCGTCAGCGACATGTCGCGGTCGGCCAGGCGCCGCCGTAGATACTCGAGCTGGATATCGACGATCCTGCGAATGTGCTCGGGCTCGAGCGGATGGAACACGACGACGTCGTCGATGCGATTCAGGAACTCGGGCCTGAAGTGCTGCGTCAGCGTCTCCATCACGGCGGCCTTCATTGCCGAGTAGTTCGACTCGCCGGCGAGCTCCTGGATCTGCTGGCTGCCGAGATTCGACGTCATCACGATGACCGTGTTGCGGAAATCGACGGTGCGTCCCTGGCCGTCCGTCAGGCGACCGTCATCTAGCACCTGCAGCAGCACGTTGAAGACATCCGGATGCGCCTTCTCGACCTCGTCGAGCAGGACGACCGAATAGGGCTTTCGCCTGACGGCCTCGGTCAGATAACCGCCTTCCTCGTAGCCGACGTATCCGGGCGGCGCGCCGATCAGCCGCGCGACCGAGTGCCTCTCCATGAACTCGGACATGTCCAGACGCACGATGGCCTCTTCGGTGTCGAACAGAAACGCCGCGAGCGCCTTCGTGAGCTCGGTCTTGCCGACACCCGTGGGACCCAGGAACAAAAACGAGCCGTTCGGCCGGTTCGGATCGGCAAGGCCCGCGCGACTGCGCCTGATCGCGTTCGACACGGCCTCGAGCGCCTCGCTCTGGCCGACGACGCGCTGCTCGAGGAAGGCTTCCATGCTGAGCAGCTTGTCGCGCTCGCTCTCGAGCATCTTCGAGACCGGAATGCCGGTCCACTTCGAGACGACCTCGGCGATTTCCTCTTCGGTCACCTTGTCGCGCAGCAGCCGGAAACTTGTTTCCTGCTCGCCGGCGAGCGCTTCTGCGAGGCGCTTCTCGAGCTCGGGGATCCTGCCGTACTGAAGCTCCGACTGGCGCACGAGATCGGATGCCCTTTGCGCCTTCTCGAGCTCGAGCCTCGCGGCCTCGAGCTCTTCCTTGACCTGGTTCGCGCCCTGCACGGCGGCCTTCTCCGCGCGCCAGATCTCGTCGAGATCGGCATATTCCCGCTCGAGCTTGCCGATCTGCTCCTCGAGATCGGCAAAGCGCTTCTTCGAGGCATCGTCGGACTCCTTGCGCAGGGCCTCGCGCTCGATCTTGAGCTGATTGAGCTTGCGCTCGAGCCGGTCCATTTCCTCGGGCTTGGACTCGTTCTCCATCCGGATTCGCGATGCGGCCTCGTCGATCAGGTCGATGGCCTTGTCCGGAAGTTGCCGGTCGCTGATATAGCGATGCGAGAGCTGAGCCGCCGTCACGATCGCGGGATCGGTGATCTCGACCTGATGGTGGACGGCGTACTTTTCCTTGAGCCCGCGCAGAATCGCGATCGTGTCCTCGACGCTCGGCTCCTCGACGAGCACCTTCTGAAAGCGCCGCTCGAGCGCCGCGTCCTTCTCGACATACTTGCGATACTCGTCGAGCGTCGTCGCGCCGACGCAATGCAGCTCGCCGCGGGCGAGAGCGGGCTTCAGCATATTGCCGGCATCCATCGCTCCTTCGGCCGTGCCGGCACCGACCATCGTGTGCAGCTCGTCGATGAAGAGAATGATCTGTCCCTCCTGCTTGGCGAGCTCGTTCAGCACGGCCTTGAGCCGCTCCTCGAACTCGCCACGGAACTTGGCGCCGGCGATCAGCGAGCCCATGTCGAGCGCCAGCACGCGCTTCGATTTCAGACTCTCGGGAACCTCGCCGTTGACGATGCGCTGTGCAAGCCCTTCGACGATCGCGGTCTTGCCGACGCCGGGCTCGCCGATCAGGACCGGGTTGTTCTTCGTCCGCCGCTGCAATACCTGGATCGTCCGGCGAATCTCGTCATCGCGGCCGATGACGGGATCGAGCTTGCCCTGCTCGGCGCGCTCGGTCAGGTCGATCGTATAGCGCCCGAGCGCCTGGCGCGTATCCTCGGCATTGGGGTCTTCCACCTGAGCGCCGCCGCGAACCTCGTCGATCGCCTGGGCGATCGCGCCCTTGACGGCGCCACAAGCCTCGAGCAGCTTGGCCGCTTCGCCGTGCACGTCGAGCGCGGCGAGCAGGAAGAGCTCACTCGAAATGTATGCGTCGCCGCGCTTTTGCGCGAGCTTGTCCGCGACGTTGAGCGTCTTGCCGAGCTCGCTCGACATGTGCACCTCGCCGGGCGCGCCTTCGACGGTCGGCAGCCGGTCGAGAGCGCCGCCGAGCTCCGATCTCAGGCGATTCAGATTGACGCCCGCCTTGGTCAGAAGACCGCCGATCGCGCCGCCTTCCTGCTCGAGCATCGCGGCCAGGACGTGCACGGGCTCCAGCACCTGGTGGTCCTTGCCCACGGCCAGCGATTGCGCATCGGAGAGCGCCTGTTGAAAGCGGGTCGTCAGCTTGTCCATTCGCATGCGATATGACTCCTCGGCCGCGGCAGCGAGGCGGCTCGATCTAAATGGGGCCGGGCGCCGCGATTCTCAACGCTTCGCGCCGCTCTCGAGCCAGACGAGGCTTGCCATGCGCCCGCACGGCGCCTCGCGCCGGTGCGAAAAGTAGCGTTCGGCGTCACCGAAAGTACATGCCGGATTGCCGTAGACGGCGCGCACACCGGCCGCGGCCAGCGCCCGGCGCGCAAGCGCGGGCAGATCGGCCTGCCAGCGGCTGCGTGCATTCCGTCGAAAATACCGGGCATGCTCGGGCTCGGCCGCGACAAAGGTCTCGCGAACCTCGTCGCCGACCTCGAAAGCCGGCTCGGAAATCGCCGGGCCGAGCCAGGCGAGAATCTCGGACGGCTCGCAGGCCAGCGCCTCGACCGCCGCCCCGAGGACGCCGGCAGCGAGGCCACGCCAGCCGGCATGCGCGATACCGACAATGCCGCCGCTCTTCGTCGTCAGCAGAACCGGCAGGCAGTCGGCCGTCATGACGGCGAGAACGGCGCCTTCCCGCGTCGTCACGGCACCGTCGGCGGGCCCGGTCTCGCCCTGATCGGGGCGGAGAATCCGGGTCCCATGCACCTGCTCGAGCCAGACGGGCTCGCCGGGCAGATCGAGATCGGTGCGAAGGCGTTTGCGATTGGCGGCGACGGCTTTCGCGTCGTCCCCGACGTGCGGCCCGAGGTTCAGGCTCGAGTAACTGCCCTCGCTGAGGCCGCCGATGCGCGTCGTCTGCCAGGACCTGACGCCAGCCGGTGCCGGCCAATCGGCTGCGTAGCCCGCAACCGTCATGACCGGTCGGCGTCCCGGTCGCTGCGAAGGACCGCGAGGAGTCGTTCGATATCCTCGGGCAACGCGCTTTCGAAACGAAGAGCCTCGCCGCTGCCCGGGTGTCGAAACGACAGCGATCTGGCGTGCAGGGCCTGACGTGGAAAACCCGTAAGCTCCCGGCGCAGGTCCTCGCTCGGCCGCCGCGGCAGGCGCGGCCGGCCGCCGTAAACCGGATCGCCGACGAGCGGCGCCCTGATGTGCGCCATGTGCACGCGGATCTGATGTGTCCTGCCCGTCTCGAGCTCGACCTCGACGTGACTCTGCGCCCGGAAGCGCTCGATCAGCCGATACCGCGTCGTCGCTTCGCGGCCGTTTTCGCGTACCGCCATCCGCGTCCGATCCCGCGGATTGCGGTCGATCGGGGCCGAGATGACGCCGCCTCCGGTCAACGCCGTCTGACAGACGGCCCGATAGACGCGCGTGACCTCGCGCCGCTCGATCATTCCGACGAGCCGCTGCTGCGAGATCAGATTCCTCGCGACGACGAGCAGCCCGCTCGTGTCCTTGTCGAGCCGATGCACGAGCCCCGCCCGAGGGACCTGTGCCAGGGAGGCATCGAAATTGAGCAGCGCATTCAGCAGCGTCCCGCCCGGATTGCCGGCGCCCGGGTGCACGACGAGCCCGGCCGGCTTGTCGACGACGATGACGTCGGCGTCCTCGTGGAGGATCTCGATCGGGATCGGCTCTGGAGCCAGCTCGAGCACCGGCTCGATAGCGGCATCGACGGCGATCGTCTCGCCGCCCCGGAGCTTCTGCCGCGGGGCGACGACGGCGCCATCGAGCGTCAGCTCGCCGGACTCGATCCACTGGCGAATGCGGCTGCGGGAGTAATCCGACCAGATCTCGGCCACGGCCCGGTCCAGGCGCTGACCGGCGAACTCGGCCGGCACGGTCGTCTGCCGCGAAACGGAATCGTTCATTACGCTCGTGTCATGTTTCGTCGCGCCGATCAGGCGCGGACGCTCGATACACTATAATTCGTCGTGCCGATGAAGACCTCGATTGCCAAGCTTAGCCCGTTCGCGAGTCTGTCGCGAAGCGCGATACTGATGTCGGCCGTTTTGTCGATGATGTTGACTGCCTGCGGCGGCGATGACGCCATTCAGGAGATCGGCGCAGCGCAGCTCTACGAGCAGGGTGCCGAGCAGTTGCGCGCGAACAATTACGCCGGCGCCATCGTCAACTTCCGGAACCTGAGCATTCGCTATCCGTTCGCGCCGCAGGCACGACAGGCGCAGCTCGACCTTCTCTTCGCTTTCTATCGCGCCGGCCAATACGTCGAAGCCATCGACATCGCCGAGACTTTCGTGCGCGAGAACCCGAGACTGCCCGAGGTGGCCTACTGCCTCTACATGATGGGCATGATCTATTTCGATAAGGAACCGAACATCCTCGAGCGGCTGTTCAGAGTCGATATCACCGAAAGACCGCCCAAGGAAACCTATCTCGCCTTCTCGGCCTTCCAGGACCTGATTCGCCAGTTTCCCGACAGCGTCTACGTGGCGGATGCGCGCCAGCGCATGATCTACCTGCGGAACCGGCTCGCGATCTACGAGAACCACGTCGCCCGCTACTATCTCCAGCGTGGCGCCTATGTCGCCGCGATGCAGCGCGCCAAGTTCGCGATCGAGAACTACCCCGGCTCGCCGGAGCTGGAAGAAACGCTGACGCTACTGATCGAGGCTTACGATTCGCTCGGCATGCGCGATCTGGCGGACGACACGCGACGCGTATTGCAGCAGAACTTTGGCGACTCCTCGGGCGACGACCCCTCCGACGCCTAGCCCGCCCGACTTGGGGTCAGAGCCCGGGCTCTGACCCCAAACTCATCAGTATCCCGACGTGATCGGATACCGCCAGTCCCGCCCGAAGGCGCGCCTCGAGATCCGCACGCCCGGCGGCGCCTGGCGCCGCTTGTACTCGGCTCGCTTGACCATCTCGAGCACTCTGACGACGGTGGCTCTGTCGAAACCGCGCGCGCTGATCTCGTCGACCGACTGGTCCTTTTCGATGAATGCTTCGAGTATCGCATCGAGGACATCATAGGACGGCAGCGAGTCGGAATCCTTCTGATCCGGAGCCAGCTCGGCCGAGGGCTCGCGCGTCAGAACCGTCTCCGGAATGACGGATGAAACGCCGTTGCGGTACCGAGCGAGCGCGTAGACCATCGTCTTGCTGCAATCCTTGAGCGGCGCGAATCCACCGGCCATATCGCCGTAGAGGGTGGCATAGCCAACGGCCATCTCGCTCTTGTTGCCGGTGGACAGAAGCATCAGGCCGAGCTTGTTCGAAAGCGCCATCAGCAGGATTCCGCGGCACCGCGCCTGGATGTTCTCTTCGGTCGTGTCCGGAGCCATGCCTTCGAACACGGGCGCGAGCGCATCGATGACCGACGCGAAGATAGGCTCAATGGAGAGCACCTCGTAGCGCACGCCGAGGCGCCTGGCCTCCGCAGCGGCGTCGTCGAGGCTCATCGTTGACGTGTACCGCGACGGCATCATGACGGCCATGACCCGGTCGGCTCCGAGCGCATCGACGGCAACGGCGAGAGTCAGGGCCGAGTCGACGCCGCCGGAGAGGCCGAGGATGACGCCCGGAAACCCGTTCTTCTCGACATAGTCGCGAACGCCTGTCTTAAGCGCCTGATAGACCATGGCAACCGGATCCGGCTCTTCCGGCAAGGTCTGGGGAAGTATCCTCGCGCCTTCGGGTCCCGATTCGATCTCGAGCAGATAAAGGCCCTCGTCGAAAACCGGCGCCTGAAAAACCAGCTCTCCGGTTGCATCGTGCGCGCAGGACCCCCCGTCGAAGACGAGCTCGTCCTGCCCGCCGACCATGTTGAGATAGATGAAGGGCAGACCCGTTTCGAGCGCGCGCGCGCGAATCTTGCTGCGACGCGTGGCGCGCTGACGGTTGTCGTAGGGCGAGCCGTTGATCACGAGAACGACCTCGGCGCCGGCTGCGGCGGCGGCGGCCGTCGGCTCGGGAAACCAGACGTCCTCGCAAACGATGAGCCCGAAGCGTATCCCCTCGAGCGCGAAGACCGTCGCCTCGCTGCCGGCCTCGAAGTAGCGCTTCTCGTCGAAGACGGCATAGTTCGGCAGCATCCACTTGCGATGCTTCGCGAGAATGACGCCGTCGCGCGCGACGATGGCGCTGTTGTAAATCTTGTCGCCGACGTATTCGGGCAGACCGAAACACACGGTAATGTCCCTGACCTCGTCGATCGCCCTCGCGGCGGCCTCGCTGACGCTTCGCCTGAACGCGTTGTGAAACAGCAGATCTTCCGGCGGATAGCCCGACAGCGCGAGCTCGGGGAAGACGACGAGGCTCGCGCCGAATTCGTCCCGCGCCCGGGCTGCCGTCGCGAGCAGGCTATCGGTGTTGCGATCGATAGCGCCGACGCGGGTGTTGCTCTGCGCCAGCGCGATCTTCACTCGAGCGCCTTTGCGATGGCCTCGCCCAGATCCGCCAGCGAACGCACCGTGCCGACGCCGGCGCGCTCGAGCGCGGCGAACTTCTCGTCCGCCGTCCCCTTGCCGCCGGCGACGATGGCGCCGGCGTGGCCCATGCGCTTGCCCGGCGGAGCCGTGACACCGGCGATGTAGCCGACCACGGGCTTGGTGACATGCGCAGCGATGTACTCTGCCGCCGCTTCCTCGTCCGATCCGCCGATCTCGCCGACCATGATGATGCCGTCCGTATCGGGATCGGCTTCGAAGAGCTCAAGGCAGTCGATGAAGTTCATGCCGCGCACGGGGTCTCCACCGATGCCGACGCAGGTGGACTGTCCGAGGCCGCGCATCGTCGTCTGCGAGACGGCTTCGTAAGTCAACGTGCCCGACCGCGAGACGATGCCGATGCGGCCGGGCTCGTGAATCGCGCCCGGCATGATGCCGATCTTGCACTGTCCCGGCGTGATGACGCCCGGACAATTGGGGCCGATCAGCCGGCAATCGAGATCGCGCAGGACCGCCTTGACCCTGACCATGTCGAGCACCGGCACGCCTTCAGTGATGCAGACGATGAGCTCGATGCCGGCATCGGCAGCCTCGAGTATCGCATCGGCCGCGAACGGGGCCGGGACATAGATCATGCTGACCGTGGCACCGGTCGCGTCGGCCGCTTCGCGCATCGTGTTGTAGACGGGCAATCCGAGATGCTCCGATCCACCGCGGCCGGGCGTCACGCCGGCGACGACCTTCGTGCCGTAAGCCAGGCACTGCTCGGTATGAAACGTGCCTTGGCGGCCCGTCAGACCCTGACAGATGAGCTTGCTCGAGGCATCGACGAGTATGCTCATGCGTCCGCCCTCGCAAGCTCGACGGCCTTCGATGCCGCATCCTTCAGCCCGTCGGCTGCCACGATCTTGAGTCCGCTGTCGGAGAGCAGCTTTTTTCCCTGCTCGACGTTGGTGCCCTCGAGCCTGACGACGACGGGCACCTTGACGTCGGCGTTCTTGATCGCCGCGACGACGCCTTCCGCAATCAGGTCGCAACGGACGATGCCGCCGAAGATATTGACGAGAATGGCCCGGACCTTGTCGTTGGTCAGTATGATCTTGAACGCCTCCTCGACGCGCTCGGCCGTTGCGCCGCCGCCGACGTCGAGAAAGTTGGCGGGCTGCCCGCCGTGGAGCTGAATGAGATCCATCGTCGCCATCGCGAGCCCCGCGCCGTTGACCATGCATGCGATGTCGCCGTCGAGAGAGACGTAGTTGAGATCGTGCTCGTGCGCGCGGCGTTCGCGCTCGTCTTCCTGAGCGACGTCGCGCATGCCGGCGAGACGCTGCTGCCGGAACAAAGCATTGTCCTCGATGTTGATTTTCGCATCGAGCGCGACGACGCGGCCTTCCTTCGTCACGATCAGAGGATTGATCTCGACGAGTCCCGCATCGCACTCGTGAACGAGCTTGACGAGCGCGCGCAGGATCCTGGCGAGATCCGCCTGCTGCGACTTGTCGAGATCGAGGCCGAATCCGAGCTCGCGGCATTGATAGTCCCGAAGGCCCGCGGCCGGGTGCACGTGGACGGTGATGATCTTCTCAGGCGTCTTTGCGGCGACTTGCTCGATGTCCATACCGCCGGCAGACGAGGCCATGATCGCGATCAGCTCCCGGCTGCGGTCCACGAGCAGGCTCAGGTACAGCTCGCGATCTATGCCTGAGCCGCACTCGACATAGACGTGATTGACCGGTAGCCCCTCGGGGCCGCTCTGATGCGTCGCAAGCCTGCCGCCCAGCATCGCCTTCGCATGCTCCTCTACCTCTTCGACGCTGCGGGCGAGCTTGACGCCTCCCGCCTTGCCGCGGCCGCCGGCGTGGACCTGAGCCTTGACGACCCAGAGATCGCCGCCGAGCACGGACGCCGCGCGCGCGGCCTCCGTCGGACTCTGGGCGACGCGCCCTTCGGGAACCGGAATGCCGTACTCGGCGAACAGTGCCTTCGACTGATATTCGTGTAGATTCACTGGAATCCTTCTAGAGGGAGGAAACGGCGCCGTATTTTCGTCGAAATCGGCGACTCGCGTAAAGAACGAAGCGGTTCGGGTAGAATCGGCTGCCATGTCCGCAAGCGTCGCGCCGCGTTCGACGTCCGCTCCGATCGGTCTCAAATCCGAAATGTCGCCCTCGACGGGCGATATCTCGTGGCGCATTCTCGCTCTGCTCAACGGCTTTCGATTCATCATCGCGCTGACTCTGCTGCTGACGTTCTTTCTCGTCCGCGATCCGAGAATCGTCGGTGAGATCGAGCCGGCCGTTGCGGCGCCCGTTCTGATTGCGATGCTCGCGTTTGCGATCGTCGAGCATTTTCTGATACGCAGGCGCTGGCCCGATCTCCTGCTCCAGACCTACGGCCAATTCGGCTTCGATCTGATCACGATCGTTCTCCTGCTGCACACGAGCGGAGGGATCGTCAGCGGCATTGGGGGGCTGCTCGTCGTGTCGATCGGGACGCTCGCGCTCCTGGTCCCGCTCGACCGGGCGTTGCTCCTGGCCTCCCTGTCGACTTTCGTCCTCCTCGGCGAGCAGTTTCTCGCCCTGGTCCGCGGCTTCACGGACACCGCGGACTTCGCGGCGACCGGCATCCTCGCAGCGGTCATTTTCGTCATCACCGGCGTCGTTCAGCTCTTGCGCAAGCAGATCGTCGAGACCCAGGCGCTCGCGGCGCAGCGCGGCGTCGACCTTCAGAACCTCGTCGAGCTCAATGACTACATCATCCAGCACCTGCGCGAGAGCATCGTCGTCGTCGACGGCGAGAACAGGATTAGGCTCTTGAACGAGTCTGGCGCGAGCCTGCTCGGTGTGCGCGGCGATCCGCGCAACCACCGGCTCGGCGAGCTCGCGCCGGTGCTCGAGGCGCGTCTCGATCGATGGCGCGAGGGCGCGGAGCCGCTGACGGAATCTACGTTCGTCATGGAAAACGATCAGAACGCGACCAGGATCGAGCCGCATTTCGCCCGGCTCGGCGGGGACCGGCACGAGGGCGTCGTGATTTTTCTCGAGGACACCTCTCTGATTCTAGAGCGCGTGCAGCAGACCAAACTGGCTGCGCTCGGACGTCTGAGCGCGAGTATTGCGCACGAGATTCGCAATCCTCTGGGGGCGCTGAGCCACGCGGGGCAGCTGCTGGCCGAGTCGGAGAACATCGGCGCCGACGAGCAGCGCCTGACGGACATCATCCGCGTCAATTCGCAGCGTGTCAGTCGCATTGTCGAGAGCGTGCTGTCGTTGTCGAAGAACGACAAGACGCGGCCGCAGAAGATCGAGCTCAAGCGCTGGCTCGGGGACTTCGCCGACGAGTTCACGAAGACGCAGGAGCTCTACGAAGACGCTGTCTCCGTGCGCGGCGACTCGCTTGAGCTCGAGGCCGAGATGGATCGCATGCACCTACATCAGGTTCTATGGAATCTCTGCGACAATGCCGTGAAGTATGCGAGCGAGGCGGCGGGTGCGATTGCAGTTGAGCTCTACTGCGGCAAGCTCGAGACGAGCGGCCGGCCCTATCTCGATGTCATCGACTCGGGTCCCGGCATAGCCCCGGAAATGGTGGAGCATATCTTCGAGCCGTTCTACACGGCGCAGCCTGGCGGCACGGGCCTTGGCCTTTACATCTCGCGCGAGCTTTGCGAACGCAATGGTGCGAGTCTCAGGTATTTTTCAAGACCCAAAGGCGGCAGCATCTTTCGCATTGTATTTGCCGATCCCAACCGCTGGCAGTAGAACCCGCGCTTAGGTCACGAACCCTGAGTCCGACTGATGCCTCGACCCTGGTCGTAACGACGATCACACTGAGTGCGCACGCCGGTCTGCCTCGCCAGCTTACGGCCTACTTCGGCGAAATGGGTGTTCCGGCGTTTGTATTGCATGTCCTGCTCGACGCGGCGGGAGACAGCGGATCGAGACGCGCAGCCCGGTCTAGAATGCGACCAGGGAAGCGTATAGTGCGTATTCTCGCAATTTTCGTGCGCCCTAATAACCTGATGCGCCGTATGTCTCCAGCGTTTCGCGTGCTACGCGCTTCCAGGAATATCGGTCGCGTACCACTTGCAACGCGCGGTCGGTGAAGGCCTGTCGCTTGCCCAACGGCCATTCCAACACTGATTGGATACACTTGGCCCAACTTGCGGCATCCTCCGCGGGCAGAAGGAAGCCAGTTACTCCATCGACGACGGCATCGACGATGCCGTCCAGTTCGGCGGCCAAGAGAACTCCGCCGTCTGCCGATGCTTCGAGCGCAGCAAGCCCGAAGCCTTCGAAGTCGCGTCGTCCGCAAGAGATATTTGGCATTACTACTGCCACCGCGTTCCGTCGCAGCTCGCGCAAAGCTTGGCCATAGACGGGACCGAGATACTCCACACGATCGGATCGCAACGCCGCGGATTCCTCGGCGTCCCATTCGACTCCAGCTACCTTCAGGGAAACGCCGGGTCCGACTCTCGGAAGAACTTCTCGAATGAACCAAGCGCATCCCTTTCGCCGCACCAGACGACCGACGAAGAGCAGGTATCGCCCAGGATCCTCGGCCGGCCGCCGTTCGAAGTCAGCTTGTACGCCGAGAGGAATGATCGCCGAGACGTGGTAACCGGCAGTTTCGCAGAGTTTTGCCGTGGCGCGAGAATTTGCGATAAGGCTCAAGCGCGGGGCAAGAGTCGTGCCGAGCTTTAAATAGATGCCGTAGATACGAGGCCTTATCCCCGGACGGAGCGGATACGCGATATCGGTGCCGTGGCCGGATGCAAAGACCCGAATCTTTCGCGAGCCCACCCGGGCCGCAACCGCGAGAGGCCAGAGAGCTAGATCGCCAATATGCAAGACATCGAAGCGCCTCGCCGAATAGAGGACGTTCGCGAATGAAGCTACTGAGAACCACCAGTAGGCCAACAGTGACGGCGGTTTGCCGTTTGCGCGGCCGGGAAGCACCCGAGTAGCGAGTCGCGTATACCGAGAGAGCTCGTCTGTCAATTCGCGGCTATACGTCTCCATCCCACCGGACGCGGGCGGCCACTTTCGAGTAACGAACAGCACGCTTAATGGACGTGTGCCATCTTGAACTTCCGGTGGCCGCTCGTCCTGAACCATCTTCGTACGTAGCCTATTAGGCTGCGCCGCGCTGCTGCTCTACGACGTCTGTAGACACTCTAGCGACAATGATAGTGAGAAGGACAAAGGTGAGTTCGCGCCATCCCGTGTGTGTTTGCATTCGCGCACTCTATCCGCAAAACGAGGCGAGTTCATCATCATTTGTTGATATCATGTGCTAGAGCCCTGTAACTGGCGCCGGCCAAGCCGCTTCGCGGACGAAGCGAAAGGTACGTCGATGCGCATTTGGATGCCGCACCTCGTCGTCGGAAGCGGTGCCGATGTTTTCACTAATAGACTTGCCACAGGGCTGGCATCACGCGGGCACAAAGTCGTAAGGACCACCTACTCGCGATTTTGGCAATACTTCCCCTGGGGCATTCGTCTTGGCCGATCGCCGGCCGCTGTGGATTGCACGATCGCTGGAGGTGCTTTGGGGCCTGGGATCAAAAACGCCGGCGGGAGGTTGGTGCTCGTTGAGCATCACTGCGTCAATGATCCGGCCTATGGGCCCTATCGAAGCTGGGCGCAAGCCGCATACCACGAGGCTCTTGTTCGCCGCTTTACGGCGAAAGGCGTGAAGAAGGCGGACATGGTCGTCTGCGTTAGCCAGTACACAGCGCGTATTCTAAAGATGGTACATCCGCGCGCTTCGATCAGAGTCATCCTGAACGGAGTCGAAACGGACTTTTTCTACCCCAGACCGGGTGCGCCGGAGCGAGGGCAGCCGTTCCGGTTGCTTTTCGTCGGCAACTTGACGCGCCGGAAGGGAGCCGATCTTCTTCCGCGAATAATGCAAGCGTTGGGACCCGATTTCTTGCTCGGTTACACCTGTGGACTGACAGCCCGCGATCCCTTCTCTAGGGTCCCAAACATGGTTGCGCTCGGCCGTCTCACTCAGGAAGGGCTCCGCGACGCCTACCGCGACGCCGATGTTCTTCTTTACCCGACGAGATATGAAGGCTTTGGTTATGCCGTCGTCGAGTCCATGGCCTGCGGTACGCCGGCAGTGGCCACGAGCTGTTCTTCACTGCCCGAGTTGATCGAGCACGATGTCAATGGAAAGCTCTGTCCGATTGATGATATTGATGCTTTCGTCACGGCCGTACGCGACTTGGCCGCCGATACTGACCGGCTAATGATCATGGGTCAGCACGCACGGGCGACGGCTGAGAAGAGGTTCGATCTCTCGCGGACCGTGAGCGATTACGAAAACCTGCTCTTCGAGTTGACGAGTGCCTGAGATGCCTTTCGACGTGGATGATGGGCTCGGATTTGCTGAATGTGATCGGTGGGGCCACCGATGAATGTCGACAAGCGAAGCCTGGATCGGCTATACGGCAGTTACGCGAGTTGGAAGTCGTGGACTTCCGAAGTGGGCAGCTCAACCGATGGTCGGGTTTTCGCCAAGGAACTGCGGCGGGCCGGGGCCAAGCCCCCGAGCAGGATCCTGGAAATCGGTTTCGGTGCGGGTCAGTTCTTGAATTGGGGCCGCCAAAATGGTTTCGATATGGTCGGTATCGATATCGTTGCATCCCACGTCGAATCGGCGAGGGCAAAAGGACACGTGGTTCACTGTGGCGATTTGACTGAAACCAACCCGTTTCGAGACGACGAGTTCGACTTGATCGTGCTCTTCGACGTGCTAGAACATATGGTTCTCGAACAGATTGTGGCGCTGTTCACGGAGTTCGATCGAATACTCAAGCCAAAGGGTAGAGTCGTCGCCAGATTCCCGAACGGCGCGAGTCCGTTTTCGGGCTATTATCAGCACGGCGACGCAACACATCGGAGCGTATTGACGAGCGGGTCGGTTGACCAGATTGCAGCCCTTTGCGGTTTCCGGGTATGCGCGACGCACAACGCAGCGTGGGGGATTCAGTCACCCAGGCTGCGGGTGGCGAGCGCACTCGTTCCACTGATCTCAGCCGGGCGATACTGCGTCCAATCGTTCATTGGATGGCTCTTTCTCGGCCGGAATGTGCCCATGGATCCGAACATCACGGTCATAGTGGATCGCGCACGCGATGAGATCTGATGCTCTGACTGGTATCAAATCCAACGCGATTATTGCCAGATGTTTGGCACTCATCCGCCGCGCGAGGGCCGAAAACGCCCTACGCCAATCGCGTGGGCGCTCACGTGCTGCTATCTTTCGCGATATATATGCGAAGGGCCAGTGGGGTAAACGAGGGAAGGAGTTCTTCTCCGGCTTAGGCTCTATCGGCACACATGTAGGTCCTTATGTCGGCTACGTATCTGAGTTCGTGCGTACCAACGGGATCGAGGCTATCGTGGATTTGGGCTGCGGCGATTTTCGAGTGGCTAGCCAAATCGATCTGGGGCGCGCTAATTATCTTGGATGCGATATCGTCGAGGAATTGATCGCTCGTAATACTGCCAGCTTCGGAAACGACAAAATCAGCTTTGGCTCGCTCGATATCGTGACTGACGATTTGCCGGACGGAGACCTTTGTCTCGTGCGTCAGGTATTTCAACACTTATCCAACGGGGACATATTGCGCAGCTTGGTCAAGTTGAGCGCCTACAGATTCGTTCTCATCACAGACGAGTTGGGACCGGCTAGCGCGAGACCCAACCTCGACATTGAGGCTTTCCGGGGAACACGAACCGACTTTGGCAGCGGCCTCTACTACGATCAGCCCCCGTTTAATCTCCCCGTCGAAGTGGTCTTGGACACGCCGATAATGTCGCGTAAAGGATACTACCTGCGAACGGTCTTGCTGCGCTCGGAACGCTGATGAGTGGATCGTGACCAAAGAGCCCGGCATTTCCGTGCGCTTCTCTTCTCCCGTAGCCCGAGTGGCCGCAACGTTACTATCCACCCAGTTCGTCGGCAGCGCCGTGAGATTCGCGTACTTGGTCGCGATCGCGCGGATGTTGCCTCCTGCAGACGTCGGCATATACAGCTTCGGGATGGCGCTCTATTTGACAATGCTGGGAGCTGTAGCCTTCGGTCAGAACATCGTGCTGTCCACCTATGCTGGGCGCCGGGGCGAGATCAGTGACAGATTGTTGCATCACAGTTTATCCGTGACGATTGCTGCGGTAACCGTTGCCATCGCTTTCGGGGTGGCGGTTGTATTCGTGAGCGAGGAATCGCCCAGAGAGCGAGTTGCTTTGATCTTTCTCATCGCGGCTTTGGGCGCGCGGGCCTTTGTGTCGTGGGTTAGGAACTTTTTCATCGCAAACGAGGACGTGCGATGGATTCCGTCCTATGAGTTTTCGTTCAGACTCGGAGAGGCAGTTACTGGTTGCACTTTAATCTGGAGCGGCGCAGGACTGGTCGCGGTTTGCGGCCTGCACTTCGGGTCGTGGGTGATCGAGGCGGTTGCCGCTTGGAGGCTCGTGTACTCTCGGGCAGCTAGGCGCTTGCGATTGGGCCGGAACTGGCGCCTTCTAGTGCGACTCGTTCAAGTATCAGCCGTCTACGCCGTTGGCTACTGGCTAATACAGACATTCCCTCAGTGGGGCGCGATAGCCCTCAAGTTCGTTCAGCCGGACCCGGTTCTCTTGGCACAGTTTGCCATTGCCATGCAGCTCTTGATTGTGCTGGCGATCTTTCCGTTGGCGCTCGGGCAAGCAATGATCCCGGGAATCGGGCGAGCCCGTCGGCTCGGCTCGTCCACCGACTTGCTGGCGGTGGCCACGGTCATGAAGGCGGCCATCATAATGGCAATCGCCTTTGCGATTTGTGCCGAGACGGTCGCCGTGGCGTTTATCCCTTGGATCTTCGGGCGCGAATATGTCCTTGCCGGGGAAACATTGGCCACGCTTTCTTGGACGCTCGGTCCATATTCCGTCGCCCTACTCGCCGTGCAGTCGCTGAACGCATTTGGGGAGAGGGCCTCGGGCACACTTCTGGCGGCGTTGATGGCCGTACTCTTCTTCGCTGGCGTCGGCCTCTTTTTCCCCCTCGGGCATCTCGAGGCGGTCACTTCGGCTTTGATTCTAGCTTCGGCTCTGAGCGCGATCGCGGGAGCCGTCTTGCTCGCGCCGCGGCTCGGGCTCTCGAGGCTCTGGTGGGTTCCCGCGGCCATGATCGCTGCTGTTTGTGCGGCGATCTTTGCGTTCTTCGATGTCGGCCTGCTTATTGCAACGCCGGCGTCGACCGGTGTTCTCGTCGCCTCAACGTGGGCGCTCGGGGTCTTCTCCCGCGAGGAGGTCGCCGCTATCGCGGCGGCGTTCCGGAAACGAAGCTCGACCTCCGCACAAAGCATGGCCGGATCCCAATGACACGAGAGTTCGGGGCCCACGTTGCGTCGGAGCCAGCGTCGCGTCTGCAAAAGGCACGAAAGATCGCCGCCATACTCGGAGCCCGCTGTTCGCTTCGAGGCACCCGGGTCCTGGATATCGGCACGGGCGCCGGAGTTATCGCGAGGTACTTCGCCGCGCTGGGCGCAAATGTCGTAACCTGCGATCGCCAAGACTACGTCACTGCCGGATTCGAAGCGCCTCTTCTCTTGACGGACGGCCCCGACTTGCCTTTCGAATCAGGAGCTTTTGAGGTCGCGATCAGCAATCACGTGATCGAACACGTCGGCGAGCGGCAGGCTCAGGAAAGGCATCTCAAAGAAATCGGGCGAGTGCTGTCGGCGGACGGGATACTCTACATAGCCGTGCCGAACCGCTGGACACTGATGGAACCGCACTACCGATTGCCCCTGCTGAGCTGGCTGCCGGCGACCTTTGCTTCGCTATACCTTCGGCTCTTCGGGAAAGGTGATTGGTACGACTGTCGACCGTTTTCCGCAACCGAGCTCGAGCGCCTCCTAAAGAGATTGCACTTCTCTGTCGAAAGCGCGACGATCGAAGCCTTCCATTACTATCTGGAGCATGAAGCTTCTCGCCCGCTGCGCGCCCTTCTCCGGAGATTGCCTGTGCCGGTGATTCGTTCGTTGAGCCTCGTTTTCCCGACGCACATTTTCGTGTGCCGCAAGTGAGTCGCCGTAAGTATCTGAAGTTTTTCGATGAGAGCAACGAATCAGGTGACCCAACTCATGGGCTTGCATCGTCGTCCTTGTCGACGCCTTCCGCCGCGCCGAGCTTGAGCTCGATCCTGCGGACCCGTTCGAGCGTCATCTCGGAGAGTTGCCGGTTGAAACTGATGAGATCCGCGATCAAGCCGATCATCACGGAGAGGCCGCCCAATAGAATCAGTATTGCACCGATAATCAATGACTGGATCTTTCCCGCACCCTGTCCGGCAAAGTAATAAATCAGGAACCGAACGACTGGAATGCTGCCCAGGAACATGAGGAACATGCCGAAGTATGAATAGGCGCGAAGTGGCTGGTACATCGCATAGATTCGGAGCATCGTCGAGACGGACCTGGCGATGAACTCCGGGATTGAGCGAAACAGCCGTGACGATCTGGTCGTCGGGTTTATCGTGATGGGCACGGAAACGATCGCGTAACGCTTCCTGCCGGCCTGAATCAGGGTCTCAATCGTATAGCTGAAGCTCGAAACGATATTGGTATTGATCGCGGCCTCGCGTGAGAACGCCCGAAATCCACTGACCGCGTCTGGCACCTCGAGACCGGACAACCGCGCGACGACTGCACTGCCGATTCGCTGGAGGCACCTCTTGGGCCATCCAAACCCCTGATACCCGCCGGCTCTCCGATCGCCAATCACGATGTCCGCCTTCCCGGTGAGTATCGGCTCAATCAGGGCAGGTATGCGGCCGCCCGGATACTGGTTGTCGCCATCGGTGTTCACGATGATATCCGCGCCCAAGCGGAGGGCCGTGTCCAGCCCCGTGCGAAAGCTGCTCGCAAGGCCTCTGTTCTGTCGGTTTCTGACGATGTGATTCACGCCGCATCTTTCGGCGACCTCGTAGGTCATGTCCGTGGATCCGTCGTCGACGACGAGTATCTCGACCGAATCGACCCCGGGAATATGCTTCGGTATGTCGGCGACAACGGTTGGTAGCGTTTTCTCCTCGTTGTAGCAGGGTATTTGGACAATCAGCTTCATAAGTAGGGCCCAAACGAGTCGAGTCCGCTCCTTGTCACAGAGTGCGCGTGAGGCTAGCGTATTAGGTTAAACGAAAACGTGAACTGAGTATGTTTTCTGGTCGCCGTGAACCGACATACTCCGAAGCGAATCCCGCAGGTGCACTGATACGGAATGAACCCGGCCGCTGGAACCCGTCTGCCTACGCCTTCATTGGCAATGTTCGCATGTGCCTTGATCCTCGCGCTAAAGGCCTTTCTGATTCTTCGAATCAACGTGAACTGGGATGAATTCTACTTTCTCAGTCATGTACACACGTTCCTCCGTCAGGAGCTGACGGCGATATTTCAGATGGCCCACGTCCATCTGTTCAGGTGGCTGCCGACCGTCATGGAAGATGAAATGACTCAGATCGTGGCGGCACGCAGCGTCATGATGGTTCTGTTTCTCGCCACCGTCGTTCTGATCGCCAAGCTCGCGTCGAGATGGTCCTCTTCGTCAGCTGCCTGGATAGCGCCCCTGTGCTATCTGGCGGCATCTCCCGTCCTCAGGCACGGTAGCTCGTTTCGAGCCGATTCGTTGCTTGCGCCCTTGACGGTCGGCGTGCTGATCCTGCTGACGCGGCAGCGACCGAGCAGAAGCGACACGATCTTCGCCGGCGTCCTGCTGGGCGCGGCCTTGGCGGTGACCGTCAAGGCCGTCCTGATCTTTCCGCTTCTGGTAATGACCGTGCTTTTGGATCGAGCCGGGAGCGAATCCAGTGTACGGGCTCGGCTTGTGACCGCCGGCGAACGGCTCCTGTTGCTCGGCAGCGTGGCCGCGGCGTCCGCCGGTGTCCTTCTGACATTGCATGCTGCTACGCTGCCGGACGCGCCCGACCAGACCGTTCAGGACTTCGCGACCAACGCGGCCCGGAGCACGCTCCTCGTCACGCCGTTCTTCCCCCGATGGGACTATTTCCGTCTCACCCTGGACGCCGACTGGGTCACCTGGCTCCTCATCTCCGCGGGCGCGGTTGCAGCCGTCGCCCGCCGCTCCGCCGCCGCCGTCTGCGCGCTCTCACTGCTGCCGTTGCTCTTCTATCGAAACTCATTCCCGTACTACTACGTCGTGATGCTGGCACCGGCGGCCGTGCTTGCGGCCGTCGGCGTCGACGCGCTGCGGTCATTGGCCGTACGAGGGCCTTCCGGCGGGCAGGGGACATGGATCCCGTTCGCCGTGTCGATCCCGCTCGCGTTGCAGGCGGGCCTCAACCTCTATGAGCTGCGTCATGACGACCAGGCACACCAGAGGCAGTTGATATCCGCCGTCCACGAAATCCTTCCGCGGCCGGTCAACTATATCGATCACAGCGGAATGATAGCGTCGTTCAGAAAGGTGAATTTCTTCATGAGCACATGGGGATTGGAAACCTACCGGGACCGTGGATCGAGCTTCATGCGCGAAACTATCACCCGTGACCGGGCCCCGCTGCTCCTAGTAAACCAGTCCGTGCTCGATCCCGCGTCCCCCCGGTTTCTCGAGTTACTGCCGGAGGACCGCAGGCTCATCGAACAGTATTACCTGCCCTACTGGGGCCCCATCAGAGTCGCCGGCGCTGAGACCGAGTTACTCTCGCCGGGCGGCACTGTGCGCTTGAGCGTGCCTTTCTCGGGGCGTTACCGATTGGAGGCGGATGGACCCGTCCTAATCAACGGCGAGTTACGGGACGACGGAGCCATCGTCGATATCCCGGAGTCGGCCAATCCATCTCCGGTAACCGTCACGGCGATTGCGCCCGGTGCCACGACAGCCCGGCTGCTTTGGGCCGAGGCGCAACCACCGCCTTCGACAACGTGGCCACCGTTCGCGCGGATATACACGGGCCTCTGAGCTTGCTCCGCGTCGAGCCAGCCATTGCCGAACCGGCGTTGTTTACCGCGACGCGGGCGAAACGGCGGCAACTGGCCGTGACGCGACCGGCTCGAACCGGCTTCGCAGGGCACTCCAGAGTCGCTGCTGAACGGGCGCGCTTTCCGCGGACGGCGGAGCCTCGAGCCATACCGGACCGCCTTCCTTCGCGTCGACATAGACAATGTGCTGCGCGTCCAGGTCGGCAGCGGGCACGGCCGCCATCCAGTGGCCGTCGACAACGGCGGCATACTGCCGGCTGGCGAGGATCCGGCTCAACTGTTCCGGCCGAACCTCGACGCGATCCGTCACGGGATCGATCCGGTACGAGGTCGATGCTTTGGCGATGGCGCTCCCCGTCATCGGTTGCTCGATCGCAATGCCGGGCGGATTGAACTCGGTCTCCAGAAATCGGATTCGCGTCGAAGCCTTGCCGACATCGCGATGCTCGCGGTCACCCAGATGCGGCATTAGCGAGTAACCGTCAAACGCATCCCGGGAATTGAGATCGAGTGCATCCAGCAGAGTCGGCGCGATATCCTCGAGTGAGGCCGGCACATCAATGCGTTCTCCGGGTGGAAGCTCCAGCGGCGTGTCGCCGTAGCTCTTCACCGCCAGTAATACCTTGTACTGGTCGTCGGAGAAGACATGAGTACCGTGGCCATAGACCTCTGCTTTGCCGAGAAGCGGCGACACGTGACCGGCTTCGTTCGATAGTGGCGAGAGCTCGCCGAGCGATTCGCCGTGATCCGAGAGCAAGACGACGATCGCGTTGTCGAGCCCGCCTTTAAGTTGAAGCATCGCCATCAGATCGGCAAATTGCCGATCGACGCGCTTGATCGCGGCAGCATACAAATCAGCGTAGCGCCCTGGATCAACCGTTCCGCGGGATCGGGGCTCGCTCGCGGCCCAAGTGTACGGCCAGTGGGCCAGAGTGAGATGCACGGCGAGGAAAGTCGGCGAGTCGAAATTGAGACCCCGATCGAGGTCGCGTATGAAGGTGTCCGGATCGTAGAGCACTTCGGCAGCCCGGTTGCCATGCAGCTCGGGAAACAGCCTGTCGCCAACCCGCGAGTTGACGATCAGGTTCGAAAGCGGCGTGTCGCCGAAGAACTCGATCAGAAAGTCGGCCGAACCAATCCTTGGCCCCACGATCCTGTCGAACCCGTAGGACTCGTCGATGTTCGAGAATCGCACCTCGTCGATTCCGTAAACCGTCTCGTAACCGGCATCCCGCAGCAGCTCTGGGAGCGTCTCGCCCGTCTCTATCAGGTCTCGCGGCAACAGGTTGACTGTGGCGCCCGTCGTATGCGGATGACGCCCCGTAAGGATCGATACCCACGCGGCAAAGGTTCGGGCGAGCGGCGTCGTTGTATCCGGGAACACAGCCGCTTCGCGCAGGAAAGCCTGCAATGCAGGAACGGACAGGTCTGTCGTTTCTCGGCTGATGTCGGCTTTGACCGAGTCGAGGCCGATGAGAATGACGTTCGGTTTCGTCGGCGCGGCAGTCGAAGGCGCCCGGATGACAGGCACATAGATCGACGCAGCGAGCGCCAAGATCAGGACAGCAGCCATGGGGGTGGCCATCGCAGAGTCCGGGAGGCGGAACAGCCGTCGATGGCGCCATGCGAAGCGGGCCACAGTCGCACTGATGGCGATCACAATCCCGAAGCTCAGGACATCGAAAATACTGACGCCTGCGATCGATGCCTGCACAAGCCCGGCATAGGGATTGCCGAGCGACGAGGAAGGAAACCAGGCCGCGTTCGCACCGAGAATCCATGTGACGGCCAGAACCATCCACAGACAGGTCCAGACACGCTGACTGTTCCCGCTCGAGGGCCAAGCCCGATGCGTGAGCCACGCCATGCCCCAAGCAGCAACGCCAAGCGAGACGTGCACGAGCACCAGGGAACCTGCATGTCCGGCGAGACGCCAGGCCAGCAGCATGCCCCAGATCGATTGCTCGAGTGGCGCGATGCGCGCCTCGCCGCCGAACAGGGCCGAGCCCACATCGCCGACGATCCGCAGGAACGAAAGTCCGAGGAAGGCCAGAGCAAGCAAGGGTCCGAGGACAAGCCCGTGCGTCGTCTTACTATGGTTTTTGTTCGCGCGATCGGCGTGCATTCGTCGGGCTCGGACTCTCGAAATATCAATATAGTAAGCTCATCGCCACCGGGTCCGTGAACTGTGTCCCATCGGCTAGACGCTCCTGACAGCGATTGTGTGCCCTTTTAGTACAATCGCAAGAGTTCCACCCTTACGCTAAAGACACGACAGCATGAAACCAGCGGCTTTGGTCATCGACGACGAACCGGACATCTGTGAGCTTCTGTCGATCACACTCGGCCGCATGGATATCGACGCCCGGGTCTGCGGCGATATCGCCAGCGCCAAGAGCATGCTCGGCGAAACGGCCTACGATCTTTGCCTGACCGACATGCGTCTACCCGACGGCGACGGACTCAAGCTCGTCGAATGGATGCAAAAGCACACGCCGGGCACGCCTGTCGCCGTCATCACGGCCCATGGCAGCGTGGAGCTCGCAGTCAGGGCGCTCAAGCTCGGCGCCTTCGATTTCGTCTCGAAGCCACTGGATCTCAACGATCTCAGAAAGCTCGTGACTGCGGCGCTCAAGCTCCGCGGTGTTGGTTCCCACAAGGAGGAAACGACCACGAAGCTGATCGGGCGCTCCGAGGCCATGCAACGCATGCGCGGGATGATTCAGAAGGTTGCGCGCAGCCAGGCGCCTGTTCACATCTCCGGCGAATCGGGTACCGGCAAGGAGCTAGTCGCTCGTATGATCCACGAATCTGGTTCGCGCCGGGACGGCCCGTTCGTGCCGATCAATTGCGGCGCGATTCCGACCGAGCTCATGGAGAGCGAGTTCTTCGGCCACAAGAAAGGCAGCTTTACCGGTGCGGTTGCCGACAAGAAGGGCCTTGTCCAGTCGGCCGAGGGCGGGACGCTGTTTTTGGACGAGGTGGCGGACCTGCCCCTGCACATGCAGGTCAAGCTGCTTCGTGTGATCCAGGAAAAGTCCGTCAAGCCCGTGGGCGAGAACGTCGAGACGCTCGTCGACGTTCGAGTATTGAGCGCCACGCACCGGGATCTGGCCGAGCTCGTCGCTCAGGGCGAGTTCCGCGAGGATCTCTACTACCGCATCAACGTGATCGAGCTCAACGTGCCGCCGGTGCGCGAACGAGGCGAGGACATTCTCGAGCTCGCGCAGCACATACTCTCTGAGCTTGCAGCGGAACAGGGGATCGACCCGCCGCGGCTGAGCGCCGCGGCACGCTCCGCTTTGCTCCGCTACCCGTTCCCGGGGAACGTTCGCGAGCTCGAGAACATACTCGAGCGGGCGATGACGCTCTGCCCGGGCGCCGTCATCGAAGTCGGCGACATCGACCTGCGCGCGCAGGCGGAGGGACAGATGCCGCAGGCGGCCGGCAGCACGGCGCTTGGGACTCAGCTCGAGGACATCGAGCGCGAGGCCATCGTCAAAGCGCTCGAAAAGAGCCGATATAACAAGACAGCTGCGGCGAAGCTGCTCGGCATCAGCTTTCGCGCGCTGCGCTACCGCATCAAGAAGCTCGAGATCGAGTAGATCCCCTTGTGACATCGCCTCGGTGCGTGCCGATATACGTCAGTTTCTGACGTTTTGGGTCTAGGGCCAGGCTCTGTGAACGGGCAATATGTTCAACGGGTTCGGGCCGGGCGTCGCTAGGACGACCGCCCCTAAGGATTTGCGGGCCAGGAGACATATTCACGGCATCGTTGGCACGGGGATTGCAATTCCCCATAGACAAGATGCGATGCCTCGCCATCGGTCTGGCTTTACGACCCAAGCAACGTACTCAGGAGTTTCACGGAAATGAAGAAAGTTCAACAGGGTTTCACCCTCATCGAATTGATGATCGTCGTGGCGATCATCGGCATTCTTGCGGCGATCGCGATCCCGGCCTACCAGGACTACACGATCCGCGCGCAGGTCACTGAAGGCCTGAACCTCGCGAGCTCGGCCAAGACGGCCATCGCCGAGACGTTCAGCTCGACGAGCAACTGGCCGACCAGCAACGCGGAAGCCGGCCTCTCTACCAACGCGACGGACATCAGCGGTAAGTATGTGCTTTCGGTTGGTGTCAGCAACCCCGGTCTGATCACGATCATGTACGGCCATCAGGCCCACAGCAACATTGCGAATGACACGTTAACACTGACACCGTTCACGAGCGTGAACGGCGACGTCTCCTGGCAGTGTGGTAGCTGGCAGATGGGCTCTGGTTTGGTCGTCGCGTCGGGTGGAACCGCGGCCGCTCAGGGCGCAGGCGGTAGCGTCGAGCAGAAGTACCGCCCGGCCAACTGCCGCGGCTAAGACCTTAGCTGCGGACTCGGGGCACGGGTCTCGAGCCCGCGGGAACCAAGGCTCAAGCCCCGCCGGACCCCGGCGGGGCTTGTCTTTTTTTGGCGACAGATGCTCTCCGGGGGCACGCTCGGCCGGCCTTGGGACCCCCGCCCGATACCCCTTACCGGGGCGTGGGATAAGTTAAATCTCTGTCACAAAAGAGGCACTCGGAAGTTGACAGGTTCAGGCCTCAACGGTGAAAGTACCAAGCTCTCTGCCAGCGACAAATTGAGCCGTAAGCACCGCCGATGGCCGTAAGCGCATCCCAAGGAACCCTGTCCGGACTGCCCAGGCGGCTGGTCCAGGACGGCATCGTGTCCGATGAAGACCTCGCGCGGGCGCTCGTCGAATCCCAGAAGAGCGGCAACGGGCTCGTACCGATCCTCGTCGCCCAGCAAATGGGCGACGCGCGCCGCATCGCCGTCGCCGCCGCGCACGAGTTCGGCGTTCCGCTGCTCGATCTCGATTCCGTCGAGCTCGATCTCGACGTCGTCCGGCTCGTCAGCGAGAAGCTCCTGTCCAGGCATCGCCTCCTGCCGCTCCTGCAGCGCGGAAAGCGGCTTTATATCGCGGTCAGCGATCCGACCAACATGCACGCCCTCGACGAGATCAAGTTCCAGACCACGCTCCGGATCGAGCCGATCGTCGTCGAGCAGGACAAGCTCGAGGATCGGGTCGGCCGCGCGATCGAGGCCGTCGACACGACGATGTCGCAATTCGACGACGACGACTTCGACATCGACAACCTCGAAGTCTCGAGCGGCGACTTCGAGGACAGTGGACCGGAAATCACGAGCGCCGACGTCGAAGACGCGCCGGTCGTCAAATTCGTCAACAAGGTCATGCTCGACGCGATCAAGCGCGGCGCTTCGGACATTCACTTCGAGCCTTACGAGAAGTACTACCGGATCCGGCTGCGCCAGGACGGCGTCCTCGACGAGATCGCGCGCCCGCCGCTCGCACTGGCGCTGAAGGTGGCCGCCCGCATTAAGGTCATGGCGAGGCTCGACATCGCCGAGCGCCGCGTCCCGCAGGACGGGCGCATCAAGATGAAGCTGTCGAAGAACCGCGCCATCGACTTTCGCGTCAATACCTGCCCGACCCTGCATGGCGAAAAGGTCGTCTGCCGCCTGCTCGATCCATCGAGCGCCCAGCTCGGCATCGATGCGCTGGGCTACGAGGAGCATCAGAAGGAGCTCTATCTCAAGAATCTGATGAAGCCGTACGGCATGATCCTGGTCACGGGACCGACCGGCAGCGGCAAGACGGTATCGCTCTATACCGGCCTCCACATCCTCAATACGCGCGATCGCAACATCTCGACGGCCGAGGATCCGGCCGAGATCAATCTGCCCGGCGTCAACCAGGTCAACGTCAACCCCAAGGTCGGCCTGACTTTCGCCTCGGCGCTGCGCGCTTTCCTGCGCCAGGACCCCGACATCATCATGGTCGGCGAGATCCGCGACCTCGAGACGGCCGAGATCGCGATCAAGGCCGCCCAGACCGGCCACCTCGTCCTCTCGACGCTGCACACGAACGACGCGCCGAAGACACTGACCCGCATGGTCGACATGGGCGTCAAGCCATATGCGATCGCAAGCTCCGTGAGCCTGATCATCGCCCAGCGCCTGGGCCGCAAGCTCTGCGATAACTGCAAGGAGCCGCTCGACATTCCGGCTGAGGCGCTGCTGAAGGAAGGCTTCGCCCCGGCCGACATCGAGGAGGGCCTGACCATATACGGGCCCAAGGGCTGTGGTCAGTGCACGGCCGGCTACAAGGGTCGGATCGGCATCTTCCAGGTCATGCCCGTGACCGAGGTCATCGGACGGATCATCATGGAAGACGGCAACGCGATGCAGATCGCCGATCAGGCAAAAGCCGACGGGATCGCGGATCTCAGGACATCCGGCTTGCGCAAAGTCAAGGACGGGGTTACGAGTTTGGAGGAGATCAACCGGGTTACAATCGATTGAGCGTTTCGGCGCCCAGTTCGACCCCCGGACTCTTCGGGAGACGCTAACAGATGGCTCAATCAGCTGCGATCAAGAATATTCCCTTCAGCTGGGAAGGGACCGACCGCGCCGGCAAGAAGGTCAGAGGCAAGGTCGTTGCGAGCAACGAGGCCGCCGTGCGCACGGAGCTCAGACGCCAGGGTGTCGTCGCTACCCGCGTGCGCAAGCAGAGCACGCTGTTCCAGAACAAAGGCAAGGTCACGACGGCCGACATCGCGATCTTCTCGCGCCAGCTCGCGACGATGATGTCCGCCGGCATTCCGCTCGTGCAGTCCTTCGACATCGTAGGCGCCGGACACGATAACCCGGCGATGCAAAAGCTGATTCTGGCGATTAAGGGTGACATCGAGGGCGGCACCACGCTCGCCAACGCGCTCTCAAAGCACCCGCTGCATTTCGATGATCTCTTCGTCAATCTCGTCAGCGCCGGCGAGCAGGCCGGCGCGCTCGAGACGCTGCTCGACAAGATCGCGACCTACAAGGAAAAGACCGAGGCCATCAAGAAGAAGGTCAAAAAGGCGCTCTTCTATCCGGCCGCCGTCGTCGCCGTCGCGTTCATCGTCACGGCCATCCTGCTCATTTTCGTCATTCCGGAGTTCGAGTCGCTGTTTCAGGGCTTCGGTGCCGACCTCCCGGCGTTCACGCGATTCGTCATCGATATCTCGAACTTCGTGCAGAATCAGGGCTGGCTGATCGTTATCGTCATGGCTGCCGTCGTCGCCGCGTTCTTCTATTTCAAGAAGCGCTCCCGCGCCTTGCGGCATTTCCTGGATCGGCTCGTGCTGCGCATACCGATCATCGGCCCGATCCTGAACAAGTCGGCGATCGCGCGCTATGCGCGTACGCTTTCGACGACGTTTGCGGCCGGCGTGCCGCTGGTCGAGGCTCTCGACTCGGTCGCGGGCGCCACCGGCAACATCGTCTACGAGACGGCCGTGCACCAGATGCGCGACGAGGTCGCAACCGGTCAGCGCCTTCAGCGCGCCATGGAGAATACCGACCTCTTCCCGAACATGGTCAACCAGATGATTGCCGTCGGCGAGGAATCGGGCTCGCTCGACGACATGTCGGCCAAGGTCGCGGATTTCTATGAGGAAGAAGTCGACAACGCCGTCGACAGCATGTCGAGCCTGCTCGAACCGCTGATCATGGCGATACTGGGCGTTCTCGTCGGCGGTCTCGTCATCGCCATGTACCTGCCGATATTCAAGATGGGTGCCGTGGTCTGACACCGCCGTTTTGGACATCTTCGAGGTCTGGCCACCGGCCCTGATCGTCGCGAGCCTCGCGATCGGGCTCGTCGTCGGCAGCTTTCTCAACGTCGTGGCATTCCGGCTGCCGCTGATGATGCAGCGCGCCTGGCGGGCCGAGGCGGCCGAAGCGCACGGCGCGCCCCCCGTCGAAGAAGAGCGCTTCGACCTGGTCTCGCCCCGGTCCCGATGCCCCCATTGCCGTCACCCGATCCCGGCGAGCCGGAACGTTCCGATCCTGAGCTACCTCCTGCTCAAGGGCCGCTGCGGCCACTGCCGAGCAGCGATATCGCCGCGCTATCCGATCGTCGAGGCGCTGACCGGGATTCTGAGCGTCGTCGTTGCGATCCGATTCGGCGCGACGTGGGCCACGCCGGCCGCGCTCGTTCTCACCTGGTATCTGATCGCGCTGTCGCTGATCGACCTCGACCACAAGCTTTTGCCGGACAGCATGACGCTGCCGCTGCTCTGGATCGGCATTATCTTGACCCTGGTTCGGATCGACGGTGCTCCGGTTTTCGCCGGGCCCGATCTCCGATCGAGCGTCATCGGCGCGGCGGCGGGGTATCTCAGCCTCTGGAGCGTCTATCAGATATTCAAGCTCGTCACCGGCAAGGAAGGCATGGGGTACGGGGACTTCAAGCTGCTCGCGGCGCTCGGCGCCTGGCTCGGCTGGCAGCTCCTGCCCCTGGTCATCGTGCTCTCGGCCGCCGTCGGCTCGATCGTCGGCCTCTCGCTGATCCTGACCGGCCAGCGCTCGCGGCAGGCCGAGATCCCGTTCGGCCCGTATCTCGCCGGCGCCGGCTGGCTGGCCCTGCTGTTCGGCCGGGATATCATGAGCTGGTACCTGAGCCTGACGGGATAAGCGTGCTCCGCATCGGCCTGACCGGCGGCATTGCCAGCGGAAAATCGACGGTGGCTGCTATGTTCGCCGAGCTCGGGGTCTGTGTCATCGATACCGACGCCATCGCGCGGGAGCTCGTCGCTCCCGGCGGACCGGTCCTTGGCGAGATCGTCGAGGCCTTCGGTCAGAGCGTTCTTGGCCCCGACGGCACGCTCGACCGGCACCTGATGCGCCGTATCGTCTTCGGTGATGCCGATCGGCGACACCGTCTCGAGGCGATTCTTCACCCCCGGATTCGGGAGACGGCGCTTGCGAGATCGGCCGGGTGTGCGGGGCCCTATGTGATCTTCGTCGTGCCGCTGCTGTTCGAGTCCGGGTTCGACCGGCTCGTCGAGCGCACCGTCGCCGTCGATTGTCCCGAGGCGCTACAGATCGAAAGGCTCATGGCCCGCGACGAAACCGACCGCGACGAAGCCCGCGCCATCATCGATGCGCAGATGGAACGGGCCGAGAGGCAATCCCTCGCCGATGACATCATCGACTCGAGCACGACGATCGAGGCCACACGCGACGGCGTCGCGGCCCTTCACGCGAGCTACTTGAGGCTCGCCCAAAATTGCCCGGGGACGCAAGGTCGCGCAGAATAGTGCGATGGTCGAAGCGCCACAGAACGAACCAGGAGCCCGCGCCGAGAACCGCCTGATCGCGTTCGAGCAGCCGCTCAGCGAGCGCATGCGTACGTTCCTGCGAGTGGAGTTCCTGCACAGCCAGGCGCTGCTCCATTCGCGGCAGGAAGCCGCCTACGCCGCCCGCGCCGCGATCGCAAACCTGCTCGAAATCCTTGCCATCACGGGGCGCGGCGACATTCGCGCCGATGCGCTCAAGGAGCTCGACCGGCACATGCTCCGGCTTAGCCATTTCCGGCAAAGCCCGGGCGTCGACGCCGATCGCCTGGCTCGCCTCATCAAGGAGGTCGACGGAATAAGGCGGGCGCTATCGGACGCCGGCAAGCAGTTCCTGGCTCCGTTGCGCGAGAACGAGTTTCTGAGCGCGATTCGGCATCGCAGCTCGATCCCGGGCGGCACCTGCATGTTCGATTTACCGGATTACGGCTACTGGCTCAACCTGCCGCGGTCCGAGCGATCCGAGCAGCTTCGGAGCTGGCTCGGCCATCTCAAGCCGCTCTGCGATTCGATCGACCAGATCCTCTGGCTCACGCGCGAGGCGAGCACGCCGGCGAGGACGCTGGCCGAGCGCGGCCTCTACCAGCATACGCTCGGCAAGGAAGAGAACGTCGAGCTGATCCGCGTCCTCGTCGCGAGGGCCTCGGGCCTGTATCCGGAGATCAGCGCCGGCCAGCACCGGTTCACGGTTCGTTTCGTCGAATGGCAGGGGACGGAGCAGCGCGCCAGGCAGACGGTCGGCGACGTTACGTTCTTTCTGGCGCTTTGCTAGCAATCGCCCCGGAGTTTCCCAGGGCGAGCCGCTTACGCACGGCGGCGACGATCGGAGCGTCGGCCGGCAGCAACGGCGCTTCGGCGAGCTCGTCGCCGTCGACCCAGCGCAGCCGCTGCCCCTCGCGCGACCTGGCCTCGCCGGCATAGTCCAGAATCCACCAGATATCGAGCTTCACCGCGCGCTCCGGATACCGATGGGTCTGCTCGAGGAACGGCTCCGCGGCCCCGACGACGATGCCGAGCTCCTCGTAGAGCTCGCGCTTCAGACCGGCCAACGGCGGCTCGCCCGTCAGGAGCTTGCCGCCCGGAAACTCCCAGAAGCCCGCCATATGCTTGCCTTCGGGTCTCTGGCCGATCAGGACTCTCGAGGCGGAATCACGAACGATGCCGACGATGACATCGAGCGCATCGACCTGCGCGCCGGCTTCGCTCAGCTCAGGCGCCCGTGGCACTGCTTGTATTTCTTCCCCGAGCCGCACGGACAAGGCTGATTGCGCCCGACCTTCGGCTGCTCACGGACGAACGGCTCGACCGGCGCGGCCGCCGGCCGACGCGGCTGACCGGCCGTTGCGGCCGGCGGTGCCTGACCCTCCGGCAGTCGCGGCGCTGCCTGAGCCAGCCCGGGCGGCTGGGCATGCTGGAAGCTCAGCGATCCCGGCGCCGGCCTCGGGGCCTCGGCGGCGCGGACGTCCTCCGGCCTGCGAATCTCGACCCTCGAGAGAATCGCGATTGTCTCGCGCTTGACCCGATCGAGCATGTCCGAAAACATCTGGAAGGCTTCGCGCTTGTATTCCTGCTTCGGATTGCGCTGCGCGAAGCTGCGCAGACCGATCCCCTGCCGCAGGTAGTCGAGCGCGCCGATGTGCTCCTTCCAGTGCGAATCGAGCTGACGCAGCATCACGACTTTCTCGAGCTCGCGCATGACGGGCTCGCCGACGGAAGCCGTCTTGGCCTCGTAGGCCGCGACGATCGCCTCGAGCACGCGCCGGGCGATCTCCCTCTCGCTCAGCGTTTCGTCCTGCTCGACCATCTGGGCGACGTCGAGATAAAGGCCGAACTCGCGCTCGAGCGCCTTCGTCAGCCCCTCGAGGTCCCATAGCTCCTCGACGCTCTCGGGCGGGATGTACTCGGCAACGAGATCGTCGACGACCTCTTCGCGAATGCCGGCGATCGCATCGGCGACGTCGTCGGCGTCCATCAGCTCGGTGCGCTGCTGATAGACCACCTTGCGCTGATCGTTCGCGACGTCGTCGTACTCGAGGAGCTGCTTGCGGATATCGAAGTTGTGCGCCTCGACCTTGCGCTGGGCACGCTCGATCTGCCGCGACAGCAGGCGGCTTTCGATCGCCTCACCCTGTTTCATGCCGGCGACGGACAAAAGCCGCTTGGTGCGCTCGGGATCGCCGAAGATGCGCATCAGACTGTCTTCCATCGACAGATAGAAGCGGCTCGAGCCCGGGTCGCCCTGCCGGCCCGAGCGGCCCCGGAGCTGGTTGTCGATGCGCCGCGATTCGTGCCGCTCGGTCCCGACGATATGGAGCCCGCCCTTCTCGAGAACCTTGGCGTTGCGCTCTTTCCAGTCGGCTGTAAGCGCTGAGATCCCCTCGGGATCGGCGTCAGGCCCGAGCGCTTCCTTCTCGGCCGCGAGACTGCCGCCGAGCACGATATCGGTGCCGCGGCCGGCCATGTTCGTCGCGATGGTCACGGCCCCGGGCCGCCCGGCCTGCATGACGATCTCGGCTTCGCGCTCGTGGTACTTGGCGTTGAGCACGTTATGCGGGATACCGCGCTTCTTGAGCTTGGCCGACAGCAGCTCCGACGTCTCGATCGACGTCGTGCCGACGAGCACGGGCTGCTCGCGCTCGCGGCAATCGGCGATGTCGTCGAGGATCGCATCGAATTTGTCGTCTTCGGTGAGGTGAACGAGATCCGGCGCGTCGAGCCGAATCATTTCCTTGTGCGTCGGAATGACGACGACCTCCAGACCGTAAATCTGCTGGAACTCGAAGGCTTCGGTATCGGCCGTGCCTGTCATGCCGGCGAGCTTGGAATAGAGCCTGAAGAAGTTCTGGAAGGTGATCGACGCGACGGTCTGATTCTCTTCCTTGACGCGCACGCCTTCCTTCGCCTCGATTGCCTGATGCAGCCCGTCCGACCAGCGCCTTCCGGGCATGGTCCGGCCCGTGAACACATCGACGATGACGACCTCGTCATTGCTGACGATATAGTCGACCTCGCGCTTGTAGAGCGCATGGGCCCTGAGCGCCGCCGTCAGGTGGTGCATCAGCCGGATATTGGCCGGGTCGTAGAGACTCTGTCCGGCCTCGAGGATTCCGGCTCGCGTCAGGAGCCCCTCGATGCGGTCGTGGCCCTCCTCGGTCAGATGAGCCTGCTTCGCCTTCTCGTCGACCGTGTAGTCGCCCGGCACGAAGAGTTTCGCCCTCGCGGGCCTCGCCTGCTGATCGACGACGACGAGGTGATGGCCGCCGTCCTCGGCCTTCGCCAGGGCCTCGGCGCGTGACATGACACCGAGCTGCTCGTCCCCGACTCCGATCACATCGACCTTCGGAGCCTCGATGGCCTCGTTGGTCGGCCCTGCCGGGACAACGTGTGGCTTCAGCTTCGGAATAATGGCGTTGATGCGCACGTAGAGCTCGGTGCTCTCCTCGGACCTTCCCGAGATGATCAGCGGAGTGCGCGCTTCGTCGATCAGGATGGAGTCGACCTCGTCGACGATCGCGAAGGACAGCTTGCGCTGCGCCCTGTCCTCCACGCGAAAGGCCAGATTGTCGCGCAGGTAGTCGAAGCCGAACTCATTATTCGTGCCGTAGGTGATGTCTGCCGCATAGGCCCGGCGTTTCTCTTCGGTCGACTGTCCGCTCTTGACCACGCCAACCTCGAGCCCGAGAAACCGGTACACCGGCCCCATCCAGTCGGCATCGCGCTGCGCCAGATAGTCGTTGACGGTGACGATATGCACGCCCCCGCCCGTCAGGGCGTTGAGATAGGCGGCGAGCGTCGCGACGAGCGTTTTGCCCTCGCCTGTGCGCATCTCGGCGATCTTGCCCTGATGCAGGGCGATTCCACCGATGAGCTGGACGTCGAAATGCCGCATCCCGAGCGTCCGCACGGCAGCCTCGCGCACCACGGCGAAAGCTTCCGGCAGAACCGGCTCGAGACTGCCCTCGGCCTGGTAACGCGACTTGAGCTCCGCGGTCTTTTCCCTGAGCCGCTCGTCGCTGAGCGCCTTGATCTTTTCCTCGAGAGCGTTGGCTGCGCTGACCTGGGCCTGGTACTGCTTCAGCAGGCGCTGGTTGCGGCTGCCGAAGATGCCGGTCAGGAAGTGGGTAGCAAAGTTGGGCAAACGAGGTCCTTGGGCTGCGGGCGGGAGGCGATATTCTAGGGATTTCCGATCCATATTGGGACCGAACTCCCACAAGTAAAGGGGGCCAGACACCCTTTTCCTGCAGGGCGCTGTCGCACGGGAGCGCCTGGACGCAGGGCGTGTTGGCGCGACACGCCGGAAGAGGTCCCTTGGGCAGCCTCGAAGGGCTGCGGTCATGGACCGGTACGAACGTGGAATCAGGCGAGCGACTTAGTTGATGACGGTCAGAGGATCGACCGCTCGCCCGTCGCGCAGCACTTCGAAGTGGAGGTTCGGCCCCGTAGCGCGCCCCGTGTCGCCCATCCGCGCGATGACGTCACCGCGCTTGACGGTCTCGCCGACGCTGACGAGGTTCTCGGCGTTATGCGCATAGCGCGTGGCGTAACCGTTGCCGTGATTGACCTCGACCATCTGGCCGTAACCGTAGCGGTCGCCGGCCCAGGTCACGACGCCGGAAGCGACGGCGACGATGTCGTTGCCTTCGCGGCCGGCGAAATCGACGCCCTCGTGAAACGCACGACGACCCGTGAACGGGTCGCTGCGTTCGCCGAAAGTCGACGAGATGTAACCGGTTGTGACCGGCCGGCCTTCGGGGTGCACCTCATCGGCCAGCTTGCGATTCAGCAGCAGATCCTCGAGCACGCCGAGCTGCTGGCTGCGATCCGTCAGCTGCAGGTCGAGGCGATCGAGGGTCTCGACGACGCGGCCGAGCTGATTGCCGTCGGCGCCGAAGACGAGCGCCTCGGGTCCGCCGAGCGGCGGAATCGTGCTGAAATCGAATTCGCCGTCGTTGAGGCCCGCCATCAGAGTCAATCTCGAACCGAGCGCGTCGAGCCTGACGACATGCGCGTTCATCTGACCGATTCGCAGCGCCAGCGCATCGAGATTCTGCCGCAGCGCCGCGCGCGTCGAGGCGAGGAGCCTCTCCTGCTGCTTGAGCCCCGCCTCCCACTCGGCGACCTGAGCTTCGGGATTGTGAACGCCGAAGGCCGCGGCGACGCGGAATCCTACGTAGAAGGTCAGTGCGCAGATGGCGATGGCGGCAATGCCGAGACAGAACCAGGCTCGGCCGGCACTGAATTGACCGAGGTGACCCTTATCCTTTGACAGGATGACTAACTGCATTTACGCACGCCTCGAATGCGATGTCTGACAGCGTTATTATTCTCACGCGCCGACCATGGCGCGACGCGCGAGCTCGAAGCGTCCCGAGTATAACGAATTTTGCTGTACTGCACCTCGCAACCCCGCTGTCTTCGGAATCGATCCACAAGATCGGTGGCTTTGCGTCCCGTTCTCGCGAACGGTTTGCCCATTCTCGCGCTCGGCCAGCATGAGCGCATCCGGAGCCAGGCTCAAGCTTCGAGACCCAAAACGTTGACGCTGGTCTCAGAATGAGGGGTAACAGCCCCCGATCCATCGGCGAACTGTTGCAAACTGGCGACATATCGCGGCTCCGGCGCGAGGCGCTCGAGCGCCGGGAGCTCGCCGAGCAGGTCCGATCCGAGCTCCCGGAAGCCGAGGCGGGACATGTGGTCAGCGCGCACCTCGACGATCAGGGACGCCTCGTCATCGGCATGGACTCCTCGGCCTGGGCCGCGCGCCTGCGGTATTCGGTGTCGGAGCTTTGCGGTCGGCCCGTCAGGGTACGCGTGTCCGTGCCTGGCGGTGGTCAGGCCTAGGCCGGTCCGGACGCTCAGTCGGCGGCTGCCGGCTGAAGCTGATAGGACACGGGCGAGGGCCTCACCGTGTCGAAAATGATCTCTTCAAAGGCTTCGGGCTGCTCGAGCAAGGCGCGCAGCAGGAGATTGTTGAGCCTGTGACCGGACTTGAACCCCGTGAACTCGCCGATCAGACACGATCCGAGCAGATAGAGGTCGCCGACGGCATCGAGCACCTTGTGGCGGACGAACTCGTCCTTGAATCTGAGCCCGTCCTCGTTCAGGACACGATATTCGTCCATGACGATCGCATTATCGAGGCTGCCTCCGAGAGCGAGCTCGTTGGCCCGCAGCGTTTCGACGTCCTTCAGAAATCCGAACGTCCGTGCCCGGCTGATCTCCTTGAGAAACGCGGTCGTCGAGAAGTCGAGGCTCGCTCTTTGCCGATGCTTTCGCAGCACGGGATGATCGAAGTCGATCTCGAAATTGACCTTGAAGCCGTCGTAGGGCTCGAGCCGCGCCCATTTGTCGCCTTCGGTCACCTCGATCGGCCGCAGGATACGAATGAAGCGCTTGTCCGCCGGCTGCTCTTCGATGCCGGCGGACTGGATCAGAAAAACGAACGGCGCCGCGCTGCCGTCCATGATCGGCACCTCGGCGCCAGTCAGGTCGATCAGCACGTTATCGATGCCGAGGCCCGCCAGCGCCGACATCAGATGCTCGACGGTCGCGACCTTCCCCGCGCCGTTCTCGAGCGTCGTTCCGAGGTTGGTTTCGGTCACGTTGAGGGCCGTAGCCGGCACATCGACCGGCTCGGCCAGATCCAGGCGCCGAAACACGATGCCGGTGTTCGCCGGCGCCGGACGCAGGGTCATATAGACCTTGGCCCCCCCGTGCAGGCCGATTCCGGTCGCCCGGATCGAGTCTTTGAGCGTACGCTGCCTCAAGTGAAGCTTCCCTTTTCCACTGGTCGAGCGAGCGGGCCCGGGACGGTAGCACGCGACCTGTCGCTCGGCAAGGAAACGGCTCTTCAGTTGGCCTGGCGGCGAAGGAAGGCCGGCACGTCGAGCATCTCCTGCAGCTCCTCGTCCTCGCTCCTCGACTCTCCCACGCTGAGCTTCCGCTGCACCGAAGGAGTGTCGAAGTCCCGGTAATTCGTCTCGCGGTGCCTCGGGGGCGCCACGATGCGAACCTGCGGATCCTTCGCCGCGACCGCGCCCTGACCGAGACCCGTAGCGACGACCGTGACCCTGATCTCCTGCGACATCTCGGGATCGATGACCGTCCCGATGACGACGGTCGCGTCGTCCGACGCGAATTGCTTGACCGTGTCCCCGACCTCCTGGAACTCGCCGATCGACAGATCCATGCCTGCCGTCACGTTGACGAGAATGCCGTTGGCGCCGGCGAGATTGATGTCCTCGAGCAGCGGGCTCGAAATGGCCGCTTCCGCCGCGACCCGCGCGCGATCCTCGCCCGTCGCCGTGCCCGAGCCCATCATGGCCATGCCCATCTCGGACATGACGGTCCTGACATCGGCGAAGTCGACGTTGATGAGCCCCGGCCGCGTGATCAGCTCGGCGATGCCCTGCACGGCCCCCTGAAGAACCTCGTTCGCCGCGCGGAAAGCATCGAGCAACGTCGTCTGCGGCCCGAGCACGGTCAGAAGCTTCTCGTTCGGAATCGTGATCAGCGAGTCGACGTACTTCGCGAGCTCCGCGATGCCCTGGTCGGCGACACGCATGCGCTTCGTGCCTTCCATCTCGAACGGCCGCGTCACGACGGCGACCGTCAGTACCCCGAGCTCCTTGGCAAGCTGGGCGATGATCGGCGCCGCGCCGGTGCCCGTGCCGCCGCCGAGACCCGCCGTGATAAAGAGCATGTCGGCGCCTTCGATGACCTCATGAATCCGGTCCCGATCCTCGATCGCTGCCTGTCGTCCCACCTCCGGGTTGGCGCCCGCCCCGAGACCCTTGGTGATGTTGCAGCCGATCTGAAGCCCCGTCTTGACCTTCGCGTTCTTGAGCGCCTGCGCGTCGGTGTTGGCGCAAATGAAATCCACCCCGTCGATGCCCGCCCGGACCATATGCGCTACGGCGTTGCCACCGCCACCGCCAATACCGATGACCTTGATGATCGCTGTTTCGCTGTAGCCGTCCATCAACTCAAACATGTTCAAACTCCTTAAACGACAACACTAAAGATTCCCTTGAAACCATGACTTCATTCGTCGGAATACACTGCCCAAACCCAGCTTCGATTGCGCCGCTTCCGCGCGCGCCTGTAGAGCCTCCCGCCCGTAGAGCAGGAGCCCGACTCCGGTTGCATGAATCGGATTGCGAACGACGTCGGAAAGGCCTTCGACGTATTGCGGCACGCCGAGACGAACCGGCATGTGAAAGACCTCTTCGGCCAGCTCGATCGCGCCTTCCATCTTCGCGCTGCCACCGGTAAGCACGATGCCGGCCGCAATCAGCTCCTCGAACCCCGAACGACGCAGCTCCTTGCGCACGAGGTGGAACAATTCCTCGTAGCGCGGCTCGACGACCTCGGCCAACGTCTGTCGCGCGAGGCGCCGCGGCGGCCTGTCGCCGACGCTCGGCACCTCGATCGTCTCGTCGGGGTTGGCGAGCTGCGACAGCGCGCAGGCGTACTTGATCTTGATCTCTTCGGCGTACTGGGCCGGCGTCCTGAGCGACACGGCAATGTCGTTCGTGACCTGTGCGCCCGCGATCGGAATGACGGCCGTGTGCTGGATGGCCCCGCCGCAGAAAACCGCGATGTCCGTCGTTCCGCCGCCCATGTCGATGATGCAGATCCCGAGTTCCTTCTCGTCCTCGGTCAAAACGGCATAGCTCGACGCGAGCTGCTCGAGGACGATGTCCTCGACGCTGAGCCCGCAGCGCTGCACGCACTTGACGATGTTTTGCGCGGCGCTGACGGCGCCCGTCACGAGGTGCACGCGGGCCTCGAGCCTGACGCCCGACATGCCGATCGGCTCGGGGATGCCTTCCTGCGAATCGATGATGAACTCCTGCGGCAGGACGTGCAGCACGCGCTGATCCGCCGGAATCGCGACGGCTTTGGCGGCATCGATGACACGCTCGACGTCGGTCGCGCTGACCTCCTTGTCGCGGATCGCGACGATGCCGTGAGAGTTCAGGCTCTTGACGTGACTGCCCGCTATCCCCGTATAGACCGTGTTGATCTCGCAGCCGGCCATGAGTTCCGCTTCCTCGATCGCGCGCTGAATCGACTGCACCGTCGATTCGATATTGACCACGACGCCCCGCTTCAGGCCTCGCGACGTGCTCGAGCCGAGCCCGATAACCTCGATGAGACCTTCCGGCGACACCTCGGCGACGATAGCGACGACCTTCGACGTCCCGATGTCGAGCCCGACGAGCAGATTGCGATCGTCGCGCCTAGCCACCGCCTTCGACCCTCACCGTCGTCGCATCCGAAACCGCTTCGTCGCGCCAACCGACGGCAAAGCCGTTCGCATAACGCAGATCGATGTAGTCGATCCGATCGATCTCACCCGCGAGCGTCGGCACTGCCGCGGCGAAGAACCGGTCGATGCGGCCGTCGACATCGTCGCGCCCGATCCGGACCCTCATGCCTCCGGCGAGCCCGATCGAGAACGCACCGCGCGCATCCATCTCGATCGATTCGAGAATCAGGTTCGCGCGCGTCAGCCTGTCGCGCACGGCGACATACGTCGCCGCCACGCGCTGATGGCTGCCCTCGGGGCCCGCGAGCCGCGGCAGCTCCAGATACTCGCGTTGCACGTCGCTGGCGAAGAGCTCACCGCGAGTATTGAGCAGTCCGTCGTCCCCCCAGCTCGCCGCGGCACGGTGCTCCTGATACGAGATCTTCAAGGTATCGGGCCAAACGCGCCGCAGTCTGACCGTATCGACCCAGTCGATGGCGGCAACGCGGCGCCTGATGTCCTCGAGGTCGAGCGTCAGAAAGCTCTCCCTGAGAGCCGGCTGCGCCGCCGCGAGGATTTCGAGC
Organism: Gammaproteobacteria bacterium; assembly: GCA_035513215.1. Classification (GTDB taxonomy): domain Bacteria; phylum Pseudomonadota; class Gammaproteobacteria; order Steroidobacterales; family Rariloculaceae; genus DATCZB01. Next base: position 58,127 of record DATKCK010000106.1, on the reverse strand, counting down.
TTGGTGACGCGCTGGAACCTGCCCTCGATGTCGAGCGTCCTGACCGGAAGATCGAGAAGCTCCCGGCCGAGCGCGAAGCTGATGAGCGCAATGGCGCTCAAAGCGACGGCGGCGAAGACCGCGCCAAAGTCGATGGTCGGACGCGGCAGGGGCGGGAGCTTCGGCAACTCGCGCTTCGGGCTCTTCAGTCGATTGCGTCGGGAGCGCGCCATCTAGCGGCTCTCCTTCCGCTCACCGAGGATTCGCACTTCGGGCACGAGCTCGATACCGGTCGCCTCGCTGACGCGCTGCCTGATGGCTTCGATCAGCGTCTCGATATCGGCCGCTGTGGCGGAACCGGTATTGATGATGAAGTTGGCATGCTTATCGGCAACGACGGCGCCGCCGCGACGCATGCCCTTGAGCCCCGCCTTCTCGATCAGCTCCCCGGCGTGCGCGCCTTCCGGATTCCGGAACACGGACCCTGCGCTCGGCAGCCCGAGCGGCTGCTTGTCCGATCGCTCCCTGAGCAGCGACCGAATCCTTGCAGGCTCCGCCGGCAAGGCTTCGGCAAAGGCGAATGTCGCCGCGAGAAACCACTCCCGTTCGGGACCCCGCACGGACCGGTAACCGATTTCATAGTCGCTCCTGCCCCGCGCTCTGATCGCCCCGGCGCGATCGATGGTCTCGACGCTCGCGACGCTGTCCCAGGTCTCACCTCCGAAAGCGCCTGCGTTCATCGCCAGCGCGCCACCGACGCTGCCCGGGATTCCTGCGAAGAAGGCCGCGGGCCCCAATCCCAGACGGGCGGCGCGCTTCGCCAGGGTCGCGCACGGCAAGGCGGCGCTCGCCCGAACGCGGCCTCCGCTCGCGTGCTCGAAGATCTTCGGCAGCGCGCTCGTAGCGACGACGGCGCCGCGGATGCCGCCGTCGCGCACGAGCAGGTTCGAGCCGAGCCCGATCCAGGTGACGGGGCAGTCTTGCGGCAGGGACGCGAGGAAAGACCCGAGCTCCTCGACCGTCCCAGGCTCGTAATAGAGATCGGCGGCTCCCCCGACGCGCCACGACGTGTGCCGCGACATCGGTTCTGAGCGCCGCACGGTGGATTTGTCGCTCATCGGATTGATTGCCACACTCACGCCTTGACTCCGACCGGGCGGCGCGCGCGCATCGCATCGACGAGCCCGGACGCGACGGACCCGATGCTCCCGGCACCGAGCGTCAGCACGACGTCGTTGGCCTTGACGATGTTGCCGAGCACGTCGGGCAGGCCGTCGAGCTCATCGACGAGCACGGGCTCGACCGATCCGCGCGCGCGGATGGCGCGTGCCAGACTCTTGCTGTCCGCCCCCGTGATCGGCTGCTCGCCTGCCGGATAGACCGGCAACAACACGAGCGCGTCGCAGGTCGACAGGACCCGGGCGAACTCGTCGAACAGCTCATGCGTTCTCGTATAGCGATGCGGCTGGAATACGACGACGAGCCGCCGCCCGGGCCAGGCATCGCCAGCGGCCGCGAGCGTGGCCGCAATCTCGGTCGGATGGTGACCGTAATCGTCGGCGAAGAGGACGGAGCCGGCCCGCGTGTCGACTTCTCCCAACACCTGGAGACGCCGATCGATACCCGAGAATCCGGCCAGAGCGCGCCTGATCGCGTCGATATCGACACCGAGCTCGACGGCCACCGAGATCGCGGCCGTGGCGTTCAGAACATTGTGCCGGCCCGGGAGGTTCAGATCGAAGGTCTCGGCTGCGGGGAGCCCGTTGTGGTGAATCCGAAACGTCGTCGTGAGCCCGCGGGCCTCGAGCACCTCGACGCGAGCATCGTCGTGCTCGCCGAAGCCGTAGCTGACGACGCGCCTGCCGACGTCGGGGATCAGCTCGCGCGTATTGTCGTCATCGCTGCACATGACGGCGAGCCCATAGAAGGGAAGGTTGTGCAGGAACTCGAGGAACCCCTGCTTGAGCTTTGCGATCTCACCGCCGTAGGCGACCAGATGATCGGCATCGATGTTCGTGACGACCGAGATCATCGGTTGCAGATGAAGGAACGAAGCATCGCTCTCGTCGGCTTCGGCGACGAGGTAGCGTCCGGCACCGAGGCGCGCATTGGCATCGACGCTCGCGAGCCGCCCGCCGATCACGAATGTCGGATCGAGACCGCCCTCCGCGAGAATGCTCGCAACGAGACTCGTGGTCGTGGTCTTGCCGTGGGTGCCGGCAACAGCGATGCCGTAGCGAAAGCGCATGAGCTCGGCGAGCATCTGAGCGCGGCGAACGACGGGAATCCTCGCCGTTTGCGCGGCAACGACTTCCGGGTTATCGGCGGACACGGCGCTCGAGACGACGACGACGTCGGCCGAGGCGAGATTCTCGGATCGATGGCCGATCGCGATGTCGGCCCCGAGCCTTTCGAGCCTGGCCGTTGCGTTGCCGGCCTTCAGGTCGGAGCCCTGAACGCGGTAGCCGAGACTGATCAGGACCTCGGCGATGCCGGCCATGCCAACGCCGCCGATGCCGACGAAGTGAATGGTCTGAATGTTGCCCATGCGCTCGTTCATGGCCGCGCTCCGGCAAGATCTATGCAGGCGTCGGCGAGCACGCGCGCCGCGTCGGGTCGCGCGAGCGATCGGCAGCGTTTCCCCATCGCCACGAGCTCGGCGCGGTCAGCGAAGAGGCGCGTGAGCTCCGCCGCCAGCGGCTCGGCTTCGAGCTCGTCCTGCGGCACGATCAGCGCGGCGCCGGCGGCCGCGAAAACCTCGGCATTCTTGCGTTGATGATCGTCGATCGCATGCGGGAACGGCACGAGGATCGCACCGACGCCCGCCGCCGCAAGCTCGGACAGCGTCAATGCGCCGGCGCGCGCGACGACGATGTCCGCCCAGGCATAGGCTTCGGCCATGTCGTCGATGAAGGCAACGCTCTCGGACTCGACCCCGGCCATGCGGTAAGCCTGCTCGGCTGCCTCGAGGCTGCGGCCGGCCTGATGCCGAATCGTAGGCTTGAGGTCTGCTCGAAGCCGCGCAATGGCGGCGGGCACGGCCCGGTTCAGCGCGAGCGCGCCCTGGCTGCCGCCGAGAACGAGCAGATGCACGGGACGATCGGCCGTCGTCAGGTCCGACGTCTCGTGCCTTCGAGCGAGAATCGATGCCCGCACGGGGTTGCCGATCTCGATCGCCTGCGCGCTCGCCGGAAAGCTGTTGGCAAACGCTTCGAAGACGCGGCTTGCGAATCGCGCAAGCAGCCGGTTCGTCGTGCCGGCAACGGCGTTTTGCTCGTGAATCACGAGCGGCTTTCGCGCGAGCCAGGCGGCGATGCCTCCAGGCCCCGCCACGAAGCCGCCGAGACCGAGCACGGCGCCCGGCCGACGACGAACCATCACGGCGAGCGCCTGAAACATCGCCCAGACGATCTTGAACGGTGCAACGATCCAGGCGCCGAAGCCGCGGCCGCGCACGCCCGCAATCGATATCCACTCGATGTCGATTTCGCGCGCGGGCACGAGCTCGGCCTCGAGTCCGCGCCGCGTGCCGAGCCAGACCACGGACTGATTGCGCGCCAGCAGCGCCTCTGCGACGGCGAGCCCCGGGAACACGTGGCCTCCGGTTCCGCCGGCCATGATCAGAATCGGCGCGGCGCTCATGCTTCGGCCCTCTCGCGTCGCGGCAGCGGCGGATTCTCGATTTCGCGTGCCACTCGCAGCAGGAGACCGAGCGCGAACAATGTCACGACGATGCTGGTCCGGCCGAAACTGATCAGAGGCAAGGTCAGTCCCTTGGTCGGCAGCAGGCCCGTGTTGACACCGATGCTGATCGCTGCCTGCAAACCGAGCGACAAACCGATACCGATCGCAAGCAGCGCGTTGAAGGTCTGCTCGGCGGCCAGCGCCCGCCGGCCAAGCTCGAAGGCGCGAAAGACGAGGATCGAGAACAGAATGATAACGACCGTGGCGCCGACCAGTCCGACCTCTTCGGCCAGCACGGCGAACACGAAATCGGTGTGCGGCTCCGGCAGGTAGTGCATTTTCTGCACGCCCTGACCGAGACCGACGCCGAACCAGGTACCGCTGCCGATCGCGATGAACGAGTTGACGAGCTGGTATCCGCTGTCGAGCGCGTCTTCCCAGGGGTTGAGCCATGACAGTAGACGATCGAGTCGATACGGCTCGAACCAGATCAGCGCCGCGAATGTCGCGCCCGCCGCCAGCGCGGCGGCACTGAGGTCGCGCAGCCTCGCGCCGGCGACGAACAAAAGCCCGAGGCTCGTCGCGATCAGAACGGCGGTGGCTCCGAAATCCGGTTCGAGCAATAGCAGCAGCGAGGCGAGGCCGACGAGCACCATCGGTCGCAGGAATCCGGCAAGACCCGAAGCGAGCGCCTCGCGATGGCGCACGCCATAGCTTGCGAGATACATAAGGAGCATGAACCGGGCGAGCTCCGACGCCTGGAATCCGATCGGGCCGATGTCGAGCCATCGCCTGGCGCCGTTGACCGTGTCGCCGATACCGGGCAACAGCACCAGAATCAGTACGGCGAAAGCGCCGGCCAGCATCAGGCTCGCGAGACGGTGCCACCATTCCAACGGCGTCTTGATCGCAAGCAGCATTCCGGCCAGGCCGATCGCGAGCGCCCCGAGATGCTGCACGAAAAAAAACAGCGGCTCGCCGACATCTTCGTCAGCCACGCCGATCGATGCCGAGCCCGCCATGATCGCGCCGATGCCGATCAGCGCGAGCGACGTGCCGACCAGCACCGGATCGGGCGGGGCCGGCGCTCTGAGAGAGACGGTCATTCCGGCAACCCTCGGACGGCGCGCGCGAAAGCATCACCGCGATCCCTGTAGTCGACGAACATGTCCTGACTGGCGCAGGCCGGCGACAGCAACACGCGGTCGCCGGGCTCGGCGATTGCGGCAGCCTTTTCGACCGCGACGTCGAGACTCTCCGCTCGGACGACCCGTGCGCGGCCCTGAAGGAGCGACCCGAGCTCGCCCGCCGCCTCGCCGATCAGGATGACGGCCTTGACGCGTCCTTCGAGCGCGTCGGCGAGCGGCCGAAAGTCGGCGCCTTTCGACTGACCGCCGGCGATCAACACCGTCGGGCTGTCGCTGCCTGCAAGCGCCGCGACCGTCGCGCCCACGTTCGTGCCCTTGGAGTCGTTGACATAGCTCACTCCGTTAAGCTCGCGCACGAGCTGGAGCCGGTGCGGCAAGCCACGAAACCGGGCAAGCGCCGCAACCGCAGGCGCGAGATCGCCGCCCAGGCAATCGGCGAGCGCCAGCGCCGCAAGGGAGTTGGCCTCGCCGGTTCTGCCGGGAAGCCCGAGATCCACGCTTCGGATCAGGGGCTCGAGTCTTCGCGCAAGCCACCGCTCACCCGACTTCTCGACGACCGACCAGCCGTCAGCCAGGGGCTCCACGACGGAAAAGGCGATCGTTTCGCCGCCGCGCGGCGCCAGCTCGCGAACGATCGGGTCGTCCCAGTTGACGATCGCGCGTCGGGCGGACGTGAGCAACGAGCCCTTCAGCGATGCGTAGCGATCGAGACTGCCGTGCCGGTCGATGTGATCGGCTGAAACATTGAGCAGCGCCGCGGCCGCCGGCTTCATAGAACGAACCGTCTCGAGCTGAAAGCTCGAGATCTCGACGACGTAGGCATCGACGTCCCGATGCTCCAGCAACTCGAGCGCGGGCGGACCGAGATTCCCGCCCGCGGGCGCGTCGAACCCTTCAGCCTTCAGCAAGGCGGCAACCAGGCTCGTTACCGTGCTCTTGCCGTTCGAACCCGTTACCGCGATCACCGGCGCGACCGCGGCCCGGGCGAACAGCTCGAGCTCGCCGACGATTTCGATGCCGCGGCTTCGCGCCTCCGCCATCAATGGCAGGTCGACCGAGAGACCCGGGGACAGCACGATGCGCGTGGCGCCGGCGAGCCACTTCGGGTCGAGCGTCCCGAGCTCGATCCTGACCCTGGCTTGCTCGCGGGCGAGCGCCTCGAGCCCCGGAGGCGCCAGGCGACTGTCGATCACGAGCACCGGCTCTCCCTGAGCGCACAGATAGCGGGCCGCGGCGAGGCCGCTCGCGCCGAGACCGACGACGAGCGTATAGCGGGCCGATGTCTTGCCGGTTGCATTCATGACCGCGGCCATCAGCGAACCTTGAGGCTCGCGAGGCCGACCAGCACGAGAATGACCGTGATGATCCAGAATCGGACGATAACCTTCGGCTCTGCCCAGCCCTTGAGCTCGAAGTGATGGTGCAGCGGGGCCATCCGAAAAATGCGCCGGCCCGTCATCTTGTACGAGGCAACCTGGATAATGACCGAGACGGTTTCGACGACGAATACACCGCCCATGATGAGCAATACCAGTTCCTGCCGCGCCACGACCGCCACGAGGCCGAGAGCGGCGCCAAGTGCAAGCGCACCGACGTCGCCCATGAAGACCTGCGCGGGATACGTGTTGAACCACAAGAAGCCCAGGCCGGCGCCAGCCAGGGCCGCACAGAAAATCAGCATCTCGCCCGCCCCCGCGATATAGGGGATGTCGAGATATTCGGAAACGTTGACGTTGCCCGAAACCCAGGCGAAAAGACCGAGCGCGCCGCCGACGAGCACGGCGGGCATGATCGCGAGGCCATCGAGCCCGTCGGTCAGGTTGACTCCATTGGAGCTCCCGACGATGACGAAATAGACGAACGCAACGTAGAAGAACATGCTCAACGGCACGAGGAGACTGGGGAAATAGGGAATCAGCAGCGCGTGCTCGACGAGCGGGTCGTCGGCCGTGTAGTAGAGCAGCAGGGCCGCAGCGAGCGCCGCAATCGATTGCCAGAAGAATTTCGTTCGCGGGCTTAAGCCCTCCGAGTTTCGGACCCTAAGCTTCTTGTAGTCATCGACAAACCCGATGAGACCGAAAATCATCGTCACACCGAGCACGATCCAGACGAATCGATTGTTAAGATCCGCCCAGAGCAGCGTGCTGACGGCTATCGCAATCAGAATCAGCGCGCCGCCCATCGTCGGCGTGCCGGCCTTCGGCAGATGGGATGCCGGACCGATCTCGCGGACTTGCTGTCCGACGTGGCCCTTCGAGAGCCGGCTAATCAGGTAGGGCCCGAGCGCGAGCGACAGGACCAGAGCCGTGAGGGCGCCGAGAATCGCGCGCATCGTCTGATAGCTGAAGACGTTGAACCCCGAATAGAACTGCGTGAGGTATTCCGACAGGAGCATCAGCATCGATCGCTCCCTCCGGCGTCGGCCAGGGCAGCGACGAGCCGTTCGAGACCCATGGATCGCGACGCTTTGATCAGCACGGTCACGTCGGCCGCGAGCTCTTCGCGAAGCGTGCGCGCGGCGGCATCGATGTTTTCGTATCGCGTTGCGCCGCTCCCGTAGGCGTCGGCCGCCTCGCCAGCCAGATCCCCGATCGCGATCAGCGCGTCGCAGCGGCCGCGGGCGTACTCGCCGACCTCGCGATGCAGCGCCGCCGCCTCGTCGCCGAGCTCGAGCATGTCGCCGAGGGCGAAGAGTCGCTTGCCGCTGCAGCCCGACAGATAGTCGAGCGCGACTTTAGCGGCTGAGGGGTTGGCGTTGTAACTGTCGTCGATCAGCGTCGCGCCGCGTAGCCCGCGCCGCGTCTGCATACGCCCTCCGACGGGCCGAACCTGCTCGAGGCCGCGCTTGATCTCGTCGGCCGTCGCGCCGACGGCGCTGGCCGCGGCGATCGCCGCGAGCGCATTGGCCAGATTCGCGCGACCGAGCAGCGCGAAGCGAATATCGATGCCAGGTCCCTCCGGCGTGCCGACGACGAAGCGCGAGTTGCCGTTCCCCGATTCGGGCTCGCCGATGAGCCTGAAGTCGGCGGCCGAGCTCATGCCGAAGCTCAAGACCGTGCGGCGGCCGGCACGGCGCCGCCAGTCCTCGAAAAACGCGTCGTCGGCGTTGAGCACTGCCACGCCGTTGGCCGGCAGGCAGTCGATGAGCTCGCCCTTGGCGGCCGCGACGCCGGCGACGGAGCCGAAACCTTCGAGGTGGGCGGCGCCCGCGTTCGTGATGACGGCGATCGTTGGCTCGACGAGACTGCCGAGATTGGCGATCTCGCCGGCGTGATTCGCGCCGAGCTCGACGACCATGGCCTCGTCGGAGGGATCGAGCCGCATCAGGCAGAGCGGCACGCCGATGTCGTTGTTGAGATTCCCTTCCGTGACGCAGACTTTGCGGCCGACTCGCAGAATCGCGCCGATGAGCTCCTTGACCGTCGTCTTGCCGGCGCTGCCCGTGACCCCTATCACGGGGATATCGAAGTTTTCGCGCCAGGCCCGGGCCATTGCGCCGAAGGCCCGCCGCGTATTGTCGACCTCGATCTGCGGCAGCGGCAGGTTCTGATACCTCGAAACGATGGCGCCGACAGCGCCTTTCTCGGCGGCAGCGCCGACATAGTCGTTGCCGTCGAAGCGCTCGCCCTCGATCGCAACGTATAGTGATCCCGGCGAAAGCGTCCGCGTGTCGGTTCCGACCGCGCCGAACGCGGCGTCCGGACCGGTCAGGCGCCCGCCCGTCGTTTCCGCAACGGCCGAGAGACGGCGCGCCATCAACCCCCGCCCTCCAGAACGCTTCGAACCACGGCCCTGTCGTCGAACGGCCGCGATTCACCCCGCGCGAGCTGCCGCGTCTCGTGGCCTTTGCCCGCGACGAGGACGACGTCGCCCGGTCGCGCGCGGCGGATGGCGCCTTCGATGGCAAGATCTCTGGCGTGCTCGATCCGAACGTCCCGGTGGCCGGCGGCTCCGGCCGCGATGGCGGCGACGATCGCGGCCGGATCCTCGCCTCTAGGATTGTCGTCGGTCAGCACGATGTGATCGGCGTTGTCGGCCGCGGCCCGGCCCATCGGCGCTCGCTTGTCACGATCGCGGTCGCCGCCGCAGCCGAAAACGCAGGTCAGATCGCCCGATTTCATGGCCACGGCCGCCGCGAGCGCGCGCGCCAGCGCGGCCGGCGTGTGCGCATAGTCGACGATCACCCACGGGCGAGCGGGCGGCCCGCCGAAGACCTCCATGCGACCGGGCGGCGCCGCGGCCTTGGACAGCGCGGCGGCCGCCCTTTCGAAATCGTGACCGGCGGCAACGGCCGCAGCAAACGCAAGCATCAGGTTCTCGGCATTGAACTCGCCGATCAGCGGCGACTCGATACGGGCCACGCCTCGGCTGCCAGAGACGTTCAGGATCTGCCCCGCGAATCCGCGGCTCTCGCACCTAGCCGTCAGATCAGCGGAGGCGGTGTCGTCGAGCCTGACCGATATGCGACGCGCCGACGGTGCGATCCGGGCGAGGAGCTTTTGGCCGTAGGCGTCGCCCGAGTTGACGACGGCGAACTTCAAGCCGTCGCGATCGAAGAGCTTCGCCTTGGTCTCAAAATAGGCGCCCATCGAGCCGTGCCAGTCGAGATGATCGTGGCTTAAGTTCGTGAATACGGCGCCCTCGATGCCGAGACCCGCGATGCGGTCCTGCGCGATCGCGTGCGACGAGATTTCAAGCGCAGCTCGCGGCGTGCCGAGCTCCGCGAGCTTCCGATGCAGGCTCAGGCAATCGGGCGTCGTCAGCGACTGCGGCTTCAGCGCCCCGCCGACGCCGTAGCCGAGCGTTCCGAGGTAGGCGCAAGGCTCGCCGAGCGTCGTCAGGGCCGAGGCGATGAGCCATGCGACCGTGGTCTTGCCGTTCGTGCCCGTTACCCCGACGAGCCCGTCGGGCGGGCGCCGGCGCCCATAGAACTTTCGCCCGAGCTCACCGAGCCTGCGCGTCAGCCCGGGCAGGGCGAGCGACGGCGCGGGCACGTCCACGCCTCCGGCAGGCGGCTCGTAGACGACGATGCTCGCGCCGGCAGCGAGCGCCTCGGCTGCATGGTCGAGACCGTGACTGCGGTGGCCTGCGAGCGCAATGAAAGCAGCGCCGGGTGTGACCTCGCGACTGTCGCTGACGAGATCGGTCACGGTGATACGCTCATGCGCGCCGGCGGCGGATCCCAAAAGCTCGCCGAGCGTCATCGCAGCGACGACCGCCGCCATCATCGCGGATCCTCGGCGCGGGAGATCAGCACCGGCTCGGCAGCCGCGTCGGGCGCGATGCCGTAGATCCGCAACGCCGCGCTCATGACCTTGGCGAAGACCGGCGCGGCCACGTCGCCGCCGTGATAGGCCTCGCTGCGCGGGTCGCTGATCACGACGACGGCCACGAAGCGCGGCCGGCTGGCCGGCGCGAGCCCGGCGAAGATCGCGCGATACTTGTCGTTCGAATACTCGCCCGCTTCGAGCATGCGGGCGGTGCCCGTCTTGCCGGCACTGCGATAGTTCGGAATGTCGGCGCGCGCCGCCGTGGCGCCTTCGGAATAGACAACGGCCTCGAGCATCGTCATGAGGTCGGCCGCAATCTCGGGACTGATCGCGCGGACACGCTTCGGCGGCTCGGTCAGGGCTTCGAACGAGACGGGCGGGAGGAGGCCCCCCGAGCCGATCGCGGCGTAGGCGCGGGCGAGCTGCAGCGACGTGACCGAGAGCCGGTAGCCGTACGAAAGCGTCGCCTGCCCCACCTGGCCCCAGTGCTCGTAGTCCTCGAGCTTGCCGGGCGACTCGAGCCTGCCGAGCACGTTGCCGACCGACTCGCCGTTGCCGGTCCATTCCCCGATTCCGAAAGCCTTGAGCGTTCGCCAGATATCGGCGCGATCGAGCTCGAGCCCGATGAGACCCATGCCAACGCTGCTCGATCGCGCCAGTATCTCGGTGACGGTGACGACGCCGAGCGGCCCGTTATCGTCGCGCGTCACGTCCTGCCCGGCGACGTAGAGGACCTTCGGCACATCGATCAGCGTTTCCGGCGTGTAACCGGAGTCGAGCGCCGCGGCCAGAATCAGCGGCTTGATCGCCGATCCCGGCTCGACCGGATCGGTGATTGCACGATTCCGGAACCGCCAGGGTTCGGCCCGCTGCCCAGGATCGTTCGGGTTGCAGGTCGGCTGATTGACCATCGCCAGCACTTCGCCAGTCTCGACATCGAGCACGACGAGCGATCCGGAGCTCGCCTCGCTCGCAAGCACGGCCGCCTTCAGCGCGCGATAGGCCGGCCACTGCAGACGCAGATCGATGCTGGTGCGGATGTCGCGCCCGGGTCGCGGCGGGTCGATCTCCTCGACGTCGGCAATGTATCGGCCGCGCCGGTCGCGCTGAACGAGCTTGCTGCCGGGCTCGGCGGCCAGGCGAGCATCCAGTGCGAATTCGAGCCCTTCCTGACCGATATCCTCGTCGCCGGTAAAGCCGAGAAGGTGACAGGTGACCTCGTGTTGCGGGTAGTAGCGCTTGTACTCGCGTCGCGTCGATACGCCTTCGATACCGAGATCGAGAACCTCGGCGGCATCGCCCGGGGCGAGCCTACGCGCGAGCCAGTAGAATTCACGATCCTGGCGGCTCGTGATTTCGCGCTCGAGAACGTCGGCATCGCGGCCGAGCGGCCGGGCAAGCTCGCCGATCCGATCGAGCGGGACCCTTTGCGGATCGACGAACAAACTTTCGACCGGCGTGCTGACCGCAAGCGGCTCGCCATGTCGGTCGAGCAGGAGGCCCCGGTGGGCCGGCATCTCGACGACACGCAGCTGACGCTCATTGCCTTCGGCAGCGAGGAAGTCCCCCTGAAAGAGCTGCAGCCAGACGAGACGTGCCTCGAGCGTCACGGCGACGAGCGCGAAGAGCCCGAGCAGCAGCTTCGGACGCCACGCCGGCATGACGGGCTTCGCCTTGTGGCGACGGCGGTTCAAGGGGCGACCTCGACGTAGAGCCGGCCCGCATCGGGCTCGACGAGTCCGAGCTCATCGCGCGCGATCTCATCGATTCGGGCGTGGCCTGCAAGATGCGATACCTCGAGTGTCAGCGCGCTCCACTCGTCTCGCAAGCGGTCCTGCTCCCGCCGCAGCAGCTCGACCTCGCGGAACAGTCGCCGCGACTCGTGGGTCGTCGACACGAGCGCCATGCCGGTGCTGACGATGCCGCCGAGCAAAACTACGGCAAGCATGATCTCCAGGATGGCGAGCCTCATCGGGCCGGCTCCCCGGCTAGCTTCTCGGCGACGCGCAGCCGGGCGCTGCGTGATCTCGGGTTCGATTCGAGCTCCGCGGGACCGGGCCGGACCAGGCCGCCGACGGGTCTGAGGCGCGGTCGCGCCGCCGGTGGCATCTCGGGCAGGCCGGCGTAAACGGGATCGCCCCGCGACTCGCGGACGATGAACCGCTTGACGATCCGGTCCTCGAGCGAATGGAAGCTGATGACGACGAGCCGCCCGCCCGCGGCGAGGAGCTCGACCGCGGCATCGAGCCCGCACTCTAGCGCCGCGAGCTCGTCGTTGACGGCGATTCGAATCGCCTGAAAGGCGCGGGTTGCCGGGTGTATCCTGCGTCTCCCGCGGCCGGGAGCGGCCCGCTCGACGATGTCCGCAAGCTCGGCCGTCGTCGTTATCGGCTGTCTGGCTCTTGCGGCGACGATGGCCCTGGCGATCCGGCCGGCTTTCGGCTCCTCGCCGAAGCGCCTCAGCACCGCGGCCAGCTCCTCCTCGCTGACCTTGCCGAGCCATTCGGCGGCCGTCACGCCCCGACTCGTGTTCATTCGCATATCGAGAGGGCCTGAAATTCGAAAGCTGAACCCTCTTGCGGGATCTTCGAGCTGCGGCGACGAGACGCCGAGATCGAGCAAAACGCCGAGGACAGCGCGGTCGCCAAGCTCTTCGCCGGCGACACGCAGCATGTCCTCGTAACCCGCATGCCTGATTGCGAACCGAAAATCGTCCCGAAACCGCTGCCTCGCGTCGGCGACGGCATCGGGGTCCTTGTCGAGCGCGAGCAGCCTGCCCGCCGCTCCGAGTTCTGCGAGAATCGCCGCGCTATGCCCCCCACGTCCGTACGTGCCATCCACGTAGCAGCCATCTCTTATTACCGCCAAACCAGCCAGCGCCTCGGTCGCGAGCACCGGCTGATGCTTAACCATGGCCGCACCCAGGCCTGTTACAACGACAGTGACTCGAGCTCTGCAGGCAGATCCTTGTAATCGCTGTCGCCCCCGGCCAACCATTCATCGCGGCGTTCGTTCCACCGCTCCTCATCCCAAAGCTCGAGCTTGTTGCCCTGACCGATCAGCATGGCCTTTTGCTCGAGCCCGGCGAACTCCCTGAGCTCGCGGGGCAGAAGAATGCGTCCCTGGTTGTCCATTTCTAGTTCGGTGGCGTACCCGAGCATCAATCGCTGCAGCTTGCGCGCGTCCTTATGCAGAGACGGCAGGCGCACGAGCTTGCGTTCGATCTCCTCCCACTCGGGTAACGGGTAGATCAGCAGGCAATAGTCACGGTCGACGGTCGCTACCAGCAGGCCGCCCGCGCGCGTTAAGATGCGCTCGCGATGGCGGCTCGGTATGGCCAGCCGTCCCTTGGCATCCAAGGTGACTTTTGAGGGACCGCGAAACATCCGAAACTAAAAGACCCACTTTTCCCCACTTTTCTCCACCTCGTCGCACTATAGGGACTGCCAGGGCCCGGTGTCAACGAGAACCGGAAGATTTCCCTTTGATTGACAGTAGGTTAGTGTCGCAGCCCGGCGACGGTGTGAGGAGGAGTATCGGGGTCAGACCCCGAAAGAAAGGGAGTCGGCCTGTAAGCCGGGTTCTGTCGAGAGCAGTCATTCATCTGGGGCGCCCGTCTCCGGACGCCTCGAGCGACCTACCCGGAAGCTCGTGTGGGCACACTCAACGCTTCCCTATTCGGTCTTGCTCCAGGTGGGGTTTACCCTGCCGCTCAGTGTTGCCACGAGCGCGGTGCGCTCTTACCGCACCATTTCACCCTTACCGGACGGATCCGGCGGTATGCTTTCTGTTGCACTGGCCGTGGGCTCACGCCCCCCAGGTGTTACCTGGCACCTTGCCCAATGGAGCCCGGACTTTCCTCCGGGATTGCTCCCGGCGACTGCTCGGCCGACTCCCGCCGCCATTATAGAGGCCAGAACAGCCGCTAGTGCCGCGGCCGCGATCAGGCCCGGGTCAGGGCATAGACCTCGTTGCGCGACCGGCCCGTGATCCGGGCGCAAAGGGCGACCGCGCGCGATGGCGCAATCTCCGCGACGAGGAGCCGGTACAGATGCCTGACCTCGTCGTCGCCCGCCCTCGGACTCTCGTCGGTTCCGGCGACGACGATGACGAACTCGCCGAGCAGCGGCATGCCGACACCGAGCGCCGCGCGTATCTCGCCAAGCGCTCCGTCGAGAACCTGCTCGTGCAGCTTGGTCAGCTCGCGCGCGAGCACGGCCCTTCGCTGCGGGCCGAACGCTTCGATCATGTCGTCGAGAGTGGCTTCGATCCGGTGCACGGCCTCGAAGAACACGAGCGTTCTCGACTCCGGGGCCAGGGCCTCCAGGCGCGCGCGCCGCTGCTTCTGTCGGCGCGGCAGGAATCCCTCGAAAACGAAACGATCGGTCGGCAGGCCCGCGACACTGAGCGCGGCGGTCACAGCCGAGGCACCGGGAATGCCGACGACCGTCAGGCGCCTGGCCCTCGCGCCGGCCACGAGCTTCAGACCCGGATCGCTGATGAGCGGCGTGCCGGCATCCGAGATCAGCGCGAGCCGGCGGCCGCGTTCGAGCTCCGCCAGAAGCTTCGGCGTCTGCTCGTCCTCGTTGTGCTCATGCAGCGACACGAGCTTCTTCTTGAGGCCGAGATGCGCAAGCAGCCGGCCCGCGCGACGAGTATCCTCGGCGACGACCAGATCGACGGCATCGAGCACATCCCTTGCGCGCGATCCGAGGTCCGCCAGGTTGCCGATCGGCGTCGCAATGACATAAAGCATTCCGGCCGATTCTGAGCTGGAATTTGTCACCGGTTTTGCTTAGCTTGCATATTAATGAGACTCCGAATCGCCAGTTTAGCGGCCCTGGCTGCCGCGCTGCTCGCCGCCTGCACCGGCGCGCCCGTCGTTGCCCCCGTTGACTCCGACGCCCGCGAGGCGCGCGCAGCCGAGGCGCTTCGGCTCGGCGACGCGGCCGCGGCGCGCGATCTCTATGCCGGGCTCGTAGCGCGAAGCCAGGGCATGGAGCGGGATCGCTTCCGGCTCGGACTCGCGCGCGCCGAGGTCGAGCTCGGCAATGCCGAGCTGGCTCTGGCCGAGCTCGATGCGATCGCGGGTCCGTCAACGACCTCGCTGGAATCGGAGCGCTCCTTGGTCCGCGCGTTGGCGCTGTTCCGCCTGGGCCGCACCGTCGAAGCCGTCACGCTGCTCGTCGAGCGTGAGATCTGGCTCGAGTCGCCGGCCGAGCTACGGGAGAATCACGCGACGATCTGGGATGGCCTCAGCCTGCCTGCCAGCGCCTCCGCCGCGCGGCTCAGAACCGGCGATTCGATGATCGATGGCTGGCTGGCATTGACGCCACTGACCGGATTGACCGAAGACAGCGGAGAGCTGCTCGAAGCGCTCGTCGCCTGGCGCGAGGAGTTTCCGAACCACCCGGCAGCCGGCAGCGTTCTCGCCGAGAGTCTCGCCGCGCGACGCGGCGAAACCTTGCGCGCCGACAGGGTCGCGCTGCTGCTGCCGCTCGGCTCGATCGAAAGGCGCGGGCAGGCGCGTGCCGTCCTCGAGGGATTCTTCGCCCACCACTTCGATAGCGGAATGGCGGAGCAGCGCACCGTCCAGGTTTATGACACGGCGCAACGCGGCGGCGTCGAGAGCTTCCTGACGGCGCAGCTCGAGGGTGCCGATTTCGTCGTCGGACCATTGCTGCCGGAAGAGGTTGTGCAGGTGCAAAGACAGGCCGGCTTCGTTCCGACGCTGGCGCTGAATCTCGGAACCTCGGAACTCACCGCGGCGCCGAACTTCTATCAGTTCGCGCTATCGTCGGACGACGAGGTCGAGGCGATCGCCGCGCGCGCGATCGCGAATGGGCATGAGACCGCGGTCGTCCTGATCTCGAGCACGGAACGCGGCTACCGGCTCGGGAGCGCGTTCCGCGATGCGTTCGAGGCGCGCGGCGGGCGCGTCATCAGCCAGTCCGCATACGTCAGCGACCAGGATCGGCAAACGTTCCAGACGCCGATCGAGCAGTTGCTCAACATCACCACGAGCGAGGGCCGTCGCAACCGGCTACAGTCGGATCTGGGCCGGGCGGTCGAGTTCGAGCCGCGGCGGCGGGCCGACATCGACATGATCTTTCTTCAGGCCGAGCCTGCCGTCGGGCGCCTGCTCGTCCCGCTGCTCCGCGACAACGGGGCGGGCGATATTCCGACCTATGCCCTGTCAGAGGTTTTCGATCCGACGCGCACCGGCGCGGACGCCGATCTCAATGGCCTGATCTTTCCGGAGCTGCCGCTGCTCATTGATCCGGCCGGCAGCGGGCGCGCGGCCGCGGCGCGACTCGGCGAATTCACGCCGGTCAATGCCGAGCAATGGAAGCGACTCTTCGCTTTCGGCTATGACGCCTACGGGCTCGTCGGCGCGCTGGCTTCGGCCGGGAATGCGCGCTGGCCGATGTCGGGGGCGACCGGCGATCTCTACCTCGGCGACAACGGCCGAATCCGGCGCGACCTGCCATTCGCCGAGTTTCGGGACGGACGTCCCGAGCCTCTGACGGCGACGCTCGGCTTCTTCAGCTCACGATGAGTCCCGGCGTCGACGCGCTGACCCTGGGCCAGGCCTGGGAAGCGCGCGCCGCCCGGTTTCTTGCCGCTCGCGGCATCCGTATCATCGAGCGAGGTTACCGTTGCCGATTGGGCGAGATCGACCTCGTCGGCGTCGACGGGAACGTGCTCGTCATCATCGAGGTTCGCGCCCGCGGACGCGGGGGCACGGCGATCGAGACTGTCAGCTTCCGCAAGCAGCGCCGAATCATCAACGCAACCCGGCATTTTCTGATGCGAAATCCGAAATGGTTCTCTCGGCGCATTCGCTTCGACGTCGTGGCAATCGACCGAATCGATTCGGGGAAGCCCGAGATCCAATGGGTCAGGAATGCTTTCGACGCAGCTTGAGGGCAAAATGCGCGCATGAATCGGAAAGTCGAGCAGCATTTCGCCGATAGCATCGCGACGAAGCAGGCATCGCTCAGCATCGCTGCCGAGATCGGCCGCGCCGGCGAGCTGCTCGTCGAACGTCTGCGACAGGGCCGCAAGGTCTTGAGCTGTGGTAACGGCGGCTCGGCCGCCGACGCCCAGCATTTCTCCAGCGAATTGCTCGGCCGGTTCGAGGCCGAGCGACGCAGTCTTCCCGCGATTGCGCTGACGACCGACACGTCGACGCTGACGGCGGTCGCCAACGACTACGGCTTCGATCACGTGTTCTCGCGCCAGGTGAGCTCGCTCGGCGAGAGCGGCGACCTTCTCCTGGCCATATCGACATCGGGAAACTCGAGAAACGTTCTCGCCGCCATCGGGGCAGCGCACGAGAACGGTATGGCCGTGATCGCGCTCACCGGCAGAGACGGTGGCCGGATCGCCGGGCTTCTGCGATCACCCGACGTCGAGATTCGCGTACCGTCCGATCGAACGGCGCGGATTCAGGAGGTGCATCTCCTGATCATCCACTGCCTCTGCGATCTGATCGACGAAGCCTTCGCTACTTGACGACCTTGAGCTTCGGCCGCGGGTCGTCGGCCGGCCCCGGATCGTCGGGCGGCGGCTTCGTCTCCTCGGGAAACACCATCCCCTGCCCACTCTCCTTCGCGTAGATCCCGAGCACGAGATCGACGGGGATATTCAGCGCCTTCGGGATCCCGTTGAAGCGAGCCTCGAACGCGACGGAATCGTTACCGATGACGAGTCCCCGCGTCGCCGCGTAACTGACGTTGAGAACGATCCTGTTTTCGCGGATATGCTCGAGCGGAATACCGAGATTGCCACAGGCCGCGTCGACGACGAGATGCGGCGTCAGGGCGTTATCCGTCATCCATTCGTGCATGGCGCGAAGGAGATAAGGGCGCTGGGCGCTGGCGGGCCTTTCGCGGCTCATGGACGATGCTTCAGATCCTCTACTGCCGGATCTCCTGCTCCTGATCGGTCAGGCTCGCCTGAAACGATGGTCTCGAGAAAACTTCGTCCATGTAGTTCCGAATCGGCTTTGCGCGCGTGGGCAACGAGATTCCGAACGCCGGCAGCCGCCACAGAATCGGCGCAATCGTGCAGTCGACGAGGGAAAACTCGTCGCTCAGAAAGAAAGTCTTGGCCGCGAAAATATCGACGCTCGACAGAACGCTTTCCTCCAGCGCCCGCGCCGAGCGGGCCGGCGGCTTGCGATCGCCGGCAGCGAGTATGTCGTCGGCCAGCGAATACCAGTCTTTCTCGATACGGTACAAGGCCAGCCGGAATTGCGCCCGCGTTACCGGATCGACCGGCATGAGCGGCGGGTGCGGAAACCGCTCATCGAGATACTCGATGATGACGCGGGAGTCGTAGAGGACGAGGTCCCGATCGACGAGTGTCGGCACGCTGTTGTACGGATTGAGATCGAGCAGGTCCTCGGGCAGATTGCCGTCGTCGACATCGACGATATCGATACTGATGCTCTTCTCCGCCAGGACCAGACGCGTCCGATGGCTCCAGGGGTCGTTGGGCTTGGAGAAAAGCGTCATGACGAAATGATGTTGCGACATGTTCGCCATTGAGGAGCCCTTGTGAGACAGCCGTTCGAGATCCAGTTAGTCAACGTCTTTCCAGATCTCTCGCTTTAGCATATAGGAAATCAGGAGAAGCACGAGCAGGAATGCGATCACCCGGATGCCGAGACTCTGGCGCTTGAGCTGAATCGGCTCGGCGATATAGTCGAGAAAATTCACGATATCGCGCACGACCTCGTCGAATTCCTCTTGGTTGAAAGTTCCTGGACTCGAGAGCTCCAGACCCACCCGGATTTCCTCGCCCTCGTGCTCGGGGTCAGGCTCATAGACCGCTTCCTGAATGCCCTGCAGCTCCCAGAGCACGTGAGGCATGGCCGTGCCCTCGAGCACGACATTATCGACGCCGGTCGGGCTCGATTCGTCGACGTAGAAGCTCTGGAGGAACGTGTAAAGGTAGTCCACGCCGCGGCTGCGCGCGACGAGCGAAAGATCCGGCGGCGCGATGCCGAACCACCGCGCCGCATCGTTCGAGCCCATCGCGACGCTCATCGTGTCGAACGGACGTTCGCCCGTGAACATTAGGTTTTCCAGCAGCTGATCCTCGGTGAGCTGCAAATCCTCAGCGAGCCGGTTGTACCGCACGTACTGCGCCGAATGGCAACCCAGGCAATAGTTCACGAAATACCGCGCGCCTCGCTGCAGCGACGGAGTATTGGCGACGTTGTTGTTCGCGTGGTCGAGCTCGGCCTCATGCTGGGCATGAGCCGCGCCGGCCGCAAGCGCGGCGACGGCGAGCAAACCGCGCCCGAGCCTCATTTCGTCACCCGGGTCGGAACGGGCTTGGTCGTTTCGATGGCGGAGTAGTAAGGCATCAGTATGAAGAAGGCGAAGTAGATCGTCGTAAAGATCTGCCCGAGCAGCTTGTAAAGATCGGTCGGCACTTGCAGACCGAGATAGCCGAGCGCCAGAAAGCTGATCGCGAAAAGCCCCAGCGCCGTCTTGTATATCCAGCTTCGGTAGCGAATCGACTTGACGCGGCAGCGATCGAGCCACGGCAGGAAGAACGGCAGCAGCACGGCGGCGCCCATCAGAATGGCCCCAAGCAGCTTGTTGTCGACGGCTCTCAGGATCGCGTAGAACGGCGTGAAATACCAAACCGGTGCGATGTGCTCGGGAGTCGCCAGCGTATCGGCCGCATCGAAGTTCGCGTGCTCGAGGAAGTAGCCGCCCATCTCGGGGGCGAAGAACACGACCGCTGCGAACGCGATCAGGAAGATCACGACGATGACGAGATCCTTGCTGGTGTGATAGGGGTGGAACGCGATGCCGTCGATCGGCTTGCCGTCGGGGCCCTTGTGCTCCTTGATCTCGATGCCGTCGGGATTGTTCGACCCGACCTCATGCAGAGCCATGATGTGCATGACTACCAGCAACACGAGCAGCAGCGGCATCGCGATCACGTGAAAGGCGAAGAATCGGTTGAGCGTGATGTCCGAAATGTAGAAATCGCCCCGCAGCCACTCGGCGATGCCCTCGCCGACCCAGGGGATCGTTCCGAACAGGTTGACGATGACCTGGGCGCCCCAGTACGACATGTTGCCCCACGGCAGGATGTAGCCGAAGAAGGCTTCCGCCATCAGGCAAAGATAGATGAACATGCCGATGATCCAGACGAGCTCCCGCGGCTTCTTGTAGGAACCGTATAGCAGTCCCCGGAACATGTGCAGGTAGACGACGATGAAGAATGCCGAGGCACCCGTCGAGTGGAGGTAGCGAATCAGCCAGCCCCACTCGACATCTCGCATGATGTATTCGACGGACGCGAATGCCTCGGCCGCGGACGGCTTGTAATTCATCGTCAGGAAAATGCCCGTGACGATCTGAATGACGAGCACGACGGTGGCGATAACGCCGAAGCCATACCAGAAGTTGAAGTTTTTTGCGGCGTAGTACTCGGTTGCGTGCTCCCTGATCAGCTTCGTCATCGGGAAGCGCGCATCGATCCACGCCCCAAAGGCGCTGAGCCGCCGTCCGAGGCGATCGAATACGTCGGCTTCGGTCGCTGCCATTTACGCGCTCCCCGTGTCGACGCCGATCAGGATCGTCGTGTCGTTGACATACCGATGCGGCGGCACTCTGAGATTGTCCGGCGCCGGGACACCGCTGAAGACCCGTCCCGCGAGATCGAATTTCGAACCATGGCAGGGGCAGAAGAAGCCGCCGGGCCAGTCGGCCCCGAGATCGGCGGGTCCGAGCTCGAACCGGGCCACCGGCGCGCAACCGAAATGCGTGCAGACGCCTTCGACCACGAGGTATTCGCGCTTGATGCTGCGGTGGACATTCATCGCATATTCCGGCTGCTGCTCGACGTTCTCCGAGTTCGGGTCCGCGAGCAGGTCGTTGAGCTCGTCGAGCTTCGCGAGCATGGCTTCAGTTCTTCGCAGGATGAAGATCACCCTGCCGCGCCACTCGACCCGGACCATGCCGCCCGGCTCGAGCCTGCTGACGTCCCGCTCTACCGGCGCGCCCAGCGCCTGCGCGCGGGCGCTCGGCTTGAACGAAGCAACGAAGGGCACGGCCGTGGCAGCCGTCCCGGCGCCAGCCGTCACCACTGTCGCGACGGTCAGAAAATGGCGCCTGGTAAACCCCGAACTTTCTGTCATCAAGCACTCCTAGCCGCTCGGAGAGACGTCACGTCTGCCTCCGGACTCGCACTTTGCATTTGTTTGCCGGCAACCTCTGCTTTCGAAGTCCCGCGATGAGGCTCTGCCAACCGGTCTGGGTGTCGCGCGATTATACACAGCGTCCGCCGAACCTGACCACCGAGGCCGGTTGCTAGCCGTCGAGCGCGATCCTTTCGTCGGAAGCTGAGACCGAGGCCCCGTTCAGTCCGCGAGGCGCCGGATACGCGCGCCGAGCTGGGACAGCTTCTCTTCCAGGCACTCGTAGCCGCGGTCGATATGGTAGATGCGGGCGACCGTCGTCCTTCCGCGCGCGGCGAGCCCGGCCAATACCAGCGATGCCGAAGCCCGCAGGTCGGTGGCCATGACCTCGGCCCCGGTCAGCGACTCAACGCCGTGGATCACGACGGTATTGCCCCGAACGGTCACCTCGGCGCCCATGCGTTGCAGCTCGAGCACATGCTGAAATCGATTCTCGAAGATCGTTTCCGTTATCGTTCCGGAACCGACGGCGATCGCATTCAGCGCGCAGAACTGTGCCTGCATGTCGGTCGGAAAGCCGGGATATGGCGCCGTCGACACGTCGACCGCCTTCGGCCTGCACTCCATCTCGAGGCTGACCCAATCGGTCCCGACCTCGATCGCCGCGCCTGCGGCTTTGAGTTTCTGCAGAACCGCATCGAGCGTTCGCGGATCGGTCTTCTTGATCCTGATGCGTCCGCCGGTGACGGCCGCGGCAACGAGGTAGGTTCCCGACTCGATGCGATCCGGCATGATCGTGTACTCGACGCCTCTGAGCGCATCGACGCCCTGCACGTTGATCATCGCCGTGCCCGCGCCCTCTATTCTCGCGCCCATGCGATTCAGAAACCGGGCGAGGTCGAGGACCTCGGGCTCGCGCGCGGCATTCTCGATGACCGTTTCCCCGCGCGCGAGCACGGCCGCCATCAGCAGGTTCTCGGTGCCGGTAACCGTCACCGTATCGAGAACGATGCGGGTCCCGTGCAGCCGCTTCGCACGAGCGCGAATATAACCGCCGGTGATCTCGATCGACGCACCCATGGCCTTCAACGCACTCACGTGCAAATCGACGGGCCGCGCACCGATCGCGCAACCGCCCGGCAGCGAGACGTCCGCCTGGCCGAAGCGTCCGAGCAGAGGTCCGAGCGTCAGGATCGACGCCCGCATCGTCTTGACGAGCTCGTAGGGCGCGACGAATTTCGAGACGCCGGAAGCATCGAGCTCGATGCCCGAACCGTCGTGAAGCACGACGTCCACTCCCATCTGCCGCAAGAGCTTGACAGTCGTCGTAACGTCATTGAGGTGCGGTACGTTGCCGAGCAAGACCGGACCCTCGGCCAGGAGCCCGGCGACGAGCGCCGGCAAGGCCGCATTCTTCGCGCCCGAGATCACTATCTCGCCGGCGAGAGGGACGCCGCCTTCTATCTCAAGCTTCTGCATCGTCGGGCGCGCCCGGCTCGTCGTCGAGGCAGCATCGCCCGGAGAAGCTCATGCCTGCTCGGCCCGCCACTCGTCCGGCGTGTAGGTCTTCACGGCCAGGGCGTGGATCTCGCGCCCGACCCGGCTGCCGAGCGTCGCGTAAACCATCTGGTGTCGCGGCAGGCTACGCTTACCTTCGAACGCGGGACTAACGACGACTGCCTCGTAATGGCCCTGGCCATCGGTCACGACTCGCGCCGTGGCATTCTCAAGGCCCTGCTCGATCAGGCTTGCGATCTCGTTGGGATCCATGGAGGACGCGCATCATGAACCGGGAAGCCTGATAGTCTATCCCAAATGGGAGCCAACCCACGGAATCTGCTGCTCTTCGCCATCCTCGCGGGCAGTGCGCTCTTGACCTGGGTGCTGGCCCGCGTTTCGGCGGAACGCGACGCGGCGACTGCCGACCCGGGTCCGGCGCCGCAAAGCTATTACCTTTTGGGCGCCGTGATGCACCGCACGGATGACGAGGGCCGGCTTTCGTACCGCATCCTCGCCGATCGGGTCGAGCAGGAAGCAGAGGGCGCGGACTTCGTGCTCGAGGGGATGCGCGTAGAATATACGCCCGACTCGAACGTTCGCTGGGACGTGTCCGCGGCGCGCGGTTTCGCCGATGCCGACCGCGACGCATTACGGCTGACCGAAGGTGTTCGCCTCGTCTATGCAGCCGAAGCCGATCAGGACGAGACGATTTTTGAAACGAACGAGTTGCACCTGGACGCCGGAGCGTATTTCGCGTCCACGAATCAACCGGTGACGATGAGGAAAGGCCGCCTGTCGGTTGCGGCGAAAGGCCTGGAGCTGAACCTGGATACCGATGAATGGAAACTCGGCTCGAATGACTCGGATGAGCGAGATGTCACGGTCCATCAGGCGCGGTAGCGGCATCCTGGCGCTCGGCCTGCTCGTCCTGAACGCCGAGAGTCAGGAGACGACGATCAATGGTCTCGAATATAGCTGCACCGAGATTTCCGGCAACGCGCGCAGCAACGAGGCCGTCTGCGTGGGCTTCAGGTTCGCCGACGAGATGAACGAGATATCGGCAGGCCGCGCCACCATGAGCCAGAGCGACACCGGGGGCAGCCACTGGAGACTGACCGAGGGCGTGCAGCTTTTGTTCGACACCACGGAGATTCAGGCGAACGAGGCGATGCTGACGTTCGAAACCGGTGAACTCGTGTTCGGCGAGCTCAGCGGCAATCCGGTCGTGATGTCGGACTATATCGAGGAACGCGAGACGCCGATTAGGGGCACGGCGCAAAGCGTTTCCTACGACAATAGAAGCGGGACGGTTCGCCTCATCGGCGAAGCCACACTCGTGATCGGCGAAAACGAAGTCATGGGCTGCGACTGGATCTACAACTTCGTCGAAAAGAACTACAGCGGTGGCGGCAGCGACAATTGCAGCGGCGTTCTGTTTCGACTGGCGCCGCCGGAGGAGAGCAGCGACCCTCAAGGCCAAGACGAGTCGCCATGAGCAGGCTCGAGGCGCGCGGGATCGCCAAGCGCTATCGGCGCCGCGAGGTAGTCAAGAGCCTGTCACTGAGCATCGAAAGCGGCGACGTCGTCGGCCTGCTCGGGCCGAACGGCGCCGGCAAGACCACGGCCTTTTATATGATCGTCGGGCTCGTAAGCTGCGATGCCGGCAGCATAGAACTCAACGGACGCGACATTTCGCGTCTTCCCGTGCACAGGAGGGCGCGGCTTGGGCTCGGCTACCTGCCGCAGGAAGCGTCGATTTTTCGCGGCATGACGGTTACCGACAACATCAAGGCCATTCTGGAAACGAGACGCAATCTCAGAAGAGCCGATCGGCAGGCACATCTGGAGCAGCTTCTCGAGGAGCTCCATATCAGCCATGTACGCGACAGCATCGGCATCAGCCTTTCCGGCGGCGAGCGCCGCCGCGTCGAGATTGCCAGGGCTCTCGCGACCGACCCCAAGTTCATTCTGCTCGATGAGCCGTTCGCTGGCGTCGACCCGATTTCGGTGCTCGATATTCAACGCATCATCAGGCACCTGAGCCAACGCGGCATCGGTGTCCTGATCACCGATCATAATGTGCGCGAAACACTTGGAATTTGCGGCCACGCCTATATCGTCAACGAAGGGCAGTTGATGGCCTCGGGCACGCCGGACGAAGTGCTCGCGAACAAGAACGTCAGGGAAGTCTATCTTGGTGAAGGATTCTCGCTTTAAGCCGGCGGACACATGCTGAAACCGTCGCTACAGCTAAGGCTCAGTCAGCAGTTGACGATGACGCCTCAGCTTCAGCAGGCGATCCGCTTGTTGCAGCTACCCGTCATGGAGCTGCAGACCCAGATCCACGATGCGCTCGAGCAGAACATCATGCTCGAGGTCGAGGAACCCGCCGCGGCCGAGGCGCCCGAAGTCGCCGAAAGCGAAGAGCCGAACGAGGTCGCCGAGGTCGCCGCGGAGGAGCCCGATTGGGACGAGGTACAGCGGACGGGGCCGGCCGATACCGTACGCTCCAGCGACTCGAATCTGACCTTCGAGCAAGCCGACCGCACGGAAGAGACCCTCAAGGACCATCTGCTCTGGCAGCTGGAGCTCGAGAATCTCGACTCGAGAACCACGACCATAGGCCAGGCCATCATCGATGCGATCAACGAGGACGGTTACGTCAATGACGACCTCGAGGAGATTCGTGCGACGCTGGCCCCCGATGTTCTGACGACCACGGACGAGATCGAGGAGGTTCTGCGCGTTGTTCAGAACTTCGACCCGGTCGGCGTCGCGGCACGATCGGTCAGCGAATGCGTGCTCTTGCAATTGAATCAGCTCGATCGCGCAACCCCGGGAATCGAGCTCGCCGAGAAGATAGCCGGCAATCACCTCGAGCTCGTCGCGGACCACCAGTATTCGCAGCTCCGCCGCGTGCTCCAGTCTTCCGAGGACGAGATCGACGAGGCGCTCGCGCTGGTCAGGGCCTGTCATCCCCGTCCCGGGTCGGCGATTTATGCGTCTGCCGCCGAGTACGTCGTGCCGGACGTCTTCGTCCGCAAAATCGACGGCACCTGGACCGTCGAGCTCAACGGATCGCTGGCTCCGAGACTCAAGGTCAACGATCTCTATGCCGGCTCCCTCGGACGCGGCGGAGAGTACGATGCCCTGAAAGTTCAGCTTCAGGAAGCGCGGTGGCTGATTCGCAGCCTCGAAATCCGCAACGAGACCCTGCTCAAGGTCGCCCACACGATCGTTCAGCGGCAGACCGAGTTTCTCGAGCACGGCGACGAACACATGCGGCCGATGGTGCTCAGGGACATCGCCGAGGCGATAGAGATGCACGAGTCGACTGTTTCGCGTGTCACGACCAACAAGTTCATGCACACGCCTCGCGGCGTCTTCGAGTTTCGCTACTTCTTCTCGAGTCACGTCGCGGGAGACGAGGGCGAGCAGTCATCGATCGCGGTACGCGCGAAGATTCGCAAGTTGATAAGCGGCGAGAATCCGACCAAGCCGATGAGCGATAATCAGATCGCCAAACTGCTTTCGGAAGACGGGGTAAAGATCGCGAGGCGGACGATTGCAAAATACAGGGAGGCCATGAACATCCCGTCTTCCAGCGAAAGAAGGAAGACCAACCTTGCAAGTTAAAGGAGTCGATCATGCAGCTCACTATCACCGGCCATCACATAGACGTGACGCCAGCGCTAAAGAACAAGATTGAATCGAAGCTTGCCAAAGTCGGGCGCCATTTCGATCATCTTACGAACATTCACTGCATACTCACGGTCGAAAAGCTTCGACACAAGGCCGAAGCGACCGTGCATCTCAGTGGCGGAACGATTCATGCCGACGCAATCGATGAGGATATGTATGCGGCGGTGGATGCTTTGGTCGACAAGCTGAGCCGGCAGGTCACCAAGCACAAGGAGAAGCTGACCGATCATCATGCGCGCGAAGCAGGCAAGTCTCGTTCCCGCTGAGCGCGGCAGCCGCGAAAGTGCGTGTCATCGTCATTAGCGGCTTCTCGGGCTCGGGCAAGAGCGTGGCCCTGCATGCGCTCGAAGATCTCGACTTCTACTGCGTAGACAACATCCCCGCGGGACTTCTCAATGCGCTGATCAAGCACATCCTCGAGCGTTGTGACAGCGTCTTCGAGAACGTCGGCGTCGGCCTCGATGCGCGCAATCGTCCGGATGACGTGGACCGCGTGCCCGGTCTGATCGGGGACCTGAAGGCGTCGGGCATCGACTGCGAGCTGTTGTTCCTGCTGGCCGACGACGAAGTGCTCATGTCGCGATTCAGCGAAACCAGGCGCAAGCATCCGCTGTCGGTTCAGGGAGCCGGTCTGCGCGAAGCCATCGCCAAGGAGCGCGATCTGCTCGGGTCGATCATCAATGCCGCTGACGTACTCATCGATACCAGCAAGACCTCCGCCCATGAGCTCAGGGGGCGCATCCGGGAACGCGTGGGGAAACGGGAGCCGCATCGGCTGTCGATACTGATCGAATCCTTCGGCTACAAGCACGGTCTGCCCGCGGATGCAGACTTCGTTTTCGATGTCCGTTGCCTTCCGAACCCCTACTGGGTTCCGGAGCTGCGCGACAAGTGCGGCCGGGACGAAGAGGTCAAGGCGTTTCTTGGGTCGGAGCCCGAAGTCGCAAAGATGATCGACGACATCGCGGCCTTCCTGAGGATCTGGATTCCCAGGTACGAGGACTTTCAGCGCAGCTACCTGACGGTCGCAATCGGTTGCACCGGAGGTCAGCATCGCTCCGTCTATATCGCAGACAGGCTCGCGAATGAGCTTTCGGCGAGCTATGGGCAGATACAAACCCTGCATCACGAGCTGCCGGGACGATGAACCGCACGCCGGAATCGAGCACGGTTTCAACCTCGCTGAAAGCGCTACAGGAGGCGCTCGAAACCGGCGCCATGCGCCAGCTCAGGCGGATGGTCAATTCGCTCAACCCCGGCGAGATCGCGGACCTGCTCGAGTCGCTGCCGCCTGCGCAGCGCCGGGTCGTCTGGGAGCTGATCTCGACCGAGGACGAGGGCGACGTACTGGTCGAGCTGAACGAGGAGGTTCGCGCGACGCTGATCGGCGCGATGAAGACCGAGGAGCTCGTCGCTGCAACTGCCAATCTCGAGCTCGACGATCTCGCCGACCTGCTTGCAGAGTTGCCCGAGGCCATCAATCGCGAAGTCCTGCGATCCCTCGATGCGAGCGACAGGCTGCGGCTGCAGAGCGTTCTCAAGTACGACGAGGATAGTGCCGGCGGCTTGATGAACCCAGAAACGGTGACGGTCCGCGCCGACGTCACGCTCGAGGTCGTTCTCCGATATCTCAGAATACGCGGGAAGTTACCGGACGGCATGGATGCCGTTTTCGTCGTCAATCGCAGGGGCGATTACCTCGGCTCGCTGCCGCTGACACGCCTGGTCACGGCGGACCTCGAGGCCAGGGTGGCCGATGTCATGGACAAGAATCTGCCGGTCCTCGACACGAACATGGAGGCCGCCCAGGTCGCAACGCTCTTCGAGAACTACGATCTGATCCTTGCGCCCGTCATCGACGACCAAGGGAAGCTCGTCGGCCGTATCAACGTCGATGACGTGCTCGACGTCATCCGGGAGGAAGCCAGCCATTCCGTTCTCAGCATGGCCGGTCTCGACGAGGACGACGATATGTTTGCGCCGATTGCGACCAGCGCGCGCAGGCGTTCCATCTGGCTCGGCGTGAACCTTGCGACCGCGTTTCTCGCCGCCTGGGTCGCCGGCCTGTTCGAAGCGACGCTCGATCAGGTCGTAATGCTTGCCATCCTGATGCCCGTCGTTCCAAGCATGGGCGGCGTAGCGGGAACTCAAACGCTGATCCTGATAACCCGGGGTATCGCGCTGGGACAGATCGAGCGCGCCAACGCCCGCTGGCTGCTGCAAAAGGAAGTCGGCGTCGGCCTGCTCAACGCCGCGGGGTGGGCGATCGTCGTCGCGCTCGTCACCTCGTGGTGGTTTGGCACCTGGAAGGTCGGCGCCGTCATGGCGCTCGCGCTCAGCGTCAGCCTCCTGTTCGCGGCCATCAGCGGGTTCCTCGTCCCCGTCTGCCTCAAGCGCCTGCGGATCGATCCCGCGCTCGCCGGCGGCGTAGTCCTGACAACGATCACCGACGTCGTCGGCCTCGTCAGCTTCCTCGGCATCGGCACCCTGGTCCTACTCTAACCACCCCCGCCTCAGAGCCCCCGACCAAGCAGGGCGCGTGCGTGAACACGGGGGTGCTCAGGCGAGTTCCGCAGCGCCCCGCTACCTGCGCTAGAGTCGTTCGTTCGAAAAGGGCTGCGCCCCCGACGCCCCACGCGCGAGGACTGTCTGAGCCGGAGCGCCCCCGTGTTCACGCGCACGCCCGGCGTTCTCGCGATCCCCTCCTGATGCGAAAAGCCGCTCAGTGTTCCAGATCAGCGCGCAGGTACGGCGGCGCTTCGAGGGAGTCCATCGATTCGTCGAAAAGGAAAGCTTCGAGCTCGTCTCGTTTTGCGAGACCGTCTTTGTAGCCCATGTCGATGAGCTCCCTCGTGAAGCCCGACTCGAAGAGGAGATAGCTGATCAGCTGGCGGCCGTCGCGACTCGTTGCGCCGAGACCTTTCAGCAACAGGCGCACGGGCAGCGGCAGCTCGTGGGCGTGACGCCCGGCGACGTTTCGAATGTCCTCGCTCGGCAGCACGATCATGCTGTCGATTCTTCTGAGATTCGCGATCGGGCCGCGAAGCCCGCCGGTGCCGAGTTGCTCGAGAATCATATTGATGCGCGTGATCCGTTCGAGGTCCCCATAGAGGCCGTCCATGAACAGGGAATCGAGCATGTAGCCGGCCAGATGGGCGAGGCTCGGCGCGCCCGGCTCGTCGCCGGGTGTGGGCTCCGGGTCCGGGTGCTCGTCGCGCACACTGACGACGAGCAGGCGATCGGCGCCGAGATGGATCGCCGCGCTCAACGGAGCGCGATGCCGCATCGACCCGTCGCCGTAGTACTCGGTGCCTATCCGGATAGCCGGAAAAATGAACGGTACGGCCGTGCTCGCCATCAAGTGCTCGACACGAACCATCGTCGGGCGCCCGATCCGCCGCGTCCTGCGCCACGACGGCGCATCGCCGTGACATTGGTAGAACGTGACCGAGCGCGACGACGTGTACGCTGAAGCCGTCACTGCCAGCGCTTCTATCTGTCCGCGACGAATCGCACGATCAATGCCCGGAAACCGAATGTGCTTTTGCAACAGCTCTTCCAGCGGCGAGGAATCGAGCAGCGAGACGGGATTGTGCTTGCCCAGCCCGCCGAGAACGATGGTGGCAAACCAGTGCAGGCTCGCCTTGAGCATCGCGAGAACGTCGGCCCGGTAGACCTGATCGACCGAGAATCCGGACCAGACCTGCTCCATGTCGCGGACGGCCGTGACGAAGCTTCCGGCCCGGCTCGCGAGCACGGCTGCATTGATCGCCCCGGCGGACGTACCGGACAAAACGCTGAAGGGACATGGCGCGTCCGCCGGCAGCAGCTCGGCAACGGCTTTCAGCACGCCGATCTGGTAGGCGCCGCGCGCGCCGGCGCCCGGCAGTATCAGAGCCTTGCGTATGCCTCCGGCCACTGCTTCAGAATCATGCGCCGTCGAAGGGCACGGTGAGAATCTGCATCGTATTGGTCGCGCCGGCAACGCCCTTCTGTTGCCCGTAGGTAAACAGGACGAGATCGCCGGGGGCGAGATCGCCGGATTCGCGCAGCAGCGCGATCGCGGCTCGCCGTATCTCGTCTCGCTCGACTTTGACGACGTCGAAAGACACCGGGTAGACGCCACGATAGAGAGCCACCCTGCGCCGCGAGCCTTCGTGACGCGTCAGGGCATAGATGGGAATGTCACTGCGCCGGCGCGACATCCATAACGCCGTGGAGCCCGATTCGGTCAGGGCGATGATCGCTTTGACGCTCAGATGATTGGCCGTATACATGGCTGCCATCGCGATCGCCTGGTCAACGTGCTCGAAGCGATCGTCGTCGCGCACGAACACCCTGCTGCGCGCGGTCTCGTGCTTCTCGGCGCCGACGCAGACAGCCGCCATGGTCCGTACCGCTTCGACCGGATACTGTCCGACGGCCGTCTCCGCGGACAGCATGACGGCGTCGGTCCCGTCCATGACGGCATTGGCGACATCGGAGACCTCGGCACGCGTCGGCGAGGGGTTCGATATCATCGATTCGAGCATCTGGGTTGCCGTAATCGAAACCTTGTTGCGCGAGCGCGCCGTCCGGATCAGCCCCTTTTGCAGACCGGTCATCGCCGCATAGCCGACCTCGACGGCCAGATCGCCTCGCGCGACCATGATCGCGTTGCTCGCATCGATGATCGCATCGATGTTCTCTACAGCTTCGGCCCGCTCGATCTTGGCAATGATATGTCCCGAGCCTCCGGCTTCGGTCAGCAACCGACGCGCCTCGCCGACATCGCCGGCGCCGCGGACGAAGGAAACGGCGATGAAATCGATATCGAGCTTTGCCGCCGTTACGATGTCCTTTCTGTCCTTGGCGGTCAGCGCACCGGCGGTCAATCCGCCTCCCTGCTTGTTCAGCCCTTTGCGATTCGAAAGCACGCCGCCGCGCACAACCTTGCAGCGCACTTCGGTTCCCGTAATCTCGAGGACGCTCAGCACGATCTGTCCGTCGTTGAGCAGCAGCATGTCCCCGGCGATCACGTCGTTCACGAGATTGCGATAGGCGACGCCGACGGCCGAGTCCGTGCCGGCCGAAGGGTTCATCGCGGTATCGAGCGTGAACGCAGCCTCCTTCTGCAACAGCGTCTGGCCGGCAGTGAATGACTCAATTCGGATCTTCGGCCCCTGCAGGTCGCCCATGATGCCGACGTACCGCCCGACCCTGTTGGCCACGCGCCTGACGCGCTCGATGCGATCGGCCTGCTGCTCGGCCGATCCGTGGGAAAAGTTCACGCGCGCGACATCGACTCCGGTTTCGAACAGGCTGGCAAGCGTGTCCTCGTCATCGGTCGCGGGCCCGAGCGTGGCGACGATCTTGGTGCGCCGGCGCCTGGCGGGCGCGTGACGGGCAATCGCGATCGTCGAGTCGGTCGGGGCTACGGATGGCATAGGATCAATCGGAAGTCGTTCACATTCGTTCGCGTCGGACCTGTCAGGATCAGGAGATCGCAGGCATCGAAGAAAGTATAGCTGTCATCGGCGGCGAGCGATCCCTCTAGCGAAGCACCGCGCTCGGCAGCCGTGGCGATCGTCGAAGGCAGAACGATACCCCCTGCATGACCTCCGTGGCCGTCGATCCCGTCCGTGTCCGCCGCCAGCGCGAATATGCCGGGGTGCCCGTCGAGCGCGAGAGCCAGGCTCGACAGATAGACGAGATTGCGGCCGCCGCGACCGTTCGTTCGCGTGATGACCACTCGCGCCTCGCCACCCGACAGAATAGCGACGCGCCGCCCTGCCCGGATCCGTTCCCGGGCGAGCCCGGCGTGCTCCCGCCCCAGAGCCCTGGCCTCCCGATCGAGATCGTCCCCGAGCTCGAGCACCTCGTAGCCCTGGCTGCGCAGGAATTCGGCCGCGGCCGCGAAAGCCCGGGCCGCCGAGCCGATGAGCTCGTAATGATCGTTCCGAAACGCCGGATCGTCGGGTTTCGGCGATTCGTTCCTCGGATTTCCCAAGACTTCCATCAGCGCGCTCAGGCCCGGATACCCGTAGTCGCCGAGAATCCGAATCGCGTCCGACTGAGTCGTCCTGTCGGCAATCGTCGGACCCGATGCGATGTCGCCGATATCGTCGCCGGGAACGTCCGAAATCGCATAGGTCGTCACCGGAGCCGGATGCGCCGCCTTGGCGAGACGACCCCCTTTCAGGGCCGAAAGATGCTTGCGCACGCAGTTGATCTCGCTGATGTTCGCGCCCGCATTCATAAGGAAGTTCGCGGCATCACGCTTGGCCGCGAGATCGATGCCTGCGATCGGCGCCGAAGCGAGCGCGGACCCTCCGCCCGAGACGAGAAAGAACAATCGCTCGTCCGACGCGTGACCGGCCGCCAGATCGAGAAGCCTTCGGCCCGCCGCGACACTCGCCTCGTCGGGCGACGGATGGCCGGCTTCGACGATCTCTATCGCACCCGATTCCTCGCCGGCCTTGAGCCCATGGTCGTAGCGCGTGACCACATACCCCCGGACGGGCGCGCGCCAGTGCGCGTGAAACGCCGCGGCCATTGCAGCGGCTCCCTTGCCGGCGCCGAGCACCACGGCGGGCCCATGGTCCTGGATACGAGCGAGGGCCTCGGGCACGAGCCGCTCGGGTGCAACGGCCTCGAGCGCCGTGTCGAAGGCCCGCCGAAGCATTCCGATCTCAGCCTGAAAGGACACTTAGGCGGTTGGCGTCTTCGGCGCGACGTTTGAGGACGGCAACCGCGGGCAGCTCCTTGCCTTCGAGGAACTCGAGGAAGGCGCCGCCTCCGGTCGATAGATAGGAGATGCGGTCGGCGACGCCGAAGCGCTCGACGGCCGCGAGCGTGTCGCCGCCGCCGACGATCGA
Source organism: Gammaproteobacteria bacterium (assembly GCA_035513215.1). Lineage (GTDB taxonomy): Bacteria > Pseudomonadota > Gammaproteobacteria > Steroidobacterales > Rariloculaceae > DATCZB01. The sequence goes on along the minus strand of DATKCK010000106.1, from coordinate 24,817 downwards.
GAAGGCATCGCTCGCGGCAACGCTTTCGGCCAGGGCTCGTGTTCCACCCGCGAATTGCTCGATCTCGAAGACGCCGAGTGGCCCGTTCCAGACGATCGTTCCGGCGGACGCGATTACGTCCGAATAGATTCGTGCTGTATCGGGTCCGATGTCGAGAATCATCTCATCGGGACCGACGTCAGCTACGGCCTTCGTCGAAGCTTTCGCTTGCGAATCGAGCTTCGCCGCAACGACGACATCCGTAGCCAGCGGAATCGTGGCCTTGCCGTATTTGCCGTCCAGCAGCTCGCGCGCGAAATCGAGCATCTCGGCCTCGTGCAGCGATCTGCCGACGGCGTGGCCGGCAGCAGCGATGATCGTGTTCGCGATTCCGCCGCCGAGAATCAGACTGTCGACCTTGCCGGCGAGGCTTTTCAGGACGCCGAGCTTCGTCGATACCTTCGCGCCGCCGACGATTGCGACGAGCGGGCGTCGCGGACTCTCGAGCGCGGCGGAAAGCGCCTTGAGCTCGGCGCTAAGCAAGGGACCGGCACAAGCCACCGGAGCAAGCTCGGCAACACCGACCGTGCTCGCCTGCGCGCGATGCGCCGTGCCGAAAGCATCCATGACGAAGACGTCGCAAAGCGCCGCCATGCGTCGCGCAAGCGCGGGATCGTTCTTCTTCTCGCCCGCCTCGAATCGAACGTTCTCGGCCAGAACGAGCTCGCCGGGTTCGACCTCGACGCCGTCGAGCCAATTGCGCGCGAGCCGAACTTCGCGCCCGAGCAGCTCGCCGAGCCTGTCGGCGACGGGAGCGAGGGAGTACTTGGGATCTGGCCTGCCCTCCTCCGGCCGGCCGAGATGCGACATCAGTATGACGCGAGCGTTCTGACCGAGCGCGCTCTTGAGCGTCGGCAGGACGGCGCGAAGCCGGGCATCGCTCCCGACCTTGCCGTTCTCGATTGGGACATTGAGATCGGCGCGGATCAATACGCGCTTGCCGTTGAGGCCAAGCCCTGACATCTCGAGCGGAGCCGTCATGGTTCGGACCTCAGCGCGCCGCCATCAGCGCCAGGGTCGTATCGAGCATGCGATTCGAGAATCCCCACTCGTTGTCATACCAGGCGCAAACCTTGACCTGCGTGCCTCCGAGCACCTTCGTCAACCCGGCGTCGAAGATGGAAGAGGCAGGGTTATGGTTGAAGTCTATCGAGACGAGCGGCTCATCGTTGTACGTGAGTATTCCGGCCAGTGCCCCCTCGCTCGCCGACCTGACGGCCCCGTTGATCTCCTCGACCGTCGTTGCGCGCGAGGCCTGGAAAGTGAGATCGACAATCGAGACATTGATCGTCGGCACGCGAACGGCGAACCCGTCGAGCCTGCCATCGAGCTCGGGCAGCACGAGCCCGACCGCCGCCGCGGCGCCGGTCTTGGTCGGTATCATCGATTGAGTCGCAGACCGGGCGCGCCTCAAGTCCTCGTGGTAAACGTCGGTCAGGACCTGATCGTTCGTGTACGCATGGATCGTCGTCATCAGGCCGTACTCGATTCCGACGGCATCGTTCACTGCCATGGCGAGCGGAGCCAGGCAATTGGTCGTGCAGGAGGCGTTGGAGATGACGGTATGCGATGCTTTGAGCGTGTCATGATTGACGCCGTATACGATCGTCGCGTCGACGGCCTTGCCGGCCGGGGCCGAGATCACGACCTTCTTGGCGCCCGCAGTCAGATGTGGCGAGGCTTTCTCCTTCGACGCAAATAAACCCGTGCACTCGAGCACGACATCGACGCCGAGCCTGGACCACGGCAGCTTGCCGGGATCTCTCTCGGCGCAAACGGCAATTCTGTCTCCGTCGACGACGAGCGCATCGCCGTCGACCGCAACCTCGAACGGGAACGGCCCGTGAGCGGAGTCGTAGCGTGTCAGATGCGCATTCGTCCTGGCATCGCCGAGATCGTTGACCGCGACGATTTGAATCTCGCCGCGACGCTTCCCCTCGTACAGTGCTCGAAGCACATTGCGGCCGATCCGGCCGTATCCATTGATCGCGATTTTGATCGGCATAGCTAGCGTCCTTTTGGCCCTTGAGCCTGCTCTATATTCCTGCGCACATCTGCATCAGGCGAGACGGCGCGCCGCCTCGACGACCGCCTCTACCGTGAATCCGAAGCGTTCGAAGAGCTGCTTCGCCGGCGCCGAGTGTCCGAACGAGCTCATCGCGATGATGGCGCCTCGATTGCCCGCAAAGCGCCACCAGCCATCGGCGACACCGGCCTCGATAATCACTCGAGCCGTGCCCGCGGGCAACACGTGTTCCCGGTACGACTGCTCCTGGGCCTCGAAGCGTTCGACCGAAGGCATCGAGACAACCCGAACGGCCATCCCGCCGGCCTCGAGCTCGCGAGCCGCGTCGACCGCAAGGCCGAGCTCGGAGCCGGTTGCGATCAGAACAAGATCGGGAGCTCGATCGCTGTTCATCACTATGTAGGCGCCGCGCGCAATCGTCGCGATCTGATCCCGCGTGCGCACGATGTGGGGCAGGTTCTGCCGGCTCAACGCGAGGCAGGTCGGCCCGTCCCGGCGTTCGAGTGCCAGGCGCCAGGCAACCCCGGTCTCGACCGCGTCCGCCGGACGCCAGACCTCGAGGTTCGGAATGGCGCGCAGGCTCGCCAAATGCTCCACGGGCTGGTGCGTCGGCCCGTCCTCGCCGAGACCGATCGAATCGTGCGTCAGCACGAAAATCGTCTGCAGTCTCATCAGCGACGCCATGCGGATGCTGTTGCGCGCGTAATCGCTGAACACGAGGAAGGTCCCGCCGTAGGGTATCAGCCCGCCGTGAAGGGCGAGGCCGCTCATGATCGCGCCCATGCCGAACTCGCGGACGCCGAAATAGATGTAGTTGCCGCTCGCATCGTTGTCCGTGATCTGCTTAGAGCGCGAGAACCACGTATTGTTAGAGCCGGTCAGATCCGCGGACCCTCCGACGAGCTCGGGTAGCAACGGGCCGAATCCTTCGAGTGCGCGTTCCGAGGCCTTGCGCGTGGCAACAGCCGATGCCTCGTCTGCCATCGCTTCGATGACCGCGTCCGCCGATGCGGCCCAGTCGTTCGGCAGCTCGGCGCCGATCCGGCGCACAAACTCCGTCGCAAGCTCGGCGTGCGCGCCGCGATAGCTCTCGAGCTTCTTCTGCCAGGCAACGACGAGCTCGCGGCCGCGCTCGCGCGCGTCCCAGACGTTCTTGAGATGCGCCGGCACCTCGAACGGGGCGTGCGGCCAGCCGAGCGCCTCTCTGGCGGCGGCCACCTCATGGGGCCCAAGCGCCGACCCGTGCGTCGCCGCTGTCCCCTGCTTGTTGGGGGCGCCGTAGCCGATGATCGTCTTGCAACAAACGAGCGAGGGCCTGGCCGTCTCCGCGCGCGCCGATTCGATCGCCGCCGCAACTGCATCCGGGTCATGCCCGTCCACGTTTTCGATCACGTGCCAGCCGTAAGCCCGGAACCGCATCGGCGTGTCGTCGCGAAACCAGCCTTTGGTCTCTCCGTCGATCGAAATACCGTTATCGTCGTAGATGGCGATCAGCTTTCCTAGCGCGAGAGTTCCGGCCAGCGAACATGCTTCGTGCGAAATGCCTTCCATCAGGCAACCGTCGCCGACGAAAACGTAGGTATGATGGTCGACGATCTCATGACCCGGACGGTTGAACTGACCGGCGAGGATCTTTTCGGCGAGTGCCATTCCGACGGCATTGGCGAGTCCCTGCCCGAGCGGACCCGTCGTCGTCTCGATTCCGATCTCGATTTCTCTTTCGGGATGACCCGCAGTCCGCGAATCGAGCTGACGAAAGGCCTTGATCTCGTCGATGCCGAGCGGGTATCCGGTCAGATATGACACCGAATACAGAAGCATCGAGCCATGTCCGTTCGAGAGCACGAAACGGTCCCGGTTCGGCCACGCAGGATCGAGCGGACTGAACCGCAGGAAATCGTTCCACAGGACCTCGGCGATATCGGCCATGCCCATAGGCATGCCGGGATGACCCGAATTGGCCGCCTGCACGGCGTCCATCGACAGCGCCCGAATCGCGTTCGCAAGCTCGCGCCGGGACGGCCGCCCGGCCGCCGTGACCTTCTCGCTACTCGATGCCATGAATTATTGTGGTTGTCTTTGCGGATCGGAAGCTCGATTTTCGCTCAGGCGCCTCGCGCCACGCAACCGCACCCCAGATTGATATGTGAGCCAAATCCGAGAGCCGGGATGCTGCATTGAGTAAGATAATGCGCTCGAATCAGAAATCGCAACGCGCCATGTCCGAGAACTCGAGCGACACCGCCCTTCGCCTGCTGCAGATCAGCGATACTCACCTGCACGCGACGAAGGACAGCCGGATGCGCGGGGTCAACACGTACGACACCTTCCGTGCCGTTCTCGATCGGGCCCGTGCCGATAAGTACTGGCCGGCCGACGCGGTCATCGTCAGCGGCGACATCGTGCAAGACGAAAGCCGCGCAGGATACGAGCTGTTTCGCTCCGAGATGGAGCAGCTCGAAGTCACGGTCTTATGCCTGCCCGGCAATCACGATGACCCGAAGCTGATGGACGAAATACTGAGCGGCGAGCCATTCCAGTTTTGCGGGTCACGACGACTGAGAAACTGGTCTTTCATTCTGCTCAACACATTTCTGACCGGTGAAGACGCGGGCGGCCTCGGCGGGAGAAGGCTCGAAGCGCTGACCGCCTCTCTGAAGGAACACGAGACCCAGCACATCGTCGTCTGCATGCATCATCAACCCTTGAATATGGGCAGCGCCTGGCTCGACGGTGTCGGATTGCGAGACGCCGAAAACTTCCTCGCCGCGCTCGATGCCAGCACAAGCGTCAGAGCCGTGTTATGGGGACACGTTCACCAGGCGTCCGAGCGAACGCGCGGCGACATCCGCTTCATGAGCGCCCCCTCGACCTGCTCGCAGTTCCTCCCAAGCAGTGATTTCTTCGCCATCGACAGCCGCCCGCCCGGCATGCGCTGGCTCACCCTCCACCCCGACGGGCAAATAGACACGAAAGTCGTCTGGCTCGACCCCTAGCGTCGAACGGCTCAGACTTCGACCATCTCGAAGTCCTCCTTGCCCGACCCGCAGTCGGGGCAGCGCCACGACAGGGGAACATCCTCCCAGCACGTCCCCGGCGGGATGCCCTCCTCGGGACAACCGGCGGCCTCATTGTAGATGTAGCCGCAGATCAGGCACATATAGGTCTTCACGCTCAGTGCTCTCCGAGGCTGTCGGCGCTCTTGAAGGCTTGCTGCAGCAACCTCGGCAGTCCATCGAAGCTCCCGTTCGACATCATGACGATCTGATCGCCGGAACGGGAATCGGCAAGCACGTTGTCGACGATGCTTCTCACATCCGATTCAACTCGAAGCTTGTCGCCTATGCCGGCCAGCACCGAGCGCGGATCCCATTGCAGCCCTTTGGACTCGAGCACGTAGACCTGATCGGCATCGGCCAGCGACTTCGTCAGCGCGTCTCGATGGACACCCATGCGCATCGTATTCGAGCGTGGCTCGACGATGGCCACGATTCTGCGGTCACCCTGCTGCGCGCGCAGCGCCGCAAGCGTCTGAGTGATTGCCGTCGGATGGTGCGCAAAGTCCTCGTAGAGAGATACGCCGTGAAACACGCCGCGTTTTTCCAGGCGCCGCTTGACACCTTTGAACCTCGACAACGCCTCGAGCGCCAGATCGACATCGACCCCCGCATGCGCTGCCGCGCTGACCGCAGCCAGCGCGTTCTCGAGATTGTGCCGGCCGAGTAGCGCCCAGCCTGCCTGTCCGACTCTCTCGCCCTTGTGCAGCACGCTGAATCTGCTCTTGGCGCCGATCAGCTCGTAGTCCGCCGACCAGTCCGCCGGGGCGTCCGTCGCAGTGAATGTCTCGACCGGCGTCCAGACGCCCATCTTGAGCAGCTTCTCGATTGCATCGCTTCGCGCGTTTGCGGCAACGAGTCCCGATCGAGGAACGACGCGCAACAATTGGTGAAACTGCCACAGGATCGAATCGAGATCGGGATAGATGTCCGCATGGTCGAACTCGATGTTCGTAATAGCGAGCGTCTTCGGTCGATAATGAACGAATTTCGCGCGCTTGTCGAAGAAGGCCGTGTCGTACTCGTCCGCTTCGACGACGAAATAGCGCGACCGTCCTAGGCGCGCCGAGATCGAGAAGTCCTGCGGCACGCCGCCCACCAGAAACCCGGGTTCGAGACCGGCGTAGTCGAGGATCCACGCGAGCATGCTGCTCGTCGTCGTCTTCCCATGCGTGCCGGCCACGGCCATGACCCATCGGCCGACGAGCACGTTGCGGGCGAGCCACTCGGGGCCCGAGTAGAACGGCATTCCCGAATCGAGCAGCGCCTCGACGGCCGGATTGCCGCGGCTCAGCACGTTGCCGACGAGGACGCAATCGAGATCGGACGCGAGGTGCTTGGGATCGTAACCCTCCTGGAGCTTGATGCCGAGCTTGCGTAGCTGCGTGCTCATCGGCGGATAGACGTTCTCGTCGGACCCGGATACCTGGTGTCCCGCCGCCTTGGCCAGCGCAGCGATGCCGCCCATGAAAGTGCCGCAAATGCCGAGGATGTGGATACGCATCAGTCAGTCGCCGCCAGAAAAAACTCGCTGATGCTCAGCGATGGAAGCACGTACAGTATCTCGAGCATGAATCCGAGAATCAGAGGCTGGCTCACGGCGCGAGCCAATATGTGAGCCTCCATCAAGACGGACCAAAGAACGAATCCGAGCATGACCCAAAACCAGGGCTCGCCGTCGAGATCCAGGTTCAGCACTCGGCCGCCGAGAGCGAGAGGGAGGTAAACCAGGACTACGACTATGTTGACCCCGAGGATCGCGCTCATCGTCTGCCGAAAGCGCCGCTCCAGCTTGAAGAACGTCAGCACGGCAAACACGAAGGCGAAAATCAGGGCGATCTGAGCCGCCAGATTGCCGAGACTGAGCCAGCTCAACGCCCCATGTACTAGGAGTTGGATCAGGGCGACGAACACGTAGCCCGTCAGCAAGAAACCGGTCAGAAAAGTCGAGTCCGGGAGGTTTTCCGGCCCTCGGCGACGCAGCGCGATCTCGCCGATTGCCCATGCTAATTGCCACACGCGATCGATATCCAGGACACCATGGCGCGATCATACCCTATGCAATAATCGCCGCTGCCTATGCGCCAGGAGCCGATTGAATACCCCCTGATCGACGACTCGCGCGCCCTTCGCGAGTTGTGCGAGCGAATCGCCGACGTGGATCTCGTGGCGCTCGACACGGAGTTCGTGCGCGAACGAACCTACTACCCCGAGCTTTGCGTGCTCCAGATCGCGACGGCAACAAGCATTGCGGCGGTCGACTGCCTCGCGGCGATCGATCTCGACCCGCTCCTTGCCACGCTCCATTCGCCGGACAAGAGCTGGCTCTTGCACAGCGCGCGTCAGGATCTCGAGGTTCTGTTCAATCGCGCGGGCAAGCTGCCCGCCAGACTGATCGATACGCAGATCGCGGCGGCCCTGATCGGCCTGCCGCTGCAGACCGGATTGCAAGGCCTGCTCGAGAAAACACTCGGCGTCACGATTGGGAAAGAGCATACGCGGGCCGACTGGAGCCGGAGGCCGTTGCCCGGGCCGCTCGTTCGTTATGCGCTCGATGACGTCCGCTATCTGATCCCGGCATGGCTCGAGCTCGCGACCGAGCTCGAGTCCAGAGGCCGGGCTGCCTGGTTCGAGGAAGACTGCGCGCGGCAGCTCGCCATTCCGATCGAGGCGGACCTCTCGACCCTCCTCGAAAGAACCCGGGGCGCGGGAACCCTCAGCGGCAAACGGCGCGCGGCCGCCATTGCCCTGCTCGACTGGCGCGAGCGGCGGGCGAAAGCAAAGAACCGGCCCAGGCGCTGGATACTGGCCGACGATCAGCTCGTCAGGATCGCCCAGACTCTGCCCGGTTCGCCCGCCGATCTCGAGCGCATCGAGAATCTGCCGCCGAAGCTCATTGCGAGCTCGGGCGCTTTACTGCTGACGGCGATTCGCGAGGCAGAACCCGCACTCGATGCGACCGACAGGCCGGTGCCCGACAAGGCCGTCGTCAAGTCGATTCAGGCCGCGGTCAGGGCGCGCGCCGAGGAGCTCGATATCCAGCCCGAGCTGCTGGCTACGCGGCGCGAAATCGCGATGGCCGCGTCGGGTCAGCTTTCCGAGTCGCTGTCATCGGGCTGGCGGCGATCGATACTCGACGAGATTCTCAAGCCCCTCGTTTCAGGCCAAGAGCGCTGACGAGCCGCTCGTAAACCTCGTCCACTGGCGCGTCGGCGGCTATCGTCTTCAAGAACCCCTGGTCCCGGTAATGCTCGATCAGAGGCGCGGTCGCGCGCTCGTAGACCTGAAGACGCTTGGCTATCGTCTCTTCGTTGTCGTCCTTGCGCTGCAAGAGCTCGCCGCCGTTCCTGACGCAGGCGTCGATCTCGTCCCGTGACGAGAAATAGATATTGAGCAGCTTGCCGGTCAGAGAGCACGTACGCCGGCCCGTCAGGCGCTTCATCAGAACCTCGGTCGGCACATCCATGAGCGCGGCGGCATCGAGCGCCAGACCGAGCTCGGAAAAAACCGCCGCGAGGTCCAGTGCCTGCCGCCGGTTGCGTGGATAGCCGTCCAGAATGAATCCGTTCCTCGCATCGTCGAGCGCTATGCGCTCCTTGATCATGCCGAGAACGATGTCGTCCGATACGAGGTCGCCGGCGTCCATCGCGGCCTTGGCCTTGAGACCGAGCGCCGTCTCGTCCGCAACGGCCTGGCGCAGAAGGTCACCCGTCGAGACCTGGGGCAAACGATGCTGTGCCTCCAGTCTCTTGGCCTGTGTGCCCTTGCCCGAGCCCGGAGCACCCAACATGACGATGCGCATGACTTGACCTCGTCCGCCTCGAAGAGGCGGGCTAAGCTAGCTGCCACCGAAAGCAGCGTCAATCGCGAACTCGGCTTTGCTATTCTGGCGATCGAGGAAGGATCCGTTCTCCCGGAGGAAGAATGAAGCCAAATGCGTTCTACGCGCAGTCCGGCGGCGTTACGGCCGTGATCAATGCAACCGCGTGCGGCGTAATCGAGACGGCACGGCAGCGCAGAGACCGTATCGGAAAGGTCTATGCTGGCCGCAACGGGATTCTGGGCGCATTGCACGAAGACATGATCGACACGAGCGCCGAGTCAAGCGCAGCGATCGCGGGACTCAAGGTGACACCGGGCGGCGCTTTCGGCTCGGCACGCTACAAGCTCAAGGGCCTCCAGGAGAACGCAGCCGAATATCGGCGGCTGATCGAGGTCTTCAAGGCGCACGACATCGGGTATTTCTTTTACAACGGCGGCGGCGACTCGATGGACACGGCCAACAAGGTTGCCGAGATGAGCCGGAAGTTGCGCTTTCCCGTCACCTGCATCGGCATCCCGAAGACGGTGGACAACGACCTGCCGTTCACCGATACCTGTCCCGGTTTCGGATCGGTTGCCAAGTACGTGGCCGTCTCGACGCGCGAGGCCGCGCTCGACGTCGCGTCGATGGCGTCGACCTCGACCAAGGTCTTCATTCTCGAAGTCATGGGGCGGCATGCGGGGTGGATCGCGGCGGCAGGCGGTCTCGCGGGTCAAGGTCCGGGCGACGCGCCCCACGTGATTCTCTTTCCCGAGATTCCGTTCGATCAGGCCTCGTTTCTCGATCGCGTCAGATCCTCGGTTGCCGACTACGGTTATTGCGTCGTCGTCGTGTCCGAGGGTACGCGTCATCCCGACGGCCGTTTCCTCGCGGATGCCGGCACCAAGGATGCATTCGGACATACGCAGCTCGGCGGAGTTGCGGCAACGGTTGCCGAGATCGTTCGCAGCAACCTCGGGCTCAAGTTCCACTACGCCATCGCGGATTACCTGCAGCGATCTGCGCGACATATCGCATCTCGGACGGATGTGCGCCAGGCCTACGCCGTCGGCAAGAAAGCGGTCGAGCTCGCGCTTGCAGGCGAAAACGCCGTCATGCCGATCATCGTCCGAACGTCCGAAAAGCCGTATCGATGGTCTATCGACAAAGTGAAGCTTTCTCGTGTCGCGAACCGGGAAAAGAAGATGCCGAGAAACTTCATCACGAAGGATGGCTTCGGCATCACCGAGCGTTGCCGGAAGTATCTCGAGCCGCTGATTCAGGGTGAAGATTACCCGCCGTATCGCCGTGGCATGCCGCGTTACGTAAGCCTGAAATGCAAGCCGGTGCCGCGGCTGCTGGACGCGGACTTTGTGCTAGAATAAGCGGCTTTTGTGGGGCGGTTCCGCAAAAAACTCAATAAAAACAAGTGGTTACGGCCTCATTTACCTGGCCGTCCATCAGATTCTTGGAGCTAGCAGTGGGCCGATTCGCAGGCCCCATGCCTTGAGGAGATTCGAATGGGACTTGGGCTTTCCTTGACGTCGGCGCTTTGGCTTTCTCTCGGCGCGGCGGTGCTCGCAATCGTCTATGGGCTGATCTCGACGAAGTGGGTGCTCGCGCAATCGGCCGGCACCGAGCGCATGCAGGAGATTGCCGGCGCCATTCAGGAAGGCGCCAAGGCTTATATGAATCGCCAGTACGGCACGATCGCCATCGTCGGTGTCATTCTGTTCATCGTCTTGTGGCTCGGCCTCGGCGACAACGGATTTCTGACGGCAATCGGCTTCGCAATAGGCGCCGTGTTCTCCGGTCTTGCGGGATACATCGGAATGTTCGTGTCGGTGCGCGCCAACGTGCGGACAACCCAGGCGGCGACTCAGGGCATCAATCCCGCGCTCAGAATCGCGTTTCGCGGCGGCGCAATCACCGGGCTTCTCGTCGTCGGGCTCGGCCTCTTGGGAGTTGCAGGTTATTACGCCGTCCTCTCCCAGGCGGGTTATGCCGACGAGGAAATCCTCAAGGCTCTCGTGGGCCTCGCTTTCGGCGGCTCGCTGATCTCGATCTTCGCCCGCCTCGGCGGCGGTATCTTCACCAAGGGCGCCGACGTCGGCGCCGATCTCGTCGGCAAGGTCGAAGCCGGCATACCCGAGGACGATCCCCGGAACCCGGCCGTCATCGCCGACAACGTCGGTGACAACGTGGGCGATTGCGCCGGAATGGCCGCGGACCTCTTCGAAACCTACGCGGTCACCGTCATCGCTACCATGCTGCTCGGCGGCCTCACTGCAACCGCTCTGGGTGAGAACGCGGTGATCTATCCCATCGTGCTCGGCGGCGTCTCGATCATCGCCTCGATTGTCGGAACGTTCTTCGTCAGCACGAAATCGGGCAAGGTCATGGGCGCGCTCTACAAGGGCGTCATCGTCTCGGGCCTGCTTGCGGCCGTGTTTTTCTACCCGATCACGATGGCCATGTTCGACGACGGCCTTCCGATTTACCTGTCGGCGCTGATCGGACTGGCGCTGACCGCCGCGATGGTCGTCATTACCGAGTACTACACCGGCACGAATTTCAGCCCCGTCAAGAAGGTAGCCCAGGCATCGACGACGGGACATGCGACCAACATCATCGCGGGCCTCGGCATATCGATGAAGGCGACGGCGTTGCCCGTGCTCGCCGTCTGCCTGTCGATCTGGGGCGCCTACGAGCTCGCAGACCTTTACGGTATCGCAATCGCGGCAACGGCGATGTTGTCCATGACGGGCATGATCGTCGCGCTCGACGCCTTCGGTCCGATTACCGATAACGCAGGCGGCATCGCCGAAATGGCCGAGCTGCCTTCGGAAGTCCGAACCGTCACGGATACGCTCGATGCCGTCGGCAATACCACCAAGGCCGTCACGAAGGGCTACGCCATCGGCTCGGCCGGCCTGGCCGCCCTGGTGCTCTTCGCCGACTACACGCACAGCCTCGAGGAGCAGGGCCTCGGTGCCCTGGCCTTCGACCTGTCGGATCACCGCGTGATCATCGGGCTCTTCATCGGCGGGCTCGTGCCCTACCTCTTCGGCGCCATGGCAATGGAAGCCGTCGGTCGCGCCGCGAGCTCGGTCGTCGAGGAAGTTCGACGCCAGTTCCGCGAGATCAAGGGCATCATGGAGGGCACGACCAAGCCGGACTACTCGACGGCCGTGGACCTGCTGACCAGAGCGGCGATCAGGGAAATGATACTGCCGTCACTGCTGCCGCTGCTCGTGCCGATTGCCGTCGGCATCCTGCTCGGACCCCAGGCACTCGGGGGACTCCTGGTCGGCACGATCGTCACGGGCCTCTTCGTCGCGATCTCGATGACCACGGGCGGCGGCGCCTGGGACAACGCGAAGAAATACATCGAGGACGGCGCCTTCGGCGGCAAGGGCTCCGAAGCCCACAAGGCCGCCGTGACTGGCGACACCGTCGGCGACCCCTACAAGGACACGGCAGGTCCCGCCATCAACCCCCTGATCAAGATCATCAACATAGTCGCCCTGCTCGCCGTGCCGCTTTTCTAGCGGCACTGCATCATCGACTGCGCACGCAGCGCCGCTAGTGGAGCTTGCCGAGCGGATGCGGCCTCTCGACGACGTACCCCTGAATGAAGTCGACCCCGAGCGACCGCAGCGTATCGAACGACTCCTGGTCCTCGACCTGCTCTGCGACAACGAGAAAGTCGAGGCTCTTCGATAGCTTGATCGTCGCCGCGAGCATCTCGCGGCTGATGCTCGAATGGCTCACGTCGCGCGTGAAGGATCCGTCGATTTTCAGATAGTCGATCGCGAGCTGGCGAAGCTGCGAGAAGGATCCGATACCGCTTCCGAAATCGTCGAGCGCGAAACGGCAACCGATGCCGTGAAGCACATTGATGAACCGCCGCGCGTGATCGATGTTGTTCATGACGGCCGTTTCCGACACCTCGAAGCAGATCTTGGCCGGGTCCACGCCCGTATGATCGAGCAGATCGACAACGTACTCGAGGAATTCCTCGTCGCCCAGGGTCTGGCCTGCCAGATTGATGCTGCAGCTTCGACCCTCCGGCAGGTGCGGAGTATCGCTCGCAAGGCTCGTCAGCGCCGCGCGAACGACCCAGCGGTCGAGATGCGACATCAGCTGATAACGCTCGGCAGCACCCAGGAATTGTGCCGGCGTCGCCACCTTGCCGGAATCGTCGGGCATGCGCAGGAAAAGTTCGGCTGCCGGTCCCGTCTCGACGCGGCCGGCCGTGGCGATGATGGACTGCGAATAAAGCAAGAACGCGTTCTCTTTCAGCGCGTTCTGGACCCGCTGCAGCCACTGGATCTCGCCGCGTTCCCGCGCCATGACCTCGTCGCGCGACGAGTAAACATGGACGCGGCCCCGGCCCTGTTGCTTCGCCACATAGCAAGCCGAATCCGCGGCAGCCAGCGCAGTCTCAGCCGTACCGCTCTCGCCATCGATCTCGACGAGCCCGATGCTGACCCCGAGCTCGAAGACACGATCCTGCCAGGTGAAGTTGTAATCGCTGACGGCCTGACATACGTCGTCCGCAATCTGCCGCGCCTTGTCCAGCGGACAGCCGACGAGCAGCATCGCGAACTCATCGCCCCCAAGCCGCGCCACGGTGTCGGAGTCACGCACGTGATGCTTTAGCAGCACGGCGATCTCCCGCAGCAGATTGTCGCCGACCATATGCCCGCAGCTGTCATTGACGGCCTTGAACCTGTCGAGGTCGAGATAGCAGACGACGTGACTGGCATGCTCGTTGCGCGGAGAGCTCAAAGCCTGATCGAGCCGGCGCTCGAATTCGGCGCGATTCACGAGGCCCGTCAACGGATCGTGGCTCGCTTGATACGACATCTCCTTCGCCAATCCGCGCATCTCGGTGACGTCGTGAAAGATCACGACGCAGCCCGCGATCTCCCGGTCGGGACCTCGAATGGGCGAAGCCGTGAGCTCGGTCGAGAACTCGCGCTTGGACTGCTTCGAGATCAAGAGCGCCCTGCGACCGAGATTGATCCGGTGCCTTTCGGCGAGGCACTTCGCGACCGGGTCGCCGAGCGACTCGCCGTCGACCTCGTCGACCAGGGCAATGACCTCGCCGATGGTCTTGCCGATCGCAATACTGCGTTTGCTGTCGAGGAGCTGCTCGGCTGCCTCATTCATATAGTCGATGATCCCCGACGGGTCCGTGGTGATGACCCCTTCGCCGATCGATTCCAGCGTGACTCGTGCCTGGAGCTTGCCGCGTCCCATCGAGGCTTCGAGACCCTTGCGATGGGTAATATCGCGAGCGACGCTGACGAAGGCGCGTTGCCCCTCGTAAGTCAACCTCTGGCTGTAGAGCTCGACCCACAGGCCGCTCTCGTCGCCGTTGATGAGCTGAACCTCGATGGGGTCGAGCGGCGCGTCCGACTGGAGCTCGTTCGTGATGCGCTTGCGCATCGACGCGCGATAGGCGGGGCGCATGAGGTCGGTCACGCGCTTGCCGCGCAGCGTCCCCGGCTCCACGCCGAAGAGATCCGCGGCGGCTCTGTTGGCATAGAGGATGGCGTCGGTATGAACGAGCGCGACTTCCGGCAGTGTCGCGGCCAGCACGGTGAAGCTCTGCTCGATGGCCGATGTGCGCTCCCCGAGCTCTGCGATCCGATCGAGCAGCCGATTGACGCTCGCGGCAATAGCGACGAAATCGCTGGGGCGGCCGTTGACGACAATCCTGCTTTCGGTGCCAGCTTCGGCCACCGCTTCGTGGATCTCGTCCCTGATGCGTGCCGCCTGCCCCCGAATGCGAAGCAGCCTGACGGCAAGCACTCCCGCGACCACGATGCCGACAATGGCAATGCCGGCCAGCGCGGCGAGGACCCACCGACTGTCGAGCGCCACCGACAGCGCGCCCATGTTATTCGTCGAAACGCTGGCCGACCTGTGGCTCCCGAGAGACATTCGTCGGCGCGGCTGACGAATGAGCCAGTTTCGAGTGTTCGACTATTGGTTTATTCCCTGCTGACACTGGGGCTTACGCCTCTTCTCGCTCGCACGCGATTAATACCTTGTTATTTGCGATGGCCCCGTTCGGACGGCACGCATGAAGCTGCGCTCTTGCGGCACCCGGAGCCTGCGCGCTCGAGTTCGGCAACGATACCCCACCACGCCCCGTTCGGGCGTTCGGATTTGACGATAATACGTCTTGTCGCTCCCAGCTATTCTCCGTAACCTTACGCGCCTCTCTGCGCTCTGACCCCTAGCACCCACTAAAGACATGAACTACGAAGCCGCCAGACGGCAGATGATCAGCCAGCAGATTCGGACCTGGGACGTTCTCGACGAGCACGTGCTCGACACGCTGCGGGACACGCCGCGCGAGGCCTTCGTGCCGGAGGCCGAGCGCGATCTGGCGTTCGCGGACACCGAGGTACCGTTGCCGCATGGACAGTGCATGATGTCACCTAAGGTCGAAGCGCGCCTGCTGCAGGCGCTCGCCATCGAGCCTACCGATTCCGCGCTCGAGATCGGCACCGGAAGCGGTTACCTTGCGGCCTGCCTCGGCCGGCTGGCCGAGAACGTCGTAAGCCTCGAGATATTCGCCGACCTCAGTGAGGCTGCCGGCCAAAAGCTCCGCCGCCAAGGCATTCACAACGTGGAGCTCAGGGACGAGGACGCCACGCGGGCCCATCTCGATGCGCGCTTCGACGTTGTCGCCATTACCGCTTCGCTGCCCGTGCTTTCCGAGCGCTATATCAGCCTGCTTAATCCGGGGGGACGGCTGTTCGTCGTCGTTGGCCGATCACCCGTCATGGAAGCGGTCCTCGTCCGCATGCACGCCGACGGCAGCTGGACGGAGCAAAGCCTGTTCGAAACCATGCTGACGCCCATGATGAACGCTGATGAGCCCGAGGCGTTCGTGCTCTAGTCGCGTTCCGGACGTCGGGAAAGCAACCGCAAGCGATACAAAGGTAATCCGATGAAAAGAACGCACCTTGCAACAACCCTGCTCTTCTTCGCGTCGACGGCGTCGATCGCCCAGGATGAGCTCGGGCTGCTCGAAGTCTATGAGCAAGCGCTGGTCAACGATCCCGTCATACGAGAGGCCGAAGCGAACTTTCTCGCTACGTCCGAGGTCAAGCGGCAAGCTCGCAGCGGGCTCATGCCGTCACTCTCGCTTTCGGGCTCGGCCTCGGACGGCCATTCCCTGAATCCCAATCCGCCGCTGGACTTCATAACGGGCGAGCCCAGCGCGGAGTTCTCGAGCTCCGAAGCCGACAGCGAGTCCTCGAGCCTGAACTTAAGCGTCAACCAGACGGTATTCGATTGGGGCCAGTATCTGGGCCTGCAGCAGGCCGACAAGACGATCGCCCGCGCCGAGGTCGATCTCGCCGTGACGCAACAGGATCTGATGCTTCGCGTAGCGAACGCATACTTCAACGTGCTCGCTGCGGAGGATCTGCTTGCCGCCGATATCGCAGCCCGCGAAGCCCTCGAGCAGCAGCTCGAGCAAACGCAGCGTCGCTTCGATGTCGGCCTGATCGCGATCACGAATGTACAGGAAGCCACGGCCGGTTACGACTCGGCCGTAGCTACGGTCATCGCCTCGGAGCGCTTGCTTGCAAACGCGCAGGAGAGCCTGCGCGAGATTATCGATATTTATGTCACGGATCTGCGCTCGCCGATCGAGGACTTGCCGCTGATGGCTCCGGATCCCAGCAACGTCGAGGCCTGGGTCGAGATCGCACAGGGCCAGAATCTGTCGCTGGTTGCAAGCCGGATCAGCGCCGATATTGCCCAGGACGATATTCGAATCGCGCGCTCTTCGCGCTTTCCGACGCTCCGCCTCTCGGCATCGGGATCGGACAACTCGAGCACGACGACGCAAACGACGAACCGCTTCGTGGGGCCGGACCTCGTGACCCCGCCGACGGGCTCCGACCGCGAGAGCGAGAGCATTCAGCTCAGCCTTAGCATTCCGATCTTCAGCGGCGGCGCGAACCGATCCAGGGTTCAGCAATCGGTTTATCGGCATCGCGCGACCGTCGAGACAGTCGAGCGTTTTGCGCGCCAGGCCGAACGGCTGACACGCGATGCCTATCTCGGCGTGACATCGGAAATCAACCGCGTCCAGGCGCTGCGCCAGGCGCTCGAGTCCTCGCGCACGGCGTTGCTGGCCACACAGGCCGGGGAAGAGGTGGGGCAACGCACCGCGGTCGATGTCGTCAATGCGCAGAACAGCGTGCGCCGGGCCGAAACGCAATATGCAGCCTCGCGCTACGAATATCTGCTGAATATCCTCAGGCTCAAGCAGGCGGCGGGCAGTCTGTCCGCGGCCGATCTGGTGGAAATCGACGCGTGGCTCGAATAGTTCCGGTGCCGGTCAATCCGCCGCCTGGGCGCGGATCGCTTCGATCAGCGCCGTGGTCGAACGTCCAGGTTTGAACTCGAGTACGCGGACTTCGCCGCCGTTGGCCAGTACCCATTCGGCGCCCGCAATCTGATCGACGTTCCAGTCGCCGCCTTTGACGAGCACATCGGGTTTGAGTTGCTCGACGAGCGCGGCGGGCGTGTCATCGCCGAACGGAACGACCCAGTCGACGGCGGCGAGTCCGGCGAGGACCGCCATGCGATCCTCGAGTGGCGTGATCGGCCGGGTAGGGCCCTTGAGTCTCGCGACGGACGGATCGTCGTTGACCGCAACGACGAGCTGATCTCCGAGCGACTTCGCTTTCTCGAGATAGCTGACGTGGCCCGCGTGGAGAATGTCGAAGCAGCCGTTCGTCATGACGATCTTCTCGCCGCGGTTTCTCGCCTCTTCCAGAATACCGGCCAGCTCGGCGGCCTTGACCAGGCCGCGGCCGCCGTAGCCGCGTCGGTGCAGCGCAGACTTGAGCTCCGACGGGGTCACGCTCGCGACGCCGATTCGCGAGACGACGATACTGGCCGCCAGATTGGCAAGCGCCATCGCGTCGGCAACATCGAGACCGACGCCCAGGCAGCCGGCCAGCGTCGCGATCACGGTATCGCCGGCGCCCGTGACGTCGAACACCTCACGAGCCTGTGCCTCGAGATCGACCGGATCGATGTCCCTCCCGACCATCGTCATGCCGCGCTCGCTCCGTGTGACGAGCAGATAGTCGAGATCGAGTGTCTCGCGGAGCGTCTCCGCCTTGTCGATGAACTCGGCATCCGTGCTCCAGCGCCCCGCAACCGCGGCGAACTCGGCCTGATTGGGTGTCAGACAGAAGACATGACGGTAGCGGCCAAAGTCCGTGCCCTTCGGATCGATCAGAATTCGGCAGCCCTTCTCGTTCAGTTGCGCTATGACCTCCGCGACGCCGGCAAGAGTCCCCTTGCCGTAATCTGAAAGAACGACGACCTCGCCCCGGCTGGCCCGGTCGACGAGCGATCGATTGAAGGCTCCGGCGAGCTCGGCGAGATTGCGCTCCGCATCGAGGCGTATCAGTTGCTGGTTGCGAGCGAGCACGCGCAGCTTGTGAATCGTGGGCACGGCCTCGCTTCTCACGAGCGCAGGATCGACTCGAGCCTGCCGCAGCAAATCCTCGAGCGCATTGCCGCTCGCGTCGTCACCGACGACGCCGACGAACCGGACCTTGGCCCCAAGCGCGGCCAGATTGACCGCCACGTTGGCTGCGCCACCGGCGCGCTGCTCGCGAAACCCTGCGTGAACGACCGGGACCGGCGCTTCCGGGGAGATTCTCGCCGTATCGCCGAACCAGTACTCGTCGAGCATCGCATCCCCCGCGACAAGGATGCGCAGCGAAGAGAAATCGGGAACGCTCAAGCTCACGGGCGGATTGTACTCAGTAGGCCGAGCACCGGAGCAAAAAAAGGCCCGCCTCCGAACGAATTCGAGAGGCGGACCAACGGCGGATCGTTACGCGACCGGCGGCCGATCAACGCTGAGGCAACACAGCGACGGGCCCCTCAGCCACACTTGGAATACCCGCAATTCAGACAGGTCATGCAGCCGTCGAGCATGACAGCCGCAGCCGTCGAGCACTTGCCGCAAAGCTGCGCGCCTTCCGGAAAACTGTGTTTGGCAAATGCGTCCTTTTGGCGGCTCTCGGCCTCGAGCTCGGCGCGCTTGGCATCGACGAATTTCTGCTGCGCCGGATCGAGACTCGGAGCCTTCAGCAAGCCGCTCTCCGTAAGATGCTTCTCCACAATATGCCCGAGCTCGGCGATGATCGAAGGCATGAACTTGCCGCCCGGCTGCCAGTAGCCGCCGCGCGGATCGAAAACGGCCTTGAGCTCGTCCACCAGAAACGTCACGTCGCCGCCCTTTCTGAACACGGCCGACATGATCCGCGTCAGCGCGACTATCCACTGGTAGTGATCCAGGTTCTTGGAGTTGATGAAGATCTCGAAGGGCCGGCGTTGCTCGTGCTCCGTGCCTTCGTTCAGCACGATGTCGTTGATCGTGACGTACATCGCATGATCGGAAACCGGCGTTTTCACCTTGTACGTCGAGCCGATCAGCACCTCGGGCCGCTCGAGGCGCTCGTGCATCCGGATCACCTTGTTGCCGTCTGCCCGGATGAGGGGTGCGGCCTCCTTGCGCTCGCCGCCCGAGCCCGCGACCGCGAAGCCGACTATCTTCTTATCGATTTTCGTGCGCGACACTTTCCGCTCCGTCAAAACTTGCCGTAGTAGCCCTCTTTCAGGGCATCGTAGAGATTGGCGGCGGTGTGCATCTCGCCGTCATACTCGATTTCCTCGTCACCCCTGAGCTCGACCGCCGAGCCGTCGTCGAGCGTGAACCTGTAAATCGTGTTCTTGAGGTCCTTTTCCTTGACCAGGACGCCCTGAAAAGCCTCGGGGTTGAAACGAAAAGTCGTGCATCCCTTCAAGCCGTTCTCGTAGGCGTACCGGTAGATACCCTTGAAGTCCGCATACGGATAGTCGGTCGGAACGTTCGCCGTCTTCGAAATCGACGAGTCGATCCAGGACTGAGCCGCGGCCTGAATATCGACGTGCTCCCGGGGAGAGATATCCTCGGAGCTCACGAAGAAATCGGGCAACCGCCTGGCCGGCTCGTCCGTATCCGGCATTGCCTTGGGGTTCACGAGCTGGCGATAGGCGAGAAGCTCGAACGAGAATACGTCGACCTTTTCCTTGCTCTTCTTGCCTTCGCGAATCACGTTGCGGAAATAGTGATGCGCGAAGGACGGCTCGATGCCGTTACTGGCGTTGTTGGCCAGCGACAGCGAAATCGTCCCCGTGGGCGCGATCGAGCTGTGATGCGTAAACCGGGCGCCGTGCTCTTCGATGTCCTTAACGAGATCGGGCGCAACCTCGCGGAGCCGTTGCATGTAACGGCTGTAGCGCGCATGCAGAACGCGACCTGCAACCCTGTCCCCGGCCTCGAAACCGTCGCGCGCCATCTCCGGACGCTTGCGCAGCATCTCGTCCGTAACCTCGAACTCTTCGCCGAAGATCGGGGCGGCGCCCTTTTCCCTGGCGAGCTCGAAGCCGGTCTGCCAGCCGGCGAGAGCGAGCTCGCGCGAGACCGTTTCGGTGAATTTGACCGATTCGGGCGACCCGTAGCGCATGCCGAGCAGCGTCACCGCGGAGCCTAGCCCCAGGAACCCCATGCCGTGCCGCCGCTTGCGCTCGATCTCGTCGCGCTGCTTGCCGAGCGGCAGCCCGTTGATCTCGACGACGTTGTCGAGCATGCGCGTGAAGACCTGAACGACGGCACGGAACTCGTCCCAGTCGAAACGCGCGCTGTCCGTGAACGGCTGGCGGACGAATTTGGTCAGATTGACCGAGCCGAGCAGGCACGCGCCATAGGGCGGAAGGGGCTGCTCGCCGCAGGGGTTGGTCGCGCGAATGTTTTCGCACCACCAGTTGTTGTTCATCTCGTTGACCCGATCGATCAGCACGAAGCCGGGCTCCGCGAAGTCGTAGGTCGACGACATGATCACGTCCCACATTCGACGTGCCGGCAGACTGCGGTAGATCTTGCAGGCCACGAGACCGGCTTCGTCGGTCACATAGCTCTGCCTGACGGGCCACTCGCGCCAGACGACCTGGCCCGGATCGCCGATGTCGATCTCGTCTTCGGCGACCTCCTTCTCGGTCACGGGAAAGGCGAGCTGCCACTCCGTATCGTCGCGGACGGCCTGCATGAACTCGTCCGTGATCAGAAGGGAAAGATTGAACTGGCGGAGCCTGCCATCCTCGCGCTTGGCGCGAATGAAATCCATGACATCCGGATGGCCAATATCGAAGGTGCCCATCTGCGCGCCGCGTCTACCGCCCGCCGAGGAGATGGTGAAGCACATCTTGTCGTAGATATCCATGAAGGACAGCGGCCCCGAGGTGTGGGCGCCCGCTCCCGAGACGTATGCGCCCCTCGGGCGGAGCGTCGAGAACTCGTAGCCGATGCCGCAACCGGCCTTCAGCGTCAGACCGGCCTCGTGAACCTTGTCGAGAATGTCGTGCATCGAGTCCCCGATCGTGCCCGACACCGTGCAATTGATCGTCGACGTCGCGGGCTTGTGTTGCTCGGCACCCGCATTCGACATGATGCGGCCGGCCGGAATGGCGCCGCGCTGCAGCGCCCAGACGAAGCGCTCGAACCAATGCTCGCGTTCGCCCGGCGCTTCCACGGCCGCGAGAGACCGGGCCACGCGCTCGTACGTGCTTTGAAGGTCATGGTCGACGGGCTCGCCGGCTTTGGTCTTGAGCCGATACTTGGTATCCCAGATATCGACCGAGGCATCCTGGAACTCGATATCGGCGACGCCCGATGCTGCGACTTCGACTGCTGTATTCATGCTTTGAGAACTCGACCCCTGGGCAGCGCGGCAGCGCCGCCGTCATCCCCGTGAGTTGCCCGCGCGATCCCGCTTGTGCCCGAAATTCCGAGCGAAACCCTCCCCCTGAGCTGACCGTGGTCAGCCCGCGCCGAACGCGTGCTTGCTTCTTACGTGACACAAGATCTTGTGCCGCGAGCCCGTAGATTAGGATCCCATCGAGTTTATGTCAAGACTTTTTGACGATTTCGTGACCTGAAATTATTCTTTTACATACAGCTACTTACTGATCTATCCTAGAAATGGCCGAGAAAAACTCCGCCGCTTTGCCGATCCAGCGCGGTGTCGCGCAAAGCACTATATCTTGTGCTCCGCTATTGCCCAGCTTATCCCCAGAAAAGTCACAGGACAGGCACGAGACGGGCAGGATACGCACTAGAATAGTCGGTCCATTCTCGACAACCGAAAACACGCTTATGGCGGAAACGACGATCAGAACTCGGGCAGGCCGGCTCTGCGGCGCATTGCTGCTTTTCGGGCTCGCCGCCGCATCGGCACAGCAGCGAGTCGTTGAGCCCTTGCCGAGCCTCGCGCCCCTGGTGGAAGAGGTCGCACCGGCTGTCGTCAACATCTCGGTCGCGGGGACGGCGCCACTATCGAGTCCATTCTCCGGCGACCCCCTGCTCGAGCGTTTCTTCGGCGATCAGTTGCAGCAGCGGCCTCTTCGCGGCGAAGGATCCGGTGTCATCGTCGATGCCGAGGACGGCTATCTGTTGACGAATCATCACGTGATCGAGAATGCCGATGAGATCACCGTGTCCCTTCTCGACGGACGAAGCTTCGTCGCCACGGTAGTAGGCTCCGATGCGGACTCCGATCTCGCCGTGCTGAAGATCGATGGCGACAATCTCTCCGACATACCGTTCGCATCGGACGACGATCTCAGGGTCGGCGACTATGTCGTTGCGATCGGCAATCCTCTCGGGTTCGAGAATACGGTCACTGCCGGCATCGTCAGCGGGCTCGGCCGCAGCGGCCTGAGCCGAGACCGCGACCCGAACCGAGTCTACGAGGACTTCATACAAACGGACGCGTCGATCAACGTCGGAAATTCGGGCGGCGCGCTCGTGAATTTGCGAGGCGAGCTCGTCGGCATCAACTCGGCGATCATCTCGCAGACGGGCGGCAATATCGGCATCGGGCTCGCGATTCCGACCCGCATGGCGGTACCCGTCATGGAGCAGATCATCGAGTTCGGCGAGGTTCGTCGCGGACTGCTGGGCGTCACGATGTCGACGATGACGCCCGATCAGGCTGAAGAATACGGTGTGTCCGTATCCGAAGGGGCGCTTGTCACCGAGGTCGTGCCCGATTCGGCGGCCGAGGCAGCCGGCATTCAAATCTTCGACGTCATCGTCGGTCTGAACGGCCAACGGATTGCGAACAGCAACGAGCTGCGCAATCGGATCGGCCTGATGAGGCCGGGCGACGAGGTCGAGGTGGACCTCATCCGCAACGGACGGCGACTGAGCCTGACCGCGACTCTGGGCTTGCGGACGGACGAGGTTCTGTCGCGCACCGAAGGGTCCGACATTTCCGATCCGGTCTTCGAGGGCATCGAGCTCGCCGAAGTCCAGCGTGGCGGTATCCGGGGTCTCGGCGTCGTCTCGGTTGTGCCTGGCAGCCCGGCCGGGAATCAGGGCCTGCTGGAAGGCGACATCATCACCTTCATCAATCGCCAGCCGGTAACCACATTGGCCGAGGCGCGGGCCATCGTCGCAGAAGCGCGCTTCGTCCTCGTGCAGATTCAGCGCGGCAACCGCAGTGTTCTGATCCGGCTGCGTTGAGTACGAGTGGCAGTTTCGACTGACAAGGGCACCGTCGGTGTCCTCGGCGGGACTGGGTTCGTCGGAAGGACGCTGGCGGCGAAGCTCGTGCGCGCCGGTTTCGCCGTCAGAATCCCGACACGCAACCGGCAGCGCGCCCGCAAGCTGCTCGTCCTGCCCGGTCTCGAGCTGGTTCAGGCCGACGTGCACGACGCCGATCAGCTCGCGCGCGTCATATCGGGCTGCGATGCGGTGATCAACCTGATCGGGATTCTCAACGAGCGTGGTCACGACGGCAGCGGATTTCGACGCGTGCACGTGGAGCTCGTCGAGAAGTTGATGGCTGCCTGCCGCAGGCTCGGCGTGAAACGCCTGATTCAAATGAGCGCGCTCAAGGCGAATGCCGAACGCGGGCCGAGCCACTACCTCACGACGAAAGGGCAGGCCGAGCAGATCGTTCAGCGACAGGCCGGCGACAGCATTCATTACACGATCTTTCGACCGTCCGTGATTTTCGGTCCCGAGGATACGTTTACCAACCGTTTTGCCGGCATCCTGCGTCTGAGCCCGATTCTTCCGCTCGCACGGCTCGAGGCCCGTTTTGCGCCCGTTTACGTGCGCGACGTGGCCGAGGCCTTCGTCCGTGCGCTGACCGATAGCCGCAGCTTCGGCAAGACTTACGAGCTTTGCGGGCCGGACATCTATACGCTCGAGGAGATCCTGCGCTATCTCTGCCGGGAGCTCGGGATTCGACGCGCAATCGTCGGGCTTCCCGGCCCGCTCGGGCGACTCCAGGCCTGGATCGGCGAGTATCTCTTGCCCGGCAAACCGTTCAGCCGGGACAACTACCGCTCGCTGGCCGTCGCGAGCGTCTGCCGCGAAAACGGCTTCGCCGCATTCGGTATCGAACCGAAACGCATGCACGCCATCGTCGGCTCCTACCTCGCCGGCAGCGTCGACGAGCTAGCGGCCATCCGCCAGCAAAGCCGCCACTGAAGCCCGATTCCAGCTCGCGAGCGTCGCGGCGCGCTCGTCCTCGTCGAGCTCGAGCAGCGCTTCGAGTTCCGCATAGAACGCTCTCGGCCCCAGCAACTCGAGCCGCGACCTCAAGCCGGCGGTCCATCGCTGGTAACTCGTGAGCGCGACCAGGCTTGCGTTGTTCAGCTCGCCGTCGAACCAGGCGTCGTAATCGCCCCGGCCGCCCCAATCGGTTCTCAGCGCCGAGTATTCGCTGCGCATACGCGCAAAGGCTTCGGCTTTCGCGCGGCGCATGGCAGCCTCGCCCG
>DATKCK010000105.1:0-20343 GCA_035513215.1 Gammaproteobacteria bacterium | reverse complement strand
AAGGTCCGACCCGGAGCCCGGACCGACCGAAGTGCTGGTCCGCATGCATGCGGCCTCCCTGAATTTTCGCGACCTCGCGATCGTGCGAGGCAAGTACATCGGTGGTCCGGTGACGCGCAATACAATTCCGCTCTCCGATGGCGCCGGCGTCGTCGAGGCGATCGGAGACGCAGTAACGGATTTCGCCGTCGGCGATCGCGTCACGGCAACGTTCTCGCAGGGCGGGCCGTTCCGCACGCTCGGCTCTCCGCTCGACGGCACGCTGGCCGAGTATGGCGTCTTCGATCAGGGCGGGTTGCTCGAAATTCCCGACGGGCTCGGCTTCGAGCAGGCGGCAACGCTGCCCTGCGCCGGTGTGACGGCGTGGGATGCACTGACCGAGGGCAAGCGCATTCGGTCCGGCGACACGGTGCTGACGCTCGGCACGGGGGGCGTCTCGATCATGGCCCTGCAACTGGCCAAAGCCGCCGGCGCCCGAGTGATCATCACCTCGTCGAGCAACGAGAAGCTGGAGACGGCGCGCGCGCTGGGCGCCGACGTCACGGTCAACTACCGCGAGAATCCCGACTGGGAACGCGTCGTTCTCGAAGCGACGGCCGGCGCGGGCGCCGATCATGTGATCGATCTCGGCGGCGTCGGGACGCTGCCGCACTCGTACCAGTGCGTTGCCGAGGGGGGCGAGATCAAGCTGATCGGCGTCATGACGCGACCCGAAGGCGACCTCAGCCCCTATCCGCTGATGTTCAAGGGCGCGACGCTGCGCGGGATCTTCGTCGGCCGCAGCCCGAGGGGCCAGTTCGCCGCATTGCTCAGGGCCGTCGCTCAGAACGGCATCGAGCCCGTCATCGACAGGGTCTTCGCGTTCGACGAGGCCGCGGCCGCCTACGAGCATCTCGCCTCGGCCAGGCATCTCGGCAAGGTTGTGATCCGCATCGGTTAGCGGTCCTGGCCGCGGCTCCGTCCACGCGCCTGTGGCGATATCGCTTCATTTTTGCGATGAAGCGACGATCCGGCCGCCGTCGAGGAGAGTTGACAAACCGCGGCAGGTTGTAGCCGCAAAGTACTTCTGATATAAGCCTTTCCACATTTTCGGCCGGAGTTTCGGTATTCGCCGATCGGGCGATGAGTCACGATGTGTTGCGTGCGCGATACGACCTGTCCGGCTGACTGATCGGATTCCACTTCATATTTGACCGTTTCCGGGGGGGAACATGAGCAGACTCAACAAGCGCCACGTGCTGGCGACCGCGATTGGCACGATCATGGCCGGGACCGCATGGGGTCAGCAGGGTCAGATCGAAACCGTCATCGTCACCGCGGAGTTCCGCGAGGCCGACGTCCAGGATACGCCGATCGCCATCACGGCGATCAGCAGCGGGATGCTCGAGGCGCGCAGCCAGACGAATATCTTCGAGGTCGCCGCACAGGCGCCGAACGTTTCGCTCCAGCCCGGCGGCGCTTCCATCGGCCCTTCCATGGTCGCGTTCATTCGCGGCATCGGGCAAACCGACTTCAACTACGCGCTCGAGCCCGGCGTCGGTGTCTACATCGATGAGGTCTACTATCCGACGCTGACGGGCTCGCTGGTCGACCTGCTCGACCTCGACCGCGTCGAGATCCTGCGCGGACCGCAGGGCACGCTGGCCGGCAAGAACTCGATCGGCGGCGCGATCAAGATGTTCTCGCAGCAGCCCGGAGACGGCAACGACTCGATCCAGTTGACCTACGGGTCGTACAACCGGGTCGAGGTTCGCGGCAGCGCCGACTTCGAGCTGACCCCGAACCTGGCCGCGCGCGTCGCGGGCGTCAGCAAGAGCCGTGATGGCTTCGTCGACCGCCTCGACTACGGCTGCGTGCATCCGACCTCCAACGTCCCGAATTTCTCGGTGAGCCGCTTGTCGGACTGCAAGGTGGGCACCGAAGGCGGCCAGCAGTATACGGGTGGCCGCGTCATGCTCCAGTGGGAACCGTCCGACGACTTCAGGGCGACGTTCTCGGCCGACATCACGAACGACGATTCCGAGGCGATTCCGAGCGTGCTGATCGGCGTCAACGAGGCGCTGACGCTGCCGGGAGGCCCGACGGGCCCGTTCATATTCCCGCCCGCGCCGCCGGCCGGTTATCCGAACGCGGACTATCCGAACCTCGGCTTCAACGGAACCTACATCATCGGCCGGGACGGCACGCCCGTCTATCTGACGAACGATTTCGTGCCCTATGGCGCCAATCGGACCGGCAATTCGCCCGTCAATGATCCTTACGTCAACTACGGCACCTTCATGGATCCGTGGGACACCGACCCGAACACGCACCAGCGGTATTCGCCAAGTGCGATCCGTCCGCAGACGACGCTGGACCATTGGGGATTCTCCGCGACCTTTGACTGGAATCTTGGCGACAACCTCGCGTTGAAATGGATCAACTCATACCGCGAGTACGACGCGAGCTTCGCGCAGGACGAGGACCGCACACCGATCAACAGCCAGTTCCTGTTGCAGCATCTCGAGCACGATCAGTGGAGCACGGAGCTCAGGCTCAGCGGCGGCGGCGACAATTTCGACTACACCACGGGCATTTTCTGGTTCGAGCAGGACGGCACACTCGAAGCGAACGTGAACCTGTTCTACGTGCAGTTCAACTTCGTCCATGGGCCGGATCCGACGCCCTCGTCCAATCATGCGGCCTTCGCGCATGTCACTTTCGATCTGACGGATCGGATGAACCTATCGGCCGGCGTGCGCTACTCGGAGGACGAGAAGACCTACGTGCACTTCCGGCGTAACATCGACGGCACGCTGCCGGCAGGGCCGTGCGCGGCGGGCTTGCCGCCGCATGACATCAGCAATCCGTCGAACTGCGCGTTGATCGGCCTGTTCAACCAGGGCGCAACCTTCGCCGACGACCGCGTCGACTGGCGCCTCGCGCTCGACTACAGCCTCGGCGACAACTCGATGGTCTATGTCCAGGCTTCGACCGGATACAAAGGCGGCGGCGTCAATCCGCGGCCGTTCATCCTGGCGCAGCTGTTGCCGTTCAACAATGAAGAGCTGACGGCCTACGAGGTCGGCTTCAAGTCGCTGTTGGCGAACGGCAATCTGCGTCTGAACGGCGCGTTGTTCTACAACGATTACACCGACATCATCATGACGCTGAATCCGTGCTTCGAAGCGACGCCGGATCCGACCGACGGTCCCGGTCCCTGCGCGCTGCCGATCAATGCCGGCACGGCGAAGGTTCCGGGCCTCGAGCTCGAGCTCGAGTGGTACGTCGGCGACCGATGGCTGGTCGACGCCTCGGCGAGCTGGCTCGACTTCGAGTACAAGGAGGCGGTCGCGCCGGTGCAGCTCAACATGGTGCCGCCGTACACGCCGGAAACGAAGTGGAGCGCGGGCATTCAGTACAACATCCCGTTGGGCTCCGGTGGCGATGTGGGGCTGCGTCTCGACGCGAGCTACCAGTCGGAGGTTTTCGTCCTGCCGGTCAACCAGGCGAGCAACAGAATCGAGGGCTACACGATCACGAACGCGCGCCTGATGTGGGGCTCGGATGACGGACTCTGGGATGCGGCGTTCGAGGTCACGAACCTGACCGACGAGTACTACTTCCACACGCTGTTCGATCAGTTCGCGAGCGGCGCGGGCACGCTGGCTGGCCAGCCGGGCTGGCCCAGGACCTACGGGGTCACTCTGCGGCGGCAGTTCTGAGCAAGGCTCGGGCATGAGCACGGGGGCAGCGCTCGCTGCCCCCGCGCCAACCATCCAACGCCCGGCTCGACCGGGCGTTCTTGCTTCCGGGCGCCACGGCCGGCGAGTCACGTTACAATAGCCGCGGGCGTCGGCGCGGAACCAGATCAACAAATCCGGGGCGAGGCTCGAATCCAAGGTATGCCGCAGCGGGGCCAACCGGTGGCCCGGCGGCGCCAAGCTTCAAGGAGAACTTGATGGATCTGGGCCATGGCCTCGGCCACCTGACTTACTCGACACTGGTTCACCCGGGCGACACCTGGCCCGAGATGTGGAACAGCCTGACGACCTACGTGCCGAAGGTGAAAAAGCGCGTCTGCCCCGACGCTCCCTTCGGTGTCTCGCTGCGGATCTCGAATGCCTCGGCCAAGACGCTGGTCAACGACGCCGGCGAAAGGAAGCGCTTGAAGGCCTTTCTCGACGAGCACGATATGTATCTTTATACGGTCAATGCCTTCCCTTACGGGCCGTTCAAGGGCCGGATCGTCAAGGAAGACGTCTACGAGCCCGACTGGCGGACCGACGAGCGTGCCGTCTATACGATGGAGGTCGCGAACATCCTCGCCGAGGTCGCGCCCGACACGGTCGATCCGACGATCCAGAGCCCGCCGCTTGCGTTCAAGCCGAATATCTACCGGCCGAGCCACGTCGAGGAGCTGACGCATCAGGTGCTGCGCGTCGTCGCGCATCTGATCACGTTGCATCAGTCCACCGGGCGCAAGGTGCGCCTCGCGCTCGAGCCTGAGCCGGCTTGCTTTCTCGAGACGACGGAAGAGGCGCTCGAGTATTTCGGCGAGCATCTCTACTCGAAAGCCGCGATCGATACGATCGTCGGGCACACGGGATTGAGCCGAGCACAGGCCGACGACGCCCTGCACGATCATCTCGGCATGGTCTACGACATCTGCCACCAGGCCGTCGAGTACGAGGACATCGGCGCATCCCTGAGGGCGCTCGCCGATGCCGGGATCCCGGTATTCAAGCTCCAGGAGGCTGCGGCGATCCGGACGCCCGAGGTCACTCAGGAGAAGGTCGATGCGCTCAGGAAGTTTGCCGATACAGTCTATCTGACGCAGACCGTCGAGAAGCGAAACGGCGAGCTCACGCGTTACCTGAATCTCGAGGACGCGTTTGCGGCCTGGGAGAAGGATCCCGGCCCGCGCGAGTGGCGCACGCATTTCCATGTGCCGGTGTTTCTCGACGATCTCGGCGATTTCAAAACGACGCGTTTCGCCATCGAGGACGCGCTCAAGTTTCACCGGGAGAACAAGCTCTCGCCGCAGCTCGAGATTGAGACCTATACCTGGGACGTGTTGCCCGAGCATCTGAAGACCGGCGATATCGTCGATTACGTCGTCATGGAGATCGAGTGGGTGCGCGAGCAGCTGCTCGGCAAGCAGTAGAAGGGAATTGTCATGAAAGTTGGATTTATCGGCCTCGGCAACATGGGGCAGGCGATCTCCGGCCGCATTCTCGACGCGGGTTACGATCTCGTCGTCTATAACCGCACGCGATCGAAGGCCGACGAGCTCGAGAAGAAAGGCGCGAAGGTCGCCGGCTCGATCGCGGAGGCGTGCAAGGGCCGCGATGTCGTGTTCACGATGCTGTCGGACGACAAGGCGCTCGGCCAGGTCGTCGACGGCGGCCTGCTCGAAACGCTGGCCAAAGGCGCGATTCACGTGCCGATGGGCACGCACAGCGTCACCGCGTTGCTCGAGCTCAAGGAGCGCCACGACGCGGCCGGCCATTTGTTCGTTCCGGCGCCCGTGCTCGGTCGTCCCGATGCCGCGGCGGCGGGCCAGCTCGGCATCGTCCCGGCCGGACCGAAGGAGACCGTCGACAGGCTCGAGCCGCTCTTTAAGGCCTGTGGACGGCGCACGTTTTATGCTGGCACGAACCCGGCCGGCGCGGCAGCCGTCAAGCTCGCGAACAACATGGTGCTCGGATGCGCGATCGAGGCCCTGGCCGAGTCGTTCGCCTTGACCAGAAAATTCGATGTCGACCCGCACGTGTTCAAGGAAGTGCTGACCGACGGGCTGTTCGCGTCGCCGTCGTACAAGGTGTACGCGAACATCATCGCGAACGAGGCCTACGACAAGGTCGGATTCTCGGTGCACCTCGGCTTCAAGGACAGCAACCTGATCATGGCGGCCGGGCAGGCGGCGCAAGTGCCGTTGCCGAGCCTCAACGTCTTTCGCGACAGCCTTCTCGAGGCCTTCGCCCACGGCGAGGGCGATCTCGATTGGTCCGTCATGGGGCGCGTCCGGGCGCGCGCCGCGGGCCTCGACTGATCCGATGATCCGGTGACACCGAATGACTTACGAGTAAGAAACGACAGAGGAGATAGCCTTGTGATCAACGCAGGAATCGTGGGCCTCGGCTGGTGGGGCAAGACGCTGGTCGAAGCCGTATCCGGCCAGAGCGAGAAAATTCGATTCGTCGCCGGGGCGACGGAAGACGTGACGGGTGAGACGCATGCGTTCGTTGCGCAACATGAAATCGAGCTGCTCGAGAGTTTCGATGCGATGCTCGCGAGCCCGAAGGTGGATGCCGTTGTGCTGGCGACACCGAATTCGATGCATGTCGATCAGGTCGTCGCCGCTGCCGCAAACGGGAAGCACGTCTTTTGCGAGAAGCCGCTTGCGCTGACCAAGGCCGGGGCCGAAAGGGCCGTCGAAGCGACAACGAAGGCGGGGGTCGCGCTCGCAGTCGACTACAATCGGCGCTTGCATCCGGAGATGACCAGGCTTCGCGAACGCATCGATTCCGGCGACCTCGGAGTGATTCTCCACGTCGAATCGACGATGACCTTCCCGAATGCGTTGATGCTCAAACCCGATGCGTGGCGCGCGAATCGCGACGAGACACCTTGCGGCGGTTTGGCGCCATTGGGCGTGCACGCGGTCGACGGCATGATCGATCTGTGCGGGCCCATCGATGAGGTGTATTGCCAGAGTTTTCATCGTGCCGTCGCGATCGACGCCGACGACACGACCTCGATTCTGTTCCGGATGAAGGAGGGCATGTCGGGTTATCTCGGGACGATGACGGCAACGGGCGGCGGCTTCAACTTCCAGGTCTATGGGTCCAAGGGCTTCGTCAAGCTCGAAGGCATGACGCACATCGCGGGCGCTCCGTCCGAAGAGCGCCGCACGAAGCTCTTCGGCCGATGTACCTTCCAGCCGCTCAAGGGGGCACCGGAGATCTGGGAGGCTGCCACGCTCGACATCGTCAAGGCGACGCTCGAGGATTTCGGAACCGCCGCGAGCGGCGGTAAACCGTTTATGATCCCTACGGACGAGATGATTCACGGGGCCGCCGTCACCGAAGCCATCGTCAAATCGGCGGCGTCGCACCGGGTCGAAAAGGTCATATAGGAGTCAGCCATGTCACGGACACTAAGGCTCGTATCGGCGGTGCTCGCGGCGCTTGCCGCCCCGGCCGTGATCGCGCAGGGGCTCGAGCAGCCGGAGATTCGGACCGAGCCGATCGGGGACGGGCTCCACGTGCTGTTCGCGCCGGGCGCGGGCAACGTGCTCGTGTCGATCGGCGAAAGCGGCGTTCTGCTCGTCGACGACGGCGTGCCCGCCGTCGTTGCCGGTTACAAGGAGACCATTGCGGGTCTCGGCGGCGGCGATGTCGATTTCGTCATCAACACGCACTGGCACTTCGATCATGCCGACGGCAACAAGACGCTCGGTCCCGAGGGCACGCGTCTCGTCGCGCACGAGAACTCGAGACGAATGATGATGCGGGACAACGTCATTAACGTCGTGCGCCAGACGATCGATCAGCCGGCCTATCCGCCCGAAGCCTGGCCGACGGTCACCTACGATTCGTCGATGCGCATGCACTTCAACGGCGAGCGCATCGATCTCTTGCATGTCGGACCCGGCCACACCGAAGGCGATACGGCCGTCATTCTTCCCGATCGCAATCTCGCGCACATGGGCGACGTCTACCTGAGCGGAGGGTATCCTTTCGTCGACGCCGATCACGGCGGCAGCCTGATCGGCATCGTCGAATTCTGCGAGCGCGTGCTCGCCGAGCTCGAATCGGGCGCGACGGTCGTGCCGGGTCACGGAGCCGTCTCGGACTACGACGGCATGGCCGAGTACGCGTCGATGCTGCGCACGATCTACGAGCGCATCTCGGCGCTGGTCGAGGACGGCGCGAGCCTGGAGCAGGTGATCGCGGCCAGGCCCACGGCCGAGTGGGACGAGGTCAGGGGCGATCCGAGCGGACTGATCGACAGAACTTACGCGAGCCTGACGCGCTGACGGCGCTTTCGGTCGCCGCGCGGGACCCTGCCGCGAGCCCGCCGGCTGCGACGCGTCAGGCGACCTGCTTGCGCCGGTGCTCGAGCTGGCGCAGAAACTCCACGCGCGGCTCGGGCGAGATCAGGACGCGGCCCGTGCCGTACTCGATCAGCAGGCGATCGAACGACAGCGCCGGGCTCGTCTTCGCTTCGTTCGTCGGGCTGACAGATGTGATGTCCCTGATCGCGATATTCCACTGGCGAGGCCCGCAGCGCACGCGCAGCACTTCGTCGGACAGGTAGTAGCGCAGCGAGACGATGATCCAGATCGGCAGCAGGATGCCGCCGAGCGCCAGGATCAGAGCGACGGGCCAGAAAACGACGCTGTTGGCATCCCAGATCGCGCCGATGCCCCACAGGCAGGCCGCGACGGCCGTCAGAATCACGATCAACAGCCACAGATCGATCTTCGAGTTGAATCCGAGCTCGCTGCTCATGGGCGCTCATGTTACCAAAGCCCCGTCGAAGAGGGCCCCGGCGCCGTCGACTCGGGCAAGGTGCGACATGAACTGGCCGACGGCCCGTTCCCAGGTCCGCTCGAGCGCGGCCCGGCGGCAGTCCTCGCGCTCGAGACGCAGCGCCCGACGGACGGCCGCGGCGAGATCCTCGTCGAGCGCGCCGCTGACGCCGTCGGTGATGACGTCGATCGGCCCGGTCACGGGAAAGGCCGCCACGGGCGTGCCGCAGGCCATCGCCTCGAGCATGACGAGGCCGAAGGTGTCGGTCCGGCTCGGGAAGACGAAAACATCGGCCGCAGCCAGATGTCGCGCGAGCTCCTCGCCGAATTTGTAGCCGACGAACCGGACTTCGGGAAAGCGGCGGCGCAGCTTCTCGAGGTCCGGCCCGTCGCCGACGATCAGCTTGCTTCCCGGCAGATCCGCCTCGAGCATCGCCTCGAGGTTCTTCTCGATGGCGACGCGCCCGGCATAGATCGCGATCGGCCGGGGCAGGTCGAGGAAGCCGCGGTCCATCGGCCGAAACAGATCCGTATCGACGCCCCGCGACCAGATCACGACATTGGCGAAGCCACGAGCGGTCAGCTCGCGGCGCATGTGCTCGGTCGCCACCAGCGTTCGCTCGGCGCGCCCGTGAAACCGGCGGAGATAGCGATAGGTCCAGCCTTCGGGCACGGGCAAGCGCTTCTTCAGGTACTGCGGAAACCGCGTGTGGTAGGACGTCGTGAAACTCAAGCCCCGCGCGAGGCAGTAGCGGCGGGCCGCCGCGCCGAGGGGCCCTTCGGTCGCAATGTGGATAGCCTGCGGAGCGGCGTCGTCGAGCGCGCGTTGGAGGCGACGCCCGGGCCAGAGGGCGAGCCGGATCTCCGGATAGCTCGGGCACGGGATCGTCCGGTAGCCCGTGGGGCTCGCGACGACGACCTCGTGGCCTTTGGCCTCGAGGCCTTCGGTCGTGCGGGTCAGCGTCGTGACGACCCCGTTGACCTGCGGTCGCCACGCGTCGGTCACGATCGCGATCCTCATATCGGGAACTTAGGTAGCCTTATTTACGTTCTTATTACATAAGCTGACATAGGCCGATAAATTGAAAGAAAAAGTTCACGAATCTGCCATCCGAGCGCAATGAAGGCGGCGCATCGTCGGTACCATGGATTCGCGCGTCTCGCTTGCGTTTCGGCGATTCGACCACGTGGAGCTGAGGTTCTGCCGGTATTTGAACCGGTCCAGCGGCTACATCGCCGTGCGCGGATTTTTCGCCGGCATTTCCTGGCTCGGTGACGGCAAATTCTGGTACGGCGTCACGCTCGCGCTGCCGTTCATCGATGGAGGCTGGCAGGCTTCGATCCAGATGGCCGTGACCGGTGCAGCCTGTGTCCTTATCTATAAGCTCATCAAGGAACGGGCCGTCCGCGAGCGGCCATTCATCACGCACTCGGCGATCAGTTGCGCCGCGGCGCCGCTCGATCGCTACAGTTTCCCGTCGGGGCATACGATGCATGCCGTGTGCTTCACCTGGATCGCGTGCAGCTACCACCCGGACTGGGCGCCGGTGCTCGTCACGTTTACGTTGCTCGTTGCACTGTCGCGCGTGGTTCTCGGCTTGCATTATCCGACCGACGTTGCGGCAGGGGCTCTGCTCGGTGGTGTTCTCGCGGTGACGAGCCTCGTGATCGTCGGTCCCGGCTAGGGGCCGAAGCGGTCCCAGACGATCAGGGCCCAGACCAGGACGGTCAGCATCAGGCTGACGAAGACGCCGGCGGAGCCCTGGTCCTTGGCCTGGCCCGAGAGCTTGTGATGGTCGGTGCCGACGCGGTCGACAATCGATTCGACGGCCGTATTGAGCAGCTCGACGATCAGGACGAGCCAGACGGTGCCGATCAGGAGCGATCGCTCGACGGCGGTTCGCCCGAGCCAGAACGCCGTCGGCGTCAGAATCAGCGCGAGCATGCATTCCTGGCGGAAGGCGGCCTCGTCGCGCCAGGCGGCCTTGAGGCCCGAGATCGAGAAGATCGTCGCGTGGACGATGCGCTTGAGCCCGGTGTATTGCGGCTTCATGAATCCTCTGCGTGACGAACGGCCGGACCGATGCCGAACCGGCTCGAGGCTACGAGCGCGTATTCTAGGGAATCCGTCAGGCGGCGTCGCGCAAGGGCTCGGGTAGCGCTTCGTCGACGGTCGCCGCCGACTTACCCCACTGAATCAGCGCGAGCCGACCGCGATCGTCTTCGGCAAGCGCTGTGCAGCTTTCAACCCAATCCCCGTCGTTGCAGTACACGAGACCCTTGCGCTCGACGAGATCGGCGCGATGGATGTGACCGCAAACGACGCCGTCGAGGCCGGCGTCACGGGCCGCGTCGAGGCATGCCTCCTGGAATCTCGCAACGTATCGCGCTGCCTTGCCGATTCGCATCTTGACGGCCTGGGCGAGCGACCAGTACGGCCGACGCAGAAGCGCGTTGACGCCGTGGGTCAGGCGATTGAGTCTGAGCAGGAGCCCGTAGCCGGCGCAGCCGATCAGGGATGCCAGGGCGTTGCACCGTAGCGTGCCGTCGAACTCGTCGCCATGCAGGACGAGCAGGCGCCGGCCGTCGGCCGTCTCGTGGACCGTTTCCCGGTGAACCTCGACCGGGCCGAGATGGGAGCCTGCCATGCCGCGAAAATCGTGGTCGTGGTTGCCTGGAACGTAGACCACGCGCGTGCCCGAACGGGCCATCGCGAGAATCAGCTCGAGCGCCTCGGTATGGGACTTCGGCCAGTAGAACCGATTGCGCATCCGTTGCAGATCGATGATGTCGCCGACGAGATAAAGCCGCTCGCAGCGGTGGTGGCGAAGGAAGTCGAGCAGCAGGTCGATTCGGCAGGCCCGGGAGCCGAGATGAATGTCGGACAACCAGAGCGTTCGATACCGAAAGGACTGACTCATCGGTGATCTCCGCTATTCGTCACTGATTCATAGGCTAAACACCAAGTATTGCTCTTTTCCTTCAGTTTCATGGCCAAGCCATTGCTATGGAAGCTGTTTCATGCATCGAATACATTGCCGTCATGTTTTCGTAGCAATTCCGTAGCAACATTGCGCGATGCCGACGGGTCCGACGCATCCTCGTGTGCTGATGTTGTCGGATGTCTATTTCCCGCGCATCAACGGCGTCTCGACTTCGATCCAGACGTTCCGCCGCGATCTTGCGGACCTGGGTTGCGAGACGCTGCTCATCGCGCCCCGGTACCCGGCATCGCGCGTTGACGAGCCGGGCGTGCTGCGGGTCGCGTCACGATATCTGCCGTTCGATCCGGAGGATCGCGTCATGATTCGCCGCGATTTCAGGCGCGTCGTCGGATCGATCGCCCGGCCCGCCGATATCGTCCACGTCCAGACTCCGTTCCTGGCCCACTACTGGGGAGCGTGGCTCGCGCGGCGCTGGAACGCGAGGCTCGTCGTCAGCTATCACACTTACTTCGAGCAGTACTTTCATCACTACCTGCCGCTGATCCCGACGGCCTGGCTCAAGGCGTTGTCGCGAATCCTGTCGCGGGGCCAGCTCGACCGCGTCGATCTCGTGATCGCGCCTTCGCGGCAGATGGCAGACGTCTTGACCGGGTATGGCGTCTCCGTGCCGATCGAGGTGCTGCCGACCGGCCTCGATCTGGAGCTCTTCACCGGCGGCGACCCGGCACGGTTTCGGGAAAGTCACCGGATCGACGCCGGCCGGCCCGTGATGCTGACGGTCGGCCGCGTTGCCTTCGAGAAGAACTTAGGCTTCCTGATGAACGTGCTCGAGCGTGTCCGCCTCGAGTTGCCCGACGTGCTCTTCGTGATCGCCGGCGAGGGCCCGGCGCTCGAGCCGCTGCGCAGGCAGGCGGCCCGGCGCGGGCTCGCGTCGAATCTGCTCTTCGTCGGCTACCTGGACCGCCGCTCGGGGCTGCTCGATTGCTACCGAAGCGCCGATGTGTTCGTCTTTGCGTCCCGGACCGAGACTCAGGGCCTCGTGCTGCTCGAGGCCATGGCACTCGGAACGCCGGTCATATCGACGGCTGTCATGGGCACGCAATCCGTGCTCGCCGATGCGCCCGGAGCGATCGTCGTCGATGAGGATGTCGAGGCCTTTGCCGAGGTCGCGATCCGACTTCTCGTGAACCGCGACGAGCGGCAAACGCTCGCCCGGCTCGCGGCCCGAGACATTGCGGCGCGCTGGTCGGGCAAGGAGATGGCGCGCCGACTGATCGGGCTGTACGAGAAGGTCGTCGCCGCCCCCTGAATCCGATTGGAGCGAGGTCTCTGAAACCCTTTGGGAAGCCGGCTATTCTTGTTGTTTCTAAAGAGACAGCTAATGCCCACTGAGCTACCGTTGTTGGCTGTAGCGGTGGCACTTCTTGGCACGTACGGCAGCCGCGCCGCGGGCCTGCTAGAAAATTCCAGAGAATTCAATGAGTAAGAAAGACCGAACGACCGCCGACGAGGATTTCAGCGCCCAGTTCCTCGCCAATCGCAGAGCCCGGCGCCGACGTCGCGGAATCGCTTTGGTCGTGCTCGTCGCGGCCGGCGGCGGCACCTGGTTCTGGATGAGCCAGCAGGGCCAGGAGGTCGTCGCCGACGAGGATCTGATCGTCACGATCGGCCGCGGCAACATCGAGAACGCGATTCCGGCGGCCGGCACCCTGCAGCCGAAGGAGATCGTGCCTATTGGTGCCCGCGCCTCCGGCGAGCTCGTCGAGATCTATGCCGAGGTCGGCGACTTCGTCGAGGCAGGCATGATCGTCGCGCTGATCGATGCGCGGGAGCAGGAGCTTCGCGTCCGGGCGAGAGAGCTGGATCTTCGGAACCAGATCAACCAGCTCGAGCAACGCGAGCTCGACGTTCGGAATGCCGAAAGAGATTTCGAGCGGGCGCAAATGCTTCACGAGGCCGACGCCTTCACCGATCAGGAGCTCGAGGGCGCGGAAATCAGGCTGCTCCAGGCCCAAACCAACCTGCGCAACCTCGAGATCTCGATCGAGCAGAGCGAGACGAGCCTCGAGCAGGAGCGCGTCCAGCTCGATTACACCGAGATCAAGGTGCCGCTGTCGGGCACGGTCATCACGCTCGACCAGAAGGAAGGCACGACGCTGAACGCCTCGCAGACGGCGCCGACCGTCATGCAGATCGCCGACCTGACGACGCTGACCGTCGAGACCGAAATTTCCGAGGCCGATGTTCAGGCGCTCAGCGCAGGCGTCAAAGTGTATTTCACGACGCTCGGCAGCGGCGACCGGCGCTGGTACGGTACGCTGCGCAAGATCGACCCGATGGGCACGGTCTCGAACAATGTCGTACTCTTCAACGGCAGCTTCGACGTCGACAATAGCGACGGGGAGCTTTACCCGAACATGACGACACAGGTGTTCTTCGTCACCTCGAGCGCCGAGAACGTGCTGACGGTGCCTGTCGGCGCGCTGACCTTCAAGGATTCGCCGGCCGCCGGCGGTGCGATGTCGAGCCGGCAGGGCCCGGCGGGGAATCGCGAAGAGCTCACCGCCCGCTTCGAGCAGGTTCGCCAGGGCGGCGGGGAGGTTACCCCGCAGATGCGTGCCCGCTTCGAGCAAATGCGTGCGAGCGGCGGTCCCCAGGGCGGCAACTTTCCGGACGGAGGCAGCTTCGACGATCAGGATGGCGGCGGCTCCGAGGCCGTCGGGCTCAACCTCGCCGATTCCATCGCGCTGAACGAGCCGCGCCACGCGACCGTCGAGGTCGTCTTGCCCAATGGCGGGCGCGAAGTCCGCGACGTTGTCGTCGGCGCCATGGATCGCGTCAATGCCGAGGTCATCTCCGGCCTCGAGGCGGGCGATCAGGTTGTCGCCGGCATCGTCCTGCCTCAGGCCGAGGTCGGGAGCGATGGCGGCAACAACAACCGCAATCAGTTCCGCCAGATGCGCGGGTTCTTCTGATGGCCGCGGGCGTCCTGGACGCCGGTGCCATTCCATCGGCAGGCGATGACGGGGCAGACGATGCCTCGCTGCTGAGCCGCGAGGTCGCGATTCCGCTGATCGAGCTGCGCGGTGTCTGCCGCACCTTCGTCACGGACGGCGGCGTCGAGGTGCGCGCGCTGCGCGACATCGACCTCAAGATCCATCCAGGCGAGTTCGTTGCGATCATGGGCCAGTCCGGCTCGGGCAAGTCCACGCTGATGAACATTCTGGGCTGTCTCGATCGCCCGACGAGCGGCACCTACCTGTTCGCCGGACGCAATATCAATAGCTTCGACTCGGACGGCCTCGCATGGCTCAGGCGCGAGGCTTTCGGCTTCGTCTTTCAGAGCTATAACCTGCTCGCGACCGAGACGGCCGAGGAGAACGTCGAGGTGCCCGGCATCTATGCCGGCCTTTCGACCGCCGAGCGCGAGCTTCGGGCGCAGTCGCTGCTGAGCACGCTGGGTCTCGGCGACCGTATGGATCACCGGCCGAACCAGCTCTCGGGCGGCCAGCAGCAGCGCGTTTCGATCGCGCGCGCCATGATGAACGGCGGCAATATCATCCTTGCCGACGAGCCGACCGGCTCGCTCGATTCTCGCAGCGGCGAAGAGGTCATGGCCCTGCTCGAGGAGCTCGCCGGCAAGGGCCATACCGTCATTCTGATCACGCACGACGCGAGCGTCGCGCGGCATGCCGATCGCATCATCGAGTTTCAGGATGGCCAGGTCGTTAACGATTCGGGCCACGCCGAGGGCGCCGTCAACCCGGCGAAGAACAAGGAACTGCGCGAGCTCTTCATGAGCCGCAAGACGGCCTCGCTGATCGGCGGGCTCAACGAGGCGATGAGGATGGCGTTTCGCTCCCTGATCGCGAACGCGTTTCGCACGTTTCTGACGCTGCTCGGCATCGTGATCGGCGTCGCGTCGGTCGTTGCGCTGCTCGCGATCGGCGAGGGCGCGCAGAGCGACATCATCAGCCGCATCCAGGGGATCGGCACCAACATCCTGAACGTTCGCCCCGAGCGCGCCGAAGGGCAGCGGCGAGACATGCCGTCGCGGCTGAGCTTCGAGGATGCGGACGCGATCGTCGACCGCGTGCCCAACGTCGCTTACACGCTGCCCGAAGTCTCCGGCAGCATGACGATTCGGCACGGGTCTTACGACTATTCGGCCGACGTCAGGGCGGTCTCGGACACGATGCCTCTGGCGAAGAGTTGGCAGCTCGCGAGCGGCGTCTTTTTCACCCGCGCCGACAGCGACGAGTACACGCCCGTCGCCGTCCTCGGCGCCGAAGTTTACGACGAGATCTTCCCCGAGGGCGGCGATCCGCTCGGCAAGTGGATTCTGCTGCGCAACGTGCCGTTTCAGGTCATCGGCGTTCTGACCCGTAAGGGCGATACCGGGCGCGACAATCCCGACGACGCCGTCTACGTGCCGCTCAAGGCTGGTGCGATGCGCCTCTTCGGCGAGCAATACGCGCGCCAGATCGAAGTCGCCGTCGAGGACGTCGAGAAGATCAGCGAGACCGAGGACGATCTCTTCGACTTTCTGCTTCAGCGCCACAACGGCGTCGAAGACTTCCAGATCAGCAATGCAGCCGAGTTTCTCGAAACGCTCGAGCAGACGCAGCGGACGCTCAGGATGTTCCTCGGCGCCGTCGGCGGCATTGCGCTCCTCGTCGGCGGCATCGGCGTCATGAACATCATGCTCGTATCGGTTACGGAGCGTACGCGCGAGATCGGCGTTCGCATGGCGACGGGCGCGAGGCAGCGCGACATTCTGATGCAGTTTTTGGCCGAGGCCATCGTCGTCGCCCTCTTCGGCGGCCTGCTCGGCGTCGGCCTCGGATTCGGCGCCGGCGCGCTGCTCGAAGCGTTGCCGAACCTGAACATCAACGTCGTCTACAGCAGCACGCCGGCCATCATCGCTTTCTCCTGTGCCGCCGCTACAGGTCTCATCTTCGGCTTTGCGCCGGCGCGCAAGGCGGCCAGGCTCGATCCCGTAGTCGCACTCTCCAATGAATAGAACGATTCACCGTGCCGCGCGACTCGCGTTGCTTTCTCTGTTCGTCGCATTCGCCGCGGGCTGCGCGCGCACTCCCGTGCCCGAGATCATGCCGACCGACGTCCCGGCCGACTGGCAGGGCCCCGTTCAGTCGGACGCGGAGCTTTGGCCGAACACCGACTGGTGGAACAATTTCGAGAGCGAAGAGCTCACGGCGATCATCGAGCTCGTCAAGGCGAACAACTTCGACTATGCCAACAATCTCCGCAATCTCGAGGCCGCGCAGATCCAGCTACGCGGGGCGGGGTTCGAGCTCTGGCCGACCCCGAACGTATCGATCGGCACGGGGGCGTCGACGTCGGAAACGCGATTCGGCGACGGCAGCTCGACATCGGGCAGCTCGAGCGGTCCGATCGATCTCGTTGCGTCGGTCAGCTACGGCGGGATACTGAGCAAGCCGCTCGACTACGAACGCTCCGTCAACGACTACGAGTCGCAGCTCGCCCAGGTCGCGAGCACGGCCCTCAACACGATGGGCACGGCCGCGTCGACCTACTTGCAGCTGCTCTTTATTCGCGACCAGATCGAGGTCACGCGAGTCAATCTCGACAACGCTACTCAGATTCTCGATTTTACCCGCGCACGCGTCGATGCCGGCGTCGAGATTCCGATCAATCTGCTGAACCAGCAGATATCGGTGCAAAGCATCCAGAACGACTTGACGAGCCAGATTCAGCAGGACTTTCAGGTGCGCGCTGCGCTCGCGCTCCTGATCGGCCGCGGTGTCCAGGGATTCGATGTCGAGGGGCAGACGCTCGAGGGCATTGCCGTGCCGACCGTCCAGCCGGGTCTGCCGTCCGAGCTCCTGACGCGCCGGCCGGATCTCGTTCAGGCGGAGCTGAATCTGGAGAGCGCGGCAATCAACGTCGATCTCGCGCGGCGGGCTTTCTTTCCGTCGATCTCGCTCAATGGCAGCGCGAGCGCCTCGAGCCCGGCGCTCGTCGATATCCTCGCCGATCCCGCGACGACGACCGTTGCCTTGAGCGCAAGCCTCGCTCAGACGCTGCTCGACAACGGCGGCCGCAGGCGCAATGTCGAGCAGGCCCGGCTCTCGCTCGAGACCGCGCTCGCGAACTATCGCCGCTCGATCATCGAGGCCTTCAACGATATCGAGGTGCAGCTCAACAACATTCAGCTGATCCAGGACCAGGGCCTGGTGATCCAGCAGCAGCTCGCGGCGGCCGAAGAGCAATTCCGTCTGGCCGAGCTGCGCTACGAGCAGGGCGTCGCCAACTTTCAGACTGTCCTCAACGCGCAGTTGCAGCTTTTCAGCACGCGCAACTCCGTGCTCCAGAATCGTCTGCAGCAACTCAATGCGATCATCGGCTTTTACCAGTCGCTCGGCGGCGGCTGGGAAGCCGGAGAGATTCTCGTCGAGACGCCCGAGTACGCCAGCGCCCGCTAGAGCGCGAAGCTGCCGGGTTCAGCCGGGCAGGCTGCCCGGCGGCCCAATCTCTCGAATCGGACCGTCGAAGTCGTAACCGAGCAGCTCGAGGTCGCGGGCCCAGTGCGCGGCGACCTTGCGGCGTGACGACTCGTCGTAAAACTCGCGGTAGTCGCGCCGCGTGAGCTGACCGATGCGCGGCAACGGCTTGAGCTCGACGCCGATTGCCGCGAAGATCCTTGCCGCGTCGGCGGTCAGGCGCTCGAATCGGCCGACGTGGTCGACGAGCAGCCGGCCCCGTCGGTCGAGCAGATAGGGATGCTGCGTGCGCTTGCTGCGGCCGATCTCCCAGTCGATGTAGTCGCTGAAGCCTTTCAGTGTGCGGACTCGCGCGTGGTGTCTGTGGTTCTGGCTTTGCAGGATGAGCTCATAGAGCGAGACGAGCCAACTGAAGGGGTTTCGAACGAAGGCGATCCTGCGATATCCGTCGAAGGCTCCCGCCGGCAGCAGTCGGCGCACATGCGCCGCTGTCTCGTGCGGTCTTAAGTAGGTCTTCTCGAGCGGCCGGCGCAGGATCGGCACGTGCTTGCTCATGAGCCGATTGAGGCGCGTCGGTGGCGCACGGACGAAGAGGTCTTCGTCGAGAGCGGCGATGATGCTGCTGACGCCGGTGCGCGGCACGTGCAAGAGAATAAAGCGTTTGGACGGAGAGATCCTCAAGCGGCGGGCTCCGGACGGCGCCCGGAAGTATACAGCTCTGAAGTTCTCCAGAAATCTCGGGGTTCCGCGGCGGCCGGAACTCCGGAGGCCTGTGAGATACTAATAACTCGAACAACAAGCCTTGCGCCCCATCGTTTTTTGCCGGGCTCTCGCCGGGGTGGCGAGCGGAGATGAATTTTTGCGTCTGACTTATTTTTCCTCACTGATCATAGGCTTGGCGCTGCTTTCCTCGCTGGCCGATCGGGCCGGGGCTCAGCCGGCCGACAGGTCCGCGAGCGAAGGGAAGACCGTCGACATCCGCCGCGTGGACACGGCGCCCGTCATCGAC
The DNA here is from genome assembly GCA_035513215.1 of Gammaproteobacteria bacterium. GTDB lineage: Bacteria > Pseudomonadota > Gammaproteobacteria > Steroidobacterales > Rariloculaceae > DATCZB01. The sequence goes on along the minus strand of DATKCK010000105.1, from coordinate 1,386 downwards.
GGCGTGCTCGACGACGCGGTCTGGGAGCTGGCCGAGCCGATCACCGATCTTCATCAGATCAACCCGGTCGAGTACAGCGATCCGTCGGAGCCGACCGAGATACGCCTGCTCTACGACGACAACGCGCTCTACATCGCGGCCCGGCTCTTCGACAGCGAGCCCGACCGCATCACGGCGCAGGTTCTGCGTCAGGGCGAGGGGCTCAACAACGAGGACCGCTTCGCCATCATCATCGATCCCCATCTCGATCGCCGTAGCGGCTATCGCTTCCAGGTCAATCCGAACGGCGTCCGCTGGGATGCCCTCTACAGCGATACCTCCGATTCACGCAGCGACTGGGAAGGCATCTGGTTGGGCGAAGCGACGATCGACGAGATGGGCTGGAGCGCCGAGATGGCGATTCCATTCAAGACGCTGTCCTTCGATCCGAACGGTGAAGCCTGGGGTGTCAACTTCGAGCGCACGATTCAGCGCAACGACGAAACGCTCGGCTGGGTTTCCAGGAACCGTCAGCTGAATCCCGGCGTCGCCGGCACCGTGGTCGGATTTCGCGATCTGCAGCAGGGCAGGGGGCTCGACATCGTGCCGTCGGTCAGCGCGCACGGACAGCGGATTTACGGATCGACCGGAACGAGCTCGAGCGATCTGGAGCCTTCGCTCGATATTTTCTACAAGATCACGCCGTCGCTCAGCGGCGCGCTGACAATCAACACGGATTTCTCGGCGACGGAGATCGACGATCGTCAGGTCAACCTGACGCGCTTCAGTCTGTTCTTTCCCGAGAAACGGGACTTCTTCCTTCAGGATGCCGACATCTTCGAGTTTGGACGAATCAGTGGCGGCGGCGGAGGCGGCTTCGGCGGAGGCGGAGGCGGAGGCGGAGGCGGAGGCGGAGGCGGAGGCGGCGGCGGAGGCGGCGGCTTCGGCGGCGGCGGCGGCCAGAACGGCATGCCCTTTTTCTCGCGGCGGATCGGATTGAGCCAGACCGGCCAGCCGGTCGACATCGATGTCGGCGCCAAGCTCAGCGGCCGCGTCGATCGCTTCAATGTCGGGGTGCTCTCGATTCGACAGGACGGCTATCAGCTCGGCACGGAGTATATCGACGCCGAGGACATTCTGGTCGGCCGCGTATCGGCCAACGTGCTCGGAGAATCGAACGTCGGCTTCATCTTCACCGACGGCGATCCGCGATCGAACACCGACAGCTCGACGATCGGCACAGATTTCAACTATCGCAACACGCGTCTGCCGGGTAACCGAGTGATCGAGGCCAACGCCTGGTACCAGGCCGTCGACGAGGACGGAGTGACCGATCTCGACAGTGCCTACGGTTTCGGCATCAGCTCACCGAACAGCACGGGCTGGCGCGGCGGCGTCTCCGGCAGG
>DATKCK010000104.1:0-18030 GCA_035513215.1 Gammaproteobacteria bacterium | reverse complement strand
AGGAAACCAATCCAGAAACTGATCCCAGGTCCGTGGGTAATCACGGCCTGCAACGGGCATCTTGGGTTCGTCCGGCACCACTACATCTTGTATGATGTGGAGCTAACTAGATACCCCTTATGAATATACAGTATTATAGGGATAAAAATATCTTTAAATCAAGCAGTTAATTGATTTTGGGTAGGCGGCGCCCGAAAGAAAAGAATGGGTCGCTCCTTGGTGGAGCCGTCCTGGTCGACCGACCTCAGCGGAGGTCACATTGGGGCAAAGTCCGCTTCTGGGAAGACTCCAGACATTCGACCTTTCGCTGGGAACGGCAACTCTCGGCCACGAGGAGCCATTCGATGCGCTACGTTCCAGAGCCAACGCTGCCCCCCCGCTCTGGTACAACGCCTCGTTGTGCGACGATCATTCGCGCATCAAATCTGCCAAAGCCCAGATTCAATCCCCCCGTGAATGACAATTGCGAACTGACCGATTCCGTTTCGCGCACGAACTCATCTACAGCACAGCAACCCGTAGGCTCGATCAGCCGAAGTCCTTGTACTCCTCGAACTTCTTCTTGTCGAAAGCCTGCATATAGGCTTCCTGTCCCGAGATCGCTCCTGAGTCCATGAGCCGCTTGAGCGAGCCGTCCATCGTGCACATGCCTTCGGCTGCGCCCGACTGCATCGTGTTCTCGATCTGGTCGAGCTTCCCCTGGCGGACGAGGTTCGCGACGGCCGACGTGTTGACCAGGATCTCTAGCGCCGCGACGCGACCTGCTCCGTCGGCGGTGCGGCAAAGCTGCTGCGAGACGACGCCGCGCAGCGACGTCGACAGCATGTTGCGCACGTGATCCTGCTTGTCGGCCGGGAAGATGTTGACCACGCGGTCGATCGTCGCGCCAGCGCCGTTCGTGTGCAGGGTGCCCATGACGAGGATGCCCATCTCGGCGGCCGTCATCGCGATGCTCATTGTCTCAAGATCGCGCAGCTCGCCGACGAGAATGACATCGGGGTCCTCGCGCAGGGCCGAGTGCAGGGCTTCGGCGAACGAGCCGCTGTGCGCGCCGATCTCACGCTGGCTGATCAGGCAGTGCTTGCGCTCGTGGACGAACTCGATCGGGTCCTCGATCGTCAGGATGTGCCCGTTGAGGCGGTCGTTGATCGCGTCGATCATCGCGGCGAGCGTCGTCGACTTGCCCGAGCCGGTCTTGCCCGTCACGAGAATCATGCCCTGATGGGCCTTGCTCAGTGTTCTGACGACGGGCGGCATCTTGAGCTCATCGAGGCTGAGGGCCCGCGAGGGAATGCCGCGGAAGACCGCGCCGACGCCGTTCAGATGCCTGAAGACGTTGACGCGAAAACGGGCGACATTCGGAATGAAATGCGCGAAATCGGCGGAGTCCTGCTGATTGAAATGTTCGACCTGCGCCGGCGACATGATGCCGAACAGCGCCCCCTGAAGCTCTTCGGGGTCGAGCTTCTGATTGGCAAGCGTGATCAGCTCGCCGTGCACGCGCATTCGCGGCGGGTCGCCGGCGACGACATGCAGATCGGAGCCCTTGCGCAGGTGCATGCTCTGAAGAAAGTCGTTGATCATCGCCATGACTTACCTGGCCTTGGCGCCCGGAATGTCCATGCTGCTCGGAAGCACGGTCGTGTCGGTGACGAAGCGTTCGAACTTCTTGCGGTCGTGCGCGAAGCGATAGGCGTCATCGGGATCGACGAGCTTGGCGTTGATGGCGTCGATCAGAGCCTGATCCATGAGCTGCATGCTCTCCCGCTTGCCCGTCTGGAGCTGAGCCGGGATCTGGTGAGTCTGCTCGGTCATGATCAGCTTGGCGATGGCGCGGTTCATGATCATGATCTCGAGCACGGCCCTGCGGCCGCGTCCGTCGGGCGTCTTGACGAGGTTTTGCGTCACGACGGCATGAAGGCTGTGCGACAAAAAGCTCTTGGTCTGCTCGCGCTGGTCCGATGGCAGCGCATCGACGATGCGGTCGATCGATTTGACTGCGCTCGTCGTATGCAGCGTGCCGAGTACGAGGTGGCCCGTCTCGGCCGCCGTCATCGCCATCGTGATCGTCTCGGCGTCGCGCATCTCGCCGACGAGTATGACGTCGGGATCTTCGCGCAGGGAGGCGCGGACGCCTTCGGCGAAGCTCGGGATGTGCGTCCCGAGCTCGCGCTGAATGACCTGCGATCGCTTGCTCGGATGCACGAACTCGATCGGGTCCTCGAGGCTGATGATATTGAGGCTGCGCGTGCGATTGAGGTGGTCGATCATCGCGGCGAGCGTGGTCGACTTGCCGGTGCCGGTGGAGCCCGTCACCAGGACCATCCCCTGGTGCAGGTCGCAGAAGGACTTCAGCACGTCGGGCAGATCGAGCGACTCCAGGCTCGGAATCTCGTTCGGAATGTTTCTAAACGTCGCGCCCACGCCGGTCGCCTTCCGAAAGACGTTGACGCGAAACCGGCCGCCTTGGCCGCTGACATACGAGAAGTCGATGTCGCGCCCGGAGAAGAAGCGTTGCTGCTGGGATTCCGTCAGGATCTCGGTGACATAGCCCTCGAGCTCCGTGTCGCCGAGATTGCGGAACTTGATCGGCATCAGGTCGCCGTGCAGCCTCAGCATGGGCGGCACGCCGACCGCAAGATGAATGTCCGAGCAGCCCTGCGCCAGGCCGAGTTTCAGAAAGGCATCGATTCGAGCCATCGCTAGAGCGTCGCTATCACGCGCTCGAGCGCCGATCGAAGCTCATCCATCCCGTCGAAGCGCTTGGTCTTTTCGACCTGCATCGCGTGCTCGACCACCTCGACGAGCTCATCCGGCAGGTTCGGATTGAGCTCTCTGATCGGCGCGGCCTTGCCCTGCACGTGCTGATACATGACGGCCATGTGATCACCTCTGCTGTAAGGCGGCTGGCCGGCGAGCATCTCATAAAGAATGACGCCCAGGCTATAGATATCGGCGCGTTCGTCGACCTTCTTGCCGAGGATCTGCTCCGGCGCCATGTATTTTGGTGACCCGATCACATAACCGGTCTTCGTGAGCTGCGTGTCGCCGCTTTTTGCCGCCGCCGCGACGCCGAAGTCCACGATCTTCAGAAGCCCGGAGTCGTCGATCAGAATGTTCGCGGGCTTAAGGTCGCGATGAATGATGCCCTGCTGGTGAGCGATCTGCATGCCCGTGCAAATGTCGATCGCGTATCCGACTGCCTTCTTTGTATTCATCGGCTTCTCGTTCGCGATTTCGGTGCCGAGTGTATGCGACGGGAAGTACTCCATCGAGATCGCGTAGCCGCCGCTGATATAGAGGAAGTCGTAGATGCGGATGACGTTCTTGTGCGTGATCTTGCGCGAGTAGCGCAGCTCGTGCACGAACCGCTTCATCATCTCTTCGTCGGAGGCGACGTTGGGGTTCAAGAACTTCAGGATCAGCCTGTCGTCGACCACCGTGTCCTCGACGAGAACGACGGTGCCGAAGGCACCTTTACCGATCTTCTCGATGAACTTGTAGCGCCCCTCGATGATGTCGCCGGGTTGCAGGGCGGCGAGATCGAGCGCCTTGGTGCCGCGGGACTGCTGAGTGACCTCGCTGATGTCGACGTCGTCGAGCAGCAGCGTGCTGGCCGAAGCGGAGATTCGCTGCGTTTCCATCGCTGGCGGATTCTGAGCCCTTGCCGCTGGCGCGCGCATCGGTTTCGGCGTCGAGCCGAAGGCCGTCGCCGTTTGCGTGTACCGGCCGCTTTGACCGGCGCGCCCGTCGAGCTTCTGGAACACACGCGATGCGGCCCGAATGACGGTCTCTTCCTGTCCTTCCGTGGCCTGCTGGATATGTGCCCGGACGACTTCGCCGTTCGCATCGTCGGTCAGATTGCCGAGGGACTCGATCGCGGCGATGCGGACTTCTTTTTCGGGGCGTTTCAGAAAGGCCGCGACCTGGGGCAGGTGACTGATGTCGCCCAGCTGACCGAGTGCTCTGATCGCAACCGGTAGCGACCGGTCATTTCGGTCGATCATGGCCTGGATCGCCGGAAGGGCCTTCTTGTCGCCGATCCCGGCGAGCGCGTCGGCAGCGCGCTCGCTGACCCACCAGTCGGGGTCCCTGGTCGCTTCCTGGAGGCGATCGACGGCGCGCTTGTCGCCGCAGGTGACGAGGATCTCGATCGCTGCGCGCCGTATGTCCTCGTCCTTGTCCTTGACGAGCTCGAGGACCGCGGCGACGACCTTCTCGCCGCCGATACGCGCGAGCGCATCCGAGGCGCGCGAGCGAACCCACCAGTCCTCGTCGGCCACGGCTTCGAGCAGATACTTGACGCTGGCCGTGGTGCCGATCTCGTTCAGCACCTCGACTGCCGCGCGGCGCGAGAATTCGTTCTCGGATTTCATGGCCGGCAGCAGATACTTGACGGTCTCGGGATTGTTGATATGAATGATCACGTCGATCGCCTTGTTGATCACATCGACGTCGGTATCCAGCAGCAGGCTCGCGACCATGCCGAGATCGATATTGGCCTTCATGCGCGAGAGGCTGACGAGCGCAGACTGCCGTACCAGCTTGTTCGGATCCTTGAGCGCGTCCTGCAAGGCACGGTGCACCTCCGGCGTTTCGAATCGCGACAGCAAATCGATCAGATGCATCCTGACGACGGGGTCCTTGCCGTCCATTCGCGACAAGAGGTCCGGCACGAGCTCGGCGGTCACGATCTCGTTCAGGAGCTTGAACACTGCGTTCTTCTCGGCCGGCTGGAGGTAGTAGATCTGTGCCAGCAGCTGGCGGACATTGAGGCGCTTGCGGTGGGCCGTCAGGACTTCGATGATGGCGGACTTCGAGTACTCGTCCTCGCTCAAGAGCTCGGCGAGGCGATTGATGTTGTAGCTCTTGCTGCTCGATAACGCCCAGGCCGTGCCGGCGATCGTGCGCGGGTCCGTGTTGGCGAGGCCGCGGGCGACCGCCATCAGGGTCTTATCGTTCGTGAGCTTGCTTAGGAGGTCTACATATTCGGCCGTTTGCTGCTTGTCGGCCGAGCCGAGCGCCTCGAGAATCTTGGGCACGGCGCTGGATCCCAGCTTCCCGAGCTTGGCAAACGCCTTCTGGGCAGCAGGAGACTTCGGATCGGATTGCTCCGCGATTTGCGAAATCAACCGATCAGCCTGAAATCCGGTAATGAAATTCATCAGCCCGGGGTGCGGTCCTGGACCGGAATCCTCGTAGAAAAAAAGCGCGCAAACACGGCGATTATGCCACACGGGTTCCGGCAAAACGTAACCTGGATCACAGCCTGAGGCGGCGTTGGGCCTCGGGTTCCTCGGTTTCGGCGTGCTGTACAATGGCGCGCCCCCTAACCTGCAGAATTCGATGGCCGACGCCGATCAAAGTGCCCTCGAGCGAACACTTGCCGAGTTCATCGTGCGCGAGACGGACCGTCCGCTCGGGACGGGCGGCACGACTTTTTCGATCGAGGCGAATGAGACTGAGTATAGGATCGCCATAAGTTGCGGGTTTCCGATAGATTCCATCCGCGAAGAGCTCAAGGCGCGTCTCGATGCGGCGCTCGCGCCGCTCGACCTCGCGCGGCCAGTCAGGATCGATCTCTCGTGGCGGGTGGCGGCGCACGCGGTCCAGCCCGGCGTCAAGGCGCTGCCCGGAATCCGGAACGTTCTCGCGATCGCCTCGGGTAAGGGCGGGGTCGGCAAGTCGACCGTCGCCTCGAACGTCGCGCTCGCGCTGAAGGAGGGCGGCGCCCGCGTCGGCATTCTCGATGCCGACGTCTACGGGCCGAGCCAGCCCAGGATTCTGGGGCTGATGGGGCAGCGGCCCGAAACCGTCGATGGCAAGACGCTCAAGCCGCTCCGCGCCCATGGCATCTCCGTCATGTCGATCGGTTTCCTCGTCGAGGATCGGCAAGCCGTCGCCTGGCGCGGACCGATGGTGACCTCGGCATTGAATCAGATGCTGACGCAAACGGATTGGGGCGAGCTCGACTATCTCGTCGTCGATATGCCGCCCGGCACCGGCGACATCCAGCTCACGCTGGCGCAGAAGGTTCCAGTCAGCGGCGCCGTCATCGTGACGACGCCCCAGGACATCGCCCTTTCCGATGCGCGCAAAGGGATCGATCTCTTTCGCAAGGTTAGTCTCCCCGTTCTCGGCGTCGTCGAGAACATGGGCACGCACGTCTGCAGCGAATGCGGTCACGAAGAGCCTATTTTCGGCAGCGGCGGCGGGTCGGTTCTCGCCGGCGAGTACGATTTGCCATTGCTCGGCTCGTTGCCGCTGCAACGTGCCGTCGGCGAGCAGACGGACACGGGCAATCCGACGATCGTTGCGGATCCCGACGGCGCCGTGGCGAAGGCGTTTCGGGGCACCGCGCTTCGCATTGCCGGTGAGCTTGCCGCAACGGGGCGTGACTACAGCCACCTCTTCCCCAAGGTGACGGTCGAGAGCAAGGCATGACGATACGTTCGGATCGATGGATTCGGCGAATGTCCGAGGAGCACGGCTTGATCGAGCCGTTCGAGCCGGGACAGATGCGCGAGGTCGACGGCGATCGCATCATTTCCTACGGCACCTCGAGCTACGGTTACGATGTGCGTTGCGCGCCCGAGTTCAAGATCTTCACCAACATAAACTCGGCCATCGTCGACCCGAAGCGCTTCGACGAATCGAGCTTCGTCGACGTGCACAGCAATGTCTGCATCATCCCGCCGAACTCTTTCGCGCTCGCGAGTACCGTCGAGTACTTTCGAATCCCTCGCAACGTGCTGACGATCTGTCTCGGCAAGTCCACTTATGCGCGCTGTGGAATCATCGTCAACGTCACGCCGCTCGAGCCCGAGTGGGAAGGCCATGTCACGCTGGAATTCTCGAACACGACGCCGCTGCCGGCGAAAATCTACGCCAACGAGGGCGTTGCGCAGATGATTTTCTTCGAGTCGGACGACCCCTGCGAGACGAGCTATGCCGATCGCGGCGGCAAGTACCAGGGCCAGCGCGGCGTGACCTTACCGAAAACCTGAGCAGGCCGAAGCTTCGCGCGCAATCCCGGCGACGTTCTCGAGGGCGAAGCTCGTGTCGAGCTCGCCGTTGCGAATCTGCTCGATGCGAACGGGAAGAAACCCGAGCTCGGGCGCGAGCCATAGAATCATCTCGCGCGAAGAGCCTTCTCTTCGCTGCGCAAATCGCACCGTGTCGAGCGTTCCGATGCCCGTTCCCGTTGCAAGATCCTCGAGACGCTCGTAGCGGTACTCCCTGATCCCGTCGTCGTCGATGTAGCGGTAGGGTCCCGGCAGACGGCAGGCCGCGAGGTCGCGCATCAGGGCGACCTGAAGACTGCCGCGGTCGAGCAGTCCGCGTTCGAGCGGCTCGGTCAGGTTGGTCGACGGACCCGTGACCCGCACCTCGCCGGCGCCGCGGTCGAACTCGACGGCGAAATTGTCTTCGCCCTTGCGGCTGCCGTCCTCGTAGCGAAAGCCGTTCGGGACGATCCCATCGTCGCCAAGGCGAAATTCGCTTTGCTCGACGGCCGGGTGGGGACGGATCATGCGCAAAAGGCCGCGGGCGCGCGCCGACGAGGTGAAGACGAAGGTCCCGCTCTCGATGCGGGCGACCCGAAACTCGGCATTCGCGACGTGCCGGCCGTCGTTGCGTACCTCGTATTCGGCCGTGTATTCGACGATCGCGCCCGGCTCCGCGGTAAGGCCCGCCAAGCCAGCGAGCCCGAGCCCCGCGAGCAGCATGAGCCTGGCAGTCGAGCGTTTCATCAGATCATCTTAAACGATCTCGACGCGCGGTCCCGACGTTTCAACGACCGAGCCGATCGGCATCGCCGTCTCGCCCTCACGCTCGAGCTCCGCCACGACGTCGTCGACTTTGGCTGCATCGACGATGACGACCATGCCGATGCCACAGTTGAAGCTGCGGTGCATCTCGGGCGTGGCGACGCCCGCGTCCTCGAGCCAGTCGAACACGGGCGAAGCTTCCCAGCGGCCGCGCTCGAGCACGACGCCGAGGCCGTCGGGCAGCACGCGCGGGATATTCTCGATGAGGCCGCCGCCCGTGATGTGGGCTATCCCCTTCAGCCCGTGCGCCCGGTGAGCGCGCAGCACCGAACGCACATAGATACGCGTCGGCTCGAGCAGGAGCTCGATGAGCCGGCGTCCGCCGATCGGCATCTCGGCGTCTTCGGGCCGCTGCGCCAGCACCTTTCTGATCAGCGAGTAGCCGTTGGAGTGCGGTCCCGACGATGCGAGCCCGATGACGCTGTCGCCAGCGACGATATCCCGCCCGCTGATGATCGAATCCTCTTCGACGATGCCGACGCAAAAGCCCGCGAGATCGTACTCTCCCGGCGCATGCATGCCCGGATGCTCCGCCGTCTCACCGCCGATCAGAGACGCGCCGGCGAGCTTGCAGCCCGCCGCGATGCCGGCGACGACGCGCGCGGCCGTGTCGACGTCGAGCTTCGGCGTGACGTAGTAGTCGAGGAAGAACATAGGTTCGGCGCCCGAGACGACGACGTCGTTGGCGCACATCGCAACGAGATCGATGCCGATCGTGTCGTGGGCGTCGTAGTCGATCGCAAGCTTCAGTTTCGTTCCGACGCCGTCGGTGCCGGAGACGAGCACCGGAGAACGATAGCCCGACGGCACTCTGAAAAGACCCCCGAAGCCGCCCAGCCCGCCGATGACCTCGGGCCGCCGCGTTGCAGCGACGGCAGGCCCGATCCGTTCGACGAGCGCCTCGCCGGCGTCGATATCCACGCCCGCGGCCTTGTATGTGAGTTCCTTGTCGGGCCGGCTGGTCACGGAGCGGTATAATACTTCGAACGTGAAACATGATCTTACAGAACGTTGGCGTCGCTTTTTTGCGACTGCATTTTTTTGTCTCATCCTGAGCCAGGTAGCGCAGGCTGCGACTTTCGGTGAGCTTTACACCGTTTCCGTGGCGCCCGACACCGAGGCCCGGGACGTGCGGGCCGACGCCATTCGCCGCGGCATGACGCTCCTCTTGACCCGCATCACGGGCCGGCAACAGGCCGCGGCCTATCCCGAGCTGCGCGAGCTCATCGACAATGCCGGCGGACGCTACTTCGCCGGCTACGACAACCTGCGGGGTAACGAGGTTCGCGTCAGCTTCAATGCCTTCGAGGTCAACCAGGCGCTGACGCGCCTCAATATGCCGATCTGGGGCGAGGAACGGCCGGCCACGCTGCTCTGGCTGGCCGCGGACTTCGGCAACGGCGAGCGCGCCGAGCTGATGGCCGACGATCGGGCGCCGCCCTTGCGTGCCGGGGCTGTCGCCGGCGTCCCATCCCAGCCGCTGTCGGCCGAAGCCCGCGATCTTTTCGACGAAATCACGCGCGAGATACTGAGGGCGGCTGACGAGCGCGGCCTGCCGCTCGTGCTGCCCGAGCTCGACGCCGAGGATCGAATGTACGTTCGTTTCGCCGACGTTTGGGGCGCGTTCGATCCCTTCGTCGAAAGAGCCGCCGAGCGTTACGATGTCGGGGCCATCCTGATTGCACGGGTCGTCGGGACCGAGCTCGGCACCGAGGTGCACTGGACGGTTCGACGCGGCGAGCAGCGCGAGACGCTTACGACCCCGCGGGCGCGCATGGGCATCGACTGGCTCGCGGACGAGTTCGCCGCCCAGTACACGACGATCGGCGGCGCGCGAATGACCTGGGTCACGATCAGGGGCATTCGAAGCTGGACGGACTGGCGAGTGGTCGACGTGCTGAGCTCGCTCAGCATCGTCGAATCGGCGGTCCCGGACTCGATCGCGGGCGACGACCTCGTTCTGCGCGTCGCGGCGAGAGGAGACGACGATCAGCTCGCGCGGCTCCTGACGCTGGACGGCCGGCTGCTGCGCGTCGACAGCGAGCCCGGCCTCGTATTCACGCCGGCCTGGCGCACCGGCGTCGAGTCCTCGGAGCCGCCATGAGCCTGAGCTTCATTCCGAACGCCATCTGCATCGTGCGCATCCTGCTGATCGTGCCGCTCGTGGCGGCTCTGTTTGCAGCCGAGTACACCGTCGCGCTCGTACTGATCGTCGTCGCCGGGTTGTCCGACGGCGTCGACGGGTTCCTGGCAAGAACATTCGACTGGCGCTCGCGGCTCGGCAGCCTGCTGGATCCCGCGGCCGACAAGCTGCTCGTCGTCTCGACCTTCCTGACCCTGACGTCGCTCGGCCTCGTGCCGCTCGGCCTGACCGCGATCGTCGTGCTGCGCGACGTCGTCATCGTCGGCGGCGCGCTCGCCTACCAGAAGATGGGCGGCAAGCTCGAGGGCGAGCCCGTGCTGATCAGCAAGCTCAACACGGTCTGTCAGCTCGGCTTTATCATTCTGACCATCACGCAGGCCGAGTGGGGACAGCCGGGCTTCTGGTGGCTGACTCTGCTCGGCGCCCTGGTCATCTTTACGAGCTTGAGCAGCGGCCTGACCTACGTCCTGATCTGGTCGAAGCGGGCACGCCGGCGCGCCAGCGTCGCCTGACGCGCCGATGTCACAGCTTCCGCTCGCGCTGAAGCTCAAAGCCCATGCCGCGTTCACGAGCTTCGTGGCGGGACCGAACGGACACGCGCTCGAGCACGTCAGGGCCGTCGCCTCGCGCGAGCGTCCCGAATCGATCTGGCTCTTCGGCTCGCGCCACACCGGCAAGACCCACCTGCTCGCGGCCGCCTGCCGCGAAGCCGGCGAAAGGGGCTCGACGGCGATGTATCTCGCGCCGGACAAAGGCGACGATCCCGGCATCGTCGCCGAGCTCGAAGCGCTGGACCTGATCGCGCTCGACGATATGCATCGCGTGTCCGGCCTCGCCGCCTGGGAAGCGGCGCTGTTCTCGCTGTTCGACTCGCGCCTGCAACGCGGGGGTCTGATCGTTACCGGCAATGCGCCGCCGCGCGAGTGCGGCTTCGATCTGCCGGATCTCGTCTCGCGCGCCGCGTCGATGGCGCTCTATCGTCTGGAGTATCTCGGCGACGAGGATCTCGAAGCCGCCGTTTTCGTCCATGCGCGCGAGCGGGGCCTGTCGCTCGACACGGCCGCCGTGAGCTATCTGCTGCAGCGCGTCAGTCGCGATCTCGGCCAGCTCACCGGCTGGCTCGACCGTATCGATCGCCATTCTCTCGCCGAGAAGCGGCGCGTCACGATTCCGCTGTTGCGCGAAGTCATCGGTCCCTGAGCCTGGCCGCGATCGAGGCCACGCGAGACCCGAGCGCGCGGGCAACCGTCTTCTCGTCGTTGGAGAACCCTTCGGCCCAGTCGGCCGTGATGCGCGTGGCGCCGTAGGGCGAGCCGCCCGTTTTCGTCGCAAACAGCGCGCTTTCGGTATACGGCACGCCGACGTAGATCATGCCGTGGTGGATCAGCGGCAAGGCCATGGTCAAGAGCGTGCTCTCCTGGCCGCCGTGCAGGGACGAGCTCGTCGTGAACACGGCCGCCGGTTTGCCGGCCAGGGCGCCGTTCAGCCACAGAGACGAGGTCGTGTCGAGAAAATGCTTCAAGGCGGACGCCATGTTGCCGAAGCGCGTCGGGCTGCCGAGGATCAGACCGTCACAGCGGGCAAGCTCGTCGAGCTCGACATAGGGGGGGCCCGAATCCGGAACCTCGGCCGCCGTCGCTTCGCTGACCGGAGAGACGGGCGGCACGGTGCGAAGCCGGGCGGTGGCGCCTTCGCCCTCGACGCCGCGCGCGATCTCGCGGGCCAGCGCCTCGGTTCGGCCCTTGCGCGAGAAGTAGAGGATCAGAATCGAAGGCGTTTCGCTCAAGCAAGCAGTTCCAGAATCCGCTCCGGAGGACGGCCGATTCGCGCCGAGTCGCCGACGACGACGATCGGGCGCTCGAGCACGATCGGCTCTTTCGCGATCAACGCGGTCAGCTTCTCGGGCGGCGATTCGAGCGAGAGCCCCGATTCCTTGAACGCCGGCTCTCCCGCGCGCACGATGTCCGCCGCTTCGAGTCCGAGCCGTCCGAGCAAATCGCGGATTTCGTCTTCGGTCGGCGGGGTCTTCAGATACTCGACGACGTCGATGTCGACACCGCGTTCCTCGAGCAGCTTTAGGCCCTCGCGCGACTTCGAGCAGCGCGGGTTGTGATAGATTTTCGCCTTCATGACCGAAGAGTATGGCGCGTTCAAGTGCATTGTCGAGGGCCGCGTGCAGGGCGTTTTCTATCGCGCCGCGGCGGCCGAGCGCGCGAGCGAGCTCGGCATTGACGGCTGGGTGCGGAATCTCGCAAACGGCAGCGTCGAGGTCGTCGCCTCGGGCGCGCCCGAAGCGCTCGAGAGTCTCGCGCGTTGGTTGTGGCAGGGGCCGCCGGCCGCGAGCGTCTCGGCCGTGACGCTCGAGGAATGGCAGGGCGAGATCGAGCAGGGGTTCAGGATCCTGCGCTAGCGTTCAGTTGCGAAACCAGGTCAGCCTCAAGCGATCGAGAACGCGATCGCCATACCAGCGGCGCCCCGTGCTGCCGTTGTAGCGGGCGAGCGCCTGCATCAGCTCGCCGTCCTCCATGTCGAGATAGTACTTGAGGATGCGGCAGCCGAGCAGGATGTTGAACTCGATATCGAACAGCAGGTTCATGTCCGTTTCGCCGACCTCTTCGACCCAGAACGGCATGACCTGCATGAGGCCGAGCGCGTTGGCGCTCGAGATCGCGAAGCGGTCGAAGTTGCTTTCGACATCGATGACGGCAAGCACGAGCTCGGGGTCGAGATCGGCCGCCGTCGCGTGCCGGTGCACGGTGCGCAGAATATGTAGCCGTTCTTCGACGTTCGGGACCTTGGCGCCGAGGCGCTGGGACATATCGGTGAGCCAGACCTCGGCATCGAAACGATCTTCGAAGCTGTCCGCCGCGGCGATCGCCTCGACGAGCGCCGACCGCAGCGCGGGATCGAGGTCGTCGGCGCTTTGATTGCCGTATTTGGCCGGTTGCGCCGCGGCCGGCGCAGAGGCCATGAGCAGGGCAGCGCCCGCAAGCAAGCGGTTGCCGATTCGCGGGCGCATCAGGTCCCCTGCAAGCGCTCGACGATGAAATCGATCGGAAGCATTTCGACCTCCTCGCTGCGACGGGATTTGTACTCGAGCTCGCCCGCGTCGAGCCCCTTCTCCGACAGCACGAGCCGATGCGGATAGCCGATGAGATCGGCATCGGCGAACTTGAAGCCTGGCCGCTGCGGCCGGTCGTCGACGACGACCTCGATGCCTGCCCCGGTGAGCCTGGCGTAGAGGGCGTCGGCAGCTTCCCGAACGCGGGTCGACTTGTCCATGTTGATGGGAATCAGTACCACGTGGAACGGACTGATGGCCTCGGGCCAAATGATGCCCTTGCCATCATGGTTCTGCTCGATCGCGGCCGCCACGACGCGGGTCACACCGATGCCGTAGCAGCCCATCGGCATGAATCGGGGCTTGCCGTCCGGGTCGAGCACCGTGGCGTTCATCGACTCGCTGTACTTGGTTCCGAGCTGGAAGATCTGGCCGACCTCGATTCCGCGTGCAACCGTCAGCGGGTCGCCGCCAGGCCCCGGATCGCCGTCGACGGCGTTGCGCAGATCCGCGACGCGGGGCTCTCGCACGTCGCGCTCCCAGTTGACGCCGGTGTAGTGAAAACCCTCGCGATTGGCGCCGCAGACGAAATCCGCTGCGAGCGCCGCCGACTGGTCGACCCAGACGGGGATCTCGAGGTCGATCGGGCCGATCGATCCCGGCGCGCAGCCGACAGCCCGCTCGACCTCGCCGGCCCTGAGCATCGTCAGCGGTGAGGCCACGTCGGGGAGTCTTGCCACCTTCAGCGCATTGAGCTCGTGATCCCCGAGCAGGATCAGCGCGACGGCAGGCGCCTCCGATCCCCTGACGAGCAGCGTCTTCAGGCATTTCGAGGCCGCCACGCCGAGGAAGCTCGCGAGCTCCTCTATCGTATGCGCGCCCGGCGTCTCGACGAGCTTCTTTTCGGCGCGCGCCTCGGGGCGCGCCTGCCGCGGCGGCGGCAGCTCGACCACCTCGACGTTGGCCGCGAAGTCATGCGCGTCGGAGAACGCGATCGCATCCTCTCCGGACGCCGCGAGCACCTGAAACTCCTCGGAGATGCTGCCGCCGATCTCGCCGGTATCGGCCTTGACGATGCGGTACTCGAGCTGGAGACGATCGAAAATCCGCTGATAGGTTTCGCGCATCAGCCGATAGGTTTCGCGCAAGGACTCCTCGTCCAGATGAAAGGAGTAAGCGTCCTTCATCACGAACTCGCGCGAGCGCATCACGCCGAAGCGCGGCCGCACCTCGTCCCGGAACTTGGTTTGAATCTGATAGTAGTTGACGGGTAGCTGGCGATAGCTCTTGAGCTCGCTGCGCGCGATGTCGGTGATTACTTCCTCGTGCGTGGGGCCGAGGCAGAAGCTGCGCTCGTGCCGATCCTCGAAACGGAGCAGCGCCTTGCCGTAGGCCTCCCAGCGTCCGGATTCCTGCCAGAGCTCGGCCGGTTGCACGACCGGCATCATGATTTCGAGCGCACCGGAGCGATTCATTTCCTCGCGGACGACGCCGGCCACCTTGTTCAGCACGCGCATGCCGAGCGGCATCCAGCTATAAAGCCCGGAAGCGAGCCGCCGGATGAGACCCGCGCGCAGCATCAGCTTGTGGCTCGCGATCTCCGCGTCGGCCGGCGTTTCCTTGAAGGTCGTGACAGGGAGGCGACTCAGATACATGAGGCAAAGATGCTGTGACAACGGGATCGACGCGGCATTTTAGCGGCGGCAGCGGCGCCGGCGCCACAGATCCGTCGCGGGGATTGCGTCGCATCGGCGTTTGCATCAGCATCCCGACCGTGGACGAGAACCTCAGACCGCAACGCAAAAGCCGCGCCCTTCGACGGCGAGGCATCTATCTGCTGCCGAACCTGCTGACGACAGCCGGGCTCGCGGCCGGTTTCTTCTCGATCATCGCGGCGATCGACGGCAATTTCACCCAGGCCGCGCTCGCGATTTTCGTCGCAATGTTCTTCGATGCGCTCGACGGGCGTGTCGCGAGAATGACGAGCACGGCGAGCGAGTTCGGCAAGGAGTTCGACAGCCTGGCCGACATGGTCTCATTCGGCATTACCCCGGCGATCGTGACCTACCAGTGGGGCGTCGAGCGGCTGACCGAATACGGCGCCGCCTGGGGACGGCTCGGCGGAGCGGCCGCATTTCTCTACGTCGCGGCGGCCGCGTTTCGTCTCGCGCGGTTCAACAGCAACGTGCTCTGGACCGACCGGCGATTCTTCCAGGGCCTGCCGAGCCCGGCCGCGGCGGCATGCATCGCGGCGATGGTCTGGGTCAGCACGGCGTACGAGGAATACGGCATCGACGGGCTCGTCGCCCTCGTCGCGGGCATCGCGATCACGGCCGCGCTCGCGATACTGATGATGTCGCAATTCAGGTATCCGAGCTTCAAGGACATCCAGCCCGGAGATCGGGTCCGCTACACGCGGCTTCTGATCATTCCGACCGTGATCATCGTCATCTGGATCGAGCCGCCGCTCGTCTCCTTCATCCTGTTTGCGGTCTATGCGGCATCGGCTCCGGCGATCTGGGCCTGGCGACGCGTGCGGCGCGGTCGATAAATGAGCTCGTCCGCGCGAGAAAGCTATCTCAGGGCTCTCGGCATCGACGTCTACCGCCTTCGCGGCCGCGAGGGGCCCGCCGCCGACGAACCGCCGGATGCCGGTGAGCTTGAGGTCGCCCGCGAGCCTGCGGCCGGAACGGCTGGCACGGGCGAGAGCGCGGACCCCGCGGGCCTCGGCTGGGACCGACTCGCGGCCGTCGTCAGCGCATGCGCGCTCTGCGGGCTTCACGAGACCAGAACGCAGACCGTGTTCGGCGTCGGCCGCCGGGACGCCGATCTGATGGTCATTGGCGAAGCGCCGGGCGCGGACGAGGACCGTCAGGGCGAGCCTTTCGTCGGCCGGGCCGGAAAGCTTTTGAACGCGATGCTGAGAGCGATCGGCCTCGGCCGCGAGGATGTCTACATCGCGAATATCCTGAAGTGCCGGCCGCCGAATAACCGCGACCCGGCGCCCGCCGAAGCGGCGAGCTGCACGCCCTATCTCGAGCGCCAGATCGAGCTGGTCGCGCCGCGGGCCGTGCTTGCCGTCGGCCGCGTCGCCGCCCAGCATTTATTGCAGTCCGATCAAGCTATCGGTAGGCTGCGCGGCAAGGCTTTGACCTTCGGGCCGGAACGGATTCCGATCGTCGTCACTTATCATCCGGCATATCTGCTCAGGAGTCCCGAGGCCAAGGCCAAGGCATGGCAGGACCTCTGTCTGGTGAGGCGATTGATCAGGGATACGCAATGATCGCAGCGATCGCTCCCGAAACCTGTATCAGGCCGATGCAGGCGGCCGATCTCAACGGCGTCCAGCTCGTCGAGCAGGCGGCGTACGACTATCCGTGGAGCCGGGCCGTCTTCCGCGACTGCCTGCTCGCCGGTTACTACAGTCTCGTGCTCGAAGCCGGTGGCAAGGTATCTGGCTACGCGATCATGTCGATCGCGGCCGCCGAGGCGCACGTTCTCAATCTTTGCGTGCACCCGGCTTGGCGGCGGCTCGGCTACGGACGCAGGCTCCTGAACGCGCTGCTGTTCAAGGCGGAGGACGCCAACGTCAAGCAGGTGCTTCTCGAGGTCCGGCCGTCGAATCGCGCTGCCATCAAGCTATATCTTTCGGCGGGTTTCGAAGAGATCGGGATTCGGCCAGCCTATTATCAGGCAAGTGAAGGGCGCGAGAATGCCGTCGTCCTTTCCCTGTCGCTCGCCTCGTCAGACTGACGAAGCCTCCCGTCTTCGCCGATGGAACCGCATCGAGAGCGACGGACGTTTGCGATCGTCTCGCATCCGGACGCCGGCAAGACGACGCTGACCGAGAAGCTTCTGCTCTACGGCGGCGCGATCACCCTGGCCGGCACCGTCAAGGGCAGAAAGGCAACCCGGCACGCAACGTCGGACTGGATGAAGCTCGAGCAGGAACGCGGCATCTCCGTCACCTCATCGGTCATGCAGTTTCCGTACAAGGAAAGGATCATCAACCTGCTCGATACGCCG
Organism: Gammaproteobacteria bacterium; assembly: GCA_035513215.1. Lineage (GTDB taxonomy): Bacteria > Pseudomonadota > Gammaproteobacteria > Steroidobacterales > Rariloculaceae > DATCZB01. Next base: position 971 of record DATKCK010000104.1, on the reverse strand, counting down.
GGCCACGAGGATTTCTCGGAGGACACCTATCGCACGCTGACGGCCGTCGACAGTGCGCTGATGGTCATCGATGCGGCGCGCGGCGTGGAGTCCCGGACGATCAAGCTGATGGAGGTCTGCCGGCTCCGCACGACGCCGATCATGAGCTTCATCAACAAGCTCGACCGCGACGGCCGGGAGCCGCTCGCCCTTCTCGACGAGATCGAGTCCGTGCTCGCGATCGAGTGCGCGCCCGTGACCTGGCCGGTCGGCATGGGTCGCGCGTTCCGCGGCGTTTTTCACATTTACGAGGATCGTTATCACCTGTACCAGAGTAAGGACGGCAGCCGTCTTTCCGCCGTCGATATCATCGAAGGGCAGGCGTCGAAGGCGGCGCGGGATCGGCTCGGCGAGGAGGTCGATCGTCTCGGCGAGGAGATCGATCTGATCCGCGGCGCGACGGCGAGTCTCGATATCGAGCGCTATCTCGCGGGACGGCAAACGCCGGTCTTTTTCGGCGCCGCGATCCACAACTTCGGTGTCGAGCAGCTTCTCGATGCCTTCGTCGAGCATGCGCCCGCTCCGCAGCCGAGAGCGACGATGACGCGCACGGTCTATCCCGACGAGGAAAAGCTGACCGGCTTCGTGTTCAAAATTCAGGCCAATATGGACCCGGCTCACCGCGATCGCATCGCGTTCATGCGCGTTTGCTCGGGCGCCTACGAGCCCGGCATGAAGTTGTACCAGCCGAGGCTCGGCCGCGAGGTGCGGGTCGGCGAGGCGATCACGTTCATGGCCGCCGAGCGGCAGCAGGCGCTTTCGGCGCGCGCCGGGGACATCATCGGCCTGCATAATCACGGCACGATCAACATCGGCGACAGCTTCAGCGAGGGCGAGGATCTCGCGTTCACCGGGATTCCGAATTTCGCACCGGAGCTGTTCCGGCGCGCCGTTCTGAGAGACCCGCTGAAGCTCAAAGCCTTGCAAAAGGG
>DATKCK010000103.1:0-19935 GCA_035513215.1 Gammaproteobacteria bacterium | reverse complement strand
CCAGGCTTGCGTTGTTCAGCTCGCCGTCGAACCAGGCGTCGTAATCGCCCCGGCCGCCCCAATCGGTTCTCAGCGCCGAGTATTCGCTGCGCATACGCGCAAAGGCTTCGGCTTTCGCGCGGCGCATGGCAGCCTCGCCCGTGCCGCTGGCAAAGAGCTTCGCCAGGCCCTCGCGCTGCCGTTCGACGAGGCGCGCGAAATCCCGCTGCCGTTCTAGGCTCGCGCGGTAGAGCGCGAGCGCCTCGTGCTGGTTGCGGCTCTCAAGCCATTGCTGGACCGCGTACTGCTCGACGGCCGCGGCGAAGGATTCGCTGAGATCCGTGTCGCCCTTGATATACAGGCGCTGGTGAGCAAGCTCGTGAAACAGCATGGCGGCGATGTGGGTATCTCCGCGGCCGAGCATCGTGTTCAGCACCGGATCCGCGAAATGCCCCAGGGTCGAGTAAGCCGGCGACCCGCCGGTAAGCGTATCGTAGCCTCGTTCGGAGAGCCTCCTCGCGTAGGCTTCGGCTTTCGCGCGGTCGAAGTACCCGCGATACGACACGCACCCCGCGACGGGGAAACACCACGTCATCGGCTCGACGGCGAACTCGTGAGTCGCGACGACGGTCCAGACGACATAGTCCCGCCCGAGATCCACGTAGCTTGAGTAGCTCCTGTTATCCGGCAAGCCGAGCTCGGCAACCGCGAAGCGGCGAATCTCGAGCACGAGCTCGAGCTGCGATCGCGTCGCCTCGTCGTAGCTTAAGTCCGCAATGATGTCTTCGATCGGCACTCGCTCGCGCAACAGGCCGACCTGCCCGCGGATGGCCTGCGTGTAGTAGGGCAAGGCGCACGAGGAGACGATCAGCCCGGCGGTCAGCCCCGCGGTCAGCCCCGCGCAAAGTTTGAGTCGCCAGCGCATCCCCGGACGATAGCATGCGCTACGGTATGATCGATCCATGAAGGTCTATGAGGTGGGCGGCGCCGTACGCGACAGTCTTCTCGGGCTGCGGGTGATCGAAACGGATTACGTCGTCGTCGGCGCGACGCCTGACGAGATGCTCGCGCTCGGGTATCGCCAGGTCGGCCGCGATTTCCCGGTCTTCCTTCATCCGGAAACGAACGACGAGTACGCGCTCGCGCGTGTCGAAAGGAAGACGGGTCGCGGCCACACGGCGTTCGATGTCGACGTGGCTGCAAGCGTAACGCTCGAAGACGACCTCAAGCGCCGGGACCTGACGATCAACGCCATGGCACGCGGCTCCGACGGCGAGATCATCGACCCTTACGGCGGCAGGAAAGATCTCGAACGGCGTGTGCTGCGGCACGTATCGGATGCTTTCGCCGAGGACCCGCTCAGAGTGCTCCGCGTCGCCCGCTTTGCCGCGCGCTTCGCCGGCCGCGGGTTTTCCATCGCCGACTCCACGCTCGATCTGATGGGAACGATCGCCACGAGCGGAGAGCTCGAGCATCTGAGCGCCGAGCGCATCTGGCAGGAGACCGAGAAGGCTCTCGAATCCGACTCGCCGCACGTGTTCTTCGAGACGTTGAGGCGTTGCGCCGCGCTCGCCGTCGTTTTTCCCGAGATCGATCGACTCTTCGGCGTCCCGCAACCGGCCAGGTGGCATCCCGAGATCGATACGGGCCTGCATACGCTGATGGCTCTGGAGCAAGCGGCAAAACAGAGCGACAAGGCCGTCGTCAGATTCGCCGTGCTCGTGCACGATCTCGGGAAGGGCGCTACACCCAAGACCCTGCTGCCGCGCCATTTCGGGCACGAGCAGCGATCGGTCGAGCTCATCGACGCGCTCGGCTCGCGGCTGCGTGTGCCGAATCGCTTTCTCGGACTCGCCCGATCGGTGGCCCGCTATCACGGCATAGCTCACCGCAGCGAAGAGTTGCGCCCGCAGAAGCTGCTCGAGCTATTGATCAACATCGGCGCCTTGCGCGATGCCTCCTTGCTCGAGGAGTTCATCGCCGCATGCGAGGCCGACATGCGTGGGCGAGCCGGGCTCGAGAGCGCGCCTTATCCGCAGGGCGATCTGCTCAGGCGCGCGCATCGCGCTGCAGCGGCGGTCACGGCAGATGCGGTCGCCGACAAATCGATAGAAGGCAAGGCCCTCGGCGACGCGATCCGGAAATTGCGCGTCGATGCGATCCGGCGCGAGGCTTCGGGCAGCTCCGAGCGATAATCGGCCCGGCTCGACCGCACGGCTAACCGCCGCCGTAAACCAGAAGCGTCAGACCTCCATAGAAGCTTGCGCCCGCGCCGTCGACCCTGCTGCTGCCGAGTCGAAACTCGAGATCCATGCGCCGTGCCAACGGCCAGAGAACGGACGCGGCGACACTTCTAAGCTTCGTGCCGTCGATCGCCGACCGGTCACGGCTGAAGTCGAAATTGATCAGCATTCGCTCGACCGAATGCTCGAAACCGACCGTCTCGTAGCGATCCGCAAAGCTGTAGGCCAGAGTGACGGCCGAAGAGCTCAAAAGGCCCAGCCGATCGGCGCGCGGGACGAGCCGGATTCCGCGCGGATAGTCGTAGTCCATCCACGATCCGTAAGTCCGCCAGGTCGGAGCGATGCGAAAACGCCAGTCGATGCCGACGCCGTCGGCATCGATCGAGGCACGCCTCAGATCCGTTGCGATCGGCACGAGGCCGGCGCCCGAGAAATAGATGTCGATCGCCCGGCTCTCGACTGCGAGCGCGACGCGATATCGCTCGTCACCGAAGAAGATCTCACCCTGCCAGTCTTCCGCCTCGAGATTGTCGGCGTCTCCCCAGCGTTCGGCCGCAAGGCCGAAACCGAGGGGACCGAAGTCGTGCTCGATGCCGAGCGAGACAAGACCGGCACGAATGTCCGCCTCGGCCGACGGCGCATGACTGCGGCCCGCCGTGAGCGAGAACCAGGTCTCGTCGCGGAAGGCGAGATAAAGGCCCGCGTTCGCATGCTCGTAGGACTGCTCGTCCGTCAGGACCGAGACGGCCAGCATCCATTCGAGCGAGTCGCCGACCGGGGCCGGGCCCGCGCTATCCTGGGCGTTCGCCGCGACGGCGTTCGAAACGACGGCCGTCAAGAAGCTGAAACGCCTAAACCAGCACATAGACGATCACCACTGCGAGCAGGATCCGGTATGCCGCGAACACGCCCATGCCGAGCCTGCCGATCAGACGCAGGAAGAGCGCGATGGCAATGAATGCCATCGCCGCCGCGACGATGGTTGCGGGCACGAGCGCCCGCCAGTCGAGTGTCTCGGGCGCGCGAGCGAACTGAAATGCTTGCCAGGCGGCTGCCATGCCGATGGCGGGGATCGCGAGCAGAAACGAGAAGCGCGCGGCGGCCTCGCGGCTCAAGCCCAGCGCGAGCGCCACGGTCATCGTGATTCCGGAGCGCGACGTGCCGGGGATCAGCGCCAGCACCTGACCGAGCCCGATCAGCATGACCTGACCGAGACCGAGATCGCGCTCGCTCAAGTCCCCGCGCCGCCACCGGTCCGCCGCCCAGAGCAGAACGCCGAATCCGGCGCTCGCGGCGGCAATCACGAAAGGCTCGCGCAACGCGGTCTCGACCAGATCGCTGGTCAGAACCCCGGCCAGTCCCAGCGGCACGCTCGCGAGCAGCAATTGCCGCGCGAGCCGCCCGTCGGCCGAGTCGGCAACGAAAAGATCGCGTGTCATCGCGAGAAGATCGCGCCGGAAGTAAACGATGACGGCGCAAAGCGTGCCGAGATGAACGGCAATGTCGAAGCTCAAGCCCTGATCGGTCCAGCCGAAGAACGCCGGTGTCAGAATCAGATGCCCTGAGCTCGAGATCGGCAGGAACTCGGTCAGGCCCTGAATCAGGGCAAGCGTGAGGGCTTCGACGATGTCCATGTTCGGGCGGCAGGCGGCATGCTGCGGCGATAGTAGCAGCAGGACCGCCCCCCGATCCGTGACCTCAGAGCCAGTTTCGAAAGTCGCGCCCCGGCAGCGCGGGCGCTGCGAAACCGCGGGTCAGCCACATCAGCTTGAACCGCTCTCCCATCTCCCCTGGCAGTATCAACGTTTTCAGGGCACTCGCCTCACGCGGCGACGGGCGCCGCGCGGCAAGCACGGGATCGGCGGTGATCGCCCCGAGCAGGAATTGGGACTGCGTCGTGAACCCCGTTACCGCAAACCCGGACTCCCGGGCGGCGGCCGCAACGGCACTGAAATCGACCCAGGCCGAAAGGTCCTGTAGCCCGGGCCAAAGCAGCGGATTGGCGTGTGCCCGCTGGCGATAGTGACAGATCAGCGTGCCATCCGAGCGTTCCGCCCGATAGTAGTCGCGCCGCATGAGCCCGTAGTCGATGAGCAGCAGCCCGCCGGCGGCGATCCCCCCGAGCAGCCCGGCGAGCCAGGGGCCGAGCAGAAGACAGATCTCGGAGCGGTATCCGTCTGGCAGCGGGTCCGAGAGCCCGGACTCGACGCGGGAAACAGCTTCGCTCAGTCGGGGATCCGCCGTGCCCGGCACGATCACGAGCCCGCCGCGCCGCCAGACGACGCCAAGCGGCAGAACGGCGCCGCCCGCCTTGACGAAACGCGCGACGGGAATCGCGTCGGCCACCTCGTTGGCCACGATGATGCCGCGAAGGCCGGCTTCGGGCAGACCGTCGAGCCATCGCACGTCGAACCCGTCGAGATGCGCCTTCTGCCGCTCGCGCAGATCCGCGCTCGTCTCGAGGATCGAGTAGTCCAGATCGCCGTGGCCCCGCGACGCAAGCTGCTCGAGCAACTGCCTCGCGAGCTTGCCGGAGCCCGCGCCGAGCTCGACGAGGGAACGGCAGCTCGAATCGGCGATGGCGCGCCCGATGAAGCTCGCGAGCGCCGCGGCGAGCCAGTCGGAAAGCTCCGGCGCCGTCGCGAAATCGCCGTCGGCGCCGAGCTTCGCAGCGCCCGCGCTGTAGTAGCCGAGCCCCGGCTCGTGCAGAGCCATCTGCATGAAGCGCTCGAAGCCCAGCCAGCCGCCGGCGTCATCGATGGCGCTGCGGATCCTCTCGAGGAGGGCCTCGCTGACGGCGAGCGCCGCGGCGTCCGGAACGGGAAAGGGCGGAGTGTTCACGCGTGGCTTCGGTCGGAAGGTGCGCGCGATAGTGTAACCTTCACGCCCGGGATACGACGGAGCGATCCTTGAGCACCGATTCACTCGAAGGCCGGTGGGCCCTGGTAACGGGAGCCGGCAAACGCATCGGCAGAGTGATCGCCGAGCGCCTGCATGACGCCGGCGCCGGGATCGCGGTGCATTACTTTCGCTCGAGCGAGCCGGCCGAGGCGCTGACGGCCGAGCTGAACGCGAAGCGTCCGGGCTCCGCGTTTGCCGTCGGCGCCGACATCAGGCGGCAGGCCGTGCTCGGCAAGCTCGTCGCAGACGTCGTCGCCGATGCCGGCCGCCTCGATATCCTGATCAACAACGCCTCGAGCTTCTATCCGACCAGGCTCGGTGACATCGGCGAGCCCGAGTGGGCCGATCTCATCGACACGAATCTCAAGGCGCCGCTGTTTCTCGTACAGGCCTCCGTTTCGCATCTGCGCGCGAGTCGAGGAACGATCATCAACATGATCGACATCCATGCGCGGCGGCCGCTTCGGGATTTCCATGTCTACGGCGCCGCCAAGGCCGGGCTCGCGATGCTGACGCGCTCGCTTGCACGCGACCTCGCGCCCGACATTCGCGTCAACGGCATTGCGCCGGGCGCCATTCTCTGGCCCGAAGACGGCATGTCGGACGGGGTTAAGCAGAACATCGTCGGGAAGATTCCTCTCGGCCGACCCGGCGAGCCGGACGACATTGCAAGAACCGTGCTGTTCCTCGTGCGTGACGCGCCTTACATCACGGGCCAGATCATCGCCGTCGACGGCGGACGCAGCATCGGCTGGTAAGCGCCCGCCGCGCTATCGGAAACTTTCAGGCCGCATCGAGCTCGCCGAGCAGGGTCAGCGTTCGAACGCTACCGGACCGTCGATCCCAGGCATCGGCGACCGCTTCGCCGGTGACGGGGTGCCTGAGCCCGGGCGCGAGCTCGGCCAGCGGTGCGAGAACGAACGGGTAACGCAGCACGTCCTCTCGCGGCAGCCGATTGGCGGCATCGACTCGCTGGCCGAAGGTCAGCAGATCGAGATCGATCGACCGAGAACCCGTACGGCCGGCGCGGCCGCGGCCGCGTGCGTTCTCGAGCCCGGACAGCGTCGCTTCGACGGCTTCCACATCGGTCTCGACGTCGAAGCCGACCACCATATTGAGAAAGTCCGGCCCCTCGAATCCGAAGGCGGGGCTCCGATAGACACTCGAGCACCGCAAAGGTGCGAAGTGCGCGCCGAGCTCCCGCAGCACCCAACGCAGATTCGTCACGGGCTCGATGTTGCTGCCGAGACCGACGAACACCTCAGGCATAGTCGTCGTCCGTCCGCTCGACCACGACGCCGACGTTGCGTGAGCCCTCGATCGCGCCGGGCTTGGACACGGACAATCTGACCCAGGCCACGCCGAACTCGGTGACGACGATACGCGCGAGTGTTTCGGCCAGCGTCTCGACCAGCTTGAACTCGGAATCCTCGACCACGCCGATCAGGCGCTTGGCGATTTGCTTGTAATCGAGCGCGCTGTCGATGTCGTCGCTGGCCGCAGCCTTGCGGATATCCGCAGCCATCTCGAGATCGAGGCTGACGGTCTGCCGAACGCGCCGCTCCCACTCCCAGATGCCGATGACGGCCTCGACCCGAAGATCCTGAAGAAAAATCCTGTCCAACTACGCGCCCTCAGTGCTCCGAATCGCCGGGCGGCCCGAGTTCCTCGAGCGGCCAGCGCGGACGCGCTACGATGCCGGGCCGGCATTCGAGCCCGGGCCGCAGGCGCGCCGCACCCGCATAGGCGATCATGGCGCCATTGTCGGTGCAAAACGCCGGCCGCGGATAATGGACGGCAACGCCGGTTTTGACGCCCCAGGCGGCCAGCTGCTCCCTCAGGGACTGATTGGCGCCGACGCCGCCCGCAATCACGAGACGACCGTAACCCGTCTCAGCGACGGCACGCGCGCATTTGGCGACGAGCGTTTCGACAACCGACGCCTGAAACGCCGCTGCGAGATTCTCCGCCGTACCGGCATCGAGCCGGCCGCCCTGCTCAGCCTTCTCCGCTTCCACGACGCGCCGAACGGCCGTCTTCAGCCCGCTGAAGCTCATGTCGAGGCCCCGATCGATCAGCGGACGCGGAAACTCGTAACGAGCGGGGTCACCGCGGTCGGCCAGCCGGGCGAGCGCCGGACCGCCCGGGTAGGGCAAACCGAGCAGGCGGGCGACCTTGTCGAAAGCCTCTCCCGCGGCATCGTCGAGCGTCGAGCCGAGCAGCCGATAGCGGCCGAGACCGGCCACGTCGACGAGCATGCTGTGCCCGCCCGAGACGAGCAGGGCGACGAACGGGAAATCGAGCGTCTCGGCTTCGAGCCGGCCGACAAGCAGATGGGCCTCCATGTGGTGCACGGGCACGGCCGGAATGCCGAGCGCGTAGGCCGTCGACGCGGCAAAGGCACCGCCGACCATCAGCGCGCCGATCAGCCCCGGCCCGGCCGTATAGGCGATGGCGTCGAGGTCGGAAAGCGCGATGTCCGCCTCGTCGAGAACGGCGTCGACGAGCGTCGCGAGCTTGGCGATATGGTCCCGCGACGCGAGCTCGGGCACGATGCCCCCGTATGGAGCGTGCAGCGCGACCTGGCTCGCGAGCGCCTCGGCCCGGATGCCGCGGCCGGACTCGTAAACGGCGACGCCAGTCTCATCGCAGCTCGTTTCTATTCCAAGCACTCGCATTGCACTTTACACCTTAGCATCAGGCCCGCTATTATTAACGGTTGCCGGCATTAGCCGGCCTATTTTTTTGGTTATCGACAGAGAGTTCGTGTATGCCGGGCGTTCGGATCAGAGAGAGCGAGCACTTCGACGCAGCCTTGCGCCGTTTCAAGCGCTCCTGCGAGAAGGCCGGCATCCTGACCGAGCTGCGGCGGCGCGAATACTACGAGAAACCGACCCAGGAACGTAAGCGCAAGAAGGCCGCGGCGGTCAAGCGCCACATGAAGCGCAACCTGCGCACGGTCGGAAGACGCAAGCGCCTGTACTGATTCCCCCTTCGGGCGCGGGCCGGTGTCCCTCACGGAAACCCTCAAGCAGGACATGAAGACGGCGCTTCGCGCCGGCGACAAGCTCGAGCTCGGCGCGCTCAGAATGGCGCTCGCCGCCATCCAGCGGCAGGAGATCGAGGCCCGCGGCGCGCTCGGTGACGATGCCGTCGTCAGCGTCATCGGCAAGCTCATCAAGCAGGGCCGCGACGCCGAGCAGCAGTTCGAGGCGGGCGGGCGGTCGGAGCTTGCCGCAAAGGAAGCGGCCGAGATCGCCGTCTTCGAGCGCTACCTGCCAAAGGCGCTCGGTGACGACGAGGTCGAGGCGCTGATTGCGCGCTCGATCGAGACTAGCGGCGCGACCGGGGCGAGCGACATGGGCCGTGTCATGGCGGCGATCAAGGCCGAGGCCGCCGGCCGCGTCGACATGAGCGCCGTCAGCGCCAGGGTGCGTGAGATCCTCTCGGCCCGCTAGGGTTGCTATGCTAGGGGGTCCGCGAGGACGCCCCCTGGTATGAGCCGCCGTATTCCGAAAGTCTTCATCAATGAGCTCGTTGCGCGCACGGATCTCGTCGATCTCATCGGCGCGCGCGTGACGCTCAAGCGCGCAGGCAGCAATCACAAGGGCCTTTGCCCGTTTCACGACGAGAAGACGCCTTCGTTCACGGTCAGCGCCGACAAGGGCTTCTACAAGTGCTTCGGCTGCGGCGCTTACGGCAATGCGATCGACTTCGTCATGCAGTTCGAGAATCGCGACTTTCTCGACGCCGTCGAGATTCTTGCCGAAATGCAAAACCTCGAGATTCCGATCGAGCGTAGCGCTGCGCCGACCGACGAGAACCAGGGCCTCTACGAGATCCTGCGCGAGGCCGATCAGTTCTACCGGCACCGGCTTCGCGAGCACCCGGACGCGATCGCCTATCTCAAGCAGCGCGGTATCGACGGGCCGACGGCCGGCCGCTTCGCGCTCGGGTTCGCGCCCGACGGCTGGAGCGCTCTCGTCGATGAGCTCGGCGGCGACGAGCAGAGCACGGAGCGGCTGGTCCGGGCCGGGCTCGCGGCACGCAACGACTCGGGAAGGGTCTACGACCGCTTGCGCAATCGCGTCATTTTTCCGATACGGGACGGCCGTGGCCGGGTCATCGGATTCGGCGGGCGGTTGCTCGGCGCCGGCGAGCCGAAGTATCTGAACTCGCCCGACACGCCGCTGTTCGACAAGGGCCGCACGCTCTACGGTCTGTTCGAGGCACGCCAGCAACCCGGGCGGCCCGAGCGCCTGATCGTCGTCGAGGGTTTCGTCGACGTCATCGCGCTCGATCAGCATGGTCTCGGTCCAGCGGTCGCGACGATGGGGACGGCCGCGACGGCCGATAACATGCGCCAGCTCACGAGACTCAGCGACCGCGTGATCTTCTGTTTCGACGGTGATCGCGCCGGCCGCGATGCGGCGTGGCGGGCCGTGGAGGCCATCCTGCCTTTCGGCGGCGGCAAGGTCGCGATCGAGTTCGTGCTGCTCCCCGATGGCGAGGATCCCGACTCCTTCGTCCGGTCACGCGGGAAGGATGCCTTCGCGGACCTGCTCGGCAGCGCCTTGCCGCTGTCAAGCTTCCTGATCGCGCGCGCCGCGCACGATCTCGATCTCGGCAGCGCCGACGGGCGGGGACGGCTCGCCGCGACGGTGCTGCCGATGCTCGCGAAGCTGCCGCAGGGACTTTATCGGGAGCTCGTCGCCGGCGAGCTCTCCGAGATGACCGGGATCGCCACCGAGCGGTTGCTGGGCCAGCTCGAGACCGGGCCGGCACCGCACGCTCCTGCGACGGCTGTAGCCGCGCGGCGCAGCAAGCCGCACGGCCGGACGGTCATGCAAAAGGCCATCAGCCTGCTGCTGCATTTCCCGGAGGCCGGCGCGGCCGCGTCCGAGATCGAGGGCCTCGCCGAGATCGATGCGCCCGGCGCCGATCTCCTCAGGCGGCTGCTTGAAATCACGGCCGCCGATCCCAAGATAACGACGGGCCAGCTCATCGAAACGTTTCGGGCCGAGAGCGAGGGGCGCTGGATCGAGCAACTGGCTCGGGAGGACCCGCTCGACGACGAGTCGGCCGCGCCGCTGGTATTGAGAGACAGCCTGCTCAGAATCGTCGAGACCCACCGGCGCCGGGCCCGGGCTGAGGCGATCCGCGGACGATCGGGCCACGTGGCGCCGCCCTAGCCGCAGCCGGACCGGCACCGGCACCGGCACCGGCAGAACGGAATTTTCGTGACGCAGTGTGGTCCATACGCCAAGAACGCCGGTATACTAGTTTGTTGCCTTGCGCCAGGAGGATTTGCACAGTTATGGATGCCCCATCCCCGCAACATGAAGATGAGCGCCAGTCACAGCTGAAGCTCCTGATCGCCAAAGGCAAGGAGCAGGGCTATCTGACCTACGGAGAGGTCAACGACCATCTGCCGAGCGATATCGTCGATCCGGAGCAGATCGAAGATATCGTTAACATGATCAACGATATGGGCATCACGGTCTACGAAAAGGCCTCGGATGCCGAGTCCCAGATCCTTTCCGATAACGCGGTTTCGAACGACGACGACGCGGCCGACGAAGCCGCCGCCGCTCTCGCGACGGTCGACAGCGAGTTCGGCCGAACCACGGACCCCGTCCGCATGTACATGCGCGAGATGGGCACGGTCGAGCTTCTGACGCGCGAGGGCGAGATTCGAATCGCCAAGCGCATCGAGGAGGGTCTCGACCAGGTCCGCGCGGCACTCGCGCAGTTTCCGCCGACCTTCGAGCTTGTGCTCGGGCAGTACGATCTCGTCGCGCAGGGCGAGGTCCGCCTGCAGGATCTGATCGTCGGCTTCATCGACCCGAACGAGCAGATCGCTAATCCGCAGGCACGGACGAGCGAGGACGAGGAGAGCGACACGCCGGCCGACACCGGCCCCGATCCGGCCGAGGTCGACAAAAAGGTCAAGAAGATCAAGCGGCTCGCGAAGCGGTATTCGGACGCGCTGGTCCACGAAGGCACTAAGGGGTCGAAGACGGAGCGAGCGCTGAAGCCGCTGACAAAGGAATTTATGGAGCTCAAGCTGTCGCCGAAGCTGTTCGACGCGATGGTCCTGCAGCTTCGCGGCACGATCAACAGCATTCGCGCGCAGGAGCGTCAGGTCATGGCGCTTTGCGTGCGCGATGCCGGCATGCCGCGTAAGGATTTCATTGCGAGCTTCCCGAAGAACGAGACGAACACGAACTGGGTCAACAAGCACATTCGTGCCAAGCGCAAGCACTCGTCGCAACTCGCGAAACTCAAGGATGACATCCTTCGCGCCCAGAAGCGGCTGCGGAGGCTCGAGGAAACGACGAATCTCAGCATCGTCGAGATCAAGGAGATCAATCGAGAGATCTCCCTCGGCGAAGCTCAGGCGCGCAGGGCCAAGAAGGAGATGGTCGAGGCCAATCTGCGTCTCGTGATCTCGATCGCCAAGAAGTACACCAATCGCGGCTTGCAGTTCCTCGACCTGATTCAGGAAGGCAACATCGGACTGATGAAGGCCGTCGACAAGTTCGAGTACCGCCGCGGCTACAAGTTCTCGACCTATGCGACGTGGTGGATCCGCCAGGCGATCACGCGCTCGATCGCGGACCAGGCCAGAACGATCCGCATCCCCGTGCACATGATCGAGACGATCAACAAGCTCAACCGCATCTCGCGCCAGATGCTTCAGGAGATGGGGCGCGAGCCGACGCCAGACGAGCTCGCTGTGCGCATGGAAATGCCCGAGGACAAGGTCCGCAAGGTACTCAAGATCGCCAAGGAGCCGATCTCGATGGAGACGCCGATCGGCGACGACGAGGATTCGCATCTCGGCGATTTCATCGAGGACATCACGGTGTCGTCACCGATCGACTCGGCCACGGACGAAGGCCTCAAGGAGACGACCCACGCCGTGCTCGCGGGCCTCACGCCGCGAGAGGCCAAGGTGCTGCGCATGCGTTTCGGTATCGACATGAATACCGACCATACGCTCGAGGAAGTCGGCAAGCAGTTCGATGTCACTCGCGAGCGCATTCGCCAGATCGAAGCCAAGGCCCTGCGCAAGCTGCGCCATCCGTCGCGCTCCGATCAGCTGCGCAGCTTCCTCATAGAAGACTGACGAAGCCCGTGCGCTAATATACGCCTCGCGGGCCTGTAGCTCAGTTGGTTAGAGCAGGGGACTCATAATCCCTTGGTCCCAGGTTCGAGTCCTGGCGGGCCCACCATTTATTTCAATAACTTACCTACTATTACACTTTCCGGCCGCGCATCCCTGCGTGAGTTTGCGTGAGCTCAACCGACATTGAGCCTGCCGCATTCGAAGCAGAGCGACTGCTCCGAACGGCATTGGTATTTCTACGAATCGGATCGCGTACGCTGGCCTCGCGCTAGCGCCGGTGCTTGCGTAGAAAGGCGCGCGCGTCCGCCAAAGTGCGTTCGGGCGCCTCCTCGTGCGGCACATGGCCGAGGTCGTTGTAAATCTTGAGGCTCGCGCGTTTCATCGCTGCGGCAAACCGCTCGGCGTGCTCGGGCGGCACGACCGTGTCCTTGCCGCCCCAGAGCAGCAACGTCGGCGCGTTGATTCGCGCGAGCTCCACGTCGGGATCGGGCAGCGTGAATTGCTTCAACCGCCGGACGAGCGCGTCGCCGACTCCCTCCCCGCTCATGCGCGCGTGGATCATTTCGACCCGCGCCTCGGCCACGCGCTCGGGGTCGCCGTAGAGCTTGCGCGTCATCGCGCGCACCGCCGCCTCCGGCGCCATGCGCAGGAAGGCGGACATCATCAGCGGCACGCCCGCCGGCGCGTCGGTCACCCCGTTTATAGAGTAGCCGCCGGGCGCGATGAGGATCAGCCCCCGCAGACGAGCCGCCGCGCGCGCCGCGTACCGCCACGCCACGAGGCCGCCCAGGGAGTTGCCCACGAGGAACGGGCGGCGCAGGCCTAGCGTGCGGATGAGCGCGGCGAGCGCGTCGACGGTGTCCTTGTTGGAATAGCGCTTTTCGGCGTCGGGCCCCGAGAGCCCGTGCCCCGGCAGGTCGAACGCAACGACGCGATGATCGCGCGCCAGATCGCTCGCCCAGGCATCCCAGCTCTCCAGGCTATGCGCGAAGCCGTGCACGAGCACGACGGCCGGGCTGCGCGGCCGGCCTTGCTCGCGCACGCGCAAACGGTAGCCGTCGACGTCGATGATGTGGTCCGTCGTCATTGTCGCCTGCGCAATGTCGCGGTCCGGCAAGCCCATGCCGTGCGTCACGGTCAGCGAGCGTTGCTCGGTTACCTTTTTGATCGAGCTTATCGACACATGGTCGACGCCTGAAACAATCGCACCGCTGGGGCACGCGGCTCAGGCTGCCGCGGATACTGTGATCGGCGTCCGTGACGCAGGCCTGCCGCTTTGCTGTAGTTCCCTTTTGGTCGGCCACCTTACGGGAACGGCAAACCAGTGTCCGAGCTAGCAACGAAGCTGGGCGACAACAGACTGGCAATCGATGTCGCCAACCTCAGGATCGGGATGTATGTATCGGTACTGGACAGGCCGTGGCTGGAAACGCCGTTCCTGTTCCAGGGCTTCCTCATCCGGGCGCAGGGAGAAATCGACGAACTGCGCAAGCACTGCAAGCAGGTGGTCATCGACGTCGACCAGACGGATCCCGCGGTCGACGTAAAATCGCTCGCTGTGCCCGCGCCGCGAAAGTCGGTTGAGACGCCGGCGACGATGGAGCTACCGTCCTATCCGGCGACGGCTGCGAAGAAGCCGGCGTCGAAAAAGCAAGCGTGCCCGCCGCCCGTCACCGTCGACGCACATCATTCCGTTTATTCCGACATCAGCGAACTGCGACGCGAACTGGCAAGCGCCAGGGATCAACACGACCGGGCTTCCCTGCTGGTCCGGGAGGTAATGGACAACCTGAGCAACGGCGGGAAGCTGGACGTGAAGACAGCCGAAAGCGCCGTGCTGCCGATCGTCGAAAGCGTCATGAAGAACGAATCGGCCATGAGCTGGCTGGTGCGATTGCGCGAGACCAGCGACTATCTCTACACGCACTCGGTGTCCAGCGCGATCTGGGCGACCGTGATGGCGCGTCACCTCGGCATGCCGAAGGATGCCCTCGAAGCGATCGGCCTCGGAGCGATGCTGCTCGATATCGGCAAAACGAAACTGCCACCGGAAATTCTTTCGAAGCCCGGTCCCCTGACCGACGACGAACTGGCGATCGCCCGCAGGCACGTCGAGCACGGCATCGAGATTCTCGAAGAGTCCGGCGGCGTCGACGAACGGGTGCTGGCGATGGTCCGCACGCACCACGAGCGCCACGACGGTTCGGGCTACCCGCGAGGGCTTTTAGGGCAGCAGATTCCCGTTCACGGTCGCATCGCCGGAATCGTCGACTTCTACGACGCCGTCACCTCG
Organism: Gammaproteobacteria bacterium; assembly: GCA_035513215.1. Lineage (GTDB taxonomy): Bacteria > Pseudomonadota > Gammaproteobacteria > Steroidobacterales > Rariloculaceae > DATCZB01. The sequence goes on along the minus strand of DATKCK010000103.1, from coordinate 5,387 downwards.
AAGCGCCCGTATGCCGACGCGCAGTCGTCCTACGACTGTCTTCGCTCACTGAACAAGCTGGCCGGCACGGCATTCCAGACGGAGATGGTGGAGCAGTTCATCCAGTCCATCGGCTTTTTTCCTCCCGGCACGCTCGTACAGCTCAATGACGGTTCGGTCGCCGTCGTCATCGCGCAGAACCGGCGCCACCGGTTAAAGCCGGAAATCCTCCTGCTGCTGGACCCGAAGCACACCATGCGGCGCGACTTTCCGATGATAGACCTGCAGCTCGAGGCGAGAAGTTCCTATAACGATCAGGTCCTCTATATTGACAAGGGACTCGAGCCCGGCTCGTTCGGTATCGATCCTGCGGAGTACTTTCTGGGGTGAGCGCCGTGGCCGCAGAGACCGTCTCGGAACAGACGACGGGGCACGTCGCATTTCTGTACCGGCTCGACGAGTTTCTCGCAGCCAGGCGCCGGCCGGGCGCACTCTGCGGGCTTGTCGTCATTCATCTCGGCAACCTCCATCGCATCAACACGACGACGGGGTATCGCGCCGGGCAATCGCTCTATCGACGATTCATCGTGGCGCTGCGCGAGCTGTTACGCGACCAGGACTGGTTGCTGCCCCTCTCCGATGATCGCTTCGGCGTCGTGCTGGACGACGTGAGAAACGCCGGGCACCTGGTACTGGCCGCGAATCGCATGGCACGAACGGCTGCCGAGCTGGCAGCGCCCGGTGGCACCGGAATCGGCCTCGATGCCTGCGCGGGCGCCGCACTGTTCCCGCAGCATGGCAATTCTGCCGAACTCCTGCTGCGGCACAGCGAATTCGCGGTCGAATCCGCGCGCCGGGAGCAGGTCGCGTTCGCGCTCTACCGGCCGGAAGATACTCGTCAGCTGACCGACGAGTGGGACCTGGAAGCAGAGTTGCGTGCCGGTATCAAGAACAGCGAGCTGCACTTGTGCTACCAGCCGAAGGTGGATGCGCGGACGCTATCGCCATGCGGCGCGGAAGCCCTCATGCGCTGGAATAGCCCGCAACGTGGTCCCGTGTCCCCGGAGCGATTCATCGCCGTGGCGGAGCGCAGTGAACTGATCGATACGTTGTCCGAGTTCACGCTGCACAGCGCCGCCCGGGACGCCGCCGAGTGGCCGTCCGTCCACGGTGCGTTGCACGTCGCCGTTAATGTGTCGCCCGCCACCATCGAGTACGGCGACGTCCTGGGTTATATCCGGCACGTGGCGGCGATCTGGGGTCTCGACATCCGACGATTCACCGTGGAAGTCACCGAGAACGGTATCATCTCGGCCGGCGGTGCCGCGCTTCGGGTCCTGCGGGCCCTGCGGGACACCGGCGTCAGGGTCTCCATTGACGATTTCGGCACGGGTAACTCCTCACTCGCCTACTTCAGGGACATCCCGGCGGACGAAGTCAAGATCGACAAGTCGTTCATCGTTGCGATGGACGCCGACGATCGCAACCGCCGGCTGGTCAGGTCGATCATCGACCTCGCTCACGCCTTCGAGCTGACGGTCGTGGCGGAAGGCGTCGAGACGGCGCAGGCGGCAGAACTTCTGCTGCAGCTCGGCTGCGACGTCCTGCAGGGTTTTCACTTTTCGAGACCAGTGGTGCAGGAACAATTCCTGCAATATCTGCAGCAGCCCCGGCCAGACAGGGTCGTCAGTACCCAGGCGTAATCCGTTCGATGACCGCCGGCGTACAGGCGCAGGGCATGTTTAAGATCGGCGGCGATGCCTTTTATCATGCTGAGATCTCAAGCGTAGCCTGCAGTCACGCCAGAATGGTCGCGACGACAGGCGCGTGCAAGTCGCCTGGGCCAAGCGCCTGCTAGGGCTGCCACCGCGACCCGGCCACTGCACTTTCCTCATCGGTCAGCGGCGGCCCGATGTGCTCTGCCAGAAACCCGTGCATTCTCGCCAGCATGTCGACCCGGTCTGGCTTGCGTTTGATGTCGTGCGTCGCCTACCAAACAATGTTCGACCTTGCATCGCTCGCGGAGCAGGCGAGAACGGTTGCTATTGAATGGATCGCGCGGCGCCCGAGGCGAGTCTCCGTGCTGCAGACGTACTCCGACTCGGACCGCAATTGGGCCTCCCGCCCGGCATCCGTAAGGTCAGCGGCTATCGGGACATTGCGTGACTTTTGCGTGAATCAGTCCCGCTTCGTCCTGCATCGTCCAGCAATCGGGCAACGGACGCCCCGGTAAGTGGTTGATATACAAAGGCCCCGGACTTAGTCCTGAGTACTCATAATCCCTTGGTCCCAGGTTCGAGTCCTGGCGGGCCCACCATTTATTTCAAGAATTTACTTACTACTACTCTTTCCTGCTGCGCATCCCTGCGTGAGCCTTGCGTGAGCTCAGCTGACATTGAGCCGCCGCCCGATCAATGCAAACGCTTAAGGCCAGCTCCATCCCTTTGCTAGCGAGCGCACCCCAGCTGGATCTTTACTTCGGGTAGCTGGTCTTCTGGGATCCGCTCGACAATTTCAGCGGGAAGGATTCCCGATTCCTCCCTCAGAACGACATACCGCTGCTTCGGAAGCTCGAACCACATCAAATACCCGCATTGCAGAGCAATGCTCTCGTACTCGATCTCATAGTCCGCTGCGATATAGGTCCCAGGCGTCGGAGCTCCTTGGGGGTTGTCGTATACAGTGACCCGCCAAACAGTCGCGGCCTCCATTGCCCCAGAACTCTCGTTAAACTCTTGCGCTCGCGCGCTCCACGCCTCACGCGTGGCAAAGGACCTCATCTGTGTGGATAGTGCTGCGCATGCATCTTCGAAGGCTCCGCTGGATCTATCTTCCAAGAATCGAATCGATACGGCGCGGATAAACGCCTCCAACTGTTGCGCGGGATCCTTGCGTTCGATACCCATCTCGCGGTCGATGGTCAATCTCGATTCAGCGGCACCACAAGTAATCTCTTGAATGAATCGATACGACGATGACCGTTCAGAATCATCGTCTGGGCGCAAAGGCTCGAGGCTCTCGAAGCGGTATCGCCCGAAACTCGCTTCGACGTCGCCACATTCCTCCTCGACACGAGGCCGCAACAATCGTTGGGCCGCTGCCTCATCAAGGATTTCGTCGGCGATTAACGTGAACTCCAATCGACTATTTCCGAGTTCCCTTACTTCTATTTCCTGTCCGAGCACGACTGTCCCAGACAGGGCTGCCAATAACGTGACGATTCGATGCGCTTTCATAGCTCGCTAACACCCGGGATGAGCTGCAGGGAAAAGCGGCGCGCGCGTTCGAGGCGCCCACCGGCTGTTTCAACGTCGGCATTCCGCTCGCTCCGCCGAGTCAGCGTGTGAACAACTTGCGTGACTGCGATGTCTACAGAATGTCCCATCGGATGAGCAGGTACACGATCAGTACCAACAGAATGCCAACAATAGGCAAGAGAATCTTCGCTAATCGCGACTGCCTGGCAACTGCCGAACGCTGAAGTTCGATGCTTTCCCGGATCGATTGATTCGAACGCTCCAGCTGCTCCTTTGCTAAGTCAAGATGCTCCCGCTGAACTCCAAGCGCCGTCCGCTGATTCTCTTCGATCTGCTTCAACAGCGACCTGATTTCCTCGTCGGAGCTCATCGCGTTCCCAGTCTTCTCAACCTTGTGACCGTCCTTCAATGCCGCCTAACGCCTGGGACGAGCTGCGGGCAAAAGCGGCGCGCCCTTTGCTCTTCTTCTTGCAACCGGCGTGACGCTTTTGACTGTCCGCTCCATCCCAGTGTTAGGCGGCGCGTGCTCCGCTCCATGTACCGGCGCTCGGTCACCTTGACGTACGTCGAGCTTGCCCACTGCTTATCGCTGTCACTTGCTAGGCGGCGGACAACTTTTCAACGTTAAGCTTGCCTACCTGCCTCTCGGTTGCCCACAGGTCATAGTGCATCTGCTGATTAAGCCAACTCTCGGGTGACGTGCCAAAAGCCTTGGACAACCGCAGCGCCATCTCAGGACTGATGCCGGCCCGACCATTCAAAATTGCAGAGAGCGTCTTTCGGCTTACCCCGAGCGCCTCAGCTGCACGCGTCACGCTCAGATCAAGTGGCTCTAGGCAAAACTCCTTGAGAACCTCTCCGGGATGTGGGGGATTGTGCATCTTCATCTAATGGTAATCCTCATAGTCCACGTCTACGGCATCTTCGCCCTCAAATCGAAAGGTGATCCGCCAGTTCCCGCTGACCCGGACAGCCCAAGTGCCTCGCCGCTTGCCTTTGAGCTCATGCAGATGCAACCCCGGCAGATTCATATCTTGTGGCGACGGCGATGCGTGCAGCCGGCCCAGAATCAGGCGAATTCGATTCGAATGCGCCGCTTGGATTCCAGCACGTGTACCGCGAAGAAAGAATCGCTCGAGGCCACGGTGCTTGAATCCCCTGATCACGCCTCGTATCGTAACCTAGTACGTTACAGGTTACAAGAGCGGAATTCGGCCGCCTAACGCCTGGGATGAGCTGCAGGCAAAAGCGGCGCGCCCTTTGCTCTTCCTCTTGCAAAGGGCGTGACGCTTTTGCCTGTCAGCTCCATCCCATTGTTAGGTGCCACTTGCGCGCTTTTCCGACTCTTCAGTATGGACAAGCCGATCTTGATACTGCTTCTGAAGCTCCACGTAATGCGCAACCAGTTTCGCCGGGTCGTGCTTGAAGCGCGCTGAAATGCTATGACGCACGGCTCGCACTTCGTCGATTACTGGATCAGTATGTTTCCGTTTCATCGTCTGCACCCAATAGCTCTAGCGGCGTGACCAGTGCCGGCACCAAAAGCCCAAGAAGTGTGTTGACACGGCGAATATGGCCAAACTTGTTGGCGTTCGCAAGATGCTGGCAATTCCAAGTGACCAAGAACTCGCATTTGTGGAATGACGCAAGCGCCAGATGAAGCGCGTCTCCCGCAGGGTCCGCGGGCATTACCTTGTGCGAAATATAGGCCTCGACGATCTCCGTGATCGCTGGCGCAATTGGCAGTAGCGGTAGCTCGCGCACGAGGGCCAGTCGCTTCTCGCTACGTTCCGCCGACCCACCAGCAAGCTCATCCAAAACCGCCGCGCTGGTAACCAGCGCGTACCTTTCGGAAGCGTCGTCCCACCACTGGCGTGTCCAGTCGCGCCGCGCCACGATATCTGTTGCTGTCCGAGATTCGTAGTAGAAGCTCGGAATCGTAGTCTCGACATAGACGCGCGGCTTTGGCATGACGATACGATACCTCGGTTAGCCCGAGTGGCACAGCGTTTCGCGGCGCCTAACGTTTGGGATGAGCTGCAGGCAAAAGCGGCACGCCCTTTGCTCTTCTCTTTGCAAAGGGCGTGCCGCTTTTGCCTGTCAGCTCCATCCCTTTGTTAGGCGCCCGCGCTACGGTTGATTCTGAAGTCT
>DATKCK010000102.1:0-59832 GCA_035513215.1 Gammaproteobacteria bacterium | reverse complement strand
GCCGAATACGACGATTCCGGCAATGAGCCCGATCCGCTGGACTGGACGATACGACCTTGGTTCTGTTTCGGACACGCTATGCCCCGAGCTCGAGACGGCCAGAGTGTCGATGAAGCGCCGGGCCCGCGCAAGCGTCGCGCGGTCATGTACCGAGGGCCATGGGCTGCGTCGATACCCCTATACTACCCGGCAAAGAGAAGGCATAAGGGAAGCCCGGGAAAGCCGATGATCTTCACTTTCGCTCGCATTGTCGTTCAGGCTTTCGGTGTTCTGATCGTCGTCGCGAGTCTCTGGGGCCTGGTCGCGCCGCAGAGCCTCGTCGGGCTCGTGAGGCGCGTGGCCTCGAACACGGCGGGACTCGGCTTCGCCGTCGGTATTCGTATCTTGCTCGGCGCCGCGCTGCTGACGGCGGCGCAGGTTTCACGTTTTCCGACGGCCTTCACCGTGCTCGGCTGGGTCGCGATCGTCGCAGCGATCGGATTGCTGATCATGGGTCGGGGCCGAATGGCACAGCTCGTCAACTGGGTGTCCCGCTGGTCGCCGACGGCCATACGAGCCTGGCTCGTTCTCGGCCTGCTGTTCGGCGCCTTCCTGATCTTCGGCGCCTGATCTGCCTGGGGAAGGCTCGTGGAAACGTTGCGCCGGATCATCGGCAAAGAGCAGGCGCTCGATCAGTTCCACCTGATGCTGCGCCGCGCCGCGGCCGAGGTCAGCGGGATCGCGTCGTACGGCGCCTGTCTCGTGACCTGCTCGGACGAGCGGCTCGGGCTGACGCGCGCCGGGTTCGACCGCGAGGTCGCGACGCCGCTGATCTCCGACGTTGCGAACGCGCGCGATCGCGTTTTCTCGGTCTCGAACATGTGCGGCCGGCTCGAGCCGGGGGCCTTCCCGCTGATCGACGACCACTTCACGCGAGTCAACCAGGCGCCGAAGCTGGTCGTGATGGAAATCGCCTCGCACGTCGGCAGGATCAGGCACGCGGCAACCCACACGTACGGCACGATCGGACGATTCGGCCGAGAGTCGCCATGCTGCGGCGCGCTGACAGCCCTGCTCGCGGCGCCGAACGTCACGGGCACGGTGCGCCATCCCTGGTTCGAGCAGCTCAATGCCTTCTTCGGCCCGGTGCGCCTGGCGGCATTGCGCGAGATCCGCGATTCGACGCGTATGGTGGCCGCGGCGATCGTGCACGCGGCACTCCAGGCGGAGTCGGCCGTTTCGGACATCCTTCAGCATCCCCCGATGAGTCGAACCGACGTGCTGCTCGCGGCCGGCGTGGCCGTAAATCAGCAGTGGGCCGACGGCTTTCTGCCTGTCGCTTTCCATCACCTGCGGATCGACGCCGGTGCCGCGCAGATCGTTTCCGGCTTCAGCCTGCGCACGACGCCCGAGGCGCTGAAGATCGACGTCTCGGGCGCCCGCATCGTGGTCGAAGGCGGTCATGCCATGGAAAGCGCGCCGCGCGTGCCGCGGCATATCGAGCAGCCGGCCGCCGAGGCCGCCGAAACGGGAATCGAGGGCGTGCCGGAAGAGACGCTCGCGGCGCTCGCGGACCTCTCTCCGGAGCACAAGGAGGAGCTCGAGCGGCGGCTCGAGGCCGTTCGGGGCCAGGTCGAATCGATTCGGCATGATCCCGCGGCATGGCGAACCTACTCGCGGCCGATTCTTCGGGGACTCTTTCGCGGTCTTTCGGTCGTTCAGCCCGAGCTCGGAGTCGCAGCGATGCTATACGAGGGTGGGGAAAAGCTGTTCGCCAAGCATAAGCTCAGACAGGTCATCCAGCGCGGACCTTCAACTCTCGATGGACGGCGCGTGCTGCACGATATCGAGGCCGAGCTTCAGCAGCTCAATCACGAGGACGCCCAGCAGGTGCTCGATATATTGCTCGCGAATAAATGACCGTGGTGCGTGGGGATTTGGGGTCAGACCCCTTTTTCGTTGAAAAAGGGGTCTGACCCCGAACACACCGCGCGCGAGGACTGTCTGAGCGGGAGACCACCCCCGTCACGTCCCCGGCCGATCGCGCTCACTCCCGCTCGAGGTAGCTTTCCACCGGCGGCAGCTGTGCACCTGTGAGATCCGCCGGCGGCGGCTCGCCAGCAACGACCGTATGCCGGAGCGTGCCGATGCCTTCGATAGACGCCGCGATCTCCTCCCCAGGCTCGAGATACCCCGACCGCGTACCGGTCTCGAACGCCCCCGTCGACGTGCCCCCCGACGTCCCGCTGTTCAGAACGTCGCCCGGGTAAAGCGTAATCAGCGACGAGGAGTACTCGATGAGCTCCCACAGCGAATGGATCATGTCGCCGGCCCTCGCCTCCTGGACAGTGACGCCGTCGATCGTCAGAAGCTGATGCAGCCGCTCCATCGGGTCGCCGTAAAACTCCTTCGGCACGATCCACGGGCCCTGCGGCGCGAACGTGTCGTGCCCCTTGCCGACGAACCAGTCGGTGCCAAAGGCTGCGCCGCCGGGCGGGCGCCCGCCGCGGTCCGAGACGTCGATCGACACCATGTAGCCGAAAACGTAATCCTCGGCGCGCGCCGCGGAAACGTATTTGGCCTCGCGGCCGATGACCGTGCCGAGCTCGACTTCCCAGTCCGTGCGGTCGCGGCCGTAAGGGATCACGATCTCGTCGTTGTTGCCGATGATGCTGCCGCGCGTCGGCTTGAGAAAGAGATAGGGCACGCCGCGGTTCTGTTGCCGTTCGCGCGTCATCTGCGCGAGCTCCTCGTCGCTGCAGCCTTCGCAGGCATGAGTGTAGAAGTTCACGGCCGCGTTCATGATCGTGCTCGGATAGAGTACCGGCGGCAGGAACCCGACCGTCTCGACGTCGTGAACGTAGGCGGGCCGGCGGTTGCCTTCGAGCCGGTCGCCTTCGACGAGATAGTCGACGATGGCGTAGAGACGGTCTCTGACGCCGTCCTCGTACTGCGCGATGACCCCGAGCATGTCGGCCGGCGTGGTCATGTCGGCAAGATCGCCGGATTGCACGATGGCCGCGTTGGCCTCGCCGATGTCGACAATCAGCGCGTCCCTGAGCACGAGACCCACGGTCGGGCTGCCTGCGATCGAGAACGTGCCGAGCTTGAAGGGCTCGGCGACGTCCGGCGCCTGCGCCAGAACGACGGCAGAGCTCGCCGTGAGCGTCGTGACGAATACGAGAGAGATGAGCCGCTTGATTCTGTTCATTGCTGACTCCTTGTCGGTTCTGGACGACCCCGGGCCGGGGTTGTCGGGGACCATTGCATCCTGATAGCGTCGTCCGGCTGGGCTGTCAAGCGCCGGCGGGGGAGGGTCGATGGCACCGGGCAGGAACAACGCCTGGCGCGGGCTCGCGGTCTTCTCGCTCAGCACGCGCATCATGGGTGTGCGGCAGCGCGAGTTCGTGCCGGTCTACATCAAGACCGGGATCGTGCTGCTCGGCGCGACGCTGCCGTTCACGCTCGTCGTCTGGGCGGGCCCGGTCGCCGTGCTACAGGCGACGATCGTCTCGGTGACGACCTTTCTCGTCATCTATTTCGTCGGCAAGCGGATCGGGCCGAACGCGCCAGCGCCGGCGTGATCTGGCGGCGCTTTCCGAAATTCGACCGTTCTGGGCTTTCACGAGCGGAGTTGCCGTCAACGTGGTCATCGGGTTCTTGCTGTCGGTGGTCGTCTTCGGCGCCTACTGGGCCTCGCTGTAGTCTGCCGGCGGCGTAGAATCACGTCCTGCGGGCCGATGGGTCCGCCCCAATCACAGCGAAGATTTCCGGAGATTCTGATGACGCGACATCCAGACTCGATCGATGACGTTTCCGCGCCCGGCCGTGCCGTCACGCTGATCGTCGCGCTCTACCGGATCAGCCGCGGCCTCGACGAGACGGGAGCCTGAAGCGTGGACGAGCCCGAGAATGTCTTCGGCGAAGCGCTCGAAGTCTGCGGCGAGAAGCCCGTGACGGGGTTCTTTCGCGACGGTTGCTGCAACACGGGTGAGCACGATACCGGCTCGCACACCATCTGCATCCGGGTGACGAAGGAATTCCTCGAGTTCTCGCGTTTTCGCGGCAACGATCTGTCGACGCCGCGGCCGGAGTTCGGATTTCCCGGTCTCAAAGCCGGGGATCGTTGGTGCCTCTGTGCCGAGCGCTGGCGCGAGGCGCATGCTGCCGGCATGGCCCCACGCGTATTCCTGCGCTCTACGCACAAACGCGCGCTCGACGTCGTGCCGCTCAAGGTCATGAAAGCGTTTGCGGCCGATCTCAATTAGACGAAGGAGAAAAGGATGAGAGTCAGCGGACTGATTGCGCTCGGCGGCCTCGCCGTTCTGATGGGCTGCTCGGACCCGGATGTCGCGGGCACGGACGCCGCGGGCAGCCCGGCCGTCGAGAGCGATACGGAGCTCGTCACCCGTGCCGGCGCGCCGCTGTTCTCCGGCATGGGTCCGTACCATCGGGAGATCACGACGTCCGATCCCGGCGCGCAGCGCTACTTCGATCAGGGCATGGTGCTGGCCTTCGGCTTCAATCACGCCGAGGCGATACGATCCTTCAGGGCGGCGCAGCGGCTCGACCCGGAGTGCGCGATGTGCTTCTGGGGCGAGGCGCTCGCGACCGGGCCGAACATCAACGTGACGGCCAACGGCAAGGTGATCATGGCGCCGGAGGCCCAGATCGACGCCTACGCCGCAGTTCAGGAGGCCATGGCTCTTCGCGGCAACGCGACCGAGCGCGAGCGTCTTCTGATCGAAGCCCAGGCCGTCCGCTATGCGCCGGAGCCCGCCGAAGACAGAGATCCGCTCAACCTGGCCTACGCCGCCGCGATGGGCGAGCTCAACGCGCGCTTTGCCGACGATGACGATATCGCGGCGCTCTTCGCCGAAGCCTGGATGAACACGATGCCGTGGGACTACTGGTCGGACGGCGAAACGCCGCGGCCCGAGACCGTGTCCGTCATCGAGGCGCTCGAGTCGATTCTCGCCCGAAACGACGAGCATGCGCTCGCGCTGCACCTTTATATTCACGCCGTTGAAGCCTCGTCGCGGCCGGATCGCGCCGAGAGGGCGGCAGACAGGCTCGCCGATCTCGTCCCCGGCTCGGGGCACTTGGTGCACATGCCCTCGCACATCTACTGGCGCGTCGGGCGCTACAACGATGCCTCGGAGGCGAACGCCCGGGCCGCGCTCGTCGACGAGGAGTACATCGCGCAGTGCAACGCGCAGGGCTTCTATTCCGCGCTCTACTATCCGCACAACATCCATTTCCTCTGGGCGGCGTCGTCAATGGAAGGGCGGAGCGAAGTGGCGATAGACGCCGCGCGCAAGGTCGCGGACAACGTGCGCCTCGAGCAGATCGAAGAGTTCCCGATGGTCGAGTTCTTTCACACGATTCCGTTGCTCGCGCTCGTGCAGTTCGGCCGCTGGGAAGATCTTCTGGCGGAACCGCAGCCGGCCTCGAACCTGCACTATTCGAACGCGATCTGGCGTTACGCGCGGGGCGTCGCTCTCGCGAACACGGGCGAGCTCGACGCGGCCCGCGCCGAGCTCGAGGCGCTCGCGTCGCTTAAGGAGAGCGACCAGATCGATTTCCTCGTGACGAGGGCCTACCCCGCTTCCGACCTGCTCGACATCGCCGAGGCGCTGCTTGCGGGCGAGATTGCGCTTGCGGCCCGGGATCTCGACGCCGCGATCTCGCGTTTCGGCCAGGCCGTCGAGATACAGGATGCGTTGCCGTACATGGAGCCGCCGTTCTGGTACTACCCGACACGGCAGTCGCTCGGTCTCGCGCTCTATCGCGCCGAGCGATACGACGAAGCCGAAGAGGTGTATCGTCGGGATCTCGTCGATTACCCGCGCAACGGGTGGTCGATGTTCGGGCTCATCCAAAGCCTCGAGGCCCAGGGGAGGATCGCAGAAGCGGCCGAAGCGCGTGAGCGATTCGAGACCGCGTGGGCGTTGGCCGACGTCGAGCTCATGGCGTCTCGGCTCTAGCCGTTTCGAGCGAGTCGGGCGCGGAGACTGCGAAACAGGGGATGGAGAAATGTTGAGCCGTCGACGTTTCGTGCATGGGGCGATGGCCGCGGCCGTCGGGGCATCCTTCGCGGGACGAGCCGCATGGTCGGCGATCCTCGGCCCGTCGCTTCGGGTCGATCGCGATATCGACGCTGTCACCGGGGACGGAGCGAGCGTCACGCTCGCGAGGGCCTCGGTTCAGGAACTCGGCGAAAGCCTGCGCGGCAACCTCGTCCTGCCCGGGCATCCGGTCTACGACGAAGCCAGGCGCGTCATCAACGCGCAGATGAACCGGTTTCCGGCGCTGATCGTGCAGCCGCGCGGCGCGGCTGACGTCAAATCCGCGCTCGACTTCGCGCGCGACTCGAATCTGCTCGTCGCCGTCAAGTGCGGCGGCCACAGCCCGTCCGGCAAGTCGACCTGCGACGGCGGCATGCAGATCGACCTTTCGCTGATGCGCGGCGTGAACGTCGACCCTGCGGCGCGCGTCGCCCACGTCGCCGGCGGCAGCCTGCTCGGCGACATGGATCACGAGACGATGGCGCGCGGTCTCGTCACGACGGCCGGGACCGTGTCGCATACGGGCGTCGGGGGTTTGAGTCTCGGCGGCGGCTTCGGCCGGGTCGCGCGGCGTTTCGGGCTCGCCCTCGACAATATCCGCGCGGTCGAGATCGTGACGCCCCAGGGCGAGTACCTGCATGCGAGCCCGGAGGAGAACGCCGATCTCTACTGGGGCGTCAGGGGCGGCGGCGGCAACTTCGGCGTCGTGACGGCGTTCGAGTTCGGGCTGCATCCGATGGAGCGCGAAGTCGTCGGCGGAACGATCGCATTCCCGCTCGAGCAGGCGAGGCAGGTATTGCGCTTCTACTCCGAGTTCGAGGCGACGGCGCCGGACGAGCTCTATCTGAGCGGCGGTCTCGTCAGCAACGTCGGCATCAGCGGCGTCGGCTTCTCGATCTGCTACAGTGGGTCGCTCGACCGCGCGGAGCAGTACGTGAACGCGATACGCAGCGCCGGAACGCCGATCTTCGACGACGTCGGGCTCATGGATTACGTTTCCCTGCAGCGCTCCGGCGACATCAGCGAGCCGCGCGCAATCGGCTCGTACACGAAGACCGGGTTCGTCGAATCGATATCACCGTCGCTGATCGACGCGATGATCGACGGTTTCGAGGAGCATCCGGAGCGAATGACGAACATGGCATTTCAGCATTGCGGCGGCGCCATAAGCCGCGTCGCCGACGACGCCACGGCGTTTCCGCACCGCGGCATTCACGTGACGGCGCTGCTTCTCGTCGACTGGCCCGTCGAGATCGACCCGACGCGCCATATCGACTGGCTGCAACAGTACTGGGCCTCAGTGGAGCCGCATACGGACGGTTTCTACACCAATGACGTCGTCGACGAGACTCAATCCCAGGTCGACGAGAACTACCTGCACAACTACCCGCGGCTGCTCGAGCTCAAGAACCGCTACGACCCGACGAATCTTCTCAGGCTCAACGCGAACATCGTGCCGACCGCGTAAGGAGGCGAATGGCGAAGCGCGCGCGGTTCGACAAGAAGTATTACGAGCGGTTCTACGGCGGCGCGCGCGAGCGGGCCGCCTACCGTCGCGAAGAGCAGCGGCTCGGCGACTTCGTCTGCGCCTACCTCAAATACCTCGAACAGCCCGTGCGGCACGTCGTCGATATCGGCTGCGGGCTCGGGCAATGGCGCGAGATCGTCGCGAAGCATTTTCCGCGGGCGAGCTACACGGGCGTCGAGCACAGCGCCTACCTCTGCGACGAGCTCGGCTGGACTCGCAGCTCCGCCGTCGACTTCACGGCCCGAACGCCTTTCGATCTCGTGATCTGCAAGGACACGCTTCAATATTTGTCGCCGAAGGATTTTCGGCAGGCGGTCGCGAATCTTGCGAAGCTTTGCCGCGGCGCGCTTTACGCAAGTGTCCTGACGACTGAGGACTGGGACGCGGTCTGCGACCGTCGTAGGACCGACGATCGCGTCTATCTCAGAACGGGGAGCTGGTATCGGCGCCTGTTCGAGCGCCATTTCGTCAACGTCGGTGGCGGCGTTTTCCTGAGCGAGCGATCGCCGGCCCTGCCTTGGGAGCTCGAAAAGATCGGGGCGCGGGCGCGCTGACCAGGTCAGGTTTCGCGGCTCGCTGCGAACCGCATCGTCCTTGCGCACGAGCGCGTTCGCGACATGGGCCGGGCTCGGCGATGAGTTCCGGAGCAGGCTCGTCAATCGCATGTCGCGCACTCGATAGTTTCGGCCTGGTCCCGCCAGCCGATCTGACGCGCCGTCGCCGGACCGATGACGACGCTCGCCAGCGAATGCGGCATGCTCGAGCGGTGTGGATCGACCGGAATGCGTCCTGCCATCAGCTCGGCCAGCGATTGCGGATAGAGCGGCCTGCGGTCGGGCTCCGCGAAGCCCAGTGGATGGAGAGGCTGCCCGGTCGCAGGGTCGTACTTGTCGGTGGCGCCGAGCGTATGGAGCAGCTCGTGCGCGACGACAACCTGATTGCTGCCCATCGCCGAGCGGCTTGCGAAGAGATTCGCGAGCGCGAGCATGCCCTTGCGCAGCGCCGTCGAGCGGTCGAGCGCGACGCCGGAGTCGGCATCGTGGTAGATCGCGAACAGCGTGATATTCGGGGCGGGGCCGTCGATGCTCCAATGCAGGCGTGTCGCGAACCAGCGCATCTTCAGGCTGAAGACGATCGCGCCGAGCATGCTGGGGTCATCGGGCACGCGCGGCAGCGCGGCCTCGAGCTGACCGGCCACGCGGATGCCGAAGGGCCGCTCGATCCCGAGCCCGTGCGCTTGCGCCTGCTCGGCGAAAAAGCGCTCGATCGTAGCGAAGGCATCGGGTGCCAGCGCGTCGATATAGGCCTCGACAGCCGCGGAGCCGGCGCCGTTGACGACATAGATGTCGACCCATAGCGTATCGTCCCAGTCCGTCGCTCTGAGCTTGGCGAGCAGCTCACCGAGAGCGACGAACAGCAGGATGTATAGCAGGATCGCGATTCGGAATCGTTTGAGCACGGTGCCGCCCGGCCGGGTAATCGGCCGATTCTCGCGTATCCGGCAGGCAATTCCGGCGGCCGCGGTCACGTTTTTGGCTTCGTGACGACGTCGGCGGGTCTGCGTAGACTTATCGCGCTATGATCGATATGGCTGATTTTCGAGGGATTCTTCGGTGCCTTTAACGGTCGTGATCCTGGCTGCCGGTCAGGGTAAGCGCATGCATTCCCGTCTGCCCAAGGTCCTGCAGCCGCTCGCCGGCAGGCCGATGCTCGCGCACGTCATCGATCGTGCCCGAAGCCTCAAAGCCGACGGCATTCATATCGTCTACGGCCATGGCGGCGAAGCCGTCCGCGCCGCGTTTCAGGATCCCGGCGTGACCTGGCACGAGCAGGCCGAGCAGCTCGGCACGGGGCACGCCGTCGCGCAGGCGCTGCCGTCGATACCCGACGATCACACGGTTCTTGTTCTTCTCGGCGACGTGCCGCTGATCACGGAGACGACGCTCGACGCGCTCGTGCACGGCGGCGAGGACCACGGCCTTGCGCTGCTGACGGCGGAGCTCGACGACCCGGCCGGTTACGGCAGGATTCGACGCGGGCTCGACGGCAGCGTCGCCGGCATCGTCGAGGAAGCCGACGCAAGCGACGACGAGCGCAAGATCACCGAGATCAACACGGGGTTGATGGCCGGCTCCGCAGCGAAGCTTCGTGAATGGATCTCCCGTCTCGACCGCGGCAACGCACAGGGCGAGTATTATCTGACCGACATCGTCGCGTATGCCGTCGAGGACGGCGTCAACGTCGTCGGCGTCAACTTGATCGATGCCGACGAGTCGCTCGGAATCAACGACAAGCTTCAGCTCGCGGCCGCCGAGCGCACGATACAGCGCAGGATATCGGAGAAGCTGATGCGCTCGGGGCTCGGCATCGCCGATCCGGCGCGCTTCGACGTTCGCGGCGAGCTCGAGGTCGGCACGGACGTCTACGTCGATGTCGATACGGTCTTTATCGGCAACGTTCGTCTCGGCGACGGGTGCCGGATCGGCCCGCACGTCGTGATCAAGGATTCGGAGCTTGGGCCTGGAACGGTCGTTCATCCGAGCTCGGTCATCGACGGGCTAGTAACCGGAGCCAACTGCCAGATCGGACCGTTCGCGCGCATTCGGCCGGAGACGAAGCTCGCGGACGGCGTCAGGATCGGCAACTTCGTCGAAGCCAAAAAGAGCGAGATCGGCGCCGGCAGCAAGGTCAATCACTTGAGCTACGTCGGCGACACGACGATCGGCACGGCGGTCAACGTCGGCGCTGGCACGATTACCTGCAACTACGACGGGGCGAACAAGCACCGCACGACGATAGGCGATGACGTTTTTGTCGGCTCGGGCGTCAATCTCGTCGCGCCGATCGCGATCGGAGCAGGCGCGACGATCGGCGCGGGCTCCACGCTGACGAAGGACGCGCCGGCCGGCGAGCTCAGCATAGCGCGTACGCGCCAGACCTCGGTGCCGGGCTGGAAACGGCCGACGAAGAAGCCGGCGAGCTGACGGGAGCACTTTCCGAATGTGTGGAATCGTAGGCGCCATCGCGGAACGCAATATCGTTCCGGTCCTCGTCGAGGGTTTGCGAAGGCTCGAGTACCGCGGGTACGACTCGGCGGGGATCGCCGTGCTCAGCGGCGACGGCTCGCTGGGCCTGAGGCGCACGGTCGGCAAGGTCGCCGATCTCGAGGCAAAGCTCGAAGGCGCACCGCTGAACGGCCGGGTCGGCATCGCGCATACTCGCTGGGCGACGCACGGCGGCGTGACGGAGGCGAACGCTCATCCGCATGTTTCAGGCAGCCGCGTCGCCGTCATTCATAACGGCATCATCGAGAACTTTGCCGAGATCAAGGCCGAGCTCGTCGACAAGGGCTACGAGTTTCGTTCGGAGACCGACACCGAGGTCGCCGCCCACCTGATTCACGAGCATCTCAAGCAAGGGGCCGACTTCCTCGATGCCGTTCGGCTCGCCGTTCAACGTTTCGTCGGCGCCTATGCGCTACTCGTTTTCGATGCCGAGGATCCCGACCGTATCGTCGTCAGCCGGGTCGCGAGCCCCCTCGTCATCGGGCTCGGGCTGGGTGAGAATTTCGTCGCAAGCGGCATTCCCGCGCTCCTGCCTGTGACGCAGCGGTTCATCTACCTCGAGCAGGGCGATCTCGCCGAGATCACCCGCGAGGAGGTGCGGATATTCGACGTCAACGGCCGGCCCGTCGAGCGTCCCGTGCACGAGACGGCGATCAGCGCCGAAGCCGTCGACAAGGGGCCTTATCGGCATTTCATGCTCAAGGAGATATTCGACCAGCCGAGCGCGCTCGCCGAAACGCTCTACGGCCGGCTCGCCGAGGATCGCGTCCTGCCGGATTCGCTCGGACCGAAAGCGAACGAGCTGCTCGAGTCCATCGGGCATATTCACATCGTCGCCTGCGGCACGAGCTATCACGCCGGCCTGATCGCAAGGTACTGGATCGAGTCGCTGGCCGGCATACCGTGCCAGGTCGAGATCGCGAGCGAATATCGCTACCGCAAGGTCGTCGTGCCGCCCGGCACGCTGTTCGTGACGCTGTCGCAATCGGGCGAAACGGCCGATACGCTAGAGGCGCTTCGCATGGCGAAGGTATCGCGTTACGCCGGCACGCTGACGATTTGCAACAGCGCGCACAGCTCCATGGTGCGCGAGTCGGATCTCGTCATGATGACCCAGGCCGGGCCCGAGATCGGGGTCGCGAGCACGAAGGCATTCACGACGCAGCTATTGTCGATGCTGATCGTGACGCTGATGCTCGCGCGAAAGCGCGGCATGTCGCGCGACAAGGAGGCCGAGCTCGTCAAGCACCTCTACCACTCGGCGGCGGCCGTCGAGGAGGCGCTCGGCATGAACGACGTGCTGAAGCTGCTCGCCGAGGACTTCGCCGAGAAGGAGCACACGCTCTTTCTCGGCCGCGGGCCGATGTGGCCCGTCGCGATGGAAGGCGCGCTAAAGCTCAAGGAGATCTCCTACATTCATGCCGAGGCCTATGCGGCCGGCGAGCTCAAGCACGGCCCGCTCGCCCTGATCGACGAGGACATGCCCGTCATCGTCGTCGCGCCGAACAACGAGCTGCTCGACAAGCTGAAATCGAACATGCAGGTCGTCAGGGCGCGCGGCGGCAAGCTTTATGTCTTCGCCGACAGCGAGACCGGCATCGAATCGGAGGCCGGCGTGACCGTCATATCCATGCCGCATGTCGACCGCATCATTGCGCCGATCGTCTACACCGTGCCGCTCCAGCTCCTGGCCTATCACGTCGCCGTGCTCAAGGGCACGGACATCGATCAGCCGCGCAACCTGGCCAAGTCGGTGACGGTCGAGTAGCCGCGAGCTTTTTGAGTATCTTGGATTCATAGCGCTGGCACGCAGAGGAGGGACCCATGAAAGCTTCGACAGTTGCCGGCTGTTGGTTCGCGCGCGCGCCGCGCCGCGGGGCATGTCTCGAGAGGAACGCGCGGCCCGGAACGAGCAGACCGCCTGGCTCAGGAGCGTGCGCGATCGCTATGCCGCCCACGCCCGCACAATCCGGGACGGGACATCGACTGCCGCGGCTTTCGGGGAGCTTCAGGCCGCCGTGACGCGCGAGGCCGAGCAAGGATCGGGTCAGGCGAACAATATGATCTCGAATATGCAGAAGGCGCGTCACGATGCCGTCAAGAACTCCATCAGCAACATTCGGTAGAATCGGCGGCGGAAACGAGAATAACAGCGGGCTTGGCAGTTTCGGGGAGGCGCCGACTCGGGATGTCGATCAGAACAGGCACGCGCTTCGGAAATCCGAAACGGCGCTTCGCCGCCCGGATACTGTTGCCGATGGCCGTCGTGCTCGCTGGCTGCGGGCCGTCGGAACGGGAAGTCGCCTCCGAGCAAAGCGCGACGCTCGCGCGTTTTTGCTTCGATTGTCATAACGACATCGACCTCACGGCCGATCTGTCGCTCGAGGCGCTGAATATTGCCGAAGTCGGCGCCGATGCCACAACCTGGGAGAAGGTCGTGCGCAAGCTTCGTACCGGGATGATGCCGCCCCACGACGGTGGGCCGAGGCCGAAGCCCGAGCAAGGCGCCGCCCTCGCCGGTTGGCTCGAGCAATCGCTCGACCTCGCCGCGGCGTCCGCGCCCGATCCTGGTCGTACCGTGCCCTTGCACCGCCTGAACCGGGCCGAATACCGCAACGCCGTTCGCGATCTGCTTGCCGTCGACGTCGATGTTGCCGATCTGTTGCCGGGCGACGATGCGAGCTACGGATTCGATAATATCGGAGGCGTGCTGAAACTCTCGCCGACGCTGCTCGAACGCTACCTGTCCGCGGCAGACGAGATCAGCCGGTTGGCGGTCGGCTCGCCGGCGCCGTTCGTCGAGTTCGATTCGTTTCGCGTCCCCGACGATCGTTCACAGGAGCACCGCCTACCGGGCCTGCCCTTCGGCACGCGCGGCGGAATCGTCATCGACTACACGTTCCCGCAGGACGCCGAGTACATGATCTCGGCCGAGCTCGCGCGCGACCTCAATGAGAGTCTGCCGATGTATCCCGAGCCGCACGTGCTCGAGGTCAGCATCGATCGCGAGCGCGTCGCGACGTTCGCGCTCGAGTCTCCAGCGCCGAGCGCTTCGGAAGACGGGCCACCCCGCCTGTCCCGCGAGCAGCGCGAGGCGTACGCTCGGGCGGACGAGGGCTGGACCGTACGCGTGCCGGTCGAGGCGGGTCGCCGCGAGGTCACACTGACTTTCATCGACAAGACCGGCGCGCTCGTGACGCGGAAGAGGGAACCGTTTCTGTACCCGTTCCCGCGCGGGTTCAACATGGACGAGCAGCGCTCGGGGCCGTATCTGCGCCGCGTCGAGATCGGCGGTCCCTACGCCGCGACGGGGCCGGGAGAGACGGCGAGCCGGGAGCGAGTATTCGCCTGCCGCCCCGCTACCGAAGAGCCAAGGCCCATGCAGCAGTCGGAAGGCTGTGCCGAGACCATCATCGCGGACCTCGCGCGGCGGGCCTTCCGCCGGCCTGTCGACGCGGCCGACATCGACCCGCTGGTCGCGTTTTACCGCGGCGGGCACGAAGAAGAAGGAAGCTTCGACGGCGGTATCCAGGTGGCGCTGAAGGCGCTGCTGATGAGCCCCGAGTTCCTGTTCCGCATGGAGCAGGACCCGCCCGATGCCGCCCCGGGAGCGTCGTACCGCGTCAGCGACGTCGAGCTGGCCTCGCGCCTGTCGTTCTTCCTCTGGAGCAGCATCCCCGACGAGCAGCTGCTCGCTGCCGCCGAGCAGGGCAAGCTGCGCGAGCCGGGCGAGCTCGAGCGGCAGGTGCGGCGCATGATCGCCGACCCGCGCGCCGATGCCTTCGTCAGCAACTTCGCGGGGCAGTGGCTTTACCTTCGCAACCTCGAGGCCGTGGCCCCCGTGCAGAAGATCTTTCCGAACTTCGACGACACGCTGCGCGAGGGCCTGCGCCGCGAGACGGAGCTGTTCTTCACGAGCGTGCTCCGCGAAGATCGCAGCGTGCTCGATCTGCTGGACGCCGACTACACCTTCGTCAATGAGCGTGTCGCGCGCCACTATGACATGCCGGAAATCAAGGGCGCCCATTTCCGCCGCGTCGAGCTGCCGCCTGGCAGCCCCCGACGCGGCCTGCTCGGCCACGGCAGCATCCTGACCGTGACGTCGCTTCCGGACCGGACATCGCCCGTCATCAGGGGTAACTGGATACTCGAAAACCTGCTCGGCGCCGAGCCGCCGGCGCCGCCGGCAAACGTGCCGGCGCTCGAGGACACGAGCGTGACCGACGGCGCGGGCCGCATGCTCTCGTTGCGCGATCGTCTGGCGGCGCATCGCGCCAATCCTACGTGCGCGTCATGCCACACGCTGATGGATTCGCTCGGGTTCGCGCTCGAGGGCTTCGATGCTGTCGGCCGCTCGCGCGTGATCGACGAGTTAGGCGACACGGTCGACGCGTCCGGCATCCTGCCCGACGGCTCGTCGTTCGAGGGCCTCGAGGAGTTCCGCTCGTCGTTGCTGGGCTCGGAGCTGTTCCCTCGCGTGCTCGCGGAAAAGCTCCTCGTCTATGCGATCGGCCGGGGCGTCGAGCATTACGACATGCCGGCCGTGCGGGCCATTGTCCGCGAGGCCGCGGCCACGGATCATCGGTTTTCCGCGTATATTCTCGGCGTCGTCAACAGCACGCCGTTTCAGATGAGGAGGGCAGCTTTGTGATCATCACGAAGCGAACTTTGCCGAGGCGCACGCTGCTCAAGGGAGCCGGCGCAGCCATCGGGCTTCCGCTGCTCGACGCCATGGTGCCGGCCTTCGCCGCGGAGCCCGCCAGCGTCGGGCGCCTCGGCTTCGTCTACCTGCCGAACGGCGTGGCCAAGAACTTCACGGGAGTCGACTACTGGACGCCGGCCGGTATCGGCAGCGACATGCAGCGTTCGACGATCCTCGCGCCGCTAGCGCCTTACCGGGACCGGCTGACCGTGATCAGTGGTCTCGCGCAGAAGGTGGCGGAGGCCAACGAGGAGGATGGTGCCACCGGCGATCACACGAAGGCGACGGCCTCGTGGCTCACCGGCGTGCGCTGCAAGCGCACCGAAGGCGCCGATATCGAGAATGGCGTGTCGGCCGACCAGATCGCGGCCGAGGTGCTCGGCAGGGAGACCATTCTGCCGTCGCTCGAGCTCTCGATCGACTTGAGCGTGCTGTCCGGGCAATGCGATAGCAGCTATAGCTGCGTCTACCTCAATACATTGTCGTGGAGCTCACCGACGACGCCGCTGCCGACCGAGAACAATCCGCGGCTCGTTTTCGAGCGACTTTTCGGCCGCGGTGGCACGAGCGAGCAGCGGGCGGCGCTCGCGCGGCAGAACCGCAGCATTCTGGACTATGTGCGAGAGGACTTCGGTCGCCTGACGCGCTCGCTCGGCCCCCGAGACCGCGTGCAGGTGGACGAGTACCTCGATTCTGTCCGCGAGGTCGAACGACGAATTCAGGCGATCGAGCAGCTCGGCGACGGGCAGGTGCAGGCGTCGCTCGAACGGCCGCGCGGCATACCCGAGCGATTCGACGAGCACGTCAAGCTGATGTACGAGCTGCAATGGCTCGCCTTCCAGGCCGATCTCACGCGGGTCGTGACGTTCATGCTCGGCAGGGAGCTGAATTTCAGAACCTATCCGGAGATCGGGCTCACGCAGGGCCATCACACGATGTCGCACCACGGCGAGGATCCCGAGCGCATCGCAACGTATGCGAAGCTGAACACGTATCAGACGGAGCTCTTCGCCTGGTTTCTCGAGAAGCTCGCCGGTACGACGGAAGGCAACGGCACGCTGCTCGACCAGTCGCTTTTCCTCTACGGCGCGTCGATGAGCAACCCGAACCTGCATGCGCATTTCGACCTGCCGCTCGCGCTCGTCGGCGGTCCGGCGGGCAGAGCCGGCGCGGGCAGGCACTCGGTTCAGCGGACCGATACGCCGATGAGTAACCTGCTCCTGACGATGCTCGATCGCGCCGGAGTGCCGCTGCCCGCGAGGCTCGGCGACAGCACGGGAACGCTCGAGGTCGAGGGCGAGCCGCTCACCGATGTTTGACGCCCGCGTAAACATTGCGCCTGCCCGCGCTTCGCTTCGCTTCGCTGGCCGGCCGCGGGCCTCCGTCATGGCGCCCTTCTTGCTCGCCTGCCTCGCAACAGCCGCGGCTGCTCAGGATTCAGGCTCGCTGCTCGCGCTCGTCAAGGACGGCGCCGCCGCCAATCTGACGATACTGCTGACGGCCGGCGCCGATCCCGACGTGGCAGATCCGGACGGCACGACGGCGTTGCACTGGTCCGTGCATCGCGGCGACCTCCAGTCGGCGACAGCATTGCTCGGCGCGGGCGCGGCCGTGGACGCGGCGAATCGCTACGGCGTGCGACCTTCGTACCTGGCGGCCGAGAACGGCGACGCCGCGATGATGCGGGCGCTGCTCGACGCCGGCGCCGATCCGGGCGCGTTCTTCGCCGAGGGCGAGACGCTGCTGATGACTGCCGCGCGCACCGGCGACGTCGCTACCATCGACGCGTTGATTGGCGCCGGGGCCGGCGTCGATGCGACCGAAGCACGCGGCGGGCAGACGGCGCTGATGTGGGCGGCTGCCGAGAACAACGGTCCGGCGGTAGCGGCGCTGCTCGCGGCCGGCGCCGGACGCGACGCACGCGAGGCGACGGGAGAGTTCACGGCGCTCGCCTTCGCGGTCCGCGCCGGCGCCGTTGACGCCGCCCGGGCCCTGCTCGAGGCCGGCGCCGACCCGAACGGGACGTTGCCGGACGGCACGAACCTGCTCGTGCTGGCCGCGCACAACGCCAACTACGACGTCGCGAGCACATTGCTCGATTACGGTGCCGACCCGAACGCCGCCGTGCAAGGGTGGACGGCGCTGCACGAGATCGCGCTCGTGCGTCGCTGGAACCGCGGCTTCAATCTGCCCGGCCCCGAGCAGGACGACGATCTCTCGGGTCTTGCGCTCGTTCGCAAGCTCGCGGCGCACGGCGCCGACGTCAACGCCAGGCAGTCGGAGCGAATCGACGGCGGCGGCGGATTGAACCAGCCGGGCACGACGCCGTTCCTGCTGGCCACGCGATCCCTGGATCTCCCCTACATGCGCACGCTGCTCGAAACAGGCGCCCATCCGGAGCTTGCGACCGACGAAGGCGCGACGGCCGTCATGGTCGCGGCCGGCGTCGGCCAGGGGATCGGCTCGGCCGGATCGAGCCCGGGCTCGATCGAGGAGGCGCTCGCCGCGCTCGAGCTGACGCTCGCCGTCGGCGGCGGCACGGTCAACGATGTCGACTCGCGCAACGAGACGCCGCTGCACGGCGTGATGTATCGCGGCGGGGCGATCGCGCTGATCGACTTCCTCGTCGAGCGCGGCGCGAGCCTCGAAGGCGTCGTCAACAGCCGGGGCTGGACGCCGCTTCGAATCGCCGACGGCGTCGGGCTCGATGGGCTCGCGTTCGTGCGTTATCCGGAAGCCGCTGCCCGATTGCGCGAGCATATGCGCGCGCGCGGGATCGAGGTGCCGCCGGTCGAGTGGGACGGGCCCGACGAGCAGGAGACCAGCCGGTAATCATTCCGAAGGGTGCTCGTCTCAATCCCCCAATGCCCGGTCGGGCTATATAGGTTGTCGAGTCTCGGTGAATCGGTCCGGATCGAGCGCCCTGAGGCGCCGACTGTTCTCGCGCTCGACGTCGGAAATTTCGCGAAGTCGCCTCATCGCGAGCGTCATGACACGCGCTTCGCCGTTCGGATCGGGCATGACGCACGGCGGCCGGCGCCTGAGCGTGTTCCAGTCCCCCTCGCGCTTGATCTTCTCGAGAAACTTGATGTTCTTGCGGACGAAGCTCAGGTACGGATTCTGCGTGTCGACGAAGACCGCCCCCATGAAGCGGTAGGCGTGATCGAAATCCGCCTCGAGGCGCGCCTGGGCCGATTTCTGATAGAAGTCGATCGTCTTCTGAAGCAGATCGCGGCCCGACTGGTAAATCGCGTGTGAGCCGGTGGCGTCGAGATTCACAGCGACCTCGCCGAGCACGAACTCCGGATAGAGCCGATCGCGGCACTTCTCGAGGTAGCAGCGATCGGCCATCTGGGCCAGCAGGTCCGCCGTGCCGAGCAGGTGACCAGTCGTCGTGTCGCGCGGATCCTCGATCTCGATGTCGTTGATCGGGATCTCGTAGCCGGTGAAGTGAACGACCCGGGATGCGATGTCCGCGAAGGAGCCGAGGCCGATGCGCGGCAGGTACCGCTCGAGGTAGGCGCCGCTGCGCGACACGTGGCTCGTCGTGAACACCGCGCCATTGACGGCATCGCGATCGCTTTCCCGGTGCCTTAAGTAGCCTGCATCGTGAAACAGGGCGGCGACGAGGGCGAACCGCGCGCGATCCGCGCCAAGGCGGTCGCGCTCGTCGACGCTTCGCTCGTGGCCGACGATGAGGCGGGCGAGCGCGAGCGTGACGTCGAGCGTGTGCTGAATGTCGTGATAGCTCGTATCGACGGCATGGTATTCGGGGTCCCGGCCGCGATAAAGCCGGTCGAAATCGTGAAATGCGATCCAGACCGAATCGAACGACTCGGCGGGAAACTGGCTCTCGAAAAGGCGCTTCGCCGCCGCGCAGACATGCCGCGTGGAGCTGACCCTGACCGTGTTGGTCACGTCATAGTCGCTGCGGCGCTCCTGAGCCAGCCGCTCGTCATCGTCGATCGCGAGCCTCGAAGACATGGCGAAAGTCTACGTCAACGGCGGCCTTCGGCAAGGCCTGAGAATTCGGCGACTACGGGCGTATGGTCCGACGGGCGCTCGCGGCGCCTCGGCGCGACGTCGATACTGCAAGCCGTGCAGCGCTCCTTCATCGCTTGGCTGGCAAGGATTAAGTCAATTCTCAGGCCCCGGTTGCGCCTGAAGGCACCGGCGCGATAGTCCCACCAGCTAAAGCTCTTCTCCTCCTGATCGAAGAGGCGAAAGACATCGCCGAGGCCGAGATCGAGCAGGCGCCCGAGCGCTTCTCGCTCGGGCGCGCTGAACAGCACCTTTCCCTCCCAGGCCGCGGGATCGTGCACGTCGCGAGGCTCGGGCGCGATGTTGAAATCGCCGAGCAGGACGACGTGGCGATGTCGATCGAGCTCGGTCGCGACTTCGGACTTCAGCGCATCGAGCCAGCGGAGCTTGTACCGATACTTGTCGGAGCCGACGCTCTGGCCGTTGGGGACGTACAGATCGTAGATGCGGACGCCGTCGATCGTCGCCGCGAGCACTCGCCGCGCGGCGTCGTCGAAACCATCGATGCCGGTTCTGACGTCGGTGATTGCCTCGCGTGCGAGCAACGCGACGCCGTTATAGGCGGGCTGTCCGCTGAATTCGACGTTGTAGCCGAGCCCGGCAATCTCGTCTTGCGGAAACGCTTCGTTCCTGATCTTCGTTTCCTGCAACGCCAGAACATCGGGCCGCTCGCTCTCGATCCAGTCGATGACATGCGGGAGCCGCACCTTGAGGCTATTGACGTTCCAGGTCGCTATCTTCACTCGACGAGGCCGGACTGGCGCAGCAATGGGTCGAGCTCGGGCTCCCGCCCGCGAAACGCAACGAATGAGTCCATGGCATCGCGGCTGCCGCCGACGGCGAGCACGTCGCGGCGAAAGCGTCCGGCCGTCGCCGCGTCGAACGGGCCTTTCTCCTCGAAAGCCGAGAACGCATCGGCGGCGAGCACTTCGGCCCACTTGTAGCTGTAATAGCCGGCCGCATAGCCGCCGGCGAAGATATGCGCGAACGAGCATTGAAACCGGTTGAAATCCGGGACGCGCACGACGGACACGGCCGCGCGGACTTCATCGAGCAGCGACTGCACCTCGTCGAGGCGGGCGGGCACGGCCCGCGCGTGCAGCCTGAAGTCGAACAGCGCGAACTCGAGCTGCCGCAGCATCGCAAGACCCGCATGGAAGGTGCGCGATGCGATCAGCGTGCGGATCTTGTCGACCGGGATCGGCTCTCCCGTGTCGCGGTGGGCCGAGATCGAGCGCAGGACCTCGGGCTGCCATGCGTAGTTCTCGAAAAACTGACTCGGCAGCTCGACTGCATCCCAGGCGACGCCGTTGATGCCCGCGATCGACGGGTAATCGATCTCCGTCAAGAGGTGATGCAGCGCGTGCCCGAACTCGTGAAACAGGGTTACGACGTCGTCGTGCGTGATATACGAGGGCGCCCCCTCGCTCGGCGGGGCGAAATTGCAGACGAGATGGGCCATCGGGTTGCGCTCAATCGATCCGAGCCGGCTGCGATTGACGCAGTTGTCCATCCAGGCGCCGCCGCGCTTGTTCGGGCGCGCATAGAAGTCCGTGAGCAGCATGCCTGCCGGGCTGCCGTCGGCGTTTACGAGCCCGAACGCACTTGCCGTCGGGTGCCAGAGCTTCAGTCCCGGCCGTTCGCTGATCCGGATGCCGAAGAGCTTCTCGGCCAGATCGAAGAGGCCCGCGAGGACCTTCGGCAGAGGGAAGTAGGCCCTGAGCTCCTCGTCGCCGATCTTCAGGGTCTTCTGCTTGAGCTTCTCCGAGTAATAGGCGATGCCCCATGCCTCGAGCTTTCTGCCCGCGAACGACTCGAGCCCAGCCAGCTCTCTCTCGGCCATGGGGCGGCTGCGCACGGCGAGATCCTCGAGAAACTCGATCACCTGGCTGCCCGATTTCGCCATCTTTCTCGCCAGCGACAGGTCGGCGAAGTTGTCGAATCCGAGCAGCTCGGCGGACTGTTGACGCAGTCGCAGAATGTCCTCGATCAGCGGTCCGTTGTCCCATTCCGCCTGGCCGAGATCCGAAGCGCGCGTGACCCAGGCGCGGTAATAGGTCTCGCGCAGGCGCGGCGAATCGGCATGCGTCATGACGGACTGGTAGGTGGGCGGGTCGAGCTTGAGCAGCCAGCCGTCGAGCTCCTGCTCGCCGGCAGCCGATCGGGCTCGCTCGAGAACCTCGGGCGGCAGGCCGGACAGATTCTCCGCGTCGGTCTCGTGGAGCGAGAATGCGTCGGTCGCATCCATCAGATGTTGCTCGAACTCCGCCTGCTTCCTGGCAAGATCGAGGCTGACCTGACGGTAGGCATCCTTCGCCTCGCCGGTCAGCGCGACGCCGGCAAGCCTGAAGTCGCGCAGGCTCTGGCGGATCAGCTCGGCTTCGGGCTCGGATTCGAGCGTTTCGCCGAGCCTCTCGAACCGCGAGTAGAGCGCCTCGTTGAGGCCGAGATCGCTGAAGAACTCGGTGACCGACGTCAGGCAGTCGTTATAGGCCTCCCTGAGCTCGGGCGTAGACGTAACGCTGTTCAGGTGCGAGACGGGATTCCAGACATCGTGCACGCGCTCGAGCAGTCTCTCGGTCTCGCAGAGCCACTCGATCGAAGGCTCGTCCACGCCGGCGAGCCGGTCGAGCTCGTTGCGCTCGGTGGCGAGCACCTGGCGCACGGCCGGGCGCACGTGGCCGGGCTCGATGGCGGCAAAGCCTACGAGCGGATCCTCCGAGAAAAGCGGGTTGGTGGTTTGTTCGGCGACAGCGTCCATGCCTCGATATTCTCCCTGATATGCGGTTCGAATGGGTCAAACTCAAGTCGACATCTTTCGATAGGGCCGCGCGAACATATATCCTCCCGGTTCGTCCAGGTTCGCGAGGCCCTCATTGTCGGAATTCGATCTTATCGTGCTCGGCGGCGGCAGTGGTGGCCTGGCGAGCGCGCAGCGCGCGGCCGAGCATGGCGCGAGCGTCGTGCTGCTCGAGCCGAACAGGCTCGGCGGCACCTGCGTCAATGTCGGCTGCGTGCCGAAGAAGGTTATGTGGAACGCGGCCGAGCTTGCCGAGAAGCTCGCAACCGCGGCGGCTTACGGCTTCGATATCGCCGTGCGGGGGCACGACTTCCTCGCGCTGAAGGAAGCGCGCGACGCCTACGTCGCGCGACTCAACGGCATCTACGCCGACAACCTCGAGAAGAAAGGCATCCGGCACGTCCGATCGGCGGGCCGCATCAGCGGGCCCGGCCGGGTCGTCGACGCGTCCGGCCGGCAGTACGAGGCGCCGCATATCGTGATCGCGACGGGCGGGCGGCCCCGCGCGCCCGAGATCGAGGGCGCCGATCTCGGCATCGACTCGGACGGTTTTTTCGAGCTTGGGTCGCTGCCGTCGCGCGTCGCCATCGTCGGCGGCGGCTATGTTGCGGTGGAGCTCGCCGGAATTCTCCAGGCGCTCGGCAGCCGCGTCTCGGTGTTCATCCGCCGCGATCGCCTGCTCCGTGATTTCGACTCGATGCTCGCCGCCGAGCTGATGGAGCAGATGCGAGCCGGCGGCATTGAGGTCGTTACGCAGGCCGAGCCTGCGAAGCTGTCGGCGGGAAGCGGACTGGTGCTCGAGACGGCCCGGGGCGCGCATTCGGGGTTCGATGCGGTTCTGTGGGCCATCGGCCGCGACCCGAACGTGTCGGATCTCGGTCTCGATGCCACGCGCGTCGCAGTGACGGACCGAGGCCACATCGCCGTCGATGAATACCAGACGACGGCGGAGCCCGGCATATACGCGATCGGAGACGTGACCGGCCGGGCCGAGCTCACGCCGGTCGCCATCGCGGCCGGCCGGCGGCTTTCGGATCGGCTCTTCGGCGATATGCCCGATCGAAAGCTCAGCTACGAGATCATCCCGACCGTCATCTTCTCGCATCCGCCGATCGGCACGATCGGTCTTTCGGAGGAGGATGCGCGCGCGAAATACGGGTCCGACGTCCGGACCTACACGTCGCGCTTCGTCGGCATGTTCAACGCGATCACCGAAGCGAAGCCGCGGACCGCGATGAAGCTTGTCGTGACGGGAGCCGATCAGCGGGTCATAGGCTGTCATGTCATCGGCGCCGGCGCAGA
The DNA here is from genome assembly GCA_035513215.1 of Gammaproteobacteria bacterium. Classification (GTDB taxonomy): domain Bacteria; phylum Pseudomonadota; class Gammaproteobacteria; order Steroidobacterales; family Rariloculaceae; genus DATCZB01. The sequence goes on along the minus strand of DATKCK010000102.1, from coordinate 36,347 downwards.
CGAGATGACGCAGGGGTTTGCCGTCGCGATGACGCTCGGCGCCCGCAAGAAGGACTTCGACGATACGATCGCGATTCACCCGACGAGCGCGGAAGAGCTCGTGACTATGCGGTGAGCGTCGTCAGCTTGCTCAGAATCGGTTTCGTGTCGGGCCGCCTGCCGCGCCAGATCGCATGGGAATCCGCCGCCTGCTCGACGAGCATGCCCCAGCCCTGAACGGTTTCGCCCGCGCCGCGGCTTTGGGCCCAGATCATGAAAGGCGTGGGCCTCAAGCTGTAGGCGAGGTCGTAACAGAACGTCGCGCCGCCGACGAGATTATCCGGAAACGGCGGCTCTTCGCCGCGCAGTCCGGCCGAGGTTGCATTGATCACGATGTCGAAATCGCCCATGTCCTCAAGGTCGTCGAAGCGGCAGATCGAAAGTTGCGGCGGCGATCCGAAATCGTTCCGAAGCTCCTCGGCGCGCTCGATCGTCCGGTTCGCGACGATGAGCGCCTCGGGCTGCTGCTCGAGAATCGGGCCGACGATGCCACGCGCGGCGCCGCCCGCGCCGAGAAGAACCACGCGCTTGGCTGCGATCTCACGCTCGTGATTGACGGTCAGATCGCGGATGAAGCCGGTCCCGTCCGTATTGTCGCCGTGCGGCTTGCCGCCCTTGAAAGTGATCGTGTTGACGGCCCGGGCGGTCCTGGCCTCGGCGCCGTGCGTCTTGCAAAGCTCGTAGGCCGTCTCCTTGTGCGGCACGGTGACGTTCATCCCGCGCCCGCCAGCCGCGGCAAAACCGAGGACGGCCGTCTCGAACTGCTCCGGCTCTGCGTCGATCAGCTCGTACGTCAGCTTGTCCCCCATCTGGCGGGCGAAGAGTTGGTGAATCAGCGGCGAGCGGCTGTGCGAGACGGGATGACCAACGAGGGCGTAACGGTCCGGTCGGGGGCTCGACGGCGGCATGGGCTTCAATTCTCCAACGATTGCGCTACCTTTACCACCCTTTTGCCGACCCATGCCGCGGAGTGACGAGGTTCATGGCGAAATCAGTTCCGGATCCGGTTCGCTGTCCATGGAGCCAGGGCGTCAGTGCCGAGTACGAGCGGTATCACGACCGTGAGTGGGGCGTGCCCGTTCGCGACGACGTGAAGCATTTCGAGTTCCTGATTCTCGAAGGTGCGCAGGCGGGCCTGTCGTGGTCGACGGTGCTGCATAAGCGCCCTGCGTATCGCAGGGCGTTTGCCGGATTCGATCCGGCGAAAGTCGCGCGCTTCAACCGGCGCTCCGTCGAGCGGCTCGTCAATGACGCGGGCATCATCCGCAACCGGCAGAAGATCGAGGCCGCGATCACGAATGCGCGCCGGTTCCTCGAGGTCGAGGAAGAGTTCGGCAGCTTCGACGCATATATCTGGGGCTTCGTCGACGGCAGGCCCATCATCAACCGCTGGCGGCGCCAGCAGCAGGTGCCGGCGACGAGCACGGAGTCGGATGCGTTGAGCAAGGATCTCAAGACGCGCGGCTTCAAGTTCGTCGGCTCGACGATCATCTACGCCCACATGCAGGCCATCGGGCTCGTCAACGATCACCTCGTCGACTGCTTCCGGTATCGGGAGTGTCAGAGCTAAGGCGTGTTGGCCGTCACTATCGTCAGGAAGAACCGGTCGAACGGCGTCGTGTACGAGATGCCGCCGAGATAGATCGTGTCGGCGTCGAGCGGGCCGAACTCGTAGCCGAGCTCGAGACGCTCGCCGGCCTCGACGGCGTCGGGTCCGTCGATCGACAGGTTGCCCTCGTCCCCGCCGGGGCCGAAAGACCAGCCGAGGATCCGGTAGCTCGCGCCGGGCCCGCCGGTCGTCTGATCGGTCTCGAAGCCGTGAACGAGCGCCGTGTAGAGCCCGGCCTCGGGCAGGAGCACGTCGACCATCTCGTTCGACGTGAAGCTGCCGCTCTGACCGACCTCGGTGCAGGTCGTCGGCGTCGGGCAATGATAGAGGTACAGATCGAGGTCGTCCGCGCCGTCGGTCAGCGCATCGAACAGCGCGACGCGCAGGTAAAGCTCGTTCGTCCCGAGCGTAAAGAAATGCGCGCTGACCCCGTTATCGAAGCGGAAACTGTAATCGTTGCCCGGGTCGTCGGCCACGATGCCGGGCTCGTCGAGGGCCGGGCCGTTGAGACCGTGCACTCCGACGGCGGACTCGCCCGTGTAGCCAAAGTCGACGGGCAGGACTCCGGAGCCCGACGGCCCGGTCAGATCGAGATCCCGCGGCGCCCGCATCAGCACGGGCTGAGCGGCGATCGGTGAGTGGACGGTGCGCGTTCCGTCGGACCACTCGATGCTGCCGAACTGCCAGAAATCGTACGGGGCGTTCAGGACGTCGAAGCGCAGCCGGTACTCGGCCGTTTCGCCTTCGCCGAGAGACAGCGGCGACGGCTCGACCGTGACCGTCATGCCGGGCGGCGCGGTGACGGTCGCATCGTAGACTGCCGCGGGCCCGATGTTCGTGACGCTGCGCGTGATGACGTCGCCCGGGATCAGCTCCGTGATGCCGATCGAGGGGAGATTCAGCGCCTCGGGCGCGAACGAAAACCCCGCCGTCTCGAGCGCGGCGCAATCCCCGGACGCGACAATCGGGACGCCGGCGCCGCAGAGCCAGGCCCGATAGTCGTCGAATCCGACCTCGTAGACGAGACCGGGATCGAGCGCGTCGTTGCCGACGACATGTCCCGATCCCATATCGAACGGATTGGCGAGAAAACCCGGATCGGAGCTCACGACGTCGCGGCGGGCCGTCGTCATCAGCGCGGACTTCAACGTCCCCGGCGACCAGTCGGGCTCGGCTTGCTTGAGCAGCGCCGCAATGCCCGACACCATCGGCGCGGCCATCGACGTGCCGGAACGGTACTCGAAGTGCCGGTCGCCCTGGCCGTTCACGGGATCGTGCGTCGTTCCGGCGAGAATGTTGACGCCGGGTGCCGTCAGGTCCGGCTTTACGAAATCCGACTCGCTGAGCGCGGGACCCCGCGACGAGAAATCCGCCATCTGATTCCCGCCCTCGCGGATATCGGCCAGGATGCCATGCGCGAGCCTGACGGCGGGCTCGTCGCCGGCGACGAAGGCATCGACGAGCGCGTCGCCGTCGGCAGGGCCGATCATGACGGCCGGTATCCCGACGCTGCCGCTCTCGCCGTTCATGACGGTCGGCTCGCCGGTCGCCGTGTAGACGACGGCCCCGATCGCGCCGGCCGATTCGACGTGCCCGAGCTTGACCTGGAACGTGCAGCCGCCGCGCTCGATCAGAGCGATGTTGCCGGCGAGCTCGCTGCCGTTCGCCGGCGCCTCGCAGGCGTCGCGGAAGCTGCCCGCGCCGCCGGTTCCGCCGAGCATGTCCTGGCCGTCGTCGACGAGCACGAGATCGCCCTCGATCGGCCCGATGTCGCCGAGCTGCGGCGTGAAGCTCGCCTCGCGCATCGGCACGACTCCCGCGAGCGACTCGGGCGCCGTGATCTCGATCGCCTCCTCGTAGCGTGTGCCGGTCTGCGTCGACGCCGCGACGGTCAGCACCCACGGAGCGCTGCCCGGCGAGCCGAGCGTGAAATTGGCCGGCCCGTTGTTGCCGGCGGCGACGACGGGAAGGACGCCGGCGTCGACGGCATTCAGAAGCGCAATGTCTTCGGCCGCCGTGAGGTCCGTCTCGAGGCTACCGATCGAGTAGTTGATGATGTCGACGCCGTCGGCGACGGCGGCGTCGATCGCGCGGGCGAGATCGGACGTCGTGCAGGTGCCTTCGCCGGCGCCGGGCTCGAGCCAGCACGCCTTGTAGGCGACGATTCTGACGCGCGGCGCGATGCCGCTGATCTCGCCGATACGAGCGCCGAACAGGCTCGCCGTGACGGGATTGCCGCCGACGATCGTCGCGATGTGGGTGCCGTGCCCGTCGACATCGCGCGGCGACAGATACTCGCCGTCGTCGAGCTCGTGGCGCTCGAGAAAGCCTTCGTTGAAATAGCGCGCGCCGATCAGCTTGTTGTTGCAGGAGCTCGCCGGAAAGCCCTCGCCTTCCTGACAAATGCCGCTGAAGCCGGACGGAGGCTCGAAGACTTCGGTCGTCGGCGGATTCCTGAGAATCGAGAAGCAGAGCAGGAAGCCCAGCCACGAGCCTTCGGCCCAGCTGCTGCGGCAGGTGCGCGGCACGCGTTCCTCGTAATCCCGAAGCGCCGGATGCGTCGGATCGACGCCGGAGTCGATCACGGCGACGATGACGTCCTCTCCGGTCAGGTCGAGATCGGCGCGCAGGCCGCCGTTTTGGTTCAAAAGCCCGAGAAACAGGGAGCTGTTGTTGGTCTGGAGACGATGATCGGTGTCGCGCCAGATGCCGATGACCTCCGGGTGTCGCGCCAGGCGCGTGACTTCGGCCGGCGTCAGCCGGGCCGCGAAGCCGTTCATCGAGTAACTGTAGCTGTAGAGCTTGTCGCCGCCGCCGAGTTCGGCGAGCACGGCATCGTGCACTCGCTCGAGATAGCCCGAATAGTTCTCCACCGCGGGCGCGCTGGAGTCGAAGCGCTCACCGGGCGCGGGCTTCGTCGCAGCGTAGCCGGCGGTTCCTCCCTTGTAGCTCGCCGCTGCCGGATCGCGCAGTTGGACGATGAACACGTCGCCCGGCGCCTTCGCGCGGCGGACGGGCTCGGCGAGGCGAAGCGGCCCGGGATAATCGGCAGGCTCGATGCCCTGGGCCGCGGCCTCGGTGACAACGACGGATCCGGCGAAGGCCAGCGCCAGCACCTGGATTCTGAGTCGGAGCGTCACCGTAATTCGTTGACCTTTATTGGAATTCGAACATCGGCCGCGGCCAACGGTACCACAGTGCCGTAACGCCCGCGCGAGCCGATGCCGGGCTCGCGCCGCAGCGGAGGGCTGTCGTCAGCCGGGGCGAAGCACGTCGCCCGTTGCCGCGTCGCGAATCTCGGTCGGCCTCGCCAGGTCGCCGAGCGGGCCGGCGAGCACGAGGTCGACCTCGCGGCCGAGCGCGCGGCGGGCGCGAAGCGCCGAGCGGGCCGGCGGCCGTCCGGCGAAATTCGCGCTCGTCGATACCAGCGCGCTTCCGGCTCGAAGACAGAGCCGCCGCACGATCGGATGGTCGCTGACCCTGACGGCGATTGTCGGCCGGCCGCCCGTCAGAAGGGGCGACAGATCGGGCCTCGCCGGAACGACCCAGGTCACGGGGCCGGGCCAGGTCTGCGACATCCTTGCTCCGATCTCGCCGCCGGGAAGAACGGCAAGCGCTTCGAGCTGGCGGGCATCGGCCGCGACGACGATGAGACCCTTGCGCGCATCGCGATGCTTGATCGCGATCACGCGCTCGAGCGCGGCTTGGTCCGCAGGCAGGCAGCCGAGGCCGAAGACGGCTTCCGTCGGATAAGCGATGACGCCGCCCTCGAGCACGACACGGGCGGCCTGATCGACTCGCAGCCAGCTCGACACCGGCGTCTATTCCGGGCCGGGCTCCGAGGCGACGGTGTCGGCTGCCGAGGTCTTCTTTGCGGCTTTTGCCTTTCTCGCGCTCCGTTTCTTCTTCTTTTTCTTCGCGTCGTTCTTCTTTCCGGACTTCGTCTTCGCTGACGCCGTCGACGCGGTCTTCTTCGTCGTGTTCTTCGCCGCCGTCGCCTTCTTCCGGCCGCGTCGGGCGCCGCGTTCGGGCGCGGCGGCAATCATCGTCTCGCACTCCTCGAGTGTCAGGCTTTTCGGGTCCGTGTCTTTCGGAATCTTGGCGTTCCTGGCGCCGTTCGTGACGTAGGGTCCGTAACGGCCGTTCAGCACCTGTATGCCCTGATCGGGGAACTCCCGGATGATCCGATTCGCGTCGGCCTCCTTTTTCTCGGCAATGACTTCGAGTGCCCGCTCCAGCGTGATCGTGTAAGGATCGTCCTCCTTGAGCGAGGCGAACTTGCTGCCGTAGCGGACGTAAGGACCGAAGCGCCCGATGCTTGCCGATACCTCCTCGCCTTCGGGCGTCTCTCCGAGCATGCGAGGCAACTTGAAGAGATCCATCGCCTCATCGAACGCGATCTCATCCATCTTCTGGCCGGGCCGCAAGCCCGCGAAGAGCGGCTTCTCCTCGTCCTCGCGCGTGCCGATCTGCACGAATGCGCCGTAGCGGCCCATGCGGACCGAAACGGGCCGGCCGGATTTGGGATCCGTTCCGAGCACGCGCGCCTGCGAAGCCTGCTCGCGCGTGACGGAGCTCTCGGTATGCTCGACGCGCTCGATGAACGGCTTCCAGAACTGCTCGAGCAGCGGCTGCCATTCGATCTCGCCGCGCGATATCGCATCGAGCGCGTCTTCCATCCGCGCCGTGAACTCGTAGTCGACGTACTGGGAAAAGAACTCCGTCAGAAACCGGTTGACGACGCGGCCGACGTCGGTCGGCACGAAGCGGCGATTCTCCATCTCGACGTATTCGCGGTTGCGCAGCGTCGATATGATCGATGCGTATGTCGATGGCCGGCCGATGCCGTACTCCTCGAGCGCTTTGACCAGCGTGGCTTCCGAGTAACGCGGCGGCGGCTCGGTGAAATGCTGGTTGCTGGCGAGCGCCTCGAGCGAGAGCTCGTCGCCTTCGCTGAGCGGGGGCAGGATCCTGTCCTGATCGTCGGCAACGGAATCGTCGAGCCCTTCCTGGTAGACGGCGATAAACCCCGGATTGACGAGAACCGATCCTGTCGCCCTCAGCGCTATGTCCTGGTTCGCGGAATCCCGGGGCACGAGATCGAGCGCGACGGTATCGTAGACCGCGGAAATCATCTGACTCGCCACGGCGCGTTTCCAGATCAGCTCGTAAAGACGGAACTGGTCGCGATCGAGGAACTTCCTGATATCGTCCGGCGTCTTGGCGGCCGACACGGGCCGGATCGCCTCGTGCGCTTCCTGCGCGTTGCGCGCATTGGTCTTGTAGACGCGCGGCGACTCCGGCACGTTCTCCTTGCCGAATCGCTCGGCGATGACCTCGCGAATCTCGGTCAATGCCTCACCGGCGAGCACGACCGAGTCCGTGCGCATGTAGGTGATCAGGCCCGTCGCGCCTTCGCCCGTATCGATGCCTTCGTACAGACGCTGTGCCACGGTCATCGTCCGTTGTGCACTGAAGCCGAGCTTGCGCGCGGCTTCCTGCTGCAGGGTCGAGGTGATGAACGGCGCCGCGGGATTGCGCTTGCGCTGCCGCTTGTCGACCTTGGCGACCCTGAGTCTGCCTTTCGCTTCGTCCGAGATCCTGCGCTCGGCCGCTTTCGTGTTCGATTCGTTCGTGAACGTGAACTGCTCGACGCGCTTGCCGTCGAATACGGCGAGCCGCGCCGGGAACCGCTGCTCTTCCTGGGCCACGGTCGCTTCGATGGTCCAGTACTCGCGCGGCTCGAATGCCGAGATCTCCTCCTCGCGCTCGACGATCAGGCGCAGCGCCGGGCTCTGCACGCGGCCGGCCGAGAGCCCGCGGCGCACCTTCTTCCACAGCAGCGGCGAAAGATTGAATCCGACGAGATAGTCGAGCGCGCGGCGTGCCTGCTGCGCGCCGATCAGCGAGTCCGATAGCCCGCGAGGATTCTCGATCGCCTCATTGATCGCGCGCTTCGTGATCTCGTGAAACACGACGCGCTGAACGTTCTTGTCGGCGAGGAGGTTCCGCTCCTTCAGGACCTCATAGACATGCCAGGAGATCGCTTCGCCTTCGCGGTCGGGGTCGGTCGCAAGATAGATCGAAGAGGCGTTCTTGACGGCCTTCGCTATTCTTTCTAGATGCTTCTCGTTCTTTTCGATGAGCTGATACTTCATCGCGAAGCCATTCTCGGTATCGACCGCCCCTTCCTTCGGCACGAGGTCGCGCACGTGGCCGTACGAGGCGAGGACCTCGAAGTCCTTACCGAGATATTTTTCTATCGTCCGGGCTTTTGCCGGGGATTCGACGATGACGAGATTCTTGCTCATGGAGACGCAAGACGGTTCAAAGGCTTGAGGATGTCAGTGCATCCATCCGGGCTCTTCGGCGAATACGAGATCCTCCATCTGAGCGTACGCCTGCTCGTTGCCGGGCTGGCTGAACAGAACCATCATGACGACCCACTTGATCTGCTCGATGTCGATCTCGTCGGATTCGAGCGCCAAGAGCCGATCGATGGCGAGCTCTCTTTGATATGGCGGGAGAATGCCGAGCTGCTCCAGATGCAGCAGATAGCCGCGCGCGCCGGCGTCGAAGCGCTCGAGCTCGGCTGAATCGTAGATTCTGATGCCTGCCGAGGCCGGCGCGGCCGTGCTGGCGGGTTCGGTGAAATTCAGGCCATCGAGCCACTCGAGCGCCCTGTCGATCTCGCGATCCCCGAATCCGGCGCGTTCGAGTTCGTCTCTGAGTTCATTTCGGTCTGGATCGGGCTCGTCTTCGCTGTCGACAAATGATTCGAACAAATACATCAGTACGTCGAGTACGGTTTCCTTCATCAGGCCCTCTTTGCTAGCCGACAGTAGCGCCCGCCTGGGAGTGCTTCTATCTTCCCCTGAATTTCTAGGTGCAGCAGCATGGAGGAAAGCTCTGCTGCCGTCAATCCGGTGCACGCGACGAGCGCGTCGAGCGTGATCGGCGAAAAATCGAGACAGCGCGCGAGCTTGGCGGGTAACTCATCGCCAGCCGGCGATGAGTTTGGTTGCGGCTTCTCGTCGGTAAACGCGCGCAGTTGTGGCGCAATTTCGACCAGGATGTCGCCGACGTCCTCGACGAGCTTTGCGCCGTCGCGGATGAGCCTATGACAACCCTTGCTCAAGGCGCTGTGAATCGATCCGGGCACCGAGAACACCTCGCGACCATACTCGGCGGCGATTCTCGCCGTGATCAGGGAGCCGCTGCGACGAGTCGCCTCGACGACCAGAGTGCCGAGGCTCAAGGCCGCAATGATTCTGTTTCGGCGCGGAAACTGAAACGGCCGCACCGGAGTCGAAGGTCCGTACTCGGAGACGATCAGGCCCGACTCCCGAATTTCGTCGGCGAGTTTCCTGTTCGCCGCCGGATAGACATGATCGATGCCGTTGCCGAGCACGGCTATCGTCCTGCCCGGTCCCGGCAATGCGCCGCGGTGGCCGGCCGCATCGATGCCGCTGGCGAGGCCGCTCGTGATCGTGATGCCGGACTCGCTGAGCCTCGCCGCGAACGACTCCGCCGTGACCAGGCCGTTGCGGGTCGGGTGGCGGCTGCCGACGAGCGCGAGCTGCGGGCAGCCGAGCAGCGACGCGTTGCGCCCGTCGAGCCACAGCGCAAGCGGGGCGTCGCCGGTTTCCCTGAGCTTTTCGGGGTAACGCTCCGAATCGTAGACGACGAGATCGTGATCCGGCTGCTCGAGCCACGTGCGCCAGCCGTCGAAGGTTTCGCGCGGGCTCTGCTCTAAGGGCGCGTCGTCGAAGACGCCGAAACGCCGAAGCACGCGGCGGTCCATCGCGAGCACTGCCTCGGGCGCGCCCGAGGCGCGCAGCGCATCGAGCCAGCCACGGCCTCCGCGCGACGCGAGGAAGAGCAGCTCAAGCCAGGCATCGGCAATCACCGGGCCCACGCGACGCAGGTCCCGGCGAGACTAACGCGCGTTTCGAATCGATACGCGCGACCCGCCGCCGTTTCAGGATTCGGGATTCCTGACCGTGTCGAGTACGCGAAATTCGCGTTGGGCTTCCATGACGAGGGCATAGCTCATGCGGTCGAAGACGCGAAATACCATCGTCATCCCGGCCGACTCGTCCGGCAAGCGCACTTTCTCGTTAAAGAATCCCCTATCGCGGGTTGTATCGGCGACGACGGCGCCGGTCTGGAACACTTCGAGCACGTGACCGGGCTCGAGCCCGTCGCGCGCGCCGCGATTCAGCACGACGACCTGGAACTGGCCGATCATCGATACGCCGTCGAGCACCGAGATGATCCTGCCGTCGATCTGCTCGTCCGGCGCGCGCGGAAAGAAATTGATCGGCGTGACGCCTTCTTCCTCGACCAGATAGTCGCCGATCGAGGCCTCGCGAGTCGTCTCGGTCAGATAGAGTGTCGTCGGATCGCCCGCGCGCTCGACGCGTCCCTGGCCGACATAGAGCCCCTGGTAACCGATGACCGTGCCGTCATCCGGATCGACGAGCGAATCCCCGGCATGCACCACATTGAAGACGGCGCCGACGGGCGCGTCGGTGCCGCGGACATAGACATCGCGGCCGGCGCTGCCGAGCAGGCCCTCGGGATGCGCGAACAGATAGGGCAGCTCGTCGAGCGTGCTCGGATCGAGGATCGATGGCCGGGAAAGGAAGGCACGGAGTGTCTCGTACGGAATCGTCGGGATGGCCTCCTCCAGCGACTCGGCCCGAATCCGGGGCGACAGCCGCTCCGTCGGGCCGGCTTCGACCGGGCCCTGCCCGCGGGTCAGCTGAATGACGGGCGTGCCGTCGTCGAGATAGGCAAGCGAAAGAATGTCGCCGGGAAAGATCAGATGAGGGTTCGCGACCTGGGGATTGATCTGCCAGATCTCGGGCCAGTACCAGGGGTCGCGCAGGAACAGCTCGGCGATATCCCAGAGCGTGTCACCCGCCTGAACGACGTAGGACTCGGGGTGACGCGGATTCAAGACGGGCGAGCCGCCGGCCTGCTGGGCGTAACTGCCCGAGGCCGATATCAAGGCATAAGCCAGCACGGCGCCAACCACGGTCGACCGAATCTGCGCGTAGGACATGGCGTAAGCTCCCTTTGGCGATGGGCCATCCGACCTCGGGCGTTTGCGGCCGCGCCCGGCTGATATACTCCACTGGCGGCCCTGGTCCTCGAGCCGCAGCGTTACGCGGCCTCAAGGACGCAAACTATCCCTGTAAAGTCAGATAGTTAAGTAAACTTGGGTGCGTTATACACGAAATCTGATCGCAACGACAATGGCAAAACTCCCAATTCTCGAGTATCCCGATCCCCGATTGCGAATTCGAGCCGAGCCCGTCACAAAAGTGGACGAGGAAATCCGCCAGCTCCTCGATGATCTGCTCGAGACGATGTATGCCGCCTCGGGCGTCGGGCTCGCCGCGACCCAGGTCGATCGACACGTCCGTGTTCTGGCTGTCGACGTGTCGGAGGCGAGAAACGAGCCCTATTGCCTGATTAATCCCGAGATCGTTGAAACGAGCGGCCAGGCCGTCAGCGACGAGGGCTGCCTCTCGGTGCCCGAATACTACGATGCCGTCGAGCGCGCCGAGCGCATCCGGGTGCGTGCGCTCGACCGGGCCGGCAAGCGGATGGAGTTCGAAGCCGAGGGCCTGCTCGCGATTTGCCTGCAACACGAGATAGATCACCTCGACGGCAAGCTCTTCGTCGATTATCTGTCCGAGATGAAGCGCCAGCGCCTCAGGAAGAAGTACCTCAAGAGGTCCAGACGCGATCAGGACTCGAACGTGCCGGTGGGCAAGGTCGCGACGCCGCTCCTGTAGCGTCCCGACGGACGGCGCAGGTGATTCCGATCTCTTCAGCGCGCGTGGCGTTCGCCGGAACGCCGGACTTTGCCGTTTCGAGCCTCGACGCGCTGATCGGCGCGGGCGCCGTCGTGCCTTGCGTGCTGACGCAGCCGGACCGGCGCGCGGGCCGGGGGCGCGAGCTCCGGGAGTCGCCGGTCAAGCGGCTGGCAGCTCGTCATCGAATCCGCGTGCGCCAGCCGGAGGCGCTCGACGACGAATGGCGCGCGAGCCTGCACGAAGAGCGGCCGGATCTGCTCGTCGTCGTCGCGTACGGGCTGATTCTGCCCGAATGGTTGCTCGAGTGGCCCACCGTCGCCGCGATCAACGTGCACGCGTCGCTGCTGCCCCGCTGGCGCGGCGCGGCGCCGATCCAGCATGCGATTCTGGCCGGCGACGAGACGACGGGGGTCAGCATCATGCGGATGACGCGCGGGCTCGACCGCGGTCCGGTCTACCGGCAGACGGTCACATCGATCGGCCCCGCGGAGACGGGCGGCGATCTGCATGACCGGCTCGCCGCGCTCGGTGCTGCGCTTTTGCTCGAGGTCCTGCCGGCGATCCTGTCCGGGGCGCTTCAGCCTAAGCCGCAGGACGAGGCGCGAGCATGCTATGCGCCGAAGATCGAAAAGCGCGGTGCCGCGATCGACTGGACACGGGCCGCGGCCGAGCTCGAGCGATTGGTTCGCGCCTACAATCCGTCGCCGATTGCCGAGACGCAGACGGCCGACGGCCGGCGCCTGCGTGTCTGGGCAGCCGAAGCGGTCGACGGCGATCCGGCTGCGCCGCCCGGGACCGTCGTCGATGTCGGGCGCGGGGCAATCGATGTCGCGACGGGGGCAGGCCTGCTTCGTCTGACGATGGTGCAAACGCCAGGCGGCCGCGCGATGCAGGCCGCGGCCTTCCTCGCCGCGCACGACCTTCGAGGCGCCCGTTTTGTCGGACCGGCCTGACGCGGCGGGCGCGGCGCTTCGGGCCGAGGCCGCGAGGCTGAACGCCCGCGTCGTCAGCGACGGAATCTCCGTGGCTGCGCTCGACCCCAACGCGGCGAGTTTCAGTCAGCGCGATCAATCCCTGCTCAGGGCCATGCTGACGAACTCGCTGCGCTGGCACCATCGATTCGAGTGGCAGCTCGAGCGGCTTCTCGACCGGCCGCTCAAGCGCAGGGACTCGGAGCTCGCTGCGCTGCTCAGAATCGGGCTGACGCAGCTCGAAGTCCTCAGGATTCCCGATCATGCGGCCGTCTCGGCCACGGTCACCGCATGCTCGCTGCTCGGCCTCTCGCATGCCCGCGGCCTCGTCAATGCCGTGCTGAGACGCTATCTGCGCGAGCGCGAGGCGCTCGCGGAGGAGACCGAAAAGCACGAAGTCGCGCGCTTCAGTCATCCCGAGTGGCTCATCGGGGCGCTGAAGCGGGACTGGTCCGAGGATTTCGAATCGATACTCGAGGCCAACAATGCGCTGCCGCCGCTCTGGCTCAGGGTCAATCGCAGGAAGATCGATCGCGACGCGTATCTCGAGCTGCTCGAGAAGGCCGGTATCGAGGCTTCTGCGGGCGCTCTTCCGGGCGATGCCGTTCTCGTTGCGAAGCCCTGTCCCGTCGAGGCGCTGCCCGGATTCGGTGACGGCCTCGTTTCCGTACAGGACGCGGCGGCACAGCGGGCGGCCGATCTCATGGAGCTTACGCCGGGGCTGAGAGTGCTCGACGCCTGCGCGGCCCCGGGCGGGAAGACGGCGCATATGCTGGAACGCTGCGATGCGCTCGAGGAGCTCGTCGCGCTCGAGAGCGACACGAAGCGGCTCGAGCAGGTCGAGGACAATCTGCGGCGGCTTGGCCTCGACGCGACACTTGTCGCGGGCGATGCCGAGACGCCCGGGGCATGGTTCGACGGGCGGCCGTTCAATCGTGTGCTCGTCGATGCGCCGTGCAGCGCGACGGGCGTCATTCGGCGGCATCCGGACATCAAGGTGCTCAGAAGATTCTCCGATCTGAAGCCCCTCGCCGACCGGCAGCGTGCGATCATTGAGGCGCTCTGGCCGCTGCTCGCGCCGGGCGGCCTGATGCTTTATGTCACCTGCAGCGTGCTCAGGACGGAGAACCAGGACGTGGCCGAGGCATTCGCGAACCGAAAGGACAACGCCCGAATCGCCCCGTTTGGCACCCGGTCCCATTTCCAGCTGCTGCCCGGGGAGACGAACATGGACGGCTTTTATTATGCTTGCCTGTCCAAGCGGCGGGGAAACGATAAATATAAGGTGTCGGCGGGTGATTGAGAGAGCGGCCAGTGCTCGGACACCGCGTTCCTGCTCGTGCGCGCAGGCCGCCGTGCTCGCGCTCGCCATCCTGTGTTCCGCCGGCGTCTGGTCGCAGGCCAACGACCCCGGACGTTTCACCGTGGAGTCGGCGTCGCACGAGCTCGCCGGGGGCGTCTATTACGTCGATGCGCTGATCTCGCTGAGGCTGCCGTCCGAAGCGCTGAACGCGCTGCATTCGCGCGTGCCGTTGACGATCCGTGTCGAGGTGGAGCTCCTGAATCGCCTGCGCCTGTGGTGGGACACGACGGCCACGAGCGCCAGCCGGCGCTCGCAGCTCGAATACCATCCGCTGACGGACCGGTACGTGGTCCGCAGCATCAGCAACGAGAGCGAGGAGGCCGAAGGCTTCGCGACGCTCGGCGCGGCGCTCGAGTTTCTCGGGCGCGTCGATCACTTCGCGGTCGCGAAGGCCGACGAGCTCGAGCGGAACGAGCGCTACGATATCCGCGTTCGCGCCATTCTCGATCGCACGGAGCTTCCCGGGCCGCTGGCGCTGCTCGCGTTCTGGCGACGGGACTGGTCGATAGCGAGTGACTGGCGGCAATGGCGCTTGGACACAGACTAAGCAGGGCATTCATCCTCGTCCTGAGCGTCCTCGGAGCTCTGCTCTGGGGCGTCGGTCTTCTGATGTTCAGCCAGGTTATCGAGGACTCGGACGATTTCGCACGCTATTCGATCCTGATCCTGACGATCAACGGCGTCGGCGTCGCCGTCCTGATCGCGCTGATCGGCAATCGTCTGGTGCGGCTGGTGCGGGATTATCGACGCTACGTTCCGGGATCGAGGCTGCAGGCGCGCGTCGTCAGCCTGATCGGAGTCGTCGCCGCCGTTCCGCTCGTCGTGCTTTATCTGTTCGCCGTCGCCTTCATCGCGCGGGGTATCGACGAGTGGTTTACCGACGATATCGGACAAGGTCTCGACGACGCGCTCGAGCTGACCAACGCGGCCATCGCCGAATGGCAGTCCGACAGCATAGATCAGCTCGTCATCATCGCCGGCCGTCTGCGGGACGTCGATGCCGCGAGCGTGGAGCCCGAGCTCGCGGAGATCGGAGGCGCCATCGACGTGCTCGAGCTCAGTCTCTTCTCCTCGTCGGGCGCGAGGCTCGCGACCCACGCGAGGCAGCCGGATGCCGGCCCGCCGGCCGGATTGCGACAGGAAATGCTCGCGGGGCTTCCCTATGTCGACCTGACATTCACGGTCGACAGCGCTTTCTACGATGAGATCGTTGTCGCCGTCGGTGTCGAAATGTCCTCGGGCGAGAGGCAGATCCTGAGGGGCCGCTTCGAGGTTCCACCGCTCATTCAGGAGCTTGCGAATCGGATCGACTCGCGCCAGGGCGCGTTCGCCCGGCTGGCCCTGCTTCGGACCGACCTCAAGCTCAGCCTCGCGCTGACGCTCAGTCTCGTGCTCCTGATCGCTGTGCTCGGCGCCGTATACACGGCATTCTTCGTGTCGCAGCGGCTGATCGGGCCGATTCAGAGGCTCATGCAGGGAACGCGTGCCGTCGCGCGTGGCGATTTCGAAACCAAGGTGCCTCTTGCCCAGCGCGACGAGATCGGCTTTCTCGTGAACTCCTTCAACAACATGACGCGGACTCTCGCGCTCGCGCGCCAGGAAGCCCGCGACTCCGAGCAGCGGCTCGAGGAAGAGCGCAACAAGCTCGAGGTCATCCTTGCCCGTCTCTCGACGGGCGTCGTCTCGCTCGAGTCCGACCTCACGATCAGGACGGCGAACAAGGCGGCCGGCGAGATTCTGGAGCTCGACCTCGAGGCGCATGTCGGCGATTCGCTCGTCGATCTCGCCGATTCGCGGTCGCTGCTCAGAGAGTTCCTGGATGCGACGGCCGAGCATCTCGATCGCGGTCGGACCGAGTGGCGCGAGCAGATCACGCTGCGCGGCGAGCGCGGCAATCGCGAGCTCGTCTGCGCCTGCAGCGAGCTGCCGCGCGAGGGCGAGGACCGCGCGGGCTACATACTCGTGTTCGACGACATCACTTTGCTAATGCAGGCGCAGAAGGAGGCCGCCTGGGGCGAGGTGGCGCGGCGGCTCGCGCACGAGATCAAGAATCCGTTGACCCCGATTCAGCTATCCGCCGAGCGTGTCCGTCGCCGCTATCTGGACGACGGAACGCCCGACATAGACCTGCTCGATCGGGCGACTCACACGATCATTCAGCAGGTCGATGCCATGAAGGGCATGGTCGATGCGTTCAGTGAGTATGCGCGCGCGCCGGATATCGAGCTCGGCGAGCTCAACATCAACGATCTCATCGGCGAGGTGACGGAGCTCTACCGTCACCAGGTGCCGCCGGTCGAGATCGCCATGGACCTCGACGATTCGCTGCCGCTCATCGAGGCCGACATCGGCCGCCTGCGTCAGGTCATGCATAACCTGATGCGCAATGCGAGCGAAGCCATCGAGGGGCAGCCCGATGCCAGGATCGAAGTCACGACCAGGCTCAGGCAGTGGTCCGACGGGCCCCACGTCGAGGTCGTCGTGGCCGACAACGGCCCCGGATTCGCGGCCGAAATCATCGATCAGGCGTTTCTGCCCTATGTCACGAGCAAGACGAAGGGCACGGGCCTCGGCCTTGCGATTGTCAGAAAGCTCATCGAGGAGCATGGTGGCGAGATCCGGGCGACGAACAAGACGCAGCGCGGTGCCGAGGTCAGTATACTGCTGCCATTGAAGGGAACCGGCCGTGGCGCGGGCGGGCGAGCGCAGCACAGGAGGAAGCGCGCGTGAGCGATGCAAGAATACTGGTCGTCGATGACGAGGCGAATATTCGCGAGCTGCTCGACGAAATCCTGAGCGAAGAGGGCTATGCGGTCACGACGGCCGAGGATGCGGCGCATGCGCGCGAGGCCAGGCGCGGCTGCAACTTCGATCTGACGCTGCTCGATATCTGGATGCCCGATACGGACGGGATTTCACTGCTCAAGGAATGGGCCGACAGCGGCTCGCTCGGGTCGGTGGTGATGATGTCGGGGCATGGGACGGTCGATACGGCCGTAGAGGCCACGCGGCTCGGCGCGCTCGATTTCATCGAGAAGCCGCTCTCCTTGAGTCAGCTTCTGAGAACCGTGAGCAAGGCGCTGGCCGGGCGCAAGGCGGGCAAGGGGCCGGCGGCCAACGCCGATCGCTCGTACAGCCTGGTCGGCAAGAGCTCAGGCATGCGCGACCTGCGCCACAAGATTCAGGCCGCCGCCAGGCACGACACGCACCTGCTCCTGACCGGAGAGCCGGGCTCGGGCAGAACGCTGTCGGCGCGGCATCTTGCGAGTCTGAGTCTTCGTTCCCCGGGTCCGTTCGAGCTCGTCGACGGCACCGGGCTGACCGACGAGAACGCGCGCGAGCTTCTGCTCGGCAGCCGGGACGAGCCCGGAGCGCTGGCGCGCGCCTCGGGCGGCATCCTGTGCATCGCGGGCATCGACAAGCTCTCGCCCACCGTTCAGGGCATCCTCAGCGACGGGCTCCGGCAGGACTACGACGTCAGGGTTCTCGCGACGGCAGCGCCGGGGTTCGAGCGCGACGGCGATTGCCTTTCGGAGCTGATGAGCCTGATCGGCTCGACGGTCATCAGGGTGCCGCCGCTGCGGGATCACGCAGAGGATGTGCCGGAGCTGCTGCGTTTCTACGTCGACACGCTCGTCGATCGCGAGCGGCTGCCGTTCCGGCGGTTCAGCATTGCGGCGCAAAACCGGTTGCGAAACTATCCGTGGCCCGGCAACGTGCGGGAGCTAAAGAACCTCGCCAAGCAGATGCTCGTGCTCGGCGGCGAGGACGACATCGAGCTCGCCGAGGTCGAAGCGGAGCTCGCGGCAGACTCGCCGGAGGCGGAGCCGCTGATAAAGAAAGATCTGCTCGCGATGCCGCTGCGCGAGGCGAGGGAGCATTTCGAGCGCGCCTACCTGAAGCAGCAATTGCAGCTCTGCGGCGGCAAGGTCGGGCAGCTCGCCAAGCGCGTCGGGATGGAGCGCACGCACCTTTACCGCAAGCTGAGGTCGCTCGGAGTCGACTTCAGGCAGTCGGCGCAGGACGACTGAGCGCCCGGCAAGATCTCAGTTCGTTACGGTCCTCAGCACCGTTTCGATTCTGGCGGCGCGCAGGCGACGCACGGTTTCGTTGATGTCCCCGCGTTCGGTCAGGGGGCCGATCAGCACCCTGAACCAGAGGTCGCCGGCGACTATGCCGGTGTCGATATGCGATTCGTAGCCGAGCAGCGCGAGACTCGCCTGGCGCGCGTCGGCGTCGTCGATGTCGCGGAAGGCGCCGGCCTGGATCAGAACGACGCGCGGAGGGCCGTTGCCCGCGCCGAAATCGAACTCGCCGGTGTCGACGATGACTTCGGACTTGCTGAGGTCGTTGAAGAACGAGTACGCCGGCTCGTCGCTCTGCTGCGATTCGCCGCCGGAAGCGGCGGGCGTCTCGCTCGCGCGGGCGGCAGGCTGCCCGGCCGTCTCCGCGGCAAGGTTGGCTTCGGCTCGCGTCGCCGTCTGCGTCACCGTCTGATTCGTCCGGTCGGGAACGGACGGGCTCCCGCTTCTCAGGTAGACGACCAGCGCGACGGAAAGGCCGATGCTGAGGCCGAACAGCATCCAGGCCCAGCCGGGCGCGGATTCCTTTCGCCTTCGCTTTCCTGATGCCATGCGCTGCCGCTACATCTCCTCGGGAGCCGATACGCCGAGCAGGTCGAGACCGTTCCTGATGACCTCTCGCGTGGCGACGGCCAGAAGCACGCGCGCGTCACGCAGCGGATCGTCGTCGATCAGAATCCGGTGCGCGTTGTAGTATGCATGAAACGCCGCCGCGAGGTCGCGCAGATAGTGAACGATGTGCTGCGGCGCTCGGCCCGTGGCGGCGAGCTCGACGATCTCCGGATAGCGGCCGAGCGACCGCATCAGCGAAAGCTCCGCGTCCGCGGAAAGCCGGCCGAAGTCGACCGTGGTCGTGTCCGGCAGGCTGCCTTCGAGGCGTGCGAGCATGCTCGCGACGCGCGCGTGCGCATACTGCACGTAGTAAACCGGGTTGTCGCTCGTCTGCGCCTTGGCGAGCTCGAGATCGAAATCCAGGTGCTGATCGTTCGATCGCGAGACGTAAAAGAATCGCGCGGCATCGCTGCCGATTTCCTCGCGCAACTCTCTGAGCGTGATATAGCTCGCGCCGCGCGTCGTCATCTTGACCTTCTGGTCCCCGCGGTAGAGCACGACGAACTGGACGAGACGGAACTCGAGTCGCTCGGTATCGTGCTCCGTCGCGGCGACGCCTGCCAGCACGCGGGCCGTATAGCCGTGATGATCGGCGCCGAAGACGTTGATCATCAGATCGTAGCCGCGACCGTACTTCTCGACGTGGTAGGCGATGTCGGAGGCGAAATAGGTCGATACGCCGTTCTCGCGCACGACGACCCTGTCCTTGTCGTCGCCGAACCGCGTCGTCCTGAACCAGGTCGGCCCATCCTTCTCGTATAAGAGACCCTTCTGCTCGAGCGCCTCGAGTGCCGCTGCCACGGCGCCGCTCTCGAGCAGGCTTCGTTCCGAGAACCAGCGCCCGGGCGACGCGCCGAACTCCTCGAGGTCGTTTCTGATGTCGGCCAGAATCTCGTTGAGCGTCGCATCGAGGACGGTCGAGAAATGCGCGTCCGACAGCGCCGCCTTCAGGGCGGCGATCAGCGCGTCGAGGTTCTGTTCCTCGTTGTCACCGAATCCGGCCATCACCGAGACGACCGAGTCGGCGCCGCCAAGGAAACTGTCGCCGTGCTCGGCGGCAAGCCGCCCGGCGATCTCGCCGACATAGTCGCCCTGGTAGCAATTGGCCGGGAAGCTTAGCGGCACACCGTGCCGTTGCGCATAGCGAAGCCAGACGCTCGTTGCGAGGATGTCCATCTGCCGACCGGCATCGTTGATGTAGTACTCCTCGTCGACCTCGTAGCCGTAGGCGCAAAGGAGCGCGGCGAGCGATGCGCCGTAAGCCGCGATTCGGCCGTGGCCGACGTGTAACGGCCCGGTCGGGTTGGCCGACAGGTACTCGACGAGCGCGCGGCCGCGGCTCCCGGGCTTCGCCCTGCCGTAACCGGATCGCGACTGAAGGATCTCGCGCAAAGACTCATGAAAAGCGCTCGTCGCGAGCCTGAAATTGATGAATCCCGGGCCCGCAATGTCGATCGCCGCGACGATCGGGTCGCTCGGCATCGCAGCGACGATCGCCTCGGCCAACTCGCGGGGCTTAAGGCCCGCAAGCTTCGCGGCGCGCATCGCGACGTTGCTCGCAAAGTCGCCGTGCGCCGGATCGCGCGCCCGCTCGATGCCGGGATCGAGCGCCGCGAGCTCGGCCGGACCGTCGCGGTCGGCGAGGCTCCTGAGCGCGCTCCGGACGATCTGTTCGAGTTTCTGTTGCACGGATCAGCGGGGGCTCGAGGAAAGGCGGCGCATTCTACCCGAAGCGAATAGGGGGCTACAGCTCGACCGGATCGACGTCGATCGACCAGCGCACGCGCCTCGCCTCGGGCCAGCCGGTGGCGACGTCGAGGCAGGAGCGGATCGCGACATGCAGCCGATCGCGGCGGCCGGACTGCAACAGAAGCTGTCCCCGAAAGCGCCCGTCGCGCCGCTCCATCCGGTCGGGCGCCGGCCCGAGGACGCGCACGCCGTGCGCGGACTTTGCCGAGTGACGCGCGAGCCGCCCGAGAAACGCGAAGACACGATCGCGCTCGCGCGCCTCGGCGCGAAACACGGCGAGACGGCTGAACGGCGGCCAGGCCGTCGCGCGCCGCTCGGCGAGCGCACGCTCGGCAAACGCACCGTAGTCGCCCGAGATCAGCTCTCTGAGCAGCGGGTGATTCGGATGGTGGGTCTGGATCAGCACCTCGCCGGGACGGTCGCGCCTTCCGGCACGGCCGGCAACCTGTATGACGGTTTGCGCCAGGCGTTCCTCGCTGCGAAAGTCCGTGCCGAAGAGCCCCTGGTCGGCATTGAGCACTCCGACCAGAGTCACGTTCGGAAAATCGTGACCCTTCGTCAAAAGCTGTGTGCCGACGATGATGCTTGCGCGGCCCGATTCGATCTCGTCGAGAACCCTTTCGAGCGAGTCACGCCCCGAGACCGCATCGCGGTCGAGACGCGCGATCGCATGCGCAGGGTAAAGCTGCTCGAGCTCCGAAGTGACGCGCTCCGTCCCCGCGCCGACCCCGATGCGCTCGCTGCCGCAGTCGGGACAGGTCCAGTGCAGGGGCTCGTGGCTGCCGCAATGATGGCACCTGAGCTCGCCGGCCCTGGCGTGGACCGTCATCCGGGAGTCGCAGCGCCGGCATTCGGACGCCTTCTCGCAGCTCGCGCAGAAGAGAACCGGCGCGAAACCGCGCCGGTTGATGAACAAGAGCGCCTGATCACCGCGTCCGAGATGCTGCTCCATGGCGCTCAGAAGGGGCGTCGAAAGTCCCTGCCGTACGGCATGCTGATTCAGATCGACGACGCGAATCCCGGGCGTGCCGGCCGCGCCGATGCGCCTCGGCAGAGTCAGGAGCCGGTAGCGCCCCTCGGCCGCATTGCGGAAGCTCTCGAGCGACGGCGTCGCCGAGGCGAGCACGACGGGAATATCGAGCGTCCTGGCGCGGATAATCGCGAGATCGCGGCCCGAGTAGCGAAAACCCGATTGCTGCTTGTAGGACGGATCGTGCTCCTCGTCGACGACGATGAGTCCGGGCGCGGGCAGCGGCGCGAAGGCGGCGGAGCGCGTGCCGACGATGAGCCTGGCCTCGCCAGATCGTGCCTGGCGCCAGGCCGTAAGGCGCTGGGCATCCGTGAGCCCGGAGTGAAACACGGCGAGCTTCGAGCCGAAGCGCGCACGGAGCCTTCTGACGAGCTGAGGCGTCAGGCCGATCTCGGGCACGAGCAGCAGGCACTGGCGCCCACGCTCGAGCGCGTCGCCTATGAGCCGCAGGAAAACCTCGGTCTTGCCGCTGCCGGTCACGCCATAGAGCAGGGCGCAGGCGAAGCCCGAGGTCGCGCGCGCGGCCTCGACGGCCGCCGCCTGGTCGGCCGTCAGCTCGGGCGGCGCTTCGCCCTGCGCCTGCGTGGCCGCGGGTGGCGGCTCGGGGCGCTCGGCCGGGACGATCAGGCCCTTCTCGCAAAGACGCCGCAGCGTATCGCCGCTGATCCCGGCCTCGCTGAGCTCGCTCGTCGCTACGACGGAGGACCGGGCGATCAGCTCGAGCGCCTCGGCCTGACGCGGCGCCCGCCTGCCGAGCGACTCGCGATCCGCGTCGCTTCCCGCGGCCGACAGCGCAAAGCCGCGCTCGGGCTCGACCTCGGCCGCGCGTCCGCGGCGCAGAAGGCCGGGCAGCGCCTGAGCCAGCACCTCGCCGACCGGGTGGTGGTAATAGCTCGAGGCCCATAGCAGGGATTCCATCAGCTCGCCCTCGAGCAGCGGCCGCGCGTCGATGACTTCGCGAATCGTCTTCAGCGCCGCATCGTCGACCGCGGACTCGTCGGCACGCCCGATGACGATGCCGATCCGCTCGCGCTTGCCGAAAGGAACGCGAACCCGCGTCCCGGGGCGGGGCAGCGGATCGCGCCGATCCCATCCGTAGTCGAAACCCCTGGCGACGGGCACGGGCACGGCAACGCGGACACGCTTTTGACTTTCGGTCATTTCAGACTTATGTGAAGATCTTCGACGGCTCGGGCCGGTTATAGCCTTTCGGCCTGTCAACGGCCAGCGTAGCCTCGCGTTGTACAGGGCATCATGGGCCGGCCTGCCGGCAGGGTGTTGGCTGCTTGACGATGGTCAATCCGATGGAGCTCTTGATGCCGTTCGAGTCGAGCCTGGCGTCGAAGGAGAAACCGCTGGAGGATTTCGCCGATCTCGACGGGTTCCTGCGAGGGGTCGAAGGCAGCGCCTTCAGGATCGCGCTGGTATCCGTCAGGAATCGCGACGAAGCGCTCGACATCGTTCAGGACGCGATGATGCGGCTCGCGACGCGGTACGCGGGACGCCCGGCCGAGGAATGGCGGCCGCTGTTCTATCGGATACTGAAGAACCGGATTCGGGACTGGGGTCGGCGGCGCACGGTCAGTCAGCGCGTCATCAGCTTCTTCTCCGGCTCCGATTCCGAGGATCGCGATCCGGTCCTGGCGGCGGCGGGTCCCGCGAGCGACGATCCGAGCGTGCAGGCCGAGGGCGAGGAAGCGCTGGCCGCGCTCGAATCGGCACTGAGGTCGCTGTCCGAACGGCAACGCGAGGTCTTCATGCTGCGTAACTTCGAGAACCTCGATGTCGCCGAGACGGCACTGGTCATGGGTGTCAGCGACGGCAGCGTCAAGACACATTACTCGCGCGCCGTATCGAGGTTGCGCGAGCTGTTGGGAGAGCATTGGGCATGAGCGAAAGCAACGATCTTGAAAGAAGTCGCGAGCGCGAGATCGCCGAGCGGGCGCGGCGGCTCTTTGCCGAGAGCGTTCGGGGTCTCGATCGGCAGACGCGCGCGGGGCTGGCCGAAGCGCGCGCGAAGGCCGTCGAAGCGGCCGGCTCGCGCGGTTTCTCGTGGCTTGCGCCTTCAAGGCTCGTGCCCGTCGGCGCCTTCGCCGCGGCCGCGCTGACCGTGGCCGTGCTCTGGCAGAGCCCCGAGTCCACGCTCGGCCTCTCGCAGCCGACGGCGCTCGGCGATCTCGACATCCTGCTCGAGGGCGAGGGCTTCGATCTGTTCGAGGATCTCGAGTTCTATGCCTGGCTGCTCGAGCAGCCGGAGCTTATGGAAAGAGACGAGTCGGCGGACGGAAGTGGCTGATGAGGCGTTCGAGGCTGGTGTTGCTCGTGGCCGTGACGGGGCTTGCCGGTGAGGCCGAGGCGCAGGAAGACGAGCCGGACCTCGGCTTCCTCGAATATCTCGGGAGCTGGCAGGAGAGCGACGAGGAGTGGCTGATCGTCGCCGGGATGGAAGAGGAGATCGACGATCATGGCGAGGCGTCGGCCAAGGGCGACGGCCCGGTTGAGGACGAAGAAACGGATGAGACCGATGAGACCGATGAAGATTGAGCTCAAGGCAGGACTTCTGGCCTTGTTGCTGCTTGCAGGCGCAGCGTCTTATGCGCAGGGCGTCGCGTGGGACGAGCTCAGCCGGGCGCAGCAGGAGCTGCTCGCCGATCAGCAAGCGGCCTGGGCGGATCTCGATCCCGAGAGGCAGGAGAGGATCGCCCTCGGCGCAAGGCGGTGGCTCGAGATGAATCAGAGCGAAAGGCTCTCGGCGGGGGACCGGTTCACGCTCTGGCAGGGGCTGACCGACCAGCAGCGCCAGACGATCCGGGACCGGTACCGCGACTTTCGGGACCTGACGCCGGTCCAGCGCGAGCAGCTACGCGCGATCTACCGTGATTTCAACCGGCTGTCCCCGGACCGGCGCGACCAGATCCGTCAGCGATTCCAGGACTTGAACCGCGATCAGCGCCAGCGGGCGCTGCGCGATCAGATGCGCGACCGGCGGCCCGGACCGACGCTGGACCGGCGCTGAAGCGCCATTGTCACTTTTTCGCAACATCCCCCGTTGTAAATTCGCGCCGTCTCGGTGACACTTTGCGGCGCTCGGAGAGGCTCGCCGTTGAGGTTCAGTGGAGGAGATTCGACAGCTCGTTTCCCAGGAGGTCCTGCGCACCGACGTCGCGGGCATGCCGCTCGAATGGATCGACTATCGGTCGGCGGCATCGCTTTATCACGCCGAGCAGGTGGCCTACGCCTGCGGCTCCCCGATCTACAGGCTTCGCGGCGGATACAACGCGCGCACGGGGTTTCGCAGCACGATCGAGGTCAGCTCGATCATCGCGACGCTCGGCGATACCTATGCACATGAGCGAAACAGCGAACGCTACACGCCGCCGCTGAACAACCGGACCCTGTTTCGCCGTGACGCGAATGTCTGCATGTATTGCGCCGAGCGCTTCTCGACGTCGGATCTGACCCGCGACCATATCCAGCCGCTGAGCCTGGGGGGCACGGATGGCTGGACGAACGTCGTCACGGCATGCCGCCGCTGCAACAATCACAAGGGCGGTCGGACGCCGGAGCAGTCCAACATGCAGCTCGTCGCGGTGCCGTTCACGCCGACCTATGCGGAGTACATCTATCTGAAGGGGCGCCGCGTCCTGGCCGACCAGATGGAATACCTGCTCACGCATTTCCCGCGCAAGAGCCCGCTGCACGCGCGGTTGCGCACGAGCCTGGCCGCGCGCTCCGCCTGAATTCCCGCGATGATCGCCGAGCTTGCCGGCGTGCTGATGCCGGTCTTTGCGATCGGCCTGCTCGGTTACGGCTGGCGCAAGGCAGGCGTGCCGTTCGAGCGCGAGTTCGTGACGCGGCTCGTGATGAATATCGCGGGTCCGTGCCTGATCGTCGACAGCCTGTCGAATCTCGGCCTGCCGCTCGAGGTTGTGGCCAGGATGGGGCTTGGTGGCGTTGCGATGTTCGTAGTGACGATCATCGTATGCCTGGTCATCATCAGGATCGCGCGCTTGCCCGTCAGGACGTTTCTGCCGGCGCTTGCGATCGGCAACACCGGCAATCTCGGTCTTTCGGTCTGCTTCTTCGCTTTCGGTGACGAGGGGCTCGGCCTCGCCGTCGCCGTTTTCGTCGCGCATTCGATCGGGCAGTTCACACTGACGCCGATGCTGCAATCCGGCCGCTCGCCGTGGCGCACGCTCGTGACAACGCCCGTGATCTACGGCGCCGCGATCGGCACGGTCCTGCTCGTAACGGGCTACGAGCTGCCCGACTGGATCGCGGGCACAATCGGACCGCTCGGCGCGTTGATGATTCCGCTGATGCTGCTCGCGCTTGGCAACACGCTCGGCGGCCTGAGGGTGGCGCGGCTGCCGTTCGCGTCATTCTGGGGACTCGTGCGGCTCGCCGTCGGGCTTGCGGTCGCGATCGGCGTCGCTTTCGCTCTCGAGCTCGAAGGCGTGGCGCGCGGCGTCCTGATACTCCAGGGTGCGATGCCGGCGGCGATGTTCAGCTACCTCTTTGCGGCGCGCTACGATCACGCGCCGGACGACATTGCCGGCATCGTGCTGATGTCGACGCTGTTCTCGTTTGTCAGCCTGCCCATCGTCGTCGCCTGGGTGCTTCGCTAGATCGCCTGACGCGCGATACGAGCGCCGCGCCGCGAGGGACCGTGAACTCTCTGGGGCAGCCGAGCTCGGTTGCCAACTCCTTGTTGGGGGCCGTGAGACCTCTATGCGCGCGCGTCGTCCGAATACGGCCGCGTCCCGTAGTAAGAGTGGATTTCCTTCGCCCAGAGCTTATCGGCCATGTTGGGCCAATGGTCCCTGTCGAATCCCGGTGCCTCTTTGAGGCGGTCCTTGGCCACACTCAGGGTGAATCGCTTGTTCTCCGTGTCGAGTTTCAATGCGTCCCAGGGCACTGCGAAGAGCTTATTGCCCATCCCCAGGAACCCGCCGAAAGACAACACTGCGTAGGCGACTCTGCCGCTGCGCATATCCAGCATAATCTCTTTGATTTCGCCGACGTCTTCATCGTCATCGTTGTAGACGTCGTTCCCAACGAGCGTTTCGGCACCCATGACTTCGGGCCCGGGTCCGTGCCGCCGGTCAGGACCTGCAGTCTTGTCTTTGTCCATACCCAACGTATCGCGATCTTCGTAATTCATGTCGATCTCCAGAACTGAGTGTTTGAGAGCACCCTTTGCGTAACCCGTGCACCAGGCAGGCTAGAATGCCCGCATAACTGCTGCGCCATCTGTTCGGCGGAGCACATAGCCTCTAATCGCGATCGCCGCGTCCACGCTGCCTCAGGCGCTCTCGACGATGGCCGTGACGCCCATGCCGCCAGCCGTGCAGACGGAGATCAGCCCGCGGCCGCCCTCGAGCGAGAGCTGCTTTGCGAGCGTCGCGAGCAGCCGCGTGCCCGTGGCCGCGAACGGATGGCCGATCGCGACGCTGCCGCCGTTGACGTTGAGTTTGTCGCGGTCGATCGAGCCGAGCGGCTCGCCGCGATAGAGCCTCTCGGCGCAGAATTCCTCCGACTCCCAGGCTGCGAGCGTCGCGAGCGTCTGCGCCGCGAAGGCTTCGTGAATCTCGTAGTAATCGAAGTCTGCGAGCCCGAGCCCGGCGTCGTCGAGCAGGTCCGAGACGGCATAGGCGGGTGCCATCAGCAACCCTTCCTTGGTCACAAAATCGACGGCGGCCTCGCGACCGTAGGTCAGATAGGCTTGAACGGTGAGGCCGCGCTCGCGGGCCCAGCTCTCCGAGGCCAGCAGCACGGCCGAGGCGCCGTCGGTCAGCGGCGTGCTGTTGCCGGCCGTCAGCGTTCCCTGTGCGCTCCGATCGAACACCGGCTTCAGCGCGCCGAGCTTCTCGAGGCTCGTGTCGGGCCGGATGTTGTTGTCTTTCGCGACGCCGAGGTGACTCGTGACGAGATCGTCGTAAAAGCCCTCGGACCAGGCACGCTCGGCGTTCATGTGGCTTTGCAATGCGAGCTCGTCCTGATCCCTGCGGCTGATCCCCCACTGCCTGGCCGTGACCTCCATGCTCTCGCCCATCGAAAGACCCGTTCTGGGCTCGACGACGCCGAGCGGCTGCGGCTTGAAATGTTTCGGTCGCAGGCGGAGCCAGGGCTTCAGCCGCTCGCCGAGCGACCTCCCGCGCGCGCTTTCGAGGAGTATCGAGCGGTATGCGTCGGGATAGACGATCGGCAGGTCGCTGATGCTGTCCGTGCCGCCGGCGATACCGGCGTCAATGAGCCCCGTTGCGATCTTGCTCGCGATGATCAGCGCTGCCGAGAGGCTCGTGCCGCAGGCCCGCTGGATGTCGAAAGCCGGCGTCTCCGGCGCGAGACCCGACGAGAGAACGGACTCGCGCGCGAGATTGAAATCCCGCGAGTGCTTGACGACGGCGCCGAGCGAGACGTCGCCGAGCGTCTGACCGTTCAGCCCGTAGCGCTCGACGAGGGTTCTCAAGGCCGCCGTCATCATCAGCTGATTCGAGCTTCTGGCGTAGGCCGTATGAGCGCGGCAGAACGGAATCCTCTGGCCGCCGATGATCGCGATCCGCTGCGATTTCAATGTCTGCACGCGCTGTGTCTCCTATTGTCCGAAGGTCGAGCCGCCGGAGGCGAGGAACTCGCGCTCCGCCTCCGTCGTCTCCCGTCCGAGCGCCTCGTTCCTGTGCGGAAAACGTCCGAAGCGATCGATGATGGCCCGGTGCTGCAAGGCGAAATCTGCGGCATTTCCGAGGGCGGTTGCAATCGGTTTCTCGGTCTCGGTTTCGGCGAGCTTGCCGAAGGTCTCGACCGCAAGCGCCTGGATCACTCGCGACTCGGCATGCTGGAGCGGCATGCAGAAGAAGACGCGCTCGAGCGGGGCGAGCGCTGCGTCGATGCCGAGCTCGAGGCCTTCGTGGCAAAGCTCGAGCGCCCGTGCATCCTGGGCAAAGGCGTCTCGTTTGCCGCGATGGAGGCTGCGCGGAAGCTGATCGAGCAGAACGATGAGCGCGAGGCGGCCCCGGGGCGTCTCTGCCCAGGCGTCGAGCTCGCCGCGGGCGGCGGCTTCGGACAATCCCCCGAAGCGCTCGCGAAGCTCGGCGTCCTGATCGGGCGTCGCCGAGAACCACAGCTTCTTCAGCAGGTTCAGACGATCGGCATCGACGAGGTATCCCCCGAACCAGAAGTCGAGCAGCGCATCGATCCGCCCGTCGATCGACTCAGGGTCAGTGTCTGAGACCATAGCTTGCGTTCCGTTGAGCCGTCACCGGTAGCGGGACGGAGCTTAAGCCGCACCATACAATGGTCCGGCTGAAATCTCGATCCGAGGTCGGATGTCGCTACGCTTCCAGCTGCTGGCGCTCGGCGCCATAACGCTGCTTCTGCCCTGGGCGGGGCTCGAGATGGTGCGGCAGGTCGAGGTGTCGCTGAGGCGCGCCCTGGAGCAATCGCTGCTCGACCGCGCGCGCGCCAGCATCGTCGTGACGCGGCTGGCCGAAAGCAACGCGCTGCGTCGGCGCGACTCCCGGGAACCGTCCCTCGGTGAGCCGGTCTACGCGCACTCCCTGTCGCAGCCGCCCTTGCTCGACGGCCTTCGCGGCGACTGGATCTTTTCCCGCGATCCGTCCGGCGAGTCGGCCGAAGCTCGCGCGCTGACGTTCGACGGCGGCAGCCGGCTGTGGCTCGGCTTCAACTCGACCTTTCTCTATCTCTTCGCCGACGTCGCAGACGACGAGATCGTCTATCAGCGAACACCCGGCGACATGCCGCACGGCGACCGCATCGCGCTTCTGCCTGCCGACGATGGCGGTGACGTCCTGCCGCTCCTGCTAGCCAACTCGGCGCAGGGGCCGTTCAGCGCCCAGCTGACGGCAGGCGCGCCGCGTTTCGATTCCTCGGGCGGCTACTACGACATCGTGCGGGGTTACTGGCGCGAGACGGCGGCGGGCTTCAGCGTTGAGGCGCGTCTGCCGCTGCGGATCGCCGAAGCCGCGCTCGGCGTCGGCGTCATCGATTCCGATGACGGCGGCGCCACGGCCAGGATCGCGGCCGCGACCTGGGGCGATGCGCAAGCGCCGAACGCGCTGGTTCGGGAAAGCCCCGAGCTCAACGTGGTCCTGAGGCCGTTCGCGGGCGGCGACAGCCGCCTGCGCGTTCTCGATTCCGACGGCTTCGTGCTGGCCGACTCCGGGCCGCTCGCGCCGGCTGACGTTTCCGACGCGGCCGCGAGCCCGTCGATCCTCGAGCGGGTCTTTCGCTACGTGCTCAGGCGCGACGACCCCGACTATGCGGGCCAGGAGAGCCGGCCGGGACAGATCGGCGATCCCACGCTCCGAGCGGCGCTCGGCGGGGAGGCGGCGACGGCATGGTATCGGCAGGGCGCGGCGGTCAGCGCCATCGTCGCAGCGGCCGTTCCGATCGATCCTGAGAACCCGCGGCTCGGCGCCGTCGTGCTCGAGCAGACCAGCGATCCGATTGTCACGGTGGCGAATCAGGCCATGATGCGTGTGATGGCGACGGCCGTCGGCGTCATCTTCATCGTGGCGCTCGCGGCCTTCGGCTATGCGAGCATCCTGTCTTTTCGCGTCGGCCGTCTCGCTCGGGCCGCGGAGTCCGCGCTCGGGCCGCGCGGCGAGATCAACGTGCGGCTGCCCGGAACCAAAGGCCGTGACGAGATCGGCGACCTGTCACGGAGCTTCGGGGACCTGCTCGGCCGGCTGCGCGATTACACGGAGTACCTGCAGAGCCTGAAGTCCAAGCTCAGTCACGAGCTCCGAACGCCGCTCGCCATCGTCGCGACCTCGCTCGACAACCTCGAGCACGAGCTCGCGACGGAGCCCGCGAAAGACTATCTCGCTCGCCTGCGGCACGGCACCGAAAGGCTCGAGGCGATTCTGCAGGCGATGACGGCCGCGACGCGCGTCGAGCAGGCGATCACCGAGACGCGGCTCGAGCGATTCGATGCCGCTGCCGTGGTCTCGTCCTGCATGAACGCCTACCGCGATGTCTACAAGGACCGGAAGTTCGGCGTGACGCTGCCCGCAGAGCCCGTCGTCATCGATGGTTCCGGCGAGCTGATCGAGCAGATGCTCGACAAGCTTATCGACAACGCGGCCGGATTCGCGCGCGAAGGCTCGACGATCGAGGTCAGCCTCGAAACGCGCGCCGGCGACGCGGTCCTGGCCGTCGTCAATCGAGGACCGCTGCTCCCCGAAGCGATGCGGCACCGGCTGTTCGACTCGCTCGTTTCGGTTCGCGAGAGTGAGGGAGACAAGCCGCATCTCGGGCTCGGCCTCTATATCGTGACGCTCGTCGCCGAGTTTCACGGTGGGACCGTCGGCGCCGAGAATCTCGCCGACGGCAGCGGCGTCAGAATCAGCGTCGTGCTGCCGCGGGCTTGACGCCCGTTCCGCCGAGGCTGCAATAGCCGGCCGGGTTTTTCGCCAGATACTGCTGGTGATAATCCTCGGCGTAGTAGAAGTCCCGATCCTTTGCGATCTCCGTCGTGATCGCGCCGAAGCCCGCCGCGGTCAACGCCTTCTGATAGCGATCGCGGCTGGCCGCCGCAAGCTCGAGCTCGCCGTCGTCGCCGAGGTAGATTGCCGACCGGTACTGCGAACCGACGTCGTTGCCCTGGCGCATGCCCTGCGTAGGATCGTGATCCTCCCAGAAGACATCGAGCAGCGCGCTCAGAACTTCATCGTCTCCCTCGTAGACGACGAGCACGACCTCGGCATGGCCGGTATTACCCGTGCAGACTTCGCGATAGGTCGGATGCTCCGTATGCCCCCCGGCATAACCGACCGCCGTCGTCAAAACCTCGCCCCGCTGCCAGAACGCGCGCTCCGCCCCCCAGAAGCACCCGAGTCCGAACAGCGCAAACCGCGCGTCGTCGGGAAACGGCGGCACGATCGTGCGATCGAGCACAGCGTGGCGCTCAGCGACCGGATGACGCGGCGGAACGATCTTCATCCCGGCTAACGGAGTGCCAACCCGATCGTGATCTTCGGCGCCGGCAAGCTGCTCGTCCCGCGCAGATAAAGATCGATCGCCCGCGCCGCGCCGCGTCCCTCGTTGATTGCCCAGACCACGAGCGACTGCCCGCGCCGGCAATCGCCGGCCGCGAAAACGCCGGCCTCGGAGGTCTCGAAGCTGCCGTGCGCGGCGAGATAATTCGATCTCCCGTCTCGCTCGATGCCGAGCGCCTCGGCGAGATAGTCTTCCGGCCCGAGAAAGCCCATCGCGAGCAGCACGAGGTCGGCCTCGAAGGTCTGCTCGCTGCCGGCGATCTTCTGTATCTCGGGACGGCCCGAATCGAAGACCCAGCGGATGCGGCCGGCCGTCAGGCTTCCGACGCGACTGTTACCTGGTGCGGGTTCGGCGTCGGGCTCGGCGTCGCTTCGCTCGCCTGGTTTGCGTTGCTCGGCGTCGGGTTCGGCGTCGCTGCGCTTGCCTTGCTTGCCTTGCTCGAATCGCTCCGTCAGCATCTCATAGCTTCTGGGATCCGCGCCGTCGCGCGCAATCGCTTCCTCGTGCGCATAGTCGGTGCGCAGGATTTTCGGCCATAGAGGCCAGGGATTGTCCTCGGCGCGGTCCGCTGGCGGCTGATCGAGTAGCTCGAAGTTCAGCAGGCCCCTGCAGCCTTGCCGTAGCGCCGTGCCGATGCAGTCGGCGCCCGTGTCGCCACCGCCGATGACGATGACGTTCTTGCCTTTCGCATCGATGTAATCGTCGCCGGGACTGCCGTTCAGCAGGGCCTTCGTGTTGGCCGTCAGATATTCCATGGCGAGGTGGATGCCCTCGAGCTCACGTCCGGGAACCGCGAGATCGCGTGGCTTCGTCGCTCCCGTGGCGAGCAACAGCGCATCGAAGTCTTGCCTGAGCTTCGCCGGGTCGACGTTGCGGCCGACGTCGGCGCCCGAGACGAACTCGATACCCGACTGACGCATCAGGTCGACGCGTCGGTCGACGACACCCTTGTCGAGCTTCATGTTCGGAATGCCGTACATGCAAAGGCCGCCGATCCGATCGGCCCGCTCGAAGACGGTGACGCCATATCCGACCTTGATGAGCTGGTCGGCGGCGGCAAGTCCGGCGGGACCGGAGCCGACGATTGCGATGCGCTTGCCGGTCGAAGGGGCGGGCGCGTGCGGCCTGACCCAGCCTTCCGCGAAGCCGCGGTCGATGATCGCGTTCTCGATGTTCTTGATCGTAACGGGCGGATCGGTGATGCCGAGCACGCAGGCGCCCTCGCACGGCGCGGGGCAGGTGCGGCCCGTGAACTCGGGGAAGTTGTTGGTCTTGTGTAGGCGCTCCAGCGCGTCCTTCCAGCGCCCGTTATAGACGAGGTCGTTCCACTCGGGGATCAGATTGTCGATCGGACAGCCGTCGTTCGACTGGCAGAACGGCACGCCGCAGTCCATGCAGCGAGCGCCCTGTTCCTTCAGCTTTTCCTCGACGGGCTCGGTGAAGATCTCGTCGAAGTCGCGAATCCGTTTCTTCGCGTGTCGGTACGGAACGGTCTTGCGCGTGAATTCCTTGAATCCGGTGGCCTTGCCCATCGGTTTGCCCTAGCGCTCGAGAGCCCGGAGCGTAATGGTCCCGTCCTCGTGAACGGCGGCTTCCATCTCTTCGTCGTGCCGGCGGCGCTCCTGGAGCACGCGCTTGTAGTCGACTGGCATCACCTTCCAGAACTCGCCGAGAATTTCCGGCCAGGCATCGAGAATGCGCTCGGCAACGGGCGAATCCGTGTACTCGCGATGGTGCTCGATCAGCTCGCGCAGCTCCGCAATGTCCTCGTCTTCCTCGACCGGCTCGAGATCGACCGTGCCCATGTTGCACTTGGCGGCGAACTCTTCCTTCGGATCCCAGATATAGGCAATGCCGCCAGACATGCCGGCCGCGAAGTTGCGGCCCGTCGGCCCGAGAATGACCGCGCGGCCGCCCGTCATGTACTCGCAGCCATGGTCGCCGACGCCCTCGATGACGGCTTTGGCGCCCGAGTTGCGCACGCAGAAGCGCTCGGCGCTGATGCCGCGGAAGAACGCGCGCCCTCCGGTTGCGCCGTAGAGCGCGACGTTGCCGATCAGAACGTTCTCCTCGGCCTTGAAGGTGCTCTCGCGCGGCGGATAGATGATGATCTGACCGCCCGACAGACCCTTGCCGACGTAATCGTTGCTGTCGCCCTCGAGCTCGAGCGTGATGCCTCGGGCGAGGAAAGCGCCGAAGCTCTGGCCGGCGGACCCCGTGAACCGGACGTGTACCGTGCCGGGCTTCAAGCCCCGTTCGCCCCATCGCGTGACGACAGCATGGCTCAGCATCGTGCCGACCGTCCGGTTGGTGTTGACGATCGGCAGATCGATCCGCGTCGCGCGGTTGCTGTCGGCGAGCGTCTTCTCGCATAGAGCGATGAGCCGGTTGTCGAGCGCGAGGTTGAGCCCGTGATCCTGCTCACGCGTGCAATAAACGTCGACGCGTTCGTGTGGCTTCCTGGCCGGCTCGAGTATCGGCGAGAGATCGAGCCCCGACGATTTCCAGTGATCGATCGCCTCCACGGGCTCGAGCACGTCGGTGCGTCCGATCATGTCGTTGACGCGGCGGAAGCCGAGCTTCGCCATGATGCGCCGCGTGTCCTCGGCCACCATGAACAGGTAGTTGATGACGTGCTCGGGCAGACCTGTGAACTTCTCGCGCAGCGCCGGATCCTGGGTCGCGATGCCGACCGGGCAGGTGTTCAGATGGCACTTGCGCATCATGATGCACCCGAGCGCGATCAGGGGCGCCGTCGAGAAGCCCATCTCCTCGGCGCCGAGAAGCGCAGCGATCACGACGTCGCGGCCGGTCTTTAAGCCCCCGTCGGTCTGGAGCACGGTGCGGCTTCTCAAATCGTTCATGACGAGTGTCTGGTGCGTCTCGGCGATCCCGAGCTCCCAGGGGAGTCCCGCGTGCTTGATGCTCGTCAGCGGCGACGCGCCCGTCCCGCCCGTGTCGCCGGAGATCAGGACGTGATCGGCATGCGCCTTGACGACGCCGGCCGCGATCGTGCCGACGCCGTGCTCGGCGACGAGCTTGACGCTGATGCGCGCGTTCGGATTCGAGTTCTTCAGATCGTGAATGAGCTGCGCCAGATCCTCGATCGAGTAGATATCGTGGTGCGGCGGCGGGCTGATGAGCCCGACACCCGGCGTCGAGTAACGAATGCTCGCGATGACCTCGTCGACCTTGCGTCCGGGCAGTTCACCGCCTTCACCTGGCTTGGCACCCTGGGCCATCTTGATCTGGAGCTCGTCGGCGTTGGCGAGATACCAGGCCGTGACGCCGAAGCGGCCCGACGCCACCTGCTTGATCGCCGAGCGCCGCGACTTGCCGTCGGGCGACGGCGTGAATCGCCGCGAATCCTCGCCGCCTTCGCCCGTATTGCTTCTGCCGCCGAGCTGATTCATCGCGATCGCGAGCGCCTCGTGAGTCTCCTGAGAGATCGAGCCGAAGCTCATCGCTCCGGTACAGAACCGCTTGACGATCTCGCTGGCCGGCTCGACCTCGTCGACATCGATCGGCTCGCGCTTCTTGAACTCGAGCAGCCCCCTGAGCGTGCAGCTCTCGCGCGCTTCCTTGTTGACCGTCGCGGCAAACTGCTCATAGGCACTCGCATCGTTGCGCCTGGCCGCGACCTGCAGCGAGAAGATGGCCTTGGGCTCCCACGTGTGCCGCTCGCCGGCGCTTCGCCAGTGGAACTCGCCCGGGTTCGGCAGGGTCTCGAGCCGTCGCTCGGTCTCGGGCGGGAACCCGAGCGCATGGCGCCTCAGCGTCTCCTGCTCGAGCACGTCGAATCCGACGCCCTTGAGGCGGCTGACGGTGCCGGCAAAGCACTTGCTGACGACCTCGTCCGCGAGGCCGAGCGCCTCGAAGATCTGCGCGCCTTTGTAGGATTGCAGCGTCGAGATGCCCATCTTCGCCATGACCTTGAGCATGCCCTTGGCCACGCCCTTGCGATAGCTCGCAACGAGGCGCGTGTCGGCGTCGACGAGACCGTCCTCTCGCGCCTGCCACAGCGCCTCGAACGCGAGATAGGGGTTGATCGCGTCGGCGCCGTAGCCGACGAGCAGGCAATGATGGTGAACCTCGCGCGCCTCGCCGGTCTCGAGCACGATGCCGATGCGTGTGCGTTTGGCACGCGCGACGAGATGATGGTGCACCGCTCCGCAGGCGAGCAGCGCGCTGACCGGCACGCGGTCAGGCCCGATGCCGCGATCCGACAGCACGATGATGCTGAAACCTGAGTCGATGGCAGCCTCGGCTTCGCCGCAGATGCGATCGAGCGCGTTGGCGAGGCTTCCCTGGCCGCCGTCGCGGTCGAAGCAGACGTCGATGGTGCGCGCCTTCCAGCCGCGAAGATCCATCGTTTTGATAGCCTCGATCTCGCCGTTGGTCAGTATCGGGTGGCGCATACGCAGCCGATTGGCATGCTCGGGCGTCGATGTCAGGAGATTGCCTTCCGGTCCGATATAGCACTCGAGCGACATGATGATCTCTTCGCGGATCGAGTCGATCGGCGGATTCGTCACCTGCGCGAAGAGCTGCTTGAAGTAGTCGTAGAGCATGCGCGGCTGATCGGACAGGCACGCGAGCGCGCTGTCGTTGCCCATCGAGCCGACCGGATCCCTGAGCTCGCGGATCAGCGGCAGCAGCATGAACTGCATGGTCTCGCTCGTGTAACCGAAGGCCTGCATGCGCGGCATCAGCGCGTCGCGGTCCCAAACGGCTGCGACCTCGTCAGGGTCGAGCTGGCTCATGCGGAAGCGCTGCGTACTGAGCCATTCGCCGTAGGGGCGCCGGTTCGCGAAATCCTCCTTGAGCTCGTCGTCCGGCACGAGGCGGCCCTGCTCGAAGTCGATCAGAAACATCCGGCCCGGCTGAAGCCTGCCCTTGGCTTTTACGTTGGCCGGGTCGACCGGCACGACACCGACCTCGCTCGCCATGATCACGCGGTCGTCATGCGTCAGGTAATAGCGGCTCGGCCTGAGCCCGTTCCGGTCGAGCACGGCGCCGATGTACTTGCCGTCCGTGAA
>DATKCK010000101.1:0-11402 GCA_035513215.1 Gammaproteobacteria bacterium | reverse complement strand
TCCCTGGCACGATCGACGCTGAGCGGACGCGAAAATTCGGCGTTCAGCGAAAGCGAATGGCCCGTGTATACCGGGACTCGAACGCAAGTACCGGCCACCTTGAGGTTCGGCAGATCCAGAATCTTCCGGCTCTCGTTCCTGAGCTTGAGCTCCTCGTCGGTCCAGCCCTCGTCGCCCGAGTAGGCACCGGCGTAAGGCAGCACGTTGAAGGCGATCGTCTGTGCGAACTTGGTCGGCGCCGGGAATTCGAGTGCCTCGCCGCTGACGGCCAGCTCGATCGACCGGCCGCCGGCGCTGTCGAGCTCCCGCGAAAGCTGATCGATGCCGGCCTGCCCGCCGCCCGAGACGGCCTGGTAGGTGGACACGACCAGACGGATCAGCTCCGCCTCGAGATCGAGCGGCTTGAGCACCGGCATCGCTGCCATGGTCGTGCAATTCGGATTCGCGATGATGCCCTTTGGCCGACGGCTGATGGCATCGGGGTTGACCTCGCTGACGACGAGCGGCACGTCGGGATCCATGCGCCACGCCGAGGAGTTGTCGACCACGACGACGCCGGCCGCCGCGAACTTCGGCGCGAGCTCGCGCGACGTGCTCGCGCCCGCGGAGAAGATCGCGAGGTCGAGGCCCCTGGGATCGGCCGTGGCGGCGTTCTCGACCGCGATATCTTTCCCACGCCAGGGCAGCCGCTTGCCGGCCGATCGCTCCGACGCAAAGAAACGTACGGAGTCAGCGGGAAATTGCCGCTGCTCGAGAACGTCGCGGATGGCCTGGCCGACCAAGCCGGTGGCGCCGACAATGCCTATGGTCAGATTCATCAACGTATTCTTTCAGCTATACGGCCTATCGGACAATCCGTCGAGTTGATTTACTGCTCGGTCGATGCCGCGGCCGCGCGCTGCTCTCTCAGGACATCGAGAAACAAGGTCTCGACCGCATCGAGCTCCGCAACATAGCCCACGGGATCGATGTACGGATTCGGTCCCCGTCCGAGCCGCTCGTACTTCTCGACCATGCCGTACATCGCAGGGTGCGACGCGAGCGGGATATCCGGCGACAGCGAGCGCAGCACGGCGAAGCCCTGCATGTACTGCTCGGCGATCGTCGGATTGGTCGGATTGTTCACGAACTGAAACCCGGGATTGCTGCCCATGCTGCCGATGATGACGACGTCGTAGCTCTCGCCGCCCTCCTCGACCGTCAGCGTCCAGGTCGTGCAACCCGGCGTATGGCCCGGCGTGCGCCGGGCCACGAGCGTCGACCCGCCGAGTGTGACGGACTCGCCGTCCTCGAGCACGCGATCGATCGGATGCGGCTTGCCGCCGGGCCGGATGCCCTCGAGCAGCGGCACGTCCTCGGCCATGGCCATCACGGTGGCGCCGGTCAGCTCCCTGACGAGCGCATCGCCCTCCATATGATCCGCATGCGCATGACTGCCAAGGACGATCTCGATGTCCTCGAAATCGAAGCCGAGATCCTCGACCGACTTTCTGAGATTTGGAACGCCGTCCTCCCAGTTCGTATTGATCAGGATGTGGCCCTCGGGCGTCGCCACGAGAAACGAGGCGAGCGATCTCGAGCCGACGTAGTAGAGATTGCCCGCGATGCGGTGCGGCGGAAACTGCGCGCGCTGCTCCTCGGGCGTGCCGACATTGCGGCGAAACATCGCCTGCTGGCGCTCGAGAATGGAAGGCTGGGCGAGCGCGCTCTCGACGAAACCGGCCGTGCCGCAGATCAGCACGAGCGCGGCTATCGCATGTCTTCGCACAGTGCGTCTCAGTTCGTTCATGATCGTATTGGTGTCGCAGGGGCCGCAGATTCTAGCGTCGTTGTAGCAAGAGTGTCATGCGGGCCAGCTGGAACCTCGAAGCGTTGGTCAGTCCGTGGTCCGAAGCTTCTCGAGTACCGTCGTTGCGGAGACATCGGACGCGCCGGCTACCACCTGCTGCTTCTTCTTCGCTTCGTACATCGCGGCGTCGGCTTTGCGCAGCAGCGCGTTCGGCTCGCGGCCATGATCCGGGAAAACGGCAATCCCGATGCTGACGCCGATCGAGCAACTATGCCCCTTGATCTGCATCGGCACACCCACACGCTTCGCGATCTGCCTCGACACCTCGACGGCGCCGTCGAAGGCGCCGAAACGCGGCTCGAGCAGGACGGCGAACTCGTCCCCGCCGATGCGGAACTTGCGATCGGCCTTTCTCAGCGATCGCGCGAGCCGCTTGCCGAATTCCCGCAGGACCTCGTCGCCGGCCGCGTGACCGAGCCGGTCGTTGATTTCCTTGAACCCGTCGAGATCCATTGCGAGCAGGGCGATCTCCTCGTTTCTGCGCTCCGCGATCGCGATCAGATGCTCGATCTGCCGCATGAACAGGTTGCGGTTGCCGAGCCCGGTCAGCGTGTCGAACAGCGCGAGCCGCTGAAGCTCCTGCTTGGCCTCCTCGAGCCGCTTGTTCGCTTCGGCTGCGTTTTGAGACTCGTCCTGCAATTTCGCGTTGGCGCGCTTGAATTGCGCCGAAAGGCTCGCCAGCTTCTGGTTGGCGTCCTCGAGCTGACGGTTGCGCTCCCTGAGCGCGTACTCGGCGCGCTTGGACGCGGTGACATCCTGAACGACGCAGTGGATGCCCACGATCTTGTTGGCGGCGTCCTTGTCGGGATAGTAGCTGTGCCGGTAATGCCGCGGCTCGCGGGGATGCGCCGGGGTTTGCGCAATCAGCTCACCGTCGATGATCGGCTCGCCGGTTTCGAAAACCCGCCTGATTTGCGGAATGATTCCGTCAGCCACGTCCGGGAGCAACTCGCGGATCGATTTGCCGAGGTGCGCATCCACCGGCATGCCGTTGATGCGCGCCAGCCATTCGTTGATGTAGCGGAACCGGAACTCTGCATCGAAATAGCAGAGTCCGATCGGCGCAACCGCATACAGACGCTCCACCTCACCCGATCGAACTGATGGCTCGGCCATGAAAGTCCCCGGAATCGGAGGCCCGTTCACCCCAAATGGCCCCGATTCGCTCTTCTTGTGATTGATTCGATTCTAGCGTCTTTACGTTCGGTCCTGAGAGGAAGTTTTCCTCCGTTTGGGAATATTTTCCCAAAGGAGTTCCATGCGAATCACTGGCCGTCGACCGAGAACGCGAGCACCACGTTGCCCGGCATGTAGCCGAACGACGAGTATCCGGCGCTGACAAAGACCATTCCGCCTGCGACCGAGACGCCCGGCCCGTTCATCGCGCCGCCGTGTGCCGGCACGCCGTTGACGGTGTCGTATTCACGCACCGTATCGTAGTCCCAGACGACCTCGCCCGTCGCCGCATCGTAGGCACGAAGGTGCCCGTCGATGCTGCCGGAGAAAATGACGCCCGGGATCGCGCTGACCGCGGCGGGCTGCGCCGTGTTGCAGCCGTTGCGGTTTTCGCAGGAGCCCTGCGCGGGCGACGCTTCCCAGATGATGCGGCCGTCGCCGAGGTCGACGGCCGCGACGCCGCCGGCCTCGCCCGCCGGTTTCTCGAACGCTTCGGAAACGGCGACGTAGGCGGCTTCGCCGTCGGCCGCGAAGCCCCATTCGATGCCGCCGAGCACGCCGCCGTCGCCGACGTTGCGTTCCCAGATCAGCTCGCCGTCGTCGGGGTCGATGCCGTACAGCATGCCCGACTTCTGGCCTGCGAGCAGAATCGAGCTGCCGTCGGCGCGCGTTGCGAGCACGGCCGAGCTGCCGAAGTCGTAGTCGGGTCCCGCATCCTCGGGGCAGTTGAACCGATCGTTGGTTTCGGCCAGGCACGAGACGTTCCACGCGTCGCCGGGCAGGGTTTGCCGAGTCCACCGCACGCCGCCCGAGTCGAGATCGAATGCCATGATCGCGTCGCTCGTCGGCGTCGGCGGGTTCGAGTAGTTGTCGCCGGTCGTCGCGTAAATCCGATTGCGCCCGGGATCGATCGTCGGCGCCGACCAGATCGCGGCGCCCGACGGTCCCCAGCTTCGCGCGCCGTAGCGATTCTCGCCGGTCGGCTCCGGCCCGCGGGAGATTGTTCGCGTCTTCCAGATCAATTCGCCGCTGTCGGCCGCCAGCGCGACCAGACTGCCGCGAAAGGTGCAGCACTCGTAGGTCGGCATCGAAGCAGGGCTCTCCTCGATAGACGACACGGGCACATAGAGCCTGCCGTCGTAGTACGCCGCGCCGCCCGTGATCATCGCGATCTCATGATCGTCGACTTCGATCTTCCAGCGTTCTTCACCCGTCAACGCGTCGAGTGCATAGACCCGAGCGAACGAGTCGCCGAAGAAGACGAGTCCCTCGTCCTCCGCGACGACGGGTGTCGAGCGGATGCCGCCGTCGGCCTCGAATGCGAAGACGAGACAGCCCGTCTCCCGATCGAGCGAATAGAGCATGCCGTTGCGGCTGCCGACGAAGACGCGCTCGCCGACGACCGTCGCCTGCGAGCCGGACGACGCGACGCCCGGAACGCCGAATGCCCACTTGAGCTTAAGGTTTGGCACGTCGGCCGCCGCCAGGCCCGCGGCCTCGGCCGACTGCATCCGGCTGTTGCTCAAGCCCGGGCTCCAGCCGTTCCAGGCGGGGCCGGCGAGCGGGTTGGTAATGTTCGGGTTGGCTGCGCACCAGGCGCTCTCGGCAATGACGTCGAGCGGCGCGCGCAACGCGTCCGGCGCGCCGGCGACGTACCCGGCGACGGCCCGCCTCTCGGCATGGCTCATGCCTTCGCCGATGTTGTTCATCCCGAACGTCGACAGCGCGTTCTCGATGATCTCGGGCGTCAGCGCGCCGAGTGCCTCGCGCGTCGGCACGAGCGGAATCCCGGCGTCGTGGCAGCGCGCGCACTGCTCGGCGTAAATGCGCTCTCCGTTCGGCGCCTGCTGCGCCGCCGCCGGCAGCGCCGCGAGCCCGGTCGTCGTGACAACCGCGATCCACGCCGCGATCCGCATCGTCCCCCCTCCCGTTCACAGTTTTCAAAGAGGATAACGCCAAACGCGGACGGGGTCAGACCCCTTTCAGGTTCGGGGTCAGAACCCGGGCTCCGGCGCGGACGGGGTCAGACCCCTTTCAAACCTGAAAGGGGTCTGACCCCAAGCCCGGACCCCAAGCTCGTGTTAACGTTGCGCGCTCACGAGGAGGTCCGCCCATGAAAACGTCAGCCGTGCTCGTCTCACTGACCGCCCCGCTCGTACTTGCGCCGCTCGCGGCGCAACCGCCCCCGCGGCCGGCGCCTCCGCCCTGCGAGCCGGCCGACGGCTACATCTGCGGTCAGCAGGGACCCGAGGACCTGGTCGCGCTCGGATCCGACTGGGCCGTCGCATCGGCCTTTTCCGGCTCCGGCGGCATCACGCTGATTCGCACGAGCGACCGTATGAGCCATACGGCATACCCTTCGGACACGGCCGTGGAGCGGCTCGACGCGTCGACCTATCCCGATTGCCCCGGACCGCCGAGCGCGGGCGCATTCACGACGCATGGCCTTTACGTCGCGCCGGGCGAAGGCCCGGTGCACGAGCTCTTCGTCGTCGGCCACGGCGCACGCGAGTCGATCGAGGTGTTCGAGGTCGACACGAGCGAGGCGATGCCGGCCGTCACCTGGACCGGCTGCGCGATCGCGCCCGATCCGATCGGGCTCAACTCCGTGCGCGGTCTGCCCGACGGCGGCTTTCTGACCACCAACTTCAATCCGCGCGACACGCCGATGCAGCAGATGATGTCGGGCGAGCCGAACGGCGAGCTATGGGAGTGGCATACGGCGAGCGGCTGGGAAAAGGTGCCAGGCAGCGAAGCCTCGGGCGCCAACGGCGTCGAGCTGTCCGACGACGGGCGCACTCTCTACATAGCGGCCTGGGGCAGCCAGTCGTTCATTCGACTATCGCGAAGCATGGAACCGCCCGTGCGCGAGGAGGTCCCGCTCGGGTCCAGAATCGACAACATTCACTGGGCCCGCGACGGACGCCTGCTCGGGGTGGGTCAGGTCGGGCAGGACTGGCAGGTCGTTAAGATCGACCCCGAGTCACTCGACGTCGAGCAGATCTTTGAGCAGCCCGACATGCCGGCCTTCGGCGGCGGCACGGTCGCGCTCGAGGTCGGCGACGATCTCTGGGTCGGCTCGTTCCGCGGCGACCGGATTGCCGTCGTTCCCCTGCCGTAGCTCAAGCCTCGTTGCCAGGGTACGTCTCCCGGCGATTACGCGTCAGCCCTGGAATCGAGATCTTGTGATCTCGAAGGAAAGTGGTACCTTGCCCAGTGCATCTGCGAGGGGGACGCCATGCCGAGAAGAAGAACCTCTGCGCTCGCCGGTCCGATCCTCACTTTCGTCCTCAGTGGCGCGGTTGCCGACGCTGCGACGCTGACGGGCAACGTGTTGCACTTCGACGGCTCGACGATCGCCGACGCGCCCGTCCGGGCGCGCAACGCGGCGGCCGGCATCGATGTGCGCATGATGACGACCGCCGAGGGACGCTACGAGTTCGCCGATCTGCCCGCGGGCACGTATCTCGTGACCGTGAACATGGAATGCTGCCTGTTTTATCCGTACGTCAACGACTCGGTCGAGGTCCCGGCGAGCGGCACATCGGCGCTCGATATCCAACTCGCCGCGTTCAACGTCAACGTCGAAGGCGACGATCCGGCGACTGTCAACGCCGATCTGGCGCGGCAGCAGGTCATCCCGGACCTGCCGGTCCGGCGGATGGCGGACGGCAAGCCCGATCTCAGCGGCGTCTGGCTCTTCAGCAGCGATCCGTATCCGGAAACGCCGCCGGCACTCGAGTGGGCTCAGGAAATCTTCAACGAGCGCGCGGCGGCCAACTTCATCGATGTTCCAAGTGCCCATTGTCTGCCCGGCGATCTGCCGGTCCCGGGAGGCGCGGCCTTCATCAGCGGCTTCGTGCAACGGCCGGGTCTGCTCGTCATCCTGTTCGAGGATGTCGGTGGCTTCCGGCAGGTTTTTCTCGACGAGCGCGGACATCCGGAAAACCTGAACCCGACATGGCTCGGTCATTCGATCGGCCGCTGGGAAGGTGACACGCTCGTCGTCGATACCGTCGGCTTCAACGATCGCGGTTTGACCGCCAATTATCCGCGGACGACTGAGCTCCGGGTCGTAGAGCGGTATGCGCGCACGAGCTTCGGCGAGCTCGAGGCCATCGTGACCTACGAGGATCCTGGCGTCTTTTCACGACCCTGGTCGCAACGCATGGTATGGAAGCTGGCTCCCCAGCTCGACGTCATGGAATACGTCTGTGAGAACAATCAATGGATGGGTATACGCGCCGAAGACGTCGGCCTCGCCCCCCAGTAACGTCGGGAGGAACCTGATATGCATACCCGAACGGTTGCCCTTCTGGCCGGCCTGGCGCTGAGCGGGATCGGCACCAGCGCGTCGGCTCATCATGCCTTCTCCTCCGTGTTCGACCCGGCGACGTCGATCGATCTGATCGGCACCGTCACGAAGGTCGAGTGGACGAACCCGCATATCTGGTTCTACATCGACGTCGTCAACGAGGACGGCGATGTCGTCAACTGGGGCTTTGAAATGGGCAGCCCCAATACGCTCGTGCGCCGCGGCTGGAGCCACGACTCGCTCGCGATCGGCAACGTCGTCGTCGTTGCCGGCGCGCTGGCTCGCGACGGAACGAGCCGCGCGGCCGTTCGCAGCGTCACGCTGCAATCCGGCGAGCGCCTCTTCGGCGGCCAGAACGAGTCGCAATAGCGCGGCAGCTAGTCCACGATCCGCGGCGCCGGCAGCTCGGCGCCGTTCTGATACAGGGTCAACGACGTCACCTGTTTCATCATCCGGCACCGACGATCTGCACCGGAATGCCGGCGGGGTCGCGCACGTAGAACCCGTAATCGAGATTCTGCTGCGCTTCGAGGCCGTGCGCGGCGAGCGCGGCCGTCACCTGTTCTTGATCGAAACCGCGAATCGCGATCGCATAGTGATCGACGATGCCGGTCGGCGGCTTCTCGTGCAGCGAGACGATGATGCGCCCGCCCGTCGGTCCCATGCGCACGATCTTGTTGGCCTCGTCCTGATTGAGGATCGAGAGTCCGAAGATGTTCTGGTAGAACTCGATCGACGGCGCGAGGCTCTCGACCTGCACGCTGATGTGATCGATGGCCATCGACTCGAACGGCGTCTCCTGCGCCGCGGCTTTCGTTGCGGCACCGGCCGCGGCGATCGCCGTGAGGCCGCTGATCAGCCCGCGGCGTGAAAGCTTACCGTCTGCAAAGTCGTCGACGAGTTTCGTGACTTCCAATTCCATGACTGCTCCCGGGTTTCCGTTACGACTGCGCTTCAGGCCGCGCCCAGCCGGCCGGCCACGACGAGCAGCGTAAGCGCTCGCTATCGCCGATCGAACTTGTGCACGCGGCCGTACGTGCTGAACTCGGCCACGAAGAGATCGCCCTGCGCATTCGTCGCAATGCCGTGCGGCGCGACGACGAAGCCGGTCCGCCACTCTTCGGGCGGCATCTGATTGCC
The DNA here is from genome assembly GCA_035513215.1 of Gammaproteobacteria bacterium. Taxonomy (GTDB): domain Bacteria; phylum Pseudomonadota; class Gammaproteobacteria; order Steroidobacterales; family Rariloculaceae; genus DATCZB01. The sequence continues at coordinate 2,922 of DATKCK010000101.1, read as the reverse complement.
GCCGATGCCCTCGTCCGTGTTCGTGCCGACGCGCGCGACGACATTGCCTGCCTTGTCGAGGATCGTCACGCGCCCCTCGAGCTCGCCGACGATGACGTTGTCGCCGTCGATCGTGAGCGCGGCGGGCAGCGAGAGATCGTCGCTGACGACACCGAGAAACTCGCCGTCGAGGCCAAGATGCACGACGCGATCGTTGAGCCGATCGGTGGCAATGATTCGCAACGGATCGAAGCGCGTGTCGATCGCGATCTTGTGCAGGATGTTGAAATCGTACGGCTCGGCTTTACCGCCGAAGGTCTCGAGGTAGTTGCCCTGTGGATCGAAGCGATGCACGTAGTCGCTCGAGTAGCCGTCGGTCACATAGAGATCGCCGTTCGGCGCAACGTCCATGCCCGAAAGCAATACGCCGAGCTCGCTCGAGAACCGGTTCTCGGTCCAGTACTGTCTCGGAATCGCGTCGCGCGCAACGTCGAGCACGATCTCGCCGTCGAGCGCCATCTTGACGAAGCGTTGACCGCGCAGGCTGACGCCATAGATGTGCTCGCCGTCGCCGGCGTCGCGAATGACGAAGCCGTGCAGATCGGCCGGCGCCTCGGTCAGGCTGCGAAGGTAGCGCCCGTCGGCCGAGAAGACCTGAACGCCCATGCCTTCGGTCTCGACGCTGACATAGACCTCGCCGGCCCGGCTGACGGCGATGTCGCCATGCATCGGTCCGATCGTCTCGCGGTCGGCAGGCAGCTTCAGCCAGCCCTCGACGGGCTCGTAGCTTTGCGCAAGCGATGCGCCGCAAAGGAAAAGGCCGGCGAGCGCGGTCACGATGTGTCTCGACATATCCGCGCCCTCCGGCGTTGCGCTTCCTGGCTCGACCCCGGCCTTAGTTCTGGCCCGGACCGCCTCCCGGCCCGCGGCCGCCCGGTCCGCCGGGCCCGCCGCGTCCGCGGCCGCCGCCGCCACCACCGCCGAAGGACGGATAGGGCTCGGGATCGACGATCAGCCGGTCGACGAAGAGATCGATCGACTGCGCCATGACCTCGACCGCATCGAGCGCCGCGTTGTCGAAGGCATGCGCCGCGCCCTGGATCGCCGTCAGCGCCGACGGCACGCCTAGCTCGTTGAGCCGGTTGAAGTAATCGATGCTCGACGACAACGGCACCGTCGTATCGGCCGTGCCGTGGATGAAGATCGTCGGCGCATGGTTCTCGCCGATATAGGTCGTCGGCGACGCGGCACGCATCGCGTCGGCGAGCGCTTGCTCGGCAAGGTCCTGCGGGAAAAGCCCGCGCGCCGTCTGCGCGCTGGCGAGCGGATAGACGCCGATGGCCGCCTGCACGTCGGAGCTCACGCCGCCGTTGCCGCCGTCGCCCTCGAATTCAGCTAAGCCGTTAGTGGCACCCGCGAGCAGCGACAGCATGCCGCCGGCTGAGTAGCCGGCCACGGCGATCTTGTCGGCATCGATACCGAGATCGCCGGCGTTCGCGCGCACCCAGCGGATCGCGGCTTTCGTATCGTGAATCTGCGCCGGCCACAGGCCCTCGCTTTGCAGCCTGTAGTTGGCCGAGATGTTCGTGTAGCCGCGCTGGCCGAGCGCGCGGGAGTCGTTGATGATGTAGCCGGCGTTCTTGCTGCCGACGAAGAACCCGCCGCCGAAAAGATGAATGATCGCCATGCGCTTCGGCGTGACGCCCTCGGGCGGATGGTAGACATCGAGCAGCAGGTCCATGTCACCGCCCTTGCCGAAGACAATGTCACGCTCCGCTCTCAAGTCCCCGATGTCCGGCGCCGGCGGCTGCGCCCGCGCCGTGACTGTCGCCAACGCCGGCACGGCCGCGAGCGCACCGGACGCTTTCACAAAACCCCGTCTGCTGAGTCGCTTCATGTGCTGGTTCCCCCGTGAAGCCTGTTTGCAAGTTATTCGTTGGATTGGCCTTGGGAAATCATAATGTATCCGGCCTTCAGATAGTGGCCCGATTCGGGCAGGATGGGAGGCGCCAAGCCAAAGAAACTTGAAGAGGTTCCAATGCACTCGCGACGTAAGGCTCTGATTGGCGGACTGTTTGCGATACTGGCAGGGTTCTTTCAGGCAGCGTTCGGGCAGGACACGATCGTCATCAACGGTAAGACCGTGCTGATCACGGGCTCGATGCCAGGCAGCGGCTCTGGGACTTGAGCGTCGCGCTGACCGAGGGCATTTAGCCGCGCCGGGTGTATTCTTCTCCGGCGGATCGAGACAGCGGGGGGATATAGAGTCATGTACCGCAGAAACGGAATCGCTGCCCTGGCCGGGTCCGGCCTTGCGCTAGTGTTGCTGACCAGCGGGCCCGGCACGGAGTCCGGCGAGGCCTTCGCTCAACAGGCCGAACGCGAATGCGTGCCGCTTGAGGAACAATACCCGGATCTCGGCACGTCGCAGAGCGTCTCGGCGCGGCGCGAGTTCACGACGGTCTGGGGCTCGTTCGAGCTGCCCGGGGGACCCTGCGGCTACGAATCGGCCGAGGCGCATTACAACGCGCTGCTCGAGGATACGCGCCGCCGCGGCGGGCCGACCGAGCACACGCTGACGAGCCTGCCGGACTGGAGCGGGCACTGGGGCACCGAGAACAACACCGGCGAGCTTGCGATCGTCGGCTTGAATTCCTTCTACGAAGGCATGGCAGCCAGGCTCGAGCCCGAGGCGCGCGAGCAGTTCGAGTTCGATACGCGCATGTGGCGCGAGGGTCATGCGATCGATCCGATCTCGTTCTGCCTGCCGCCGAACTTTCCGCGCTGGTTCACCGAGTACGGCTATCGCGAGCAATTCCTGACGCCGGAAAAGTCACTGCTCGGCAGCGAGATGGTCAACGAGTTTCGGCGGATCTTCACCGACGGCCGCTCGCATCCCTCGGACGAGTGGATGACGAACGAATGGCTCGGCTACTCGATCGG
>DATKCK010000100.1:0-30491 GCA_035513215.1 Gammaproteobacteria bacterium | reverse complement strand
CGTCGACCATCGCGCGGAGGCGCCCGTACTCCTGGCCGGCCAGCAGCATGTCGCCGACCTTGAGCCGGCCGCGGTTGACGAGCACGGTCGCGACGGCGCCGCGCCCGCGCTCGAGGCTCGCCTCGAGCACGACGCCGGAAGCTTGGCCCTCGGCGGGCGCCTTGAGGTCGAGCAGCTCCGCTTGCAGCGCCACGGCCTCGAGCAGCGCCTCGATCCCTTCGCCCGTGTGCGCTGAAACGCTGACGAAGAGCGTATCGCCGCCCCAGTCATCGGGAATCACGCTCTGCTGCACGAGCCCCTTCTTGACCCGGTCGGTATCGGCATTCGGCCGATCGATCTTGTTGACGGCGACGACGATCGGCACATCGGCCGCGCGCGCATGCTGGATCGCCTCGATCGTCTGCGGCATGACGCCGTCGTCGGCGGCGACGACGAGGATCACGATATCCGTGACCTGCGCGCCGCGCGCGCGCATCGCCGTGAACGCTGCGTGGCCGGGCGTGTCGAGGAACGTGAGCGCGCCCTTCGCCGTCTCGACGTGATACGCGCCGATGTGCTGCGTGATGCCGCCGGCCTCGCCCGCGGCGACGCGTGTGCGGCGGACGTAGTCGAGCAGCGACGTCTTGCCGTGATCGACGTGGCCCATGACCGTGACGACGGCCGGGCGCGGCAACGCCTCGCCCGCGGCCGCGGATTCGTCCGCCCCGATCAAGAGCTCGTCCTCGAGCCCCGTCTCCTTGCGGGCCTTCGCCGTGTGCCCCATCTCCTCGACGATGAGGATCGCCGTATCCTGGTCGATCGGCTGGTTGATCGTGACCATCATGCCCATGCCCATCAGCGTCTTGATGACCTCGGTCGACTTCAGCGCCATGCGCTGCGACAGTTCGGCGACCGTGATCGTCGCCGGAATATCGACCTCGCGAACGACCGGGGCCGTCGGCCTTTCGAATCCGTGCGTCGAATCGACGCTGACGTTGACCGCGCGCCGGCGCGTGCGCTTCTTGCGCCTTCGCCCGGCGGCGCCATCGGCGACGTGCAGCGTGTGGTCGGGTGCGGCGCCCTTGCGCTTGCCCTTGCGTTGGTCGAGCTCCTTTTGCACCTTGGCCTCCCGCTCGCGCTCCTTCGCCTCGCGCGCGGCATCCTCGGCCGTGCGGCGTTCTTCCTCGGTGCGGCGGCGCGCTTCCTCGTCGGCTTCCTCCTGCCGGCGCTTCTCGGTGGCCAGGCGTTCGCGATCCTCGGCCTCGATCGCTTCGGACTTGCGCTTGCGCTCGGCCTCGAGCGACTCCTGGCGCTCGCGCTCGGCGCGCTCGGCCGCCTCGTGGACTTCCTGCTCGGCTTTGCGCGTCGCGTCGAGCTCCGCCTGCTGTTGTCGCGCCTGCTCTTCGAGCACGTCGCGCCGGGTATAGGTGCGCTTGCGCCGTACCTCGACGTTGACGGTTCGCGACCGGCCCTGACCGGCTGCGAGCCGGAGCTCGCTTTGCGACTTTCGCTTCAGCGTAATCTTGCGCGGCGACGACGCGGCGGGGTCCTTCTTGCCGTGCGAACGCCTCAGATGCGTCAGCAGCTCGAGCTTCGCATCCTCGCTGATCAGGTCGTTGGCGCCCGAGACCGTGATGCCGGCCTCACTGAGCTGATTCATCAGCCGCTCGACAGGGACTTTCAGCGTTTGAGCGAATTCAGTGACTGTTACTTGCGACATGCAGCTCTCCTCGACGCTCAGGCCTGCTGCTCACTCTCGAACCAGTGGGCGCGCGCAGCCATGATCAGGGCCGCCGCGCGCTCCGGGTCGAGGTCCTCGATCTCCTCGAGGTCGTCCACGGCCTGCTCGGCCAGGTCCTCGCGGGTCACGATGCCCTTGCTCGCGAGCACGAAGGCCAGCTCCTTGTCCATGCCTTCGAGCTCGAGCAGGTCCTCGGCGGGCTCGGCCTGATCGATGACTTCCTCGGTCACAATCGCCTGTGTGATCAGCACGTCGCGGGCACGGGCACGCAGCTCGTCGACGATCCCCTGGTCGAATTCCTCGATCTGCAACAGCTCGCTGGCCGGAACATAAGCAACCTCCTCGAGCGAGGAGAAACCTTCCTGGACCAGAATGGTCGCGACATCCTCGTCGACGTCGATCTCCTCCATGAATGCCGACACGAGCTCGCGAGCTTCTTTCTCGCTCTTCTCGTCGGCATCGGATTCCGTCATGACGTTGAGCTCCCAGCCGCTCAGCTCGCTCGCAAGGCGGATGTTCTGGCCGCCGCGCCCGATCGCCTGCGACAGCTTGTCCTCCTCGACGGCGACATCCATGCTGTGCGCGTCCTCATCCATGACGATCGAGAGCACCTCGGCCGGCGACATCGCATTGATCACGAACTGCGCCGAATTGTCGTCGTACAGGATGATGTCGACGCGCTCGCCGGCCAGCTCGTTGGACACGGCCTGAACTCGCGAGCCCCGCATGCCGACACAGGCCCCGACCGGGTCGATGCGGCTGTCGTTGCTTCTGACGGCAATCTTCGCGCGCAGCCCCGGATCTCGTGCCGCCCCGAGGATGTCGATGTGCCCCTGACCGACCTCGGGCACCTCGATCCTGAACAGCTGGATCAGAAAGTCAGGCGACGTGCGCGTCAGAAACAGCTGCGGGCCACGAACCTCGGAGCGCACTTCATAGAGCATGCTCTTGACGCGATCCTGCGGCTTGATCGGCTCGCGCGGGATGAGCTGCTCCCGCGGGATGAATCCCTCAGCGTTGCCGCCGAGATCGACATAGACGCCATTGCGATCGACACGCTTAACGATGCCGCTCAGAAGCTCGCCGATGCGGCCCTCGAATTCCTCGACGACCTGCTCGCGCTCGGCTTCGCGCACCTTCTGCACGATGACCTGCTTCGCCGTCTGCGCGGCGATGCGCCCGAACTCGACCGACTCCATCGGCTCCTCGACGTACTCGCCCGGGACGGCATTCGGATCGACTTCCAGCGCGTCCTCGAGCCTGAGCTCACGGGCCGGTTCCTCGAGCTCGCTCGAGTCGTCGGCAAATACCATCCACCGGCGAAACGTCTCGTATTCGCCCGACGCGCGATCGATGGCGACGCGGACGTCGATGTCCTCGCCGTGCCGCTTGCGAGTCGCGCTCGCAAGCGCCGCCTCGATCGCCTCGAAGATGATGTCCTTCTCGACACCCTTCTCGTTGGAAACGGCATCGACGACCAGCAGAATTTCCTTGCTCATGCCTGCTTCTCAGCTCAAATTCAGTTCTTCGGTACCAGACGCGCGATGCTGAGCTCGGCCAGCGGTAGCTGCCACCGCGTGCCGTCATCCTCGATTTCGATGGCGGCCGCATCGGCCGAGATCAGTCGGCCGCGAAACCGGCGCCGGCCGTCGATCCCGCGCTTCAGCTCCACGCGGATCTCGGAACCGATGACGGCCGCAAAGTGCTCAGGTTTGCGCAACCTGCGGTCGAGGCCGGGAGACGAGACCTCGAGGACGTAGCCGCCCGGCAGCGGATCCTCGACGTCGAGCAGATCGCCGATCTGCCCGCTGACGTGCTCGCAGTCGGCAAGCGTCACGGCCGGCGCCTTGTCGATGAATAGGCGCACGAGACCGCCTCTACCCGCATTCAGGTCGAGGTCGACGAGCTCGTATCCGAGTGCGTTCACCGTCGGCTCCAGCAATTCGATCAGATCCTCTTTGCCCATTTCGGTCCGGCGAAACAAAAAAATGGGCCAAAGGCCCATCTCCCTGTCGCCGCCAACTAAAAAGCCCCTTTCGGGGCCAGAGTTCACGCAACCACCCAGCCGGCCTCCCGCGAGGCTCTTGAACCGCGGCGTCGTCACCCCTGCCCCCGCGCTTCAGGCTCCTGCAAATCCGCGGCTATCCTAACAGGAAAGCCGCGCGCCGCCTAGAACGCGGCGCGAGCGGGGCGCCGTCGCGTCACGGCAATCCGGCCGTGTCGCTGGGGGCCTGGATCGACTCGAGGTAGGCCACGAGCCGGTTGACGATCTCGCGCGCCGCGCGCTCGGCATCGATGTCAGCGCCCTCCTCGACCCAGAACTCGTAGCCCCAGACCGGCATCTGGCGTGTGCCGTGCGCAATCGCCATCGAGCGGCCGTCGATCGCATCGCGGATCCCTGCCGCGGGAAACGACCCGTCGGCCGCCTCGGCCAGCCGCGTCAGATCCGGCACGCGCTTGTTCATCGTGCGCGCCACGGGCCCGGTGCCGCGAGCGTCGGCACCGTGGCAAGCCGCGCAATAGCGCAGGTAGAGCTCTTCCCCGCTGAAGTCGAGCGGCTCGAAGGTCTGTGTCGTGCCGACCCCGGCCGCTCCGACGCCCAGAACCACGACCAAAGCTGCAATCCGGCGATTTCCCATCCCGCGCGCCCTCGAATGATGACCCTGTCGCTGCGCGATTATCCCCGTCCCGGACAAGGTTGTCTGCGTCGCAGGTTCCGCAGGTCGGACAATAAAGCCGCGGAACATATTAGAATCGTTTCTAAATATGATCTATATGATATTGATATTTAGGTATTTATTATGAAGCATCGTTTATCAATGGGCGGGCCTGCCCAACGCGACAGAATGCTTCGATTTGCCGGGGACGCGGGCCCGTAGTCTAATAACGGGTCAGTTCCCCGAGACCCGAAGATGCCCACCTATACAGTGCCCGAGATTATCGAAGTCGCACTCCACGAGCTCGAGCTGCCTTCCGACGTCCCCGTCGACGCGGAACTGACGGAGAAGCCGCTCGCCCAGTGCACGAAGAACGAGGTTGGGGCCGCGGTCAGGGCCTTTTCGGGGCTGTTGCGTCAGTCCCAGACCGAGATCGAGGCGAGCATTCTCAAGCACAACGAGATCCGGCGGCGCGTCGCTCATCTGCACGCCTATCACGAGAACTTCGAGACGATCGACTGGGTCCGCCAGTCCGATAGCTGAGCGAAGCGCCGGGCTTCTTCGGGATTTCGCACGCTCAATGCGCGGCGTCGTAGTGACGCGCCAGGAGATCCCTGCCGAAATCGTCGGCCGCGTTTCGCCATACCGAATGGACGTGATTGCCGCCGTTTTGCACGTTGTCGTATTCGAACAGAAAGCTTGTCCCGTGCACACGGAAGTAGTGCGGGTCTCCCCGCTCGATGCTGCCCATCCAGGCGAAGCGCAGTGATTCGAGATCCAGCGCTTCCCGATAGGCCCGCTGAACGACCGGCTGATAGTTGCCGATGACCTCGTCGACGATCAGACCGACCCAGTGCTGCTGAACCTCGTTCAGCTCGCCGACCGGCAAACCGACCGGCTCCAGCGTGTCGCGCCACGCCTCCCACTCGGCACGCGGCCTGTTCATGTTCGCCGTCGCAATCTCGGCCGGCGCCCTGTCGGCGACGATGGCCTGCTCCCGCTGCCTGCCCGACAGCGACGTGACGAGCTCGCGGGCGAGATCCTCGACGCGGCCGTGAACGCGGAATCCCGCGAGTGGCCCGGAGACGACCTGCGCCGGATTGGAACCGAAAAACGACGGCGTCACCGCAATCCCGCCGGGCGAAACCGCGACGCTCAGCGACACATGATGTCCCTCGAACCGCCAGGCCCACGCGTCGGTCAGGGACGGCTCGCCGAAAATGGCGAGCACGTAATGATCGACCGAGCGAGGCAAGCCGCCTTCGTCGAGCATGTCCAGAATCTGCTCGAGCTGCATGATATGGACGGCCTTGAGATAGCCCTGCGAGCTCAGCGCGCTCGCGAGCAGATCGTGCGTGGCGCGCCGTTCCACGGCCGACATGTATTCGAGGGGCAACCCGACGCGCGCCGTCGGCCAGAACTGCCAATTCTCGCGTTCCGCGTCGTCGAGGGGCAGCAGCATCGCCTCGGCACGGTCGATGCCGAACATATTGGAGACGAATCCGCCGCCCTGGCTGATGCCCTGATAAACTTCGTTGGCAGCCGCGAACATGGCTTCCCGGACCGCCTCGGTGGCGTCGTCCTGTGCCGACGCCACCGAAGCCAGGCCGAGAGCCAATAACGAAAAGACGATACGAGCCCTCATCACGATGCCCCCGCCCCGTGCTTGCGCACTCTGGTCACAGGATCATGCGCATCGCCGCGATTCGGGTCAAGCCGGGATCAGTTGAACTCGCTCGGCGGCACGGGCCGTTCGCCGCCGATGAAACTCGCCATCTCTACCGTCGACTGCCCGAGCGTCGCGAGAATCAGCCCGCTGACGAAGCTGTTGGAGTTGTATCCGCCCTGGCCGAGGCTCGGGAAGAGGTCGTAGGGCAGATCGTCGTCGTAGCGCGCGTCGGCGGCGCGAATGCTGCTCCAGTAGAGCAGCGGTGCGGCCGGTCCGTCGACGTAGCCCATACGCAGCGTCAGGCTCGGGTGATCGCGCGGCCAGTCGACCTCGCTGACCAGGCGGCCGTCGAACAGCACCCGCGGATCGGAATCGTAGGCGCTGACGGTCGAGTATCGATACTCGAGCGCCGTGTGGAACGGACCTTGCCCCAGCACGCGCCTGCCCTTCAGCAGCACGCGATCGGCGTTCGCGGTCCCGGCCGATTGCCCCTGCTCCTGCTCTTGCTCCTGCGCCACGGCCTCGCTGATGCCGGCGAGAACGGCAAAGAGCTCGATGCCGCGGGACACGTCCTCGGACTCGATCTCGCCGCTGCCGATCAGGCCCTCGATATCCCACCCGCCGATCCCGACGCCGAGGACCCGTGCCACGACCTGGGCGATTCGGTCGAGACCCGTTTCGGACGGCTCGTTCCCGTTGATCATGCCGTAATCGATACTGGCGATGCGCATCGCGTCGGGATCGAAACCTGAGTAATCGCGATAAGCGACATACGAGACGATCGGCTCGGCGAAGCAGGGCCAGCCGTACCGTCCGTAGAGACTCTCGAGCCCGCCGTATCCGAGCCAGCGACAGTTGATCTCATAGTGGTAGGAAACGGCGTAGTTGATCGTCGTGTTGCTGGGATAGTACTCCGGGTCGATCAGATGGCGGTTCACGTCCCGGGAGAAACGGCTCAATGCAGGATCGACGGCGCGCAGCCTCGGCGAGGCGCCCGGACTCGACGCTCCCGGAGCGAACAGGATCTGGTTCCCGATGCCGGCGAAGCCCTCGGCAGAGCCGATCCCCCTCAGCACGAGATCGACGTAGCCGTCAATGTTGACGTCCCGCTTGCGGATCTCGACGGGCGACTCCGGCCAGCCGGCGGCAAGCGAGAGCGCGTAGGAACCCGGAACCTCGGCCTCGAAGGACGCGCCCGCGGATCGCCTGAGCAATACGTCGCCGATCGTCCCGGCCGCGATCGCGGGCGAGCCCGGTAAACGACGGATCAGGAGATCACGGCGCCCGTCGCCGTCGACGTCGCCGCTCCGGACGGAGTACTCGGCGTCGAACTGCGCCGCGAGCGCGGGCGCGGAGCTCGCGGAGCCGACGACGACGGCCTCGGCCGGTCCGTGCGCGACCATTGCCGTGAAATGAGCCCTGACGACGTAAACGACGCGGTAGCGGTAGGTGCCCGGGGCACGGTTGGTGACCGTGACCGGGCCCGTGCCGACGTGCTCCCACGTCCCGGTCGCCGCCCTGAACTCTTCGAGCCCGTCGGCGGCGCACTGCTGGCAAGGCGCATAGGAGACCACGTAGCTTCCCTCGCCCAGAATCTCGATCCTCGGCGCCGGGATGCTCTGGCCGAAAGCCGGGCCCGCGGCCAGCGCGAGCACTGCGGCCAGAACCTGACTCCTACGAACGATGACTTCCCTGATATTCATGCTGTCTTCCTCCCTGAATCGATACCATCACAAGCGACCTCGACCGCTCAGCAGGCCGAAGCCGAACCCTGGCTCAGGCGCAGCGAGATCTCGCTCATCGCGGCCTGAAGCCTCCCGGCGGCCTCGGCGCCGAGCAGCCAGCTCAGTGCCGAGGTCTCGTCGTCCCTGACGCGCCGACTCGCAGCCACGATCGATTCCGGGTCGCTGCGGCTGCCGATCAGCGACAACAGCGCCTCCTGCGACCGATTGACGATCGAGTAAGCCCCCGCTGCCTGATGCTCCGTCAGACCCTGACCCTCAAGCTGCTCGCTGATCGCGGCGAACAGCGGGTCGCGCATGGACCAGAATCGATCGAAGCGCTCGTCGCCCATCCGCTCGCGCAGGCGGGCACGCAGCTCGGCCTGCCCCGACGGTGCCATCCGCTGCTCGAGCGGCCGCACGAGCTCGAACAGATCGCGAAATTCCGCTTCGTCGCGCGCGATCCCGGCATCGCGTAGCTGGGCAGCGAGCGGCGAGAACCGAAGCCGATACTCGATGTCCTCCGCCTCGGTGAGATCGGCGGCCGGCAGCGGCGCGCGCCTCTCGGCCTCGGCCGCGCGCACATCCTCTGCGCGGCAGAGCAGGGCCCGGCCAGCCGCCTCGCCGGGGCCGCGCGGCGCGTCGGCGAGCAGCTCGAGCTGCCGCTCCTGAAAAGAGAGCTGAGCGCGGGACCCGAGAAATGCGTAGGCCGGCCCGAGGGGACGGAACGCAGCATCGAACGCGGGATCCGTGGCGGCCGCGGGGCCGAAGAGATCGACCAGCGCCGCGCGCACTGCCGAGCCTGCGGCATACTCGGCCGCCAGCTGCTCGCGGCCGGGCGAATAGCCTTTTTCCCAGTAGCGTGATGGCGCGGGCTCGTAAGCCGACCGATATCGTCGCTCGAGCCACCCGAGCACGAGCGGCTTCAGCTCATCGGTCGAGAGCGTCGTGCCTTCGAGGATACCGAGCAGGTCGGCCGCCCTGCCGGCGTCGCGTGCATCCGCCGGTATCGATCGGGACTCGATCGCGCGAGCCGTCGCTTCGGCGGCGGCAAGGTCGCTGAGTTCGGGATCGATCCTCGCCGCGACGATGCTCGTCAGCAGAAGAAGATTGAGGGCAACCGACAAGGCCAACGCGAACCGCACGAGACTCCCTTCCCGACTGGCTCCATCCGATGATTCGAGCTTAGTGGGTGCGAAGCGTCTTGTCGTTCAGCGAATCTCGGCTGTTGATTTCGAAATCCTCAGCAATCCGGAAGCTCGATCTCGAACTCCCTGTAACCCTCCGCGCGCAGGACGTCGAGCACATCCTCGAAATCGTCCATCCGCGAGCAAACGTGCAGCTCGACTTTCCGCGGCGGGTCCTTGACCGCTTTCAGCCCGTTCGCAAGCAGCGATGTCGTCGCGTACATGTTGTTACGATAGGTGATGCGGTCGGCAAAGATGTCGATGCGCGTCACGCGATTGAACGCCAGCCTTTCCTCATACGCCGACTGAAGCCGGAGCATCGCGTATATCAATAGCGCCGACAGCGCGACTGAGAAGAGCACGGAGCGCACCATCGCCGCGGCCCGCAGCGTCTAGGGCAGTGCGAATACCACGATCTGCGGCCCTTCGGTCGCGGCCGGCAGCTCGGGTGTGACGCCCCGGGCGGCCTGACCGACCAGCGAGGTGCCGCTCGAAACGGCGACATACTGCCGGCCGTCGACCGCATAGCTCACGGGATAGCCGCTGATCATCAGGCCGAGATTCGTCTCCCATAGCACTTCGCCCGTCGTCTCGTCATAGGCCTTGAAGTCGCCGGCGACGTCGCCGCCGAAAACGAGCCCGCCGCCCGTCGCGAGGAGCGACATGTGGCCCGCACGCTGCTCGTGCTTCCAGAGCGTCTCGCCCGTCTCGACCGAGATCGCCCAGACCGTGCCCGCGTTCTGCTCGCCCGGTGTCAGAATGTAGTTGCTTCTAAAGCCGTACACGAGGCTCGGATCACGCTCCGCCGTGCGCATCGTCGCCTCCATGCACATGTTCTGAAGCGGCTGATAGATCGCGTTGGTTCTCGGGCTGTAGGCACCGGCCGGGAAGTTTTTGCCGCCGTTGGTGCCGGGGCAGATCATCAGGCTCTGATCGCCGCGTGTGAAGATCGCGTCGGCACGCACTGTCGCCTTGCCCGTCCTGCCGTCGATCGTCTCGATGACGTTCTGCATGACGGTCGGCCGCGCCCAGAGAAACTCGCCGGTCTCCCGATCGAGCGTATAGACGAGTCCCGTCTTGCCCGGGATGCCAGTGATGACTTTGCGTTCCTCGCCTGGCTCGAGATCCGGGTTGATCCAGTCGACCGACGCGGGATCCGGCGCAACGGCGGTATCGACGAGTATGCGCTCGAACGGGTGATCGAGATCCCAGTGATCGATGACGTGCTGGAAGTACCAGACGATCTCTCCGGTCTCGACGTCGAGCGCGAGCGTCGAGTTGTGATAGAGGTGCTCCAAGTCGACGCCGCCGAGCAGGAACTTCGGCGCCGGAATCGTGACTGACGTCCCGATGTAAACGAGCCCGAGCTCCGGGTCGTAGCTCGGAATCATCCAGGTGCCGACGTGCCAGCGCTCCTCGAGCGGAACGTCACCCCAGGTCTCGTCACCGGGCTCGCCCGGCCGCGGGATCATGCGTGTGCGCCAGAGCTCCTCGCCCGTCGCCGCGTCGTGTGCCGTGACGATGCAGGCCTCGTGCGTGGCCTGCGGCTGACACTGCCGGCCCGTGATGACGCGCCCGTCGGCGATGATCGGCCCGCCGCTCGCGCGGGCCGGAGCCCGAGGATCGTCCAGCACGGGCGTCTCCCAGACGAGCGTTCCGGTCTCGATGTCGAGCGCATAGATCGTGTTGTCGACGCCGCCATTGATGATCAGATCGCCCCAGATCGCGACGGTCCGGTTCGTGCCGCCCCGGCTGCCTTCTCGCTGGTAATCCCAGAGCAACTCCCCCGTCGCCGCGTCGAACGCCTGAATGTGATCGCCGTTGCCGGGATAAATCATGCGCCCGTCATGAACGAGCGGCGTGCCCTCCTGAATGCCCATGTCGATCGGCTGCGACCAGACCCGGGCGAGGCTCCCGACGTTGCCGGGGGTGATCTGATCGAGTGGGCTGTAGCCCCAGCCGTCGAGCGTGCGCCGCCAGCTCAGCCAGTCGGCCGGATCGGGGTCCTCGAGCATGCGGTCGGTGACACCCTGCTGCGGCTGGCAGGCCGGCAGCAGCAACGCCGCGCCGACGGCCGCGAGCACAGCTTTTGAGTGAGTCGGATTCGCCTTCATTGCACGCCCCCCGGGTGCTATCGCCGCTCGAGCGGCAGCTTCGGAAGCCGCCACTATTGCCGCAAGGCGCAGGCGATGCAAGCGTCCGGGACGGGCCTAGCGCAGCCAGCCGGCGTTGAGCTGCTTCTCGTGCGCCGAAATCGCGTTGCGCATGAACATCGCGACCGTCACGGGCCCGACACCGCCCGGAACGGGCGTCACCCAGCTTGCGACTTCCTTGACCGCGTCGGTATCGACGTCGCCGACGATGCTCGGCTTGCCGTCCGGGCCTTCTACCTGATTGATCCCGATATCGATGACCGCGGCGCCGGGCTTGACCATGTCGGCGCTCAGGAACCTCGGCTTGCCGACGGCGACGAGCACCGCATCGGCGCGCCTGGAGTGCGCGGCGACGGAGCGGGTCATGTGGTGGCAGACGGTAACCGTCGCCCCCTCGGCCATCAGCATGAAGGCCGCTGGCTTCCCGACGATTTCCGAATGCCCGATCATGACGACCTCCAATCCGTGCAGGTCGAGCCCCGTGGCCTTGATCAGCTCCACGGACGCGGCCGCCGTGCACGGCGCCAGGGCCAGATCGTTGTAGACGATATCCCCGATCGAGGCCGGGTTCATGCCCTCGATGTCCTTGAACGGATGGATCGCCGACGCGAGCGACCGCACGTTGATGTGGCGAGGCAAGGGCCGCTGGAGAATCATGCCGAGCACGTCGGCATCGTCGTTCATTGCGACGAGCCGGGCCTTGGCCTCGTCCTGCCTGATGGTCTCGGGCCAGCGCGCTTCCTCGAACGGAATGCCGACCTTCTTCGCGGCGCGCGCCTGTCCCCGCACATAGACGGCCACTTCGGAGTTCTCGCCGATGCAAATCGAAACGAGCTTTCCGATGCGGTGATGCCGATTCGCTTCGGCCACGCGGCCCGCGATTTCCTCGAGAATCTGCTCGCGCAGCGCTACGCCGTCGAGCAGGCGATTGTCCTTCATTCGCCCTCGTCTTGCCGGATGCCGAAACCGGGCCGTCAGGGAAACAGCATTCGCAGAAGCTCGATGCCTTCCCCCGTCGACCGTGCCCGCATTGTGACATAGGCGGCATGGGCATCTGGAGAGGCCACCGGATCGAGCTCGATGCCCCAGAAACCGTCCAGCCGGTTCGGCACGAGCGAGTAGCGCAGATCGATGATTCGGTTCGCGCCGCCGGGGTCGAGCGCGAGATACCCGTCCGCGAACCAGCGAAAGCGTTCGATGTCGCGCCATTGCTGCGTATCGGGCGAAAGCCACGGAAAATCCCGCTCGACGTCGACCATCTGCCGCGCGCCGCCCTCGAAAACCCGGGACCCGAAGCCCACCCGGACCGCATCGACGTAGTAGCGGCCCTCGTGCGCGTAGAGCGTCTTGAACAGCACGATGTTGCCGAGCGTGGGCTTGGCGTCAACCGATACGGGCGTGTGACCGCGCGCTGCGGCCAGCTCGCCGACGATGGCCGTGGCGCGCTGATTCTGGATGTAACCGAGACCGAGATAGCCGAACGCCCAGACAAGTCCGATCGCCGCGAAGCGGATCTTTCGTTTCGACGCGCCGAGCATCACGAAAACGATCAGCGGAAGCGTGAACAGCGGATCGACGACGGACACGAGATCCCAGGCGATTCGTTCGTTCGAGAACGGCCAGAGCAGCAGCGTGCCGTAACTGGTGCAGGCATCGAGCAGGCCGTGGCTCGCGTAGCCGAGCAGACTGAAGCCGTACAGAACGCGGGCGCCGAGCATGCGCCCGTATAGCGGATACAGCAGCAGCGCGCAGAAAAGCGCGCCGACCGGAATAAAGGCAAGCGCGTGCGTGAAATGGCGATGGTACTCGATGGCGATGAGGGGGTCGGAGGCCGAACGGATCAGAACGTCGAGATCGGGCGCCAGGCCCGAGACGCAGCCAGTGACCGTGGCCGCGGCTATTTTCGAGCCGCGCGCCGCCGGCTGCGCCCATGCCGCTCCGAGCGCACCCTGAGTGACGGGATCCATTGCCCTCAGCCGTGCGGCGCGCTCGCTCGGCGCCGCCGACCAGCCTACTCGTCCGAATACTCCCCTTCCGCATCCGTGCGGCCGAGCGTAGACCCGTCGGTCAGTATCACGCCGACGTAGAGGCCGCCCTGGCTGCCGTCATTGAGCGTGATCGGCTCGCGCAGTGGATTGACGAATGCGACGATCTCATCGCCGACGCGCAGCGAGGTGCGCTTCCAGCCCTGATTGGTAAGCACGTTGGCTGCCGTCATCTCGACGGTCCAGACGCCGTCCGGACCCTCGTCGGCCGTGCCTTCGACCTTGAACGAGGCGTGCGGATTGATCCAGCGAAACTGAGTGACCTTGCCCTCGATGCGCACAACACGCTCGTTGTCGAACGCGGCAGTCGAATGATGCGCGCCGACGGGCAAGGCAATGGCGGCTGCAAGCGCTAATGCGGCCGCCGCGATCGCCGCCCGGCCGCGGCCGGGAAATCTCATCGAAATCTTCATGACTTCAACTCCATCGGCACACCGGTGCCGCGTCAATTATCGAGACCCCGCTGCCCAGCCTGAACGCTCGGAATGTTATCGTTCAAGTCTGGCAGGCATTCGACCTCGCCGATATCCGTATTATCCACGCGCAGCCAGCGTTTGACGCTGCGCCACTCGCCTACCCACATGTTGGGATCCATCATTATGTACTCGATCTCGAGCGCCCTGCCGTCCCCGACCAGACGGATCCTCTCCTGCACGCGGAAGTCGTCCGAGATCGGGATGCCGGTATCGATGTAGTGATTCCAGGTTTCGATGTAACGCGTGTCGACGACGAGCGTGTCGCCCTCCCAGTGCCCGATCGATTCGCCGTTGTAGGTATAGATCACCGTGTCCGGATCGGAATACTCGCGCCCGTCGAGGAAGATCTGGCGGAAGCTGTTGTTGAAATTCGTGACCATGTAAATGACCGTCGGCAGCTGCACCATCATGACCGGCCAGATGCGGGTCATGATCATCGGTATGCCCGCCGGATAGCACTGGCCGATCGCGTCGCGATAAGTCCCGCCATCGGCCGTGACGCGCTGCCCTTCGGCGAAGTCCTCGGCCGCCTGCCCGATGAACTCCGGATACCCGTAATTCGGCGCGCCGAAGCGAAAGTCGCCGAAGCCTCTGCTCGCGAGGTCGACGAACCAGGTGCCGGTCAGATTCCAGGGCGGGTCGGGCCTTTCGGCATCGAGATTCTCGGGCGCGAGCGCTCCGAGTTGCCCTTCGTCGTTCTTCGGGATGCTGCCGTCGAGGCGCTCGAGCGCCTCGTCGACCGGCAGATAGGGCCGGTCTCCGGCGTTGCCGCCCCGTTGCGCCAGCACCGCCGAAGGTGCGAGCAGCGATGCGATGACGAGGCCTGATACCAGTTTCGGGCGCATATTCCCCCCTCATTAGTGAATGGAAATGCCGTCCGGATCGATGAGATCCGGCGCCGTCCAACTGTCGAGATCATATTCGGCCGTGCAGCGCTCGGCAAACCGCCGATCGGGCATTGATACTATACTGGCCGGAGAGCGTGTATTTGCGGCAGATCCTGAAGGCCTGACAACGTCGAACGGCCTCATGCGTTGTCCGATAAGCGAACGGAGAATCTGCAGGAAGGTGTGAATATGACTGTCAAGATCAAGTGCTGCCGGCAGGCGATTGTCGCCGCCGGTTTCGGCGTGTATCTCGCGCTCGCGGGCTGCGCCACGGACTCGACGTCAGGCGGTCAGGCGGCCCTCGAGCGCAGCAGCGGCGGGGGCTCGGACTGCTTCTTCAACGCCGGAGTGCGCGATTTCACGGCGCTCGACGAGCGCAATCTGATCCTGTACGGGTCCGGGAGCCGCGCCTATCACCTCGTGCTCGCGACGCCTTCGTTCAATCTCGAAGGCGAGTGGTCGATCGGCGTTCTCGACGGCGGCGGCATCGGCGGCGACGGCCGGATCTGTCCCTTTGGCGGGGATCGCATCATCGTCGACGGGCCGTTCGTCGAGCGTATCTCGATCCGCGGCATCGAAGCGGTCGATGAGGCCGGAGTCGAGGCGCTGAAGGTCCGCTTCGGCAAGGCGGAAGCGGCGTCCGAGGAGCTCGTGACGGTCACGGAAATCGAAACCGACGACGAAGTCGAAACCGAAGACGAAGCCGACGACGACTAGGCGAGCCACGAATCGCGGATGCCGGGAAGCGCACGAGCAAGCAGGCATAAGAGCCGAATCGAGCGCTGGTCCGGACTTTCCGACGCCGAGCTGCTCGAGTGGCGTTTCCGCGACCTCGGGCTCAAGGCGAGCAACAGCGCGCTCGCGCCCGATATCGATCATCTGTACGCGACGCTCGAAAGGCGCGGCATTCGATTCAGGCCGCACGTCTGGCTCTCGACCGACTGGTTTTCGCCGGACGGCATTCCGGGCATCGCCGTGCCGTTCTTCGCCGTCCATCCGCGCCTGGCGCAGCTCGAGCGAAAGATGCGCGGCGAAGCCGAGGGCGGCAGCCGCCGCTGGCGCCGCCGCATTCTGCGACACGAGGCCGGGCATGCGCTCGACACGGCCTACGGGCTCCGGCGCCGGGCCGACTGGCGCACGGTATTCGGCCGCGCATCGAAACCGTATCCGCAAGACTATTCCGCCCGCCCCGCGAGCCGCCGCTTCGTCCTGCATCTCGGTCACTGGTACGCACAGAGTCATCCCACCGAGGATTTCGCAGAGACTTTTGCCGTTTGGCTCCAGCCGAAGGCTCGCTGGCGGCGCGACTACGCAGGCTGGCCGGCGCTCGAGAAGCTCGAGTACGTCGATTCCCTGATGGCCGAGGTCGCGGGCCGTCGACCGCGCAACACCGATCGTTCCGTCGTCTGGGGCCTTTCGGACAATCGACGGACGTTGCGTGAGCACTACCGTCACCAGTCGTACACCGATGCGAGCGAGCGCCGCTACGACGCCTGGCTCCAGCGCGCCTTCATCCATCGTGCCGCCCGGCCCCGTGCCCTGCCGGCCAGCGCTTTCCTTGCCGAGTCCGAATCGCAGCTCAAAAGACGCATCGTCGGCAGAACGGGCACGGGCAACTATCTCTTCTCTCATGTCGCGAGCACCTTGCGGCGACGCGCGCGCGAGCTCGATCTCGTGCTGCGCGGCGGGCGGCGCGAGGCCGTGTCGACGGCGGTCCGGCTCCACGAGCGCGTCATGAACGATCTCATGCACCGCAATCGCGAGCGTTACCTCATATGAGGCGCTACCGCGTCCTCCTGATGGTCCACGAGACGCTGGTCCCGCCCGGTGACATCACCGGCCTCAGCGAGAACGAGATCGACAAGTTCAGGACCGAGCACAACGTGTTGACCGCGCTCGTCGACCTCGGGCACGACGCCCGCGTCGTCGGTATCGGTGACAGGCTGAAGGAGCTTCGGACGTCGATTCGCGATTTCAAGCCGCACATCGTCTTCAACCTGCTCGACGAGTTCTCCGGCATCGACTCGTACGATCACTACCTGGTCGCCTATCTCGAGCTCAAGCGCCAGCCCTATACCGGCTGCAATCCCCGCGGAATGATGATCTCGCGCGACAAGGTGCTGACCAAGCAGGTGCTCGCCGGGCATCGAATCGCGACCCCCGCGTTTCGCCTCTTCCCTTTCGGCAGGCACTTTGCCGAGCCGAAACGACTCAGGTTCCCGCTGTTCGTCAAGTCGGCAACGGAAGATGCCTCGCTCGGGATATCGCAGGCCTCGGTCGTCGACAGCATGCAGGCCCTGCGGGACCGCGTCGAGTTCATTCACGAGCACGTGCAAACGGACGCGCTCGTCGAGGAGTACATCGACGGACGCGAGCTCTACGTCGGCGTGCTCGGCAATTCGCGCCTGACGACGTTCCCAGTGTGGGAGATGGACTTCGGCTCGCTGACCCGCGTCCAGGCGCGCATCGCGACGCGCGCCGCCAAATGGAACCGGGAGTACCAGAAGCGGCACGGCATCGCGTCGCACGAAGCGCTGGATCTCAGCGCCGAGCAGCGCCGGCAGCTCGGTCATCTCGCCAAGCGGATCTTTCGCGGGCTGCACATGAGCGGCTACGCGCGCATGGATCTAAGAATGCGCGACGACGGCAAGGTTTTCCTGCTCGAGGCGAACGCCAATCCCGATCTGACCTATGGCGAGGATTTCGCGGAGTCGGCCGCCGTCGCGGGTCTCGATTACGAGCACCTGATCAAACGCATCGTCAACATCGGACTCGCCTACCGTCCCGAATGGAGGATGTTCGAGCCATGAGCCTGTGGTCACGCGCAGCAAACATCGCCGCCCAAACGCCCGAATCGAGGAACCGGCTCGTCGATTTTCTGCGTGCCGCATCGATCCTCGCCGTCATATCCGGCCACTGGCTGCTCGCGGCGCCGTACGTCGTCAACGGCGAGCTCGTGCTCGGCAACATGCTCGACCTCGCGGACTACACGCGATGGTTGTCCTGGGGCTTTCAGGTCATGCCCGTGTTCTTCCTCGTCGGAGGCTACGCGAATGCCGTCTCGTGGCGGGCCGTGCAACGGGACGGGGGGAGCTTTGCGGTCTGGCTCGACTCGCGGTTGCGCCGCCTGATCCTGCCGGTTCTTCCGTTGATCGCCGTCTGGACTCTGTTGGCCTGGGCCGGGCGAAGTCTCGGCATGAGCAGCGAATTCGTGCAGCAGGGCTCGAAAATTGCTCTGATACCGATGTGGTTCCTCGCGATCTACGCGCTGATCGTCCTGCTCGTGCCCCTGACGCACGCCGCCTGGCAGCGCTTCGGCTTCGCTTCGTTTCTCGTGCCGGTCGCGCTCGCGGTAGCGGACGACGCGCTTTTCTTTGCCGGGTTCGAGGGCCTCGGCTGGCTCAACTATGTCTTTGTCTGGGTCGCCGTGCATCAGCTCGGCTACGCCTGGCGCGACAACCGGCTGCCGTCTCCCGTCGCCCGGCTCGGTTTCGGCTGCTTCGGGCTCGGCCTGCTGATCGGCCTGACGGTCTTTGGTCCGTATCCGATCGCGATGATCAGCGTCCCCGATGCCGCGATCAGCAACACGCTGCCGCCGAAGCTGCCGCTGCTCGCGCTCGGCATGGCGCAGGCCGGGCTCGTGCTCTCGGCCGAAGGCCCGCTGCGGCGCTGGCTCGAGCGCCCAATGCCATGGACAGGTGCCGTGCTGCTGAACGGGATGATCATGACGATCTACCTCTGGCACTCGACGGCGATGACGCTGATGATCGGGCTTGCCGTCGCGCTCGGTAACGTCGGCCTGACCTTCGAGCCCGGCACGGCGTCGTGGTGGCTCGCGCGGCCCGTCTGGCTCGCCGTCTATGTCGTCACGCTCGCTGCGATGATGCCGCTCGTCGCGCGCTTCGAGCGCCTGCCCGCGCCGCCAGTCGCAGCCGCCGCCTGGCGGCAGGTCGCGGGCGTCCTGCTCGTCTGCGCGGGCCTGGCCCTGCTCGCCTACTTCGGCCTCGGCGGCGATATCGTGCTCGGGACGCAGGCGATTGCCGTGCTCGTGCCGTTCGTAGGCGCCGCCGTCGCCGGCCTGCTCTGGAGCGCCCCCTTTTGAAAAGTCAAGGCCAATCGCTCAGCAGCCGGCCGGATCGGGCGCGACGAACCACGGTCTGAAAGCCGGCGCCGCGCGATCCATGCAACCTTTGAGATCGAGGAGCTCGACGCGGCGAAACTGGATCGGGTGACTTTCGCTCTGAAGCGAGATGTAGCCCTCGCCGAGCGGCTCACCCTCGCGCTGCATCTCGGGCCGGTGTCCCGAGACGGCACCGCCTCCCGTCGTCACGTTCGCGTATTCGATGACGACCTCGCCGTTGATGCGGTGCACGAAGCGCTCGTCGCCGAGCACGAGTATCTCGGCCGTGACCCACTGATCGCCGTCGAAGGTCGGCGAGCTCGAGTCGATGCAATGCGACGTCGTGAACTCGCCCTCGTAGACCACGTTAGTGCCCGGCGTGCAGAGATTGCCGGTCGATCGCTCGTTGCCATCGCCCAAGCCTCCGAGAAGCTGAACCTCCACCGAAACAGGAAAATCCTGCGCTTGGGGCATCGTCTCGGGCGGTTGCGAGTGCAGCATGGCGCCCGAGTTTCGGATCGCCCAATCGGGCCCGCCCTCGGCCTGCTCGCCGATGAAGCGGTACTCGAGCCGCAGACGATAATGAGAGAACGGACGCTCGTAGAAGAGGTGGCCAAAACGGCCATCGAAGCGCTCGTATCGATCGTAGGCGACGGTCAGCAGGCCGTCGACGACGCGAAACGTGTCGCCGAAATTCTCGCCAGGCGCGTATTGGCGGATTTTCGGCGTCCAGCCATCGAGGTTGCGGCCGTTGAACAGCGCGATCCATTGCTCGGATTCCGGCTCGTTCTGCGCAAGGCAGGTTTCGGACGCGAGAGCGATTGCCAGTGCAACGAGAATGCGCATGGTTCGGCTTCGCTCAGGCGTGCGGCGCCCAGGCGCGCTCGCCGACCGTATACGGAAGGCACGGGTCGAATCGGCCCGGCGCCTCGACGTAGCGCATCGCCTGCCGGTAGCCGATCTCGGACGTGAAGTAGCCCAGAAGCGCAAGCTCCTTGAGCATGCGGAAATAAAGCACGGGATCATCGTCTGCGCGGCTTTGCATATAGTCGTATTGCTCGCGATCGAGCCGCTCGAGCAAGGCTGTGCGCTCGGCCGGCGACGCGGCCATGAACGAGACGCCGTGATCGGCCCGGCACTCGTCGTCGAGCGTCGCAAGCCCCGCGAGGAAAGTCGCCTGCTCTTCCGCCGTGTAGGTGTCGGCAACCATGACCGAGATGAACGCGCCGACCTCGGCGGCCTTGGCGCCGGGCGTTTCGGTCGGCGGCAGGATCGTGTCGGCGATCTCGTCGAGCCAGGCGATATCGGCCGGCGAGAAGAGCTCGCTCGCGAGCCTCGCATCGCGTGTCGCGCAGCCCGACAGCAGCGCGGCGCTGCCGACCATCGTGCCGCCCAACAGCGCGCTGATTCTGATGAGCGCCTCGCGGCGGCTCATGAGCTCGGGCGACAACGCGGTTCGAGTCGTTTCGGATGCCATCGTCGATCAGAGGTTTCTGCGATTGAGCTCGGCGACGGCCTGGTCGGCCGCGCGCGCCGTCAGCGCCATGTAGGTCAGCGACGGGTTCTGGCAGGCTGAGGACGTCATGCAGGCGCCGTCCGTCACGAAGACGTTCGGCGCGTCCCAGACCTGATTCCAGCGGTTCAGCACCGACGTTCTCGGATCCGATCCCATGCGCGCCGTGCCCATCTCGTGAATACCCATGCCGGGCGCATAATCCGTCTCGAAGGTGCGAACGTTTCTTATGCCGACGGCTTCGAGCGTCTCGGCCATGTCGTTCATCATGTCGTGGCGCATCGCGTGCTCGTTCTCGCCGATCCCGCAATCGATCGCGAGCACGGGCAGGCCCCACTTGTCGGTACGGGTCGCGTCGATGCCGATGCGGTTCGAATGAACCGGCAGCATCTCGCCGAAGGCCGTCGCGCCGATGCGCCACCTGCCGGGCTCGGCCATCGCATCCTTGAAAGCCCCGCCGATGCCGAGCTCGCGGACGGCCCGCTGCCAGCCCTCGCGGCTCGCGCTGCCCTGATAGCCGAAGCCGCGCAGATAATCGCGCCGGTCGCCTGCCACGTTGCGATAACGCGGGATATAGAAGCCGCACGGTCGCTGGCCGTAGTAGTAGTGCCCGTCGAGTCCCGGCTCCTCGACGTCGCCGTCGGCGCCGACCCTGAAATGATGATCCATCAGATTGTGCCCGAGCTCGCCCGAGCTCGAGCCGAGACCGCCGGGCCAGACGTCGCGGGCGGACTGCATCAGGAGCCAGGTCGAGTTCAATGCCGAGGCGCAAAGGAAAACGATCCGCGCCGAGTACTCGGTCGATTGCCCGGTGACGGCATCGAGCACGCGGACGCCGGTCGCCCGCCTGGAGTCCCGGTCGTAGCCGATCTCGGTCACGATCGAGAACGGCGCGAGCGTCGTTCGGCCGGTGGCCATCGCGGCGGGCAGCGTCGACGACTGCGTGCTGAAATAGGCGCCGTAAGGGCAGCCGAGCCAGCAGGCATTGCGGTACTGGCACGGCGCCCTGCCCGGCAAAGGCTCGGTCAGGTTCGCGACACGCGCGGAAATGACGCGTCTTGTGCCATCGAACGCGCCTCGCAGCCGTTGAGCAATCAGCTCTTCGCCGCAATTGAGCGCAATCGCCGGCTGAAACTGCCCGTCCGGCAGCTGCTCGAGACCCTCATGCGAGCCTGAGATCCCCGCGAACCGCTCGACGTGGTCGTACCATGGCGCGATGTCGGCGTATCGAATCGGCCAGTCGACCGCGATGCCGTCGCGGGCGTTGGCCTCGAAGTCGAGATCGCTCCACCGATAGCTCTGGCGCCCCCACAGGAGTGAGCGGCCGCCAACCTGATAGCCGCGGAACCAGTCGAATCTTCGGATCTCCGTGTAAGGCGAGTCCTGGTCCGATGCCCACCAGTCGAGGTTCTTCTCGTTCAGCGGGTAGTCGCGCCGGAGCACGGGATAGGCTTCTTCCATGGCGACGGTGCGGCCGCCGCGGTGGGGATATTGCCAGGGGGCCTTGGTCGCGTTGACGTAGTCCCTGACGTGCTCGACATTCTTCCCGCGCTCGAGCAGCAGGACCGTGAGACCTCTTTCGCTGAGCTCCTTGGCGGCCCAGCCGCCCGAGATCCCCGACCCGACCACGATCGCGTCGTAGCTCGACGCGGTCACCGCCATCGCGACGAGTACTTCGCTGCCGCCAGACGATTGCTGAGCATCTGCAAGCCGAGCGCCAGGACGAACCACAACAGAATCGCGAGCAGGAGCAACGCGATGTTCGTCAGGGTCGGGTCCTCCCAGGCGCCGCGCAGCCGGTCGCCGAGAATCGTCAGGGCGGCGATGATCGGGCCCATGCCGAGGATCGTGCCGATCAGGTAGTCCTGAAACGGAATTCGCGCCCCGCCGGCCACGACGTTGACCAGCGTGTACGGCGCGAAAGGCAGGTTGCGCGCCACCATGACGGCAACGATGCCGCCGCGCTTGAGGCGTTGCGCCATCCTGCCCACCCACGGCCCGACCCAGCGCTGGATCGTCGCTTCGGGGATCATGCGGGCGAGTCCGTAGTTGATCGTCGCGCCGATCAGCGATCCGACCGAAGCCCAGATCAGACCGTCGGTCGGTCCGAGCGCGATGCCCGTCGCCGCGATCATCGCCGTCACCGGAAAGACGACGAAGCTGCCGAGCACGAATCCGGCGACGACGAGCGGGCCGGCCCACTCGCTCGCGCGCAATCGATCGAGCCAAATGCCGATCTGGCTTGGCAGCGTCCACTCGTCCAACGGCGAGTATCGCCAGATCGCGAGCAGCGCCCCGATGAGAAGAAAGAGACCGAGTAGCCGAATCAGGCCGCGGCGCATCCGGCGATTATTGTTGTTGGTCGCCTCCGTCAGACATCCCCCCGGAGTCAATCGGCAATCCGCCGGAATCAATACTACTCCCGGATAACCGACTCGTGCCAGGGAATCATCAGCCGCTTGACCCCGCTGACCGCGAAATAGAGCACGGACCCGAGCGCCGCAAGCAGGATGATGACCGCAAAGAGCTGCGGCGCGTCGAGGTCGTTCAGGCTGACGACGACGAGATTACCGAGGCCTTCGTTCGCGCCGAGGTACTCGCCGACGATCGCGCCGATCAGGGCGAACACGATCCCGACCTCCATACCGGCGAAGAGATACGGCAGGATGCTGTGAAAATCGAGATGCCGGAACGTCTGCCAGCGGCCCGCATCGAGGCTCCGCATGACCTCCCGGTGTCCCGGATCGACGGAACGAACGCCAAGCATGACGTTGAGCATAATCGGGAAGAACGCGAGGATCGCCGCGATAATGACCTTGGACGTGACACCGAAGCCGAACAGGATAACGAATATCGGGATCAGCGCGACCTTCGGGATCACCTGAAGCGCCACGATGATCGGCCTGAGCGCGAGCTCGAGCCAGTAGATGCGGCCGAGCACGGCACCGACCGCAACGCCAGTGACGACGGCGATGGCGAAGCCGACGAGCGTCTCGAACAGCGTGATCCAGACATGCACGGTCCAGGTTTCGCGCTCGAGCACGAGATCGACGAGGCTCGCCCAGGCCGCCTCGGGCGTCGGTATCACGAACTCGGAGATACCGGAGACCGTCGTATAAAGCTTCCAGATCGCGAAGATGGCGAGCAGCAACAGCGGCGTGCTGATCCACGGCAAGAGTTTCAGAAACTTCTCTCTATCCATCGGCTTTCTCGTCGAGTTGATGCCTGAGCTCGCGCGCGATGTTCTGAAACTCCGGCCACGTCTGAAGGTCAACCTGGCGCGGCCGTGGAAACGGAACGTCCGTGATCGAGCGGATGCGTCCCGGCCGCGGCGTCAGCAGAACGACCCTGTCCGCGAGAAAGACCGCTTCGTTGATCGAGTGCGTCACGAGCACGACCGTGGCCTTCGTCGCCTCGGCGATCCGTTGCAACTCTAGATTCATCTTATCGCGCGTCAGCGCGTCGAGCGCGCCGAAAGGTTCGTCCATCAGCAGGATACCCGGCCGGTAGCTCAGGGCGCGCGCGATGGCCGTTCGCTGACGCATGCCGCCGGAGAGCTCCCGAGGATAGCTCTTCTCGAACCCCGTGAGACCGACGAGCTGGCAAAGCTCGTGTGCCCGCTCGTAGCGCTTTGCCCTTCCGACTCCCCTGAGCTTCAGGGGCAAGGCGATGTTCTGCTCGACCGTATACCACGGAAAGAGATTCGCTTCCTGGAACACGAGCCCCAGCCTGCTGACCGTATCCTTGTCCCGCGATTCTCCGCGCCAGAGCGAGCGGCCTTCCGCCTTGACCTCGCCGCCGGTCGGCTTGATCAGGCCCCCGAGAATCCGAAGCAGCGTCGTCTTGCCGCAACCGGACTGTCCGATGATCGAAACGAACTCCTGAGGCTCGACGACGAGATCGATTCCCGTCAACGCCAGCGTCGAGCTCTTCCGGCTCTGATACGTCTTTTCGACATCGATCAGCTCGAGCTCGGCCGTCGCCATCGCACTGCTCTAGCTGTCCGGCCGGGAGGCGACTCGGGCCCCGGCGGCTGCAGAGACTCGCCGCTTCATCGCGCCGGGACTAGCTCGTTGGTAAACCAGACAGAGGGATCGTGCCCGCCTTCGGCTAGCCCCGACTGAACCAGCTCGTCGTAGCCGCGCTGCCAGCTCTCGGGCACCGTTCGCATGATCGCGTCGCGCCCCTCGGCGGTCCAGATGCCGACGTATTCGGTCAGGCTCGCTCTCGCGATTTCCGTATCTTCGAGCGTCGCGAACGAATACTGTGTGCGCAGGATCTCGATCGTCCTGTCGAATCCGTCATCGTCGACCATGAACTCGATCGCGGCACGAACCGCCTCGAGGTAGCGACGCACCGTATCACGCTGCTCGGTCAGTCCTTCCTCTGAAACCATGTAAAACTGCGCCCCGGACACGAGGAATTCGCCGGGATTGAATACGACGACGTTGTCGCGTTGCCTTCGAAGAATGTTAGCCACGTCGATACTGACGGCGTAGCAATGAATCTGTCCGCGCTCAATGAGGTCGAAGATGCCCGCGGCCGTGCCGACGACCTGCCGTTCGATCGATGCCGGATCGATGCCTGCCGTAGACAGGACCAGATCGAGCGTCCTGTCCGTCGAGCCGCCCTCGGACGGAATTCCCGCGAGCTTGCCGACAAAATCCGCGGGCTCGCGTATCGGCGTGCTCGAGCTCGAGACGAAGCGAATCGCGGATTCCTTGATGACCGTTGCGACGTTCCTGATCGGAACGCCTCGATTCGCGATGTGAATGACGCCTTCGATCTGCTCGATGCGCGTCAGCGGCGCGCCGCCGGCCAGGACCTGCTGGATCGCCGGAGCCGATCCGCGGGTTCGCTGGAGCGTGACATCGAGACCCTGATCGGCGAAATAGCCGCCGGCGATCCCGAGCAGCTCCGGCGCAAAGGTCAGCCCTTGGGGATCGAGGATCGCGAGAAAATCCACCGCTATCCGGCCCGTGCTCGCCGTTTCGCCACCACAGCCGATCAGCGCGGCGCCCGAAACACCGGCCGCCAGCGCGGCGCTCGATCCGCGCACGAACTCTCGACGGCTGAACGAGCCAGGATTCATCACTCTATACTCCCCCGAACCGCCTTCGATTCTAGCCGGGAAGGCAGGCGATATCGAGGCGTCGCTCAGTCGCTCCGGGTCGCGCTCGCGAGATAACGCATGAAGCCCGCAGTCTCGCCGGGCTCGCCACCCTCGACGATCAGGACGTCCGCGCCTCGAACGGAGACGGCCGTAGTCTCGCTGCCGTCCGGATACTTTCTCGTCAGTAATTCCTCGTAGGCGCTCGCGAATTCCTCGGCCTCGGCTTCGCTGTCCCAGGCCGTATACAGCAACAGCAGCAGATCGTCGCCGCGCTCGAGGACGGCAAACCGGTCCCCGTCCCAGCCTGCTGCCGCGGCCGTCGACCGATCCGACATCTCGAACTCGTTGAATACGATTCGGAGCTGAAATTCCCCCAGAACGTTCGAATCGAGCAGCGTCCAGCCTTCGAGCGCCTCGGACCGGTCGGGGTCGGGCATCTCGATGGCCACGGGATCATCGCGCTCGAGCAGCCATTTTTCCGGATGCAGGATCTGCTCCGTCGATCGCGGCGGATCCGTGTAAAGCGTCTCGCCGCGGTCCCACCCCTGCTTGACGACCTGATGCACGAAGCCCATGCCTTTCAGATAGACGCCAATCAGCGTTTCCATCATGAACTGAGGAATCTCGTCCATCGCCGCGATCGACGCGTCGATATTCTCGTTGCCCGTGCCGGGAACCGCCCCGCTCACGGCGAGCTGGCGCAGTGCCGCCGAATCGAGCTGCGCCTGCATCTGCACGGCCAGATCGAGCGCAAAGCCCCTCGGAATCTCACCGGTCAGCTCGCGCATCATCCAGAGCGTCATGACGTAGGTGGCTTCACCCTCGACGACGGCCTGGCGGGCGAGCAGCTCGTCGTCGTTGAGACCGTCCTCGAGACCGTCGAGCAAATAGGCATCGAGATCCCAGTACTGATCCTGTAACCCGTGATAGAGCTCGTGAGCATAAATCGGAGCGAGCATCTCCATCGGGACGTCGCCGAGCAGCACGAAGAAGGCGCTCTGGTCCGGGTCGTAGTATGCGGCCGCCTGGCTCGTTGCCAACATGATCATCATCTCGGCCGCATCCTCGATGATCGGCCCCTTGAAGAGGCCGAGCCTGTTGACGACACGCCCGAACACATCGGCCCGCTCGGGCGGCAGCGCGCGACCCATCTCGGCTGCCAGATACTGCTCGAACTCGGCCTGCGTCTGGTTGCTGACGGCGATCCCGCGCTGAAACTCGAGCCCGCGGATCTCGACGACGTCTTCGATGATCGTGTCGGCGAGCGCCGCCGGCTCGCGCGGCAGATCGGAGAAGAGCGACTCGAAGAGATCGATCTGGGCGGCCGCGGACAGCGGCAGCGCGCCGCTCGCCGCGGCGATCGCAACGCAGGCCACGGCCCTCGCCGCTATTTGCATTCTCCGCATCCGTGCCCTCGGCGGCTTCTCTAGGCGAAGTAGATCGTCTTGATCTCGAAGTAGTTGTCGAGACCCTCGATGCCGCCCTCGCGCCCGATGCCCGATTGCTTGAATCCGCCGAACGGCATCTTCGGATCGACGATCATGCCGTTGACCGTGATGCTGCCCGATCGCATGCGCCTAGCCATCGCGTAACCGGCCTCGGGATCGGCCGAATAGACGGCGCCGTGCAGACCGTAAATCGTATCGTTCGCTTTCTCCGCAGCGTCGTCGAGATCCTTGTAGGAAATGAACGATACGACGGGGCCGAAAATCTCTTCCTGAGCGATCGTCATCTTGGTGTCGACGTCGGCGAAAACGGTCGGCTCAACGAAGTAGCCCCGATCGAGGCCCTTCGGACGCCCGCCGCCGAGAACGAGCCTTGCGCCTTCGTCCTTGCCCTTGGAGATGTACCCCTGCACACGCTCGAGTTGCCGCGCCATGGTCAGCGGCCCCATCTGCGTCTCCGCGCTCTGCGGATCTCCGACTTTGACCTTTTGGACGGCTCCGACGTAGGCGTCGAGAATTTCCTGCGTGCGCGACTCAGGCGTCAGCACGCGAGTCAGCGAGAAGCACACCTGACCCGTGATCGGCATGGAAAACGGCACGAGGCTCGGCAGAACCTGCTCCACCGGAGCATCCTCGAGTATCACCGCGGCCGACTTGCCGCCAAGCTCGAAGCTCGTGCGCGTCAGACGCTCGGCGGCGACGGCCGCGATGTGCCGGCCCGCGGCGGTCGAGCCGGTGAACGCGATCTTGTCGATCCCGGGATGCCGGATCAGGTAATCGCCCGTCTCGCGGCCGGCCGGAATGACGTTGAAGACGCCCGGCGGAAGCCCCGCGGCCTCGATGCACTCGGCGAGGATGTAGGCATCGATCGGCGTCTCGGGAGCGGGCTTGGACACGAACGTGCAGCCCGCCGCAAGCCCGGCGGCGACCTTGTAGCAAAGCAGGACCATCGGCGCGTTCCACGGCGTGATGGCCGCAACGACGCCGACCGGTTCCCTGACGACGCGCGCGATCCTGCCGTCGTCGCGCGTACGCTCGTCGACGAGCGTCGCCTCGCGAATCAGCTTGGCGTAGTACTCGAAGAGACCCGGCGCCTGCCCCGATGCATAGCGCGTGAAGCTGATCGGCGCGCCGACCTGCGTCGTCCACGCCTGCGCGAGCTCGGGCAGCCGCGCTTCGAGCTCCCGTGCGACCCTGAGCAGCATGTCGGAGCGCTCGGTGGCGCTCAGCCTCGGCCAGGGTCCGCTGTCGAACGCCTTGCGCGCGGCCGCGACCGCGGCATCCACGTCCGCCGGCGTTGCCGCGGCGAACGTCATGACCGTCTCTTCCGTGACCGGTGAGATCACGTTGAGCTTGTCGTTGGCGGCCGGCCGCGCCCAACTACCGCCGATGAAAAAGGCGTCGGGTGACTTGATCGAAAGTTCGGTCTTCGCTTCGAGTGCTGCGCTCATTGCTCTGGCTCCCGGGGATTGCACGCTCTTTGTCCTTGAGATCATAAACGACGGCGGCCGCTCGATCAGCCGCATCATGCCCGTTTATACTGGATCCCAAGGAAAGCTTCGAGCTTCGGGGGAAGTAAGAATGAGATTTCGGTTCCCGGAAGCCGCCCTGGCGGCAGTCCTCTCACTCGCAGCCGGCTGCGACCCGGACGCCGAGCCCCCCGACCCGGGCCCGGACACGCCGGCGCCGATCGTCGATGACGCGGCGGCGACCGACACCGGCACCGGGGTCGACGATTCCGCGCTGATCGCGGCCGGCGAGCGCAACGATGCCTGGCTGACGTATGGCCGCGACTACGCCGAGACGCGCTTCAGCCCGCTCGATCAGATCGATGCCGAGACGGTCGGCCGCCTCAGCGTCGTCTGGCACTATGACACGGGTTCGCTGCGCGGCCTCGAGGCCACGCCGCTCGTTCACGACGGCGTCCTCTACGCGACGACGAGCTGGAGCAACGTCTTCGCAGTCGATGCCGTGACGGGCCGGGAGCTGTGGCGCTGGGATGCCGAGGCCGACCGGATTCGCGGCGCCCGGGCCTGCTGCGACGTCGTCAATCGCGGCGTGGCGATCTACGATGGCAACATCTATGTCGGCGTCGTCGACGGGCGCCTCGTCGCGCTCGACGCGGCAACGGGCACGCCCGTCTGGCAGGTGCAAACGACGCCGCGCGATCTGCCCTATACGATCACCGGCGCGCCGCGCATCGCCGACGGCAAGGTGATCATCGGCAACGGCGGCGCCGAGTACGGCGTGCGCGGTTACGTGTCGGCCTACGATGCCGCAACCGGCGAGCTCGCCTGGCGCTTTTATACCGTGCCCGGCAACCCTGCCCAGGGGTTCGAGTCCGAGGCCATGGCGCGCGCCGCCGAGACCTGGACCGGCGAGTGGTGGGCCCTCGGCGGCGGCGGGACGGTATGGGACTCGATCGTCTACGACCCCAATGCGCGTCTCGTTTATATCGGCACCGGCAACGGCACACCGTGGAACCGGAACATCCGAAGCCCGGGCGGCGGGGACAACCTGTATCTGTCCTCGATCGTCGCGCTCGATGTCGACAACGGCGACCTCGTCTGGCACTACCAGACGACGCCGGGCGACCACTGGGACTACACGGCCGTGCAGCCTTTGATGCTGGCCGACCTCGTCATCGAGGGCCGGGAGCGCGAGGTCATCATGCAGGCGCCGAAGAACGGATTCTTCTATGTGCTCGACCGCATGACCGGCGAGCTCGTCTCGGCGGAGCCTTTCATCGGAATCACCTGGGCCAAGGGCGTCGATAAATCCACGGGACGGCCGATCGAGACGATGCAGGCGCGCTACGGCGACGCGCTGACCGACATCGCCCCGGGGCCAGGCGGCGGCCATAACTGGCACCCGATGTCGTTCAATCCCGCGACGGGGCTCGTCTATATACCGGCACAGCAAAGCACGTTCGTATACAGCAACGATCGGGACTTCGTCCCGACCTCGCGCGAGAATCTCGGCGTCGCGATCCCGCCGGCGCCCGAAGCCGAAGTCCGTTTGGCCTCCGCTTACGAACCGGGAACCGGGACGCCATTGCCCGGCGCCCATGCGCTGCTCGCCTGGGATCCAATCGCCGAGGAGGCCCGCTGGCTCGTCGACCATGGCGCCGCGCCCGGCGGCGGCACGCTGACGACGGCCGGAAATCTCGTTTTCCAGGGCCGCGGCGACGGTCGATTTGCGGCCTTCGCTGCCGATGACGGCGAAAACCTCTGGGAGGTCGATCTCGGCAACGGCATACTCGCACCGCCCGTTACCTACGAGATCGACGGCGTGCAATATGTCTCGGTCCTGGTCGGCTGGGGCAGCACGGCGGGCCTTTTCGGGACGTACCCGTCCGACCAGTACAAGGCCGAAGGCCGTCTCTACACGTTCGCACTCGACGCCGATCCGGATTTCGAGCCCGTTCGCGGCATCGCGCGGCCCGAGCTGACCGAGATCGTGTTCGAGGCGAGCGACGAGGCAATCGCGCGCGGCGCTGCGCTCTACGGCAAGCGCTGTTACACCTGTCACGGCCTCGGCGCTGTCAGCGGCGGCCAGATCGCCGACCTGCGCTACTCGACGGCCGCAACCTACGACGCGCTCGACTCGATCGTCCGCGGCGGCGCCTATCAGCAGCTCGGCATGCCGATCTTCGACTTCTTCACCGAAGCCGACACGGCCGCGATCCGCGCCTACCTGCTATCGCAGCGCGCCGCCCTCATCGCCGGCCGGTAGTGCGGCCAGTAATGGGGTCAGACCCCTTTCAGGTTCGGCGCGCCTGCGCC